>CAWADQ010000055.1:0-236005 GCA_963780835.1 uncultured Actinomycetota bacterium | reverse complement strand
GTGCCCGCCGTCGTCGTTCCCGCTGTTCCCCGAGGAGGCGGACCCACCTCCTCGGGGTGGGTCGTCGTGGTCAATCAACCGTCGTCATTTCGGTAGCGTCATTGATTCGTTGACATAAGGATGGTGGAGCGCGGCGAGCACCAGCGGCCCGCGTCCGGGCAGGCGCTCAGAAGCCGGACAGCGGGTCACGGCCGTCCCAGGTGCCCGTCGAGCCCAGCGGGGTGAACCGGGCGAACAGCTCCTCGCCGTACCAGCCCTCCTCCCGGGTGCGGCGCACCACCGCCCGGTGCTCGGGGCTGCGGGCGAAAGCGGTGACGGCGGCGGCGTCGGACCAGATGCTGAACGTGGCCTGCAGCCCCACGGGCGCCTCGCCGATGCCGACGGCGGCCTGCAGCCCGCGGGCACCGGCCAGCTCGCCGACACGGGCGGCCGGGAGCCGCGGAACCGGTGCCAGCGCGACGGGCGGACCGTGGCGCGGGTGAGGACGGCGACCGGCCCGACCTCGACCCCGGCGACGCCAGCAGCCACTTCCGGGTCGAGGGATAGCCGCGGCCGACGCAGGTCGGCGAGCACGTCGCGGCCGCCCCACCGGCCGTGGCCGGACAGCAGCGCGAGGCTCACGCCGTATACCTCGCCCCCTCCCGCCCGCATCCGGGCCGCCCGCGCCGCGAACCAGCCGTTCTCGAAGGCGGCGAGCGCGGCCGCGTCCTGCCAGACCGCGAACAGCGCGGTCCGGCTCAGATCGGCGCCCACGGCGGTAGCCCCGCGACCGGTGCCGAGCAGCCGCGCGAAGCGCAGGCCGGGCGTCCCGCGCAGCCGCAGCCGGTCCGTGCCGAGGCGGGCGAGCGCGACCGGCGCCCGCCACAGTGGCTCGCGAAGCAGATGGAACGACGCGACGCCGGACGGCGGGTCGTCGACGGCGCCGAACTGCACGACCCCATCCTCGCCGACGGACCCGCGGCTCGCGCAGCGGTCCCTGCACGCCGCCCGACTCCCGTGCGCCCGTGGGTCACGCAGCGACGGCCAGGGTGAGGGCGAACCGCTCCTGCGGGTCGACCCAGGTCCGCTCGGGCAGCAGGTGGGCAGCGGCAAGCTCGGCGGCCAGCCCGTCGAGGCGGAACTTGGCCGAGATCTCCGTGCGCATCTCCTCCCGCGCGGCGAACTCGACGACGAGCCCGAGGTCGCGCACCGTCACCGCCATCGGGCGCTCCGCGCGCAGCCGCATCTCGATCCACTCCCGCTCCGCGTCCCAGAGCGCGACGTGGGCGAACGCGTCGACCTGCAGGTCCGCATGCAGCTCGCGGTTGAGCACGTGGAGCACGTTGCGGTTGAACTCGGCCGTCACCCCCGCGGCGTCGTCGTAGGCGGCCACCAGCACGGCCGGGTCCGTGACCAGCGCCGCACCGAGCAGCAGGTGCTCACCCTGCCGCAGCGCGGCCCGCACGCGGGCGAGGAACGTGGCCCGCTGCGCCGGTTCGAGGTTGCCGATCGTGCCGCCCAGGAAGGCGACGAGCCGCCGATCCGCGGTCGCGCCGGGCCCGGCATCGCCCTCGCGGGGCAGCCGGTCCAGGTGGGCGGTGAAGTCGCCCACGACGCCGTGCAGCACCAGTCGCCGGGTAGCGCACGGCCAGCGCGTCGAGCGCCTCACGCAACGCGGCCACGCTGACGTCGAGCGGGACGTAGCGGCCCAGCGTCCCGGCGCCGGTGAGGGCGTCGAGCAGCAGCCGCGTCTTCGCCGACGACCCCGACCCGAGCTCGACCAGCGTGGTCGCCCCCGTCAGCGCGGCGATCTCGTCGACGTGCGCGGTGAGCAGCGCGGCCTCGGTGCGCGTCGGGAAGTACTCGGGCAGCGCGGTGATCTCCTCGAACAGCGCGCTGCCGCGCGCGTCGTAGAAGTACTTCGGCGGCAGCTGTTTCGGGCGCGATGTCAGTCCGAGCAGCACGTCCGTGCAGAGGGCGGCGCGGGCGTCGTCCGGGGTGAGGTGGACGTCGACGCGGGCGGTTCGGGTGGCCATGCGACTCCCTCAAGCGTGTCTTGTAGAGCGGCGCCGCAGCGGAGCAAGGCGGACATCTACAAGTGGTGTGACGGTCGTGGCGGCCCCGGGTGGGTCCGCGCGGACGATCGGTAGCCGGCAGGCCTGCCCCTCAGGCGGCCGGCGCACCAGCGGCGGGCGCGTCGGCATCCAGCGGCCGGACGTCGCAGCGCTGCGGCGTGGCGACCACCAGGCTCCGGTCCGGCACGGCCACCCAGCCGGTGCTCGCGTCCGACGGCTCGGACGCCACCGTGACCGCCCCCGCTCCCCTGCGGACCGAGAGCGCGTGCGTCCAGGTGGTGGCCCAGATCGCGGTGCCGTCGGTGAGCAGCAGGTTCAGCCGTGAACCGGGGGCCGCGCCGTCGACGGAGCGCACGACGTCGACCAGAACGGCCGCCGGGTCGTCGCCCGCCCGAAGACGGTGGCGGACCAGCGCCCACAGCAGCGCGGAGTCGGTGGGGGCGTCCAGTGTCAGCAGGTCCGTGACCGGCAGCTCCGCAGCCGGCCCCGCCACCGCCGCGGGCCAGCCCCGCACCACGCCGTTGTGGCTGAACAGCCAGCGGCCCTCGGCGAACGGCGCCGCCGCGGTGGAGGTGACCGGCATGCCCGGTGTCGCCGAGCGCACCGCGGCGAGCACCCCGGTGGCGGAGGTGACCGCGGCGAGCGCGGCGAACCCGGTGTCCGCCCAGAGCGGGCGGTCGCTGCGGTAGCGCGCCGGTCCGGCGCCGACCAGGGCGGCCGGATCGTCACCCGGGTCGCCGTGCGGTGCCGCGGCCGGCGCTGCTGCGCCCGCCGCAGCGACAGGCGGGTACCAGCCCGCCCCGAACCCGTCCGCGTTCACCGTGCCGCCGCCGCGCATGTCCGACGGCGCGTACGACTGGTGCAGCAGGCCGTGCGGCGCGTCGAGCAGCAGCGGGGCGAGCCTCGTGGGTGGACCGACGTAGGCCAGGTGCCGGCACACGTCAGCCGCCCTCCGGCTCGACCACCGGGTCCACCGCCGGATTCGCGTCCCGCGCGCAGCGGAACCCGGAGAAGATCTGCCGGCGGACGGGATGGTCCCAGTTGCGGAACGTGCCGCGGATCGCCGCGGCGTCCGTGCCGAACGAGCCGCCGCGCAGCACCCGGTAGTCGCCACCGAAGAACACCTGCGAGTACTCCGGATACGGGAAGACGGTGAACCCCGGGTAGGGATGCCAGCCCGAGCTGGTCCACTCCCACACGTCGCCGACCAGCTGGTGCACGCCCAGCGGTGACGCCCCCGCGGGGTAGGCGCCCACCGGCGCGGGGCGCAGGTGACGCTGCCCGAGGTTCGCGTGTGCGGGCGTCGCGATCGTCGTCGCCCCAGGGGAAGCGCCGGGACCGGCCCGTCGCCGGGTCGAAGCGCGCCGCCTTCTCCCACTCGGCCTCGGTGGGCAGCCGCTTGCCCGCCCATGCCGCGTACGCCTCCGCCTCGAAGAAGCACACGTGACACACCGGCTCGTCCGCCCGCACCGGCTCGAGCACGCCGAACCGGCGCCGCCACCACGTGGCGCCGTCGCGCGTCCAGAACTGCGGTGCGACCAGCCCGGCCTCGATCTTGTGCGTCCAGCCGCGCTCGCTCCACCAACGCGGGTCGTCGTAGCCGCCGGCGTCGACGAACGCCGCGTACGCGCCGTTCGTCACCGGGACGGTGTCGATCCAGAAGGCGGGCAGGTCCACGACGTGCGCGGGACGCTCGTTGTCCAGGGCCCACGGCTCGGTGTCCGTGCCCATCGTGAACGGCCCCGCGGGAACGAGCACCTCGGCGGCCGCGGGCGCTGCGGCGGGCTCCGGCGGGGGTGGGGCGTGCAGCACGGGCGCGCCGGTGCGCAGCTGGTGCGTGGCGAGCATCGTCTCGTCGTGCTGCTGCTCGTGCTGCACGATCATTCCGAAGGCGAAGCCCTGGTCCACCAGCCGCCTGCCGCGCAGCGGGCTGGTGCCGAGGGTGTCGAGCGCCTTCTCCCGCACCTCCGCCACGTAGGCGCGCGCCTCCGCCGGGCTGAGCAACGGCAGCTCGACCCGGCTGGCCCGGGAGTGCTGGAACGCGTCGTAGAGCCCGTCGATCTCCGGGCGCAGCGGCTCACGGCCGCCGACGTCCCGCACCAGCCACAGCTCCTCCTGGCTGCCGACGTGCGCGAGGTCCCACACCAGCGGGGACATCAGGGGCGAATGCTGGGCGACCAGGTCGGCCTCGTCGACGGCCTCGGTGAGGCCGCGGGTGCGGGCCCGGGCCCGCTCGAGGAGGTCCGCGACACGGGTGCGCAACGCGTCGGTGTCCTGGTCGGTGGGCTGGGGGGCGCCGGGCAGGGGCCCGGGGTCGGTGACGGTCATGCGCGTGCCTCCTCGGGGACGTCGGCCGGGCCGGCCGGGGGTGTGCCGCCGGCGGCCGGTGGCCGCCGGCAGGTCGGCTGGGGGCCGGTGGTGTGCAGGTCGGCGGGGCACAGCCCGCGCCGCACGCGGCGTTCCAGCATCACGGCCAGATCCGCGACCAGCCATGACGGTGCGTCCAGCCGGGGCAGCGTGGCCACGGCCAGCTCGAACACCGTGACCGCGGCGCGCTGCAGCACCCGGTCCGCGAGGCCGTGGCGGGCGGCCGACACCCAGCGGCCGGCTGTGGGCTCGCACGCCTGCCGCGCGCGGTCCGTCACGGCCGGGTCTGCCAGCAGCGCCGCCAGCACCGCCGCCGGGAGCGCCCACCGGCGACCCGGTTGGGCGTCGAGGTAGCGGATCTCCAAGTGGCCGCGCGGGCGCACCGGCGGGAAGAGGGTGGAGATGTGGTACTCCAGGTCCGCGGTCGTCGGCGGAGGCAGCTCCGCCTGCCCGCGGATCCAGGCCGCGAACGTGACGCCGGGCGGCGCGTCCCACCGGCCGTCGGCGCGCCGGACGCACAACAACTCGGTGTCGAGCACCCGCCGGGCCCACGCCGCCGCCGGATCGCCCCGCACCGACGGCGGCGGGGCGGTGCGCTGGGGATCGAGCGCGAGCCACGCGGCGAGCCGCGACGACTTCCACCCGGTGCGCCGCCCGTGCAGCACCGGCGAGTTCGCGAACGCCCCGACCAGCACCGGCCCCAGCGCGTGCACGGCCTCCCAGCGGCTGGCGACCCCCGCTCCCTCCCCCGCATCGACGCACACCTGCACGGCGGCGGTGGAGCACATGCCGCTGCGACCCCACGGGCCGACCCGGTCGAAGCGGTGTTCCATCGCGCGGTACCGGGGAAGGTCGAGCACCCGGCGGGCGGGGCGCACCGGATCCGCGGCGTGCGGGGAGACGGCGATGCCGTGGGCGGCGAGGCGATCGTGGAGCACCTCGGCGTCCGCGACGACGGTGCGGACGAGGGTGCCGAAGGGGGCCAGCGGCGGGCTGGCGAGTTCCACCTGGCCACCGGGTTCGAGGGTGACCGTGCCACCGCCCGGCAACGCACGGGCCGGGGATCGCGGGTCGAGCGAGGGCGGCGCGTACGGCCCGAGCGCCGCGCGCAGCACCGCGGGATCCAGCGGGGCCGCGGGCTCGGCGGTGTGGTGCACCAGCCATTCGAGCTCCACTCCCACCAGCCGCGGTGGGCCGTGCTTGAAACAGACCGAGGCGACATAGCGCTCGGCGTCGTCCTGGGTGCGCAGCACCTGTGTCGTCTCGTTCTGGGTCGTCTCGTCTTGGGTCGTCTCATCCCCCGTCATGCTTCGGACGCTACCCCCGGCCACCGACAGTTTCGCGTCCATCGACGGCCGCCCCCCGGCCGGAGCAGGACGACGGATCACTCCACCTGTGGGTCCCGGCCCCACTCCGTTGCAGCGTTGATCCACAGGACACGCATTAGGGTGGGCGGGTGCCCCGGGTCAGCCGCGACCATCTCGCCGCCCGGCGGCAGCAGATCCTCGACGGCGCCCGGGCGTGCTTCACGCGGTTCGGTTACGAGGGCGCGACGGTGCGCCGACTGGAGCAGAGCACCGGCCTGTCCCGCGGGGCGATCTTCCATCACTACCGGGACAAGGACGCGCTGTTCCTCGCGCTCGCCGAGCAGGACGCCGAGCGGATGGCCGACGTCGTCGCCGCGCAGGGGCTCGTCCAGGTGATGCGCGAGCTGCTGGCGCACCCGGACGGCGACGAGCGCGGCTGGCTGGGCACGCGGCTGGAGGTGTCCCGCCGGCTGCGCACGGATCCCGAGTTCCAGGAGCGCTGGCGTGCCCACTCCGCCGCGCTGACCGCCGCGACCCGGGCCCGGCTCGAGCGGCAGGCCGCCGCCGGCGCGGTGCGCGACGACGTCCCCGTCCCGGTGCTCGCCCGCTACCTCGACCTCGTCCTGGAGGGGCTGGTGTCGCACCTGGCTCAGGGGCTGCCGGTGGATGAGCTCGACGCCGTGCTCGACCTGGTGGAGGGCGCGGTCCGGCGCGAGGAGCGCGCGACCGTCCTCGATCGTGGGGCGGCGGGCCGGGAGGTCGAGCAGCGCCTCGTGCCCGGCCAGGCCGGTCAGGCGGAAGGGCCGGACGTCGGTCGAGCCGCGGCGGATCCGGCCGCCGTCCGGACCAGGCTCCCCGCGCACACCGGCGACCCGGGGAGCCGCCAGCACCTCGTCCACCGGGGAGGGGCGCCCGTCGAGCAACGCCGCCGCCGCGCAGCTCGCCAGGCAGAGCGGGCCGGCCGGGGCCTGCAGATGGTCGAGCACGCGTTCGACGGCGGCCAGGTCGTCCGGCGGCAGCGTCTGCAGCAGCTGCCGGGTGTCGCCCAGCATCCGCTCGGCCCGCTGGGCGACCCGGCGGCCCTCGCCCGTCGGCGTCACGATCCGCACCCGCCGGTCGTCCGGATGCCGGGCCCGAAGGACGAGACCGTGCCGTTCGAGGTCGTCGACGACCGTGCTCGCGTAGGGGCGGTCCCGACCGTGTCGCCGCCTCTCCACTCACTGCTCTCCCCCGCTCGTCCTGCCGGCCCCCACGCTCCACTGTGCACGGCGCGACCTGTGCATTCCTTCAGCTCACGGGCGCCGCGGCCGGTGCGGAGGCGACCTCGAACCGCTCGGCCGTCCGCTGCGCGGTGGACCGGGCCCAGCTCGTCGTGGCGGCCAGTCCCAGGCCCAGCACCGCCAGACCGCACCCGATGACGACGATCCACGCCGGGCGGGCGGCGTCGGCGAACCCGGTCGTCACCGAGGCGCCGAGCTGTGCCGTGACCAGCGAGCCCAGCACGGCCACCCCGAGGGCGGAACCCACCTGCCGGCTCGTCGACGCCACTCCGGCCGCGACCCCCGCCTGGGCCAGCGGCATGCCCGACACCGCGGTGTTCGTGATCGGCGCGTTGATCATCCCGAACCCGATGCCGAACACCACGTACGCCGCGACGACCAGGAGGAGGGGCGTGTCGGTGTCCAGCGTCAGCAGCAGGAACCCGCTCGCGGCGATGCCCAGACCGCCGATCACCAGCGGAAGCCGGGTGCCGCTGCGGGCCACGAGCCGGCCCGAGATCGGGGGCAGCAGCGCCGTCATCGCGGCCATCGGCAGGGTGAGCAGCCCCGCATGCAGCGGGGAGAAGCCTCGAACGTCCTGGAGGTAGAGCGCGTTGAGGAAGAGGAACCCGGCGAAGGCGGCGAATGCGGCGACGGCGGTGAGCGTCGCGGCCGAGAACGGCACGCTCGCGAAGAAGCGCGGGTCCAGCAGGGGCTCGGCGCGCCGCGACTCGACGAGCAGCAACCCGACCAGCGCCGCCGCGGACGCCACGAACGACCCGACGATCAGCGGACTGTCCCAGCCGCGCCCGGGGCCTTCGATGATCCCGAACGTGACACCCGCGAGCAGCACGATCATCAAGAGCTGGCCCGCCGGGTCGAACCGCCGCGGCCGCGGGGCCCGCGACTCGGGGACGAACCGCGCGGTCAACACGACGACGGCCACGACCACCGGGACGTTGAGCCAGAACACCGACCGCCAACCCACGGCGTCCACCAGCACCCCGCCGACCAGCGGGCCCAGCGCCATCGACAGGCCGATCACCCCGCCCCAGACGCCGATCGCCTTCGCGCGCTCGGAGCGCTCCGTGAAGACGTTGGTGATGATCGACATGGCGACGGGGTTGAGCATGGACCCACCGATCGCCTGCAGTGCCCGGAAGGCGATCAACCAGCCGGTGCTCGGAGCGAGGCTGCACAGCAGCGAGCCGACGCCGAACAGGGTGAGCCCGGTCTGGAACGTGCGGCGACGGCCGATCCGGTCGCCGGTCGAACCACCCAGCATGAGCAGGCTCGCGAGAACCAGCGTGTAGGCGTCGATCACCCACTGCAGACCGGACAGCGACGAACCGAGGTCCCGCCGGATCGAGGGCAGCGCCAGGTTCACGATCGTGTTGTCGAGCCCGACGATGAACAGGCTCGAACAACAGATGGCGAGAACCAGCATCCGCCGGCTGCGGGTCAGGTCGGGCACGGAGCTACCTCGTTCGGCCGGTGCGGCGGTCGTGAGCATTGCTCACGTCAACACCCGGTCGAGGCGCGAATTCCGCGCCCACCGCCCGGAGGTGCACAAGGTCACAGGATCCGGCGCGGGGCGGCCGCCCCGCACGGAGTGCGGGGTGGACGCGTCGTGGCCGGATCGGTTACTGCAGGAGGCAGGCCACGTCGTCGACGGCCCCCGACTCGGCGAACCGGGACTCGGCGAACTGCGTCCGATACAGCGCCGCGTAGCGCCCGCCGGCGTCGAACAGGTCGTCGTGCGTGCCACGCTCCACCACCCGCCCGGCCTCGACCACCGCGATCTCGTCGGCCGCACGCACGGTCGAGAGCCGGTGCGCGATCACGATCGCGGTACGGCCCTCCAGCGCCTCGGCCAGGGCCGCCTGCACGGCGACCTCGGACTCGGAGTCGAGGTGCGCGGTGGCCTCGTCCAGGATCACCACCCGCGGCCGGGCGAGCAGCAGCCGGGCGATCGTCAGCCGCTGCCGCTCGCCGCCCGAGAGCCGGTACCCGCGCTCGCCCACCACCGTCTCCAGGCCGTCCGGCAGCGCGTCGAACAGGTCGCCGAGCCGGGCGCGCCGCAGCGCGTCGGCCAGTTCGGCGTCGCTCGCCTCGGGAGCGGCGTAGCGCAGGTTCGCCGCGATCGTGTCGTGGAAGAGGTGCCCGTCCTGAGTCACGACCCCGACCGCGCCCCGCAGCGCGGCGAACGACAGGTCCCGCACGTCCACGCCCGACAGCTCGACCGCGCCTCGGTCGACGTCGTAGAGCCGCGGGATCAGCGCCGCGATGGTCGACTTGCCCGCCCCCGACGGCCCGACCAGCGCCAGCAGCCGCCCGCCGCCGACCTCCAGCTCGATTCCGTGCAGCACGTCGGCGTTCGCCCGGCGGTCGAGCACCGCGACGTCTTCCAGCGACGCCAGGGACACCCGCTCCGCTCCGGGGTACGCGAAGTGCACGTCGCGGAGGCGGACGGAGACGGGTCCGGCCGGCAGTGGCCGCGGATCCGGCCGCTCGGTGATGAGCGGCTGCAGGTCGAGCACCTCGAAGACCCGTTCGAACGAGACGAGCGCGGTCATGACGTCGACCCGCGCGTTCGCCAGCGCCGTCATCGGCGAGTAGAGCCGGGTGAGCAGCAGCGCCAGGGTGACGACCGTGCCCGGCGCGATCGCGCCGGTGACGGCCAGGTAGCCGCCGAGGCCGTAGACCAGCGCCTGGGCGAGCGCCGAGACGAGCGAGAGCGCCGTGACGAACACCCGCGACACCATCGCCGTGCGCACCCCGATGTCGCGCACCCGCTCGGCCCGGTCGCCGAACTCGCGGGCCTCCTCCTCGGGCCGGCCGAACAGCTTCACCAGCGTCGCGCCCGGCGCGGAGAACCGCTCGGTCATCCGGCTGCTCATCTGGGCGTTGAGATCCGCCGACTCGCGACGCAGGTCCGCGATCCGCCTGCCCATCCGCCGCGCGGGCAGTACGAAGATCGGCAGCAGCACGAGCGCCAGCACCGTGACCTGCCAGGCAAGCCCGATCATGACGGCCAGGGCGAGGGTGAGCTGGATGATGTTGCTCAGGACGCTGGCGAGCGTCGAGGTGATCGCCGACTGCGCCCCGATGACGTCGCTGTTGAGCCGGCTGACCAGCGCGCCGGTGCGGGTGCGGGTGAAGAACGCCACCGGCATCCGCTGGACGTGGGTGTACACGGCCTTGCGGAGGTCGACGATCAGGCCCTCCCCGATCCTCGACGAGAACCACCGCGACACCAGGCCGGTGACCGCCTCGAGGACGGCGAGCGCCGCGATACCACCGGCCAGCCCCACGACCGTCGCCGCTGCGGCCGACACCTGCCCACCCGCCACGATGGCGTTCACCACCCGGCCCGCCAGCACCGGGGTCGCCACGCCGATCCCCGCCCCGACGACCGTGAGCAGCAGGAAGGCCAGCAGCCAGCGGCGATAGGGCTGCGCGAACCGCCAGATCCGGCCGACGGTGCCCGGCCGGATCGACCGCGGCGCGTCCGCCGCCCGCGCGGCACCGCGCATCAGCCCCCACGGCCGGTCCATCGGCGCCCCTCTCCCCCGCACGTGCACGCCATGGTTACACCGTTTCACCCGGTTCCCCGCGGCCGCACGTCGGATGCTGCCCCAGACCCCCGACAGTTTCGGGTCGGCGATCGATTGACGATCCGCTACGTCATTGAATCATTGACGAATATGACGGACAGACCGGTGCGGTCTCCCCCGCTGCCGACCAGTCCGGGGGTGACGCCGCCCGGGTCCGGTACCGGCCGGGCGGCGTCACCCCCGGACGACCGACGCTGCGCCCACGGTTACCCCTCATTGCGGCGGGCGCAGAGCCTGTCCAGGTCGCCCGTCTTCCGTTCGGGCTACCTGCTCGTACCCCGTCCGGTTACGAGGGCTTCTTGGTCCGGGTGGCACCACCGCGTCCTCGCAGCACCACTCCCGACTCACTGAGGACGCGGTGCACGAACCCGTACGACCGCCCTGTCGACTCGGCCAGGGCACGGATGCTCGCGCCCTTCTCGTACTTCTTCTTCAGGTCGCTGGCGAGCTTGTCGCGCTGGGTGCCGGTGATACGGGCACCCTTCTTCAGGTCGGCCACGACGAATGGACCTCCTCCATTGCCCCCACTCGGGCGCATCTCGCGAACGCCCCTCGCGAACGTCACGCGACATCGGGGCCGGTCCGCCCCTCCGTGGGTCAATGATCGACGACACACGCACCGCTGGCCACCAGTCACGATGCGGATCGGCGAACGGTTCGTCCGAACGGATCACGCAGTCGGGTGATCAGCGGAACCTCGGGGGCCCCGGCACGTCACCGGAGGCGTGAGGCCGGACAACCGAGCGTGGCCGGCCCGCTTCGGCGCACAGCCCCGTCACGCGAGCTGAACGAGCTCCAGGTAGTCGGCCGACCAGTGGTCCTCGGTGCCGTCCGGCAGCACGATGACCTTGTCCGGCGACAGCGCCTCCACCGCTCCCGGGTCGTGGGTGACGAGCACGACCGCGCCGGCGAAGTGCCGCAGCGCGTCGAGCACCTGCTCGCGGCTCGCCGGGTCCAGGTTGTTCGTGGGCTCGTCCAGGAGCAGGACGTTCGCGGCGCTCGACACCAGCCCGGCCAGCGCGAGCCGTGTCCGCTCGCCGCCCGAGAGCGTGCCCGCACGCTGGTCGAGCTGCTCCCCGCTGAACATGAACGCTCCCAGCAGGGTGCGCAGCTGCTGCTCCGGGGTGTCCGGCGAGGCGTGCCGGACGTTCTCCCACACCGTCGCCGCCATGTCGAGCGTGTCGTGCTCCTGCGCGAAGTAGCCCATCCGCAGCCCGTGCCCGGGGACGACCTCCCCCGCGTCGGGGAGTCTCGGTGCCGGCCAGCAGGCGGAGCAGAGTGGTCTTGCCCGCGCCGTTCAGGCCCAGGACGACGACCTTCGCGCCCTTGTCGACGGCCAGGTCCACCCCGGTGAACACCTCGAGCGACCCGTAGGCCTTCGACAGGCCCTCCGCGGTGAGCGGCGTGCGCCCGCACGGGGCAGGGTTCGGGAAGCGGATCCGCGCGACCTTGTCGTTGCGGCGCTGGGGCTCCAGTCCGGCCAGCAGCTCGTCCGCGCGGCGCGCCATGTTCTTGGCCGCCACGGCCTTGGTCGCCTTCGCGCCCATCTTCGCCGCCTGCAGGTGCAACGCCGACGCCTTCTTCTCGGCGTTCGCGCGCTCGCGGCGACGGCGCTTCTCGTCGGTCGCCCGCGCCTCCTGGTAGCGGCGCCAGTCCATGTTGTAGACGTCGACCTCGCCGCGGGTGGCGTCGAGGAACCACACCTTGTTGACCACCGCGGCGAGCAGTTCGGTGTCGTGGCTGATCACGACGAGCCCGCCGTCGTGGGCGGAGAGGAACGAGCGCAGCCACGTGATCGAGTCGGCGTCGAGGTGGTTCGTGGGTTCGTCGAGCAGCAGCGTCGTCGCGCTGGGCGCTCCCCCGCCACCGCCGTCGGAGGCCGCGAACAGGATCCGGGCGAGCTCGACTCGGCGCCGCTGGCCGCCCGAGAGGGTCTGCACCGTCTGGGTGAGCACGCGGTCCGGCAGACCGAGGTTCGCGCAGATCCGCGCGGCGTCGCTCTCCGCGGCATAGCCGCCGAGCGCGGAGAACCGCTCCTCGATGCGCCCGTACTCGCGGACCGCCCCGTGCTGCGCACCGTCGACGAGCTCGGACATCCTGGCCTGCGCCTTCTCCATCTCGCGCAGCAGCTGGTCCAGCCCGCGGGCCGAGAGCACCCGGTCCTTGGCGGTGACCGTGAGGTCGCCCTCGCGCGGGTCCTGCGGCAGGTAGCCGACCGGCCCGTTCGCGGCGACCGTGCCTCCGTACGGCTCGCCCTCGCCCGCGAGCACCCGCATCGAGGTGGTCTTGCCGGCGCCGTTGCGGCCGACGAGGCCGATCCGGTCGCCGGGCTGCACCCGCAGCGTGGCATCGGACAGGAGGATGCGGGACCCGGCACGGAGTTCCAGGTCGGTCGCGGTGATCACAGGGCTCCAGGAGGGCGACGACAGAGGGCGGCGGCCGAGGGCGCTACCCGTTGCGGGCCACGGGTCGAGTTTACCGGCTCGCGCGGGCAGGCCCCGGACCGCCGCCGCGCGCATCTCCCCTACGGTGGCGCCCATGTCCGACCTCACCTCGCTCGCGGGTCGGGCGGCGCTGGTCACGGGGGCGAGCCGCGGGATCGGCCGGGCGGTCGCCGCCGAGCTGCTCGGCCGCGGCGCGTCGGTCACGATCACCGGTCGCAGGGAGGACGAGCTGGCCGCCGCGGCCGCCGAACTCGTCGCCGGACCGGCGCGGGGCGACGCGTCCCGCGTGCTCGCCGTGCCCGGCAACGCGGGCGACCCCGCCGCCCGGGCGGAGGCCGTCGACGCCACGATGGCGACGTTCGGCGGGCTCGCGATACTGGTCAACAACGCCGGCGTGAACCCGCAGTTCGGGCCGCTCGTGGACGCCGACCTCGAGGCCGTGCGCAAGGTCTTCGACGTCAACGTGCTCGCGGCGCTGGGCTTCGTGCAGCTCGCGCACCGCGCATGGATGGATGTGCACGGCGGCGCGGTGGTCAACATGGCCTCGGTGGCGGGGCTGCGCTCGACGCGGGACGTCGGCGCGTACGGGGCGGCGAAGGCGGCGCTGATCCGGCTGACCGAGGAGCTGGCCTGGCAGCTCGGGCCGCGGGTCCGGGTCAACGCCGTCGCACCGGCCGTCGTGCGGACCCGGTTCTCGACGGCGTTCTACACCGGCCGCGAGGAGGAGATCGCGGCGGCGTACCCGCTGGGCCGGCTGGGCACGCCGGAGGACGTGGCCGGGCTGGTCGGCTTCCTCGTCTCGGACGCGGCGTCCTGGATCACGGGTGAGACGGTGCGCGTGGACGGGGGGTTGCTCGCCACCGGCGGGCTCGGGTGACGCGGTCTCCCCTGACGCCGAGCGGCCGCCCAGTGATCGTTGCGGGCGTGACGCCGAGGTCGAGCGGCGACCGCAGCGCGACGCCCGCGGCGATCACGAGCAGACTGATCCCTGCGCGCGTAACACCACGGCTGCGTGAGCAACTCGGACGTGACGCTCGCCGCGATCACGGGTCATGATGCGGGCTCGCGGACCAGGATCTCGACGGCCAGGGCGCGGCGGGCGGCCTCGTCGAGCACGGCGCGGCGGGGCTCGGGGACGTCGAGCACCCGCGGCTCGGCCCGGGCCAGCAATGCGGCGAGGCGCCGGTCGGCGCGCAGGTCGTCGAGTGCGGCGGCGTCGCCGCCGAGGACGACCGCATCCAGGGTCGGGGCGACCGGCAGCAGGACCCGGGCGACGGCGTCCGCCGCCGCGTCCAGGGCGACGCGCGCCTGGTTGTCGCGCCGTCTCGCGAACCGCCCGGACGACGACCCGCCCTTGCGGTTGCGCCCGTGCACGAGCCGCGCCCCGGTCGTCGAGGTCTGCACCGTGCCGCCGACCGCGACCCCGACGCTGTAGCCGCCGAGCCGGACGAGGACGATCCCGATCCGGCGGGGAACGGCGAGGTGGGCGCGCAGGGCGTCGAGCACGGCGGCGGGCTGCTCGACGCTCAGCCGGCCCGTTGCGGGCTCGACGGCGTCGCCCGGCCCGGCCGACCCGGCACCCGACCCACCCGTCGTGGGCTCGACGGCGCCGGCCGGTCCGGTCGGCTCGGCGCCCGCCACCACGCCGCGGGGCAGTCCGCCGAACGGCACGACGACCTCCGCCGACGCCCCGTCCGCCGCCTCGACGCGCACCTCGCGCCCGGTACCGTGGACGGCGATCAGACCACCGTGGCGGGCCGCGAACCGGTCGAACCAGCCGAGCAGCCGGTCGGGCTCCACCTCGACGGCCCGACCCCCGCCGGCCACGTCCCGAGTGCGCGCCATCCGCGCACCCTATTCGCGGCTCGGCCCACAGAGCCGCGCACGGGGAGCCGGCCACCGCCCGGACGGCCGCCCGATCGTCGGACACCGGGCGAGAGCCGTGCACACCCACCCGAGCTGATCGTCCGGCGGCGAAACTGCGCGAATCGGGCGCAGAATCGCCCCGATGATCAGCTGCGGTCGACCGAGCTGATCATCGGGCGGCAGAACCGCCGTCCAGAGGCCGACAACCACCCGGATGATCAGCGACGGCCGACCCGGGCTGATCACCGGTCTGTCGGCCACCGTCGGCGGGCAGGACGGTCGCGGTGCTCCTGCGGCCGACCCCGCCGCCGCGAGTCCGGGTCGTCGGGCCCTCCGCCGACCCATCCCACGCCACCCCACCCGCCACCGCACGGTGATCTCGCCGACCCGGCCGCCGTGCAGGTCGCCGCGCCGCGGTGTGCCCGGTACAACTGGCGAGTGCGCTCCCCTGATCCCGCCTCCGGGCGTCGACCCCCGGCCGGCGAACCCGGGGCGGTGTACGACGTCGCGGTCGTCGGTGCCGGACCGGCCGGCCGGGCGCTCGCCGGCGCCTGCGCCCTGCGCGGGCTGCGCACCGCGCTGGTCGACCCCGATCCGCGGCGGCCCTGGCGGCTCACCTACGGCGCCTGGTGCGACGAGCTCCCCGCCGATCTTCCCGAGACCGCCGTCGCCGCCCGCGCGCGCGGCCGGGCCGTCGCCCTGACCACGCGGGAGCTCGGCTGGGAGTACGCCGTCCTGGACGTCGCGGGGTTGCGCGCCCACCTCGACGCCGGCCTGTCCGGCGTGACGGTGGTGGCCGGGCGCGTGGTGCACCGCGACGGCGTCGGCGTCGTGCTGGCCGACGGCACGACCGTGGCGGCCCTGGTCGTCGTCGACGCCGGCGGCTATCGCCAACCGCTGCGGCACCCGGGCATCGTCGGCGGATCGGCGGGGACCCGTCCGGCCGCGGAGCAGACGGCGTACGGCGTGGTCGTGGACGAGCAGGCGGCCGCGGCGGTCGTCGCGCCGGGAACCGCCGTGTTCATGGACTGGCGGCCACCGCTCGGCGACCCCGCACGCCACGCAGGCGGGGATGTCGCGGCCTCCGCGTGGCCCACGTTCCTCTACGCGGTGCCGGTGGGCGGCGGCCGCGTGCTGCTGGAGGAGACGTCGTTGGCCCGCCGGCCCGGCCTGCCGATGCCCGCCCTGCGGGACCGGCTGCTCGCCCGGCTCGCCCGGTACGCCATCACGCCGTCGCCGGACGCCGAGGTCGAGCGGGTCCACTTCCCCGTCGACACCGGCCCGCCACCGCGCGCCGGGCGTCGTCGGGTTCGGTGCGGCGGCGCCGCTCATGCATCCGGCCACCGGCTTCAGCGTCGCTGCGGCCCTCCGCCTGGCGCCGACCGTCGCCGATGCGCTCGCCGCGCACCTGCCCGGGGATCCGCGGGGCGCTCTCGCGGCGGCGCGCGCGGTCGTCTGGTCACCCGCCGCGCGGGCCGTGCACCTGCTGCGCCGGCGCGGCCTGGAGGCGCTGCTGCGGATGCCTCCCGAGGAGGTGCCCGCGTTCTTCGAGGTGTTCTTCGAGCTGCCGGAACCGCACCGCTGGGCCTACCTCACCGGCCGCGACGACCTCGCCGCGACCGTGGCCGCCATGAACGCCCTCTTCGGCCGGGCCGGCTGGCGGCTGCGCCGCCGCCTCGTCGGCCCCGCGCTGCGCCCGGCGCTGCGCGAGAACGCCGCCGTCCCCGCGCCCTGAGCGGGCGCGGGCGGCAGCCGAGGCGCGGACGGATCCCGGCGGCGACGGAGCGCGCGAGCGCAGCCCGCGCTCAGACGCGGAAGCCGAGCGCCCGTAGCTGCTCGCGGCCGTCTTCGGTGATCTTCTCCGGACCCCACGGCGGCATCCACACCCAGTTGATGCGGATGTCGTCCACCAGACCCGTGGACACCAGCGCGGCATGCGCCTGATCCTCGATCACGTCGGTCAGCGGGCACGCCGCGGAGGTCAGGGTCATGTCGATCGTGGCGACCCGGGAGTCGACGGCGAGCCCGTACACGAGCCCGAGGTCCACGACGTTGATCCCCAGCTCGGGGTCGACGACGTCGCGCATCGCCTCCTCGAGGTCGTCGAGGTCCGGCGCCGTGTCCGGCCGCGGGCGCGGCGGGTGCCTCCGGCATCCCGGCGGCGCCGCGGACGACCTCCTCCTCGACGCCGGTGCTGTGTTCCACGCTCATGCGTTCTCCCTCGCTGTACTCCCGGACCCTGCAACACCGGACCCTGTTCCGGACCCGGGGTCCCCTGCCGTCACTCCCCGGGAGACGGCGTCCTTGAACGCCATCCACCCCAGCAGCGCGCACTTCACCCGCGCCGGGTAGCGGGCCACCCCGGCGAAGGCCACGCCGTCGCCGAGCACGTCCTCGTCCGGCTCGACCTGCCCGCGGCCCTGCGCCATCTCCTGGAAGGCCGCGAGCACCGTCAGGGAGTCCGCGACGGACCGGCCGACGACCAGGTCCGTCAGCACCGACGCCGACGCCTGGCTGATCGAGCAGCCCAGCGTCTCGTGGGAGACGTCGCTGACCGTGTCCCCGTCCAGGGCGACCCGCAGCGTGATCTCGTCCCCGCACGTCGGGTTGATCTGGAACGACTCGGCGTCGAACGGCTCCCGCAGGCCCGCCCCGTGCGGCGACCGGTAGTGGTCCAGGATGATCTCCTGGTACATCTGCTCCAGTTTCACCGGCTAGCTCACCCCGAAGAACTCACGGGCCGCGTGCACTCCGTCCACCAGCGCGGCCACCTCCTCCGGCGTGTTGTACACGGCGAAGGTGGCGCGGACCGTGGCGGCCACCCCGAACCGGCGGTGCAGCGGCCACGCGCAGTGGTGCCCCACCCGCACGGCCACCCCGCGGTCGTCCAGCACCTGCCCGACGTCGTGGGCGTGCACGCCGTCGACGACGAACGACACCGCCCCGCCGCGGGACTCCAGGTTCGCCGGACCGACGAGCCGCACGCCGGGCACGGAGCGCAGCCCGTCGAGCGCCGCAGCGGTCAACGTCCGCTCGTGCGCGGCCACGGCCTCCATCCCGATGCCGTTGAGGTAGTCGACGGCCGCTCCCAGGCCGACGGCCTGCGACGTCATCGGCACGCCCGCCTCGAACCGCTGCGGCGGCGGGGCATAGGTCGACCCCTCCATCCGCACCAGCTCGATCATGGAACCGCCGGTGAGGAACGGCGGCATCGCCGCGAGCAGCTCGCCCCGGCCCCACAGCACGCCCACCCCGGACGGGCCGAGCATCTTGTGGCCCGAGAAGGCGGCGAAGTCGACGCCCGACGCGGTGAGGTTCACCGGCTGGTGCGGCACCGACTGGCAGGCGTCGAGCACGGTCAGCGCCCCGACCGCGCGGGCCCGCGACACCAGCTCCGCGACCGGCAGGACCGTGCCGAGCACGTTCGACTGGTGCGCGAACGCCACGACCTTCGTGCGCTGCGACAGCTCGAGCGAGTCGAGGTCGAGGCGCCCGTCGTCGGTCACGCGGTACCAGCGCAGGACCGCGCCGGTGCGCCGGCACAGCTCCTGCCACGGCACGAGGTTGGCGTGGTGCTCCAGCTCGGTGACGACGATCTCGTCGCCGGGCTCGAGCGCGAACCGCGCCGACTCGGGGCCCAGGGCGGTGCGGATCGACGCGTTCGAGAACGCGTAGGCGACGAGGTTGATCCCCTCGGTGGCGTTCTTCGTGAACACCACCTCGTTCGGGTCCGCCCCGACGAACGCCGCGATCCGGGCACGCGCCGACTCGTACGCGTCCGTGGCCTCCTCGGCGAGCTGGTGCGCGCCGCGGTGCACGGCCGCGTTGTGCTGCTCCAGGAACGCCCGCTCGGCGTCCAGCACCTGCCGCGGCCGCTGCGCGGTCGCCCCCGAGTCCAGGTAGACCAGGGGGCGGCCGTCGCGGACGGTCCGCGACAGGATCGGGAAGTCCGCCCGGATCGCGGCCGTGTCCGACGCCTTCCGGCCGAGGGCCGCCGGGGCCAGGGTGGTCATCAGACCGTGGCGGACGCTGCGGCGGATTCCGGCGCGCCCGTGTACTTCACGTACCCCTCGGCCTCGAGCTCGTCGGCCAGCTCCGGACCGCCGGACTTGACGATCCGGCCGCCCGCGAAGACGTGCACGACGTCCGGGGTGATGTGGTTGAGGATGCGCGTGTAGTGCGTGATCAGCAGGACGCCGACGTCGCCGGACGCCTTGTAGCGGTTCACGCCCTCGCTGACGACCCGCAGCGCGTCGACGTCCAGGCCGGAGTCGGTCTCGTCCAGGATCGCGATCTTCGGCTGGAGCAGCGCGAGCTGCAGCACCTCGTGGCGCTTCTTCTCCCCGCCGGAGAAGCCCTCGTTGACGTTGCGCTCGGCGAAGTCCGGGTCGATGTCGAGGTCGGCCATCGCCTGCTTGACCTCCTTGACCCAGGTGCGCAGCTTGGGCGCCTCGCCCCGGACGGCGGTGGCCGCGGAGCGCAGGAAGTTCGCCGTCGACACGCCCGGCACCTCGACCGGGTACTGCATGGCCAGGAACAGACCCGCGCGGGCGCGCTCGTCGACGGTCATGGCGAGGACGTCCTGCTTGATCCCGTCACCGCCGTCCAGCGTCACGGTGCCGTGGGTGATCGTGTACTTCGGGTGCCCGGCGATCGCATAGGCCAGCGTCGACTTGCCCGAGCCGTTCGGGCCCATGATCGCGTGGGTCTCGCCGGCGCGGATCGTGAGGTCGACGCCGCGGAGGATCTCCTTGGCGCCGCCTTCGACGGCCACTTCGACGTGCAGGTCGCTGATCTCCAGCGTGGACATGGTTTCGGTGCTCCAGGTGTGGTGGGGTGGAATGCTCATGGTCGCCGGTGACGGCGAGCTCGGCCTCGATGGCCGCCTCGAGCCGTTCACGCAGCTCGGGAAGGGGGAGGCGGGCGAGGATCTCCCCGAAGAACCCGCGGACGACCAGCCGCCGCGCGACGTCTTCCGGGATGCCCCGGCTCTGCAGGTAGAACAGCTGCTCGTCGTCGAACCGCCCGGTCGCGCTGGCGTGGCCGGCGCCGGTGATCTCGCCGGTCTCGATCTCCAGGTTCGGCACCGAGTCGGCCCGCGCGCGCTCGGTGAGCACGAGGTTGCGGTTGAACTCGAAGGTCTCGGTGTTCTCCGCCGCCGCCCGGATCAGGACGTCGCCGATCCAGACCGTGTGCGCCCCGTCGCCCTGCAGGGCGTTCTTGTAGAGCACGTTCGACCGGCAGTTCGGCACCGCGTGGTCCACGAGGAGGCGCTGCTCGAGGTGCTGCCCGGCGTCGGCGTAGCCGAGCCCGACCAGCTCCACGTCGCCGCCCGGCCCGCGGAACACGACCGTCGGGCTGATCCGCACGAGGTCACCACCCAGCGCCACCGAGATCACCTTCAGGGTGGCGTCGCGCCCCAGCGACAGGTGCTGGGCACCGACGTGCACGGCGTCGTCCGCCCACTCGTCGGTGACGACCAGCGTCAGCCGCGCCCCGTCGGCCAGCACGACCTCCAGGTTGTCGGCCAGCGCGCCCGACCCGACATGGGTGAGCACGACCGTCGCCTCCGCGAACGGCCGGGTGCGCAGCTGCAGGTGCGCGGCCGCCGAGGCGCCCGCGCCCGGGCCGGTGACGGTGATGTCGAGCGGCGCGGGGCGGCCGTCGAGCGTCACGATCGTGACGTCCGGCGCCGCCGACCACGCCTGGGCGGCGACGCGGTCCGCAGGCACCCCGCCCTCGCCGACCCGGGCGTCGTCGCGGGTCACCCGCTCGACGGTGACGCCCTCGCCGGCGCCGGCGATCTCGACGACCGCCACGCCGGACAGCGGCGCGGAGCCGTCGTGCAGGCCGCGCAGCCGGCGCAGCGGGGTGAACCGCCAGTTCTCCTCGCGGCCGCCCGGGACCTCGAACGCCTCGACGTCGTAGGACGTGAACCGCTCCCCCGCCGAGGCGGCCGGGATCTCGACCCTGGCCCTCCTTGGCGCCCTTCAGCTCGGGAGCCAGACCGGCAATTTCTCGCGGTCAACGGTCGTTCCGTAGTCCCTCGCTTCGCTCGTCCGCCGCCGACCGACGGTGCTGTGACACTTGGTCGTTCGCGAGCTCACTCACCCGACCGAGCCCTCCATCTGCAGCTCGATCAGCCGGTTCAGCTCGAGCGCGTACTCCATGGGCAGCTCGCGCGCGATGGGCTCGACGAACCCGCGCACGACCATCGCCATGGCCTCGTCCTCGGTCAACCCGCGGCTCATCAGGTAGAAGAGCTGGTCGTCGCTGACCTTCGACACCGTGGCCTCGTGGCCCATCGACACGTCGTCCGTCCGCACGTCCACGTACGGGTAGGTGTCCGAGCGGCTGATCGTGTCGACCAGCAGCGCGTCGCACTTCACCGTGGAGCGGCTGTGGTGCGCGTTCGGGTTCACCCGCACCAGGCCGCGGTAGGACGTCCGGCCACCGCCGCGGGCGACGGACTTGCTGATGATCGTCGACGAGGTGTGCGGCGCCAGGTGCGTCATCTTCGCCCCGGCGTCCTGGTGCTGGCCCTCGCCCGCGAACGCGATCGACAGGACCTCACCCTTGGCGTGCTCGCCCATGAGCAGCACGGCCGGGTACTTCATCGTGACCTTGGAGCCGAGGTTGCCGTCCACCCACTCCATGGTCGCGCCCGCCTCGGCCTTCGCGCGCTTCGTCACGAGGTTGTAGACGTTGTTCGACCAGTTCTGGATGGTCGTGTAGCGGCAGCGGCCGCCCTTCTTCACGATGATCTCGACCACCGCCGAGTGCAGCGAGTCCGACTTGTAGATCGGCGCCGTGCAGCCCTCGACGTAGTGCACGTAGGCACCCTCGTCGACGATGATCAGCGTGCGCTCGAACTGGCCCATGTTCTCGGTGTTGATCCGGAAGTAGGCCTGCAGCGGGATGTCGACGTGCACGCCCGGCGGCACGTAGATGAACGACCCGCCCGACCACACCGCCGAGTTCAGCGCGGAGAACTTGTTGTCCCCGCTCGGGATGACCGAGCCGAAGTACTCCCGGAACAGCTCCGGCTGCTCGCGCAGCGCGGTGTCGGTGTCCAGGAAGATCACGCCCTGCTGCTCCAGGTCCTCGCGGATCTGGTGGTACACGACCTCGGACTCGTACTGCGCGGCGACACCGGACACCAGGCGGGCCTTCTCGGCCTCCGGGATGCCCAGCTTGTCGTAGGTGTTCTTGATGTCGGCCGGCAGGTCGTCCCAGGTGGCGGCCTGCTTCTCCGTGGAACGCACGAAGTACTTGATGTTGTCGAAGTCGATGCCCGACAGGTCCGCGCCCCAGCGCGGCATGGGCTTCTTCTCGAACAGGCCCAGTGCCTTCAGGCGGAACTCGAGCATCCACGCGGGCTCGTTCTTCAGCCGGGAGATGTCGGCGACGACATCGGCCGAGAGACCCCGGCGCGCCGAGGAACCCGCGACGTCCGAGTCGGACCAGCCGAAGTCGTAGCGGCCGAGCGTCGCGAGCGTCTCCTCCTGCGTGAGGGTGCCGCCCTTGTCCGGGGCTCTGCCTCAGGAGCGGTCGTCATGCGGACTGCCTCCCTGTCGTCCCGCCGCCGTGGGCGGGATGGTGGTGGGTGCGTCTGATCCGAGCCGCCGGGGAGTGCGCGGCGGACCCGCGAGCGGCGGATCGGTCACTTATCCGACGCCGGGCCGCGGCACGGAGTGCGCGGCGGACCCGCGAGCGGCGGATCGGTCACTGCCGAGGCGTTCGGGTGCCTCGAGCGGGACGTGGGTGGTGCACACGGCGTCGCCGCGCGCGATGGTGGCCAGGCGCTGCACGTGCGTGCCGAGCAGCTCGGCGAAGGCGCGGGTCTCGGCCTCGCACAGCTGCGGGAACTCCGTGGCCACATGGGCGATCGGGCAGTGGTGCTGGCACAGCTGCACGCCCCGGTGCCTGCCGCTGCCGACCTCGCGGATCTGCGCGGCGTAGCCCCGGGCGGCCAGCACGTCCGCCAGGGCGGCGACCCGGGCCTGCGGCTCCCCCGGCCCGACGACCTGCGACGCGGCGGGGCCGATCAGGTCCGTGATGCGCTGGGTGGCGAAACCGTCGAGCGCCTGCTCGCCCGCGTGCGCGGCGAGGAAGCGCAGCGCCGAGACGGCGAGGTCGTCGTAGCCGTGCCCGAACCGGGCCCGCCCGGCGTCGGTGAGCAGGTAGTGCCGGGCCGGGCGCCCCCGACCGCGCGGGCCGCGCCGAGGTGCGTCGCGCAGCTCGGCCTCTCCCGCCTCGATCAGCGCGTCCAGATGCCGGCGGACCGCAGGCGCCGACAGCTCCAGCTCGGCCGCGACCGCCGCCGCGGTGCACGGCCCCTGCTCCATCAGCAGCCGGGCGACGGCGGTGCGGGTACGGCCCTCGGGGTGGCCTGCCTCGGCACCGCTGCCGGGACCGGCGTCGGCGCCCGGGCCCCGGCGCACGGGGGCCGGGTCCAGGACGGGAGCCGGGCCGCTGCTTTTCACAACACCAGTGTTACCTATATCCGGATGATCGGCAAAGCCGACCCCCCTGAGAAGGGGGGCCGGGTGAGCGGGCTCACTGTCGGACCCGGTCGCTACCCTGCGGACATGTCGCGGGTCGGGTTGGGCATCCCGCCGCCGGCCACCCCCGCGCTGCAGGTGGGGGCGCCGGAGGCCGGACCCTCGACGATCCGCGACCCGGCCCGGATCCCGCGGCGGCTCGGGCTCACCGGCGCGCTGATGATGGGCATCGGCGCGCTCGGGGCCGGGGCGCTGCCCGTACCGAACCCGCTGTTCGGGCTCCGGGTGATCAGCCTGCCCGCGCGCAACGCCACCGCCGCGATCGCGATCACCTACGCCGGCATGGGCATGCTGGTGCTGGCCTGGCTGTGGATCGGGCAGATGCTGCGCGCCCGCGGCGCGGTGGCCCCGGCCCCGGACCGCACCCAGCTCGCCCGCACCGGGCTGCTGTGGGCGCTGCCGCTCGCGCTGGCGCCCCCGATGTTCTCCAAGGACGTCTACAGCTACCTCGCGCAGAGCGCGATCACCGCCCGCGGCCTCGATCCGTACTCGCTCGGGCCTGCGGCGGCGTTGGGCGTCGACGACCCGCTCACCCGCACGATCCCCACGATCTGGCGCGACACACCGGCCCCGTACGGCCCACTGTTCCTCATGGTCGGCCGCGGCATCACCGCGCTCACCGGCTCGGACGTGATCCAGGGGGTGTACGCCCACCGCGTCCTCGCCCTGTGCGGCGTGGCGCTGATCATCTGGGCGCTGCCGCGGCTGGCCCGACGCTGCGACCTCGACGCCGGCCTCGTGCTCTGGCTCGGCGCGGCGAACCCGCTCGTGCTGTTCCACCTCGTCAGCGGCATCCACAACGAGGGCCTGATGATCGGGCTCATGCTCGCGGGGGTCGAGCTGGTGCTGCGCGCCCTCGACCGCGGGTTCAGTGCCTCTGGTTTCCTGCGCGATCCGCGGTTCGTGCTCGGCGTGGTGGTCGTCTCGCTGGGGGCCGCGGTCAAGCTCCCGGCGCTCCTGGCCCTGGGCTTCGTCGGGATGGCCGCGGCGCGCAGGCGCGGTGGGCGGGTCCGGGACGTCGCGCTGGTCGCGGCGGTGTCGGGCGCGATCGCGGCCGCGGTGTTCGTCGTGCTCGGCGTCGGCACCGGGTTGGGGTTCGGCTGGACGCGCACGCTGGGCACCGCGAACGTCATCCGCAGCTGGATGTCGCTGGCGACGGACCTGGGCCAGCTCTCGGGTCAGGTCGGGATCCTCGCCGGTCTCGGCGACCACACCGACACGGTGCTCACGATCACCCGCGGGTTCGGCGGGCTCCTCGCCGGGCTGCTGTGCCTGCGGCTGCTGCTGCTCGTGCTGCGCGGGCGGCTGGACCCGGTGACCGGGCTGGGCGTCGGCCTGGGGGCGGTCGTGCTGCTCGGCCCGGTGGTGCACCCCTGGTACCTGCTGTGGGCGGCGATCCCGCTGGCCGCCACCCGCGGGATGCCGCGGCACCGGCGCGCCGCCCTGGCGGCGTCGGCCCTGCTCGCGGTCATGCTGCCCCCGACGGGTTCCGACTTCGCGTTCCGGTCGTTCCAGCTGCCGCTGGCGATCCTCGCCGGGATCGTCATCCTCGCGGTCGCGCTGCTGGTCGTGCGGCGGGAGCTGCGCGCGGCCGGGCCGTCCGTCCCCGGGAACGTCCTGGACGACGTCGAGCCCACCGTCGTCGGCAGCCTCGGCGGAGCGCCCCTCGACGGCCCTCCCACCCCGGCCTCCACCGGGGAGCCGGCACCGCTGCCCCGGCCGGACGTCTCAGGTCCGGCGTCCCCGACCGGGCCCCGGGCGCCGACCTGACGAATCACTAGACTTTCCGACGTGAGCCCGCTCCCGCGCCGACCCGATCCCGGCCCTGGGGGGCCACCGGTCGTGTCCGTGCGCGGGCTGGTGAAGCGCTACGGCTCCGTCACCGCGGTCGACGGGCTGGACCTGGCGCTCGCGCCCGCCTCGGTACTCGCCCTGCTCGGCCCGAACGGCGCCGGGAAGTCGACCACCGTCGAGGTCTGCACGGGCTTCGCCACCGCGGACGCGGGCGAGGTCCGCGTGCTCGGCACCGACCCCGCCGGGGCCCCCGAGTCGCTGCGCGCCCGCATCGGCGTCATGCCCCAGGGCGGTGGGGCCTATCCGGGGGTGCGGGCCGGGGAGATGCTCCGGCTGGTCGCGGCGTGCGCGGCGAACCCGCTGGACCCGGCCTGGCTGATCGACGTCCTCGGGCTGGGCGGCTGCGCCCGGACCCCGTACAAGCGGCTCTCCGGCGGGCAGCAGCAGCGGCTGGCGCTGGGCTGCGCGATCGTCGGGCGACCCGAGCTGGTGTTCCTCGACGAGCCCACGGCAGGGCTGGACCCGCAGGGTCGGCGACTGGTGTGGGAGCTGGTGGACGCGCTGCGCCGCGACGGCGTCGCGGTCCTGCTGACCACGCACCTCATGGAGGAGGCGGAGGCGCTGGCCGACCACGTGGTGATCGTCGACCACGGGCGGGTCGTCGCCGAGGGCAGCCCGGCCGCGCTCACCACCGGCGGCGACCAGGAGCTGCGGTTCCGCGCCCGTCCCGGGATGGACGTGGCCGGTCTGGCCACGGCGCTCCCCGCCGGCTACCGGGCGGCGGAGACGCTCGCCGGCCGGTACGTCGTGCAGGGCCGGATCGACCCGGCGGTGCTCTCGTCGATCACCGGCTGGTGCGCGGCGCAGGGCGCGCTGGCCGACGACGTGCAGGTCGCCCGGCGGAGTCTCGAAGACGTGTTCCTGGAGCTGACCGGGCGGGAGCTGCGCTCGTGACCGGGCGAGCTCCCAAGCCCACCGGCGGGCGACAGCACAGCGAGGAGGGTCCGTGACCACACCGTTCCCGCCCGGGACGTTCACCCCGCGACCCGGCGCCGGCGCGCCCGGAGCGATGTTCGCCGCGCAGGCGGCCACCGAGCTGCGGCTGGCGCTGCGCAACGGCGAGCAGGTGCTGCTCACGCTCGTGATCCCCGTGCTGCTGCTGGTCGGGCTCACCGTGCTCGACGTCGTCCCGCTGCCCGAACCCCGCGTCGCCGCGGTCACGCCGTCGGTGCTCGCGCTCGCGGTGATGTCGACGGCGTTCACCAGCCAGGCCATCGCGCTGGGCTTCGACCGGCGCTACGGGGTGATCCGGCGGCTCGCGGCGACGGCGTTGCCGCGCTGGCTGCTCGTGGCGGGCCGGCTGGCGGCGGTGCTCGCGACCGTCGCCGTGCAGGTCGTGGTGCTCGCCGCGCTCGCCGCGGTGCTCGGCTGGCGACCGGCCGCCGCGGGCCTGGGCTGGGCACTGCTACTGGTGCTGCTCGGCTGCGCCGCCTTCGGGGCGCTGGGCCTACTGCTCGGGGGCACGCTGCGGGCGGACGTCGTGCTGGCGGTCGCGAACGCCGTGTGGTTCGTGCTGCTGCTGGCAGGCGGGATCGTCGTGCCCCTGGACCGGCTGCCCGGGCCGGTCGCCGCGACGGCCGCGCTGCTGCCCTCGGGGGCGCTGGCCGAGGGGCTGCGGACGGTGCTGACCACGGGTTCCGGACCGGGCGCGGGGCCCGTGCTGGTCCTCCTCGCCTGGACGGCGGCGGGCACCGCACTGGCGGTCCGGACCGTCCGCCTGCGCTGATCCCGCACCCCGGACCTTACGATCGGCGCGTGGCCCGACCCGCGCTCCTCGACCGCCTCGTCCCCGTCCCGCCCGCCGTCGTGCGCCGCCTGGCGGTCGCCGCCGTGATCGCGCAGGCCGGGATCGCGGTCACGGGGTCGATCGTGCGCGTCACCGGGTCCGGGCTGGGCTGCCCGACCTGGCCGCAGTGCTTCCCCGGCAGCCTCGTGCCGACCCCGCACCCGGAGGTCGCCGCGCTGCACCAGTGGGTGGAGTTCGGCAACCGGCTGCTCACGTTCGCGGTCGTGGCGGTCACCGGGCTGTGCTTCCTCGCCGCTCTGGGTACGCGCCCGCGCCGTCCGCGGCTGGTCCGGCTGGCCCTGGTGCAGCCGCTCGGCGTGGTCGCGCAGGCGGTGATCGGCGGGTTCACCGTGCTGCTCGGGCTCGTGTGGTGGAGCGTCAGCGTGCACTTCCTCGTCTCGATGGCGCTCGTGTGGCTCGCGGTGGTGCTCGTCGCCGCGGCCACGCCATCGCCAGGCTCGCCGACTTCCGAGGCGGCCGGCGGTCAGGCGGCAGGGCTTCGCCTGACGACGGCGTCGGCGAGGGCGAGGGGCCGCCACGGCCCGTCGTGCCCCGGGCCGTGCGCGCCCTGGCGGGGACCTCCACGGCCGTGCTCGGGGCGCTGCTGCTCGCCGGCACCTTCGTCACCGCGGCGGGCCCGCACTCGGGCGACGCCGACACGCCACGGCTGGCCGCCGGGGTTCCGGCCATGGCCCAGCTGCACGCGGACCTGCTGTTCGGCTACCTCGGCCTGCTCGTCGGGCTGGGCTTCGCGCTGCGTGCCGTCGCCGCACCGGCCGGGCTGCTGCGGCGCTACGCGGTGCTGGTGGCGGCGGTCCTGCTGCAGGGCGTCGTCGGTGGGGTGCAGTACGCGCTGGGGGTGCCCGAGGCGCTGGCGTCGCTGCACGTCCTCGGCGCGGCGCTCGTGACGGTCGCAGCGGCCGCGGTGTGGACGGGTACCGCGCCGCGCGGACCGGTGGAGTCGCCCCCCACCCCGCCTCGTCCGGGGGACGCCACCCCCGCGGAGCCGCCCCCGCCGCACGGCGCGACGTCGACGGACGTCGCGGACCGGCCGGCCCTCGCCGAACGGAGCTGACGTGCGCGCCGTGCAGATGACCGCCACCGGCGGCCCGGACGTCCTCGTGCCCGCCGACCTGCCCGACCCGCGGCCGGGCCCGGGCGAGCTGCTCGTCGACGTCGCCGTGGCGGGCGTGAACTACATCGACACCTACCACCGGCGCGGGGTCTACCCCGTCGACCTGCCGCTCGTGCCCGGCCAGGAGGGGGCGGGGCGGGTGGCGGCGCTCGGCGGCGGAGACACGGGCGGGTTCGCCGTCGGCGACCGGGTGGTCTGGGCGAACATCCCCGGCGGCTACGCCGAACGCGTCGTCGTGCCGGCCGAGGCGGCCGTCGCGATCCCGGACGCGATCCCCGACGACGTCGCCGTCGGCGCGTACCTGCAGGGCATGACCGCCCACTTCCTCGTCTCCGACTGCGCCCCCGTCGGCCCCGGCGACACCGTCCTCGTGCACGCGGCGGCGGGCGGCGTCGGGCTGCTGCTCACGCAGCTCGCCACGGCACGCGGCGCCCGCGTGCTGGGGACCGTGTCCACGGCGGAGAAGGCCGAGATCGTCCGTGCCGCGGGGGCCGCGGAGGTGCTCCGGTCGGGCGACGACCTGGCCGCGCGGGTCCGCGACCTGACCGGCGGGACCGGGGTCGCCGTGGCCTTCGACGGCGTCGGCCGCGACACCTTCGACGCAGCCTGGCCAGCCTGCGCCGCCGCGGCATGCTCGTGCTCTTCGGGGCCGCCAGCGGACCGGTGCCGCCGGTCGACCCGCAGCGGCTCAACCGGGCCGGCTCGGTGTACCTCACGCGCCCGACGCTGCACGACTACGTCGCGACCCGCGAGGAGCTCACCGCCCGCGCCGCGGCCGTGTTCGCCGCGGTCGCCGACGGGAGCCTGCAGGTCCGGATCGGGCACCGCTACCCGCTCGAGCAGGCGGCGCGGGCGCACGACGACCTGGAAGGCCGCCGGACCACGGGCAAGGTGCTGCTCGTCCCTTGACGTCCGCCCCGCCGTGAACGCCGGGGATTCCGGTCTGCGCGGCTCATGCCGTGCACGACAAGCTGGTCGGGCCGCTTCGCCGCGACGACGGCGGCACAGCGTGGCGCAGGATGCTACCGGCCGTCGTCGCCCCGCCACCGCGCCAGCCGCCCGCTGCGGTGGACGGCGCGGATGCGCTCCTCGGCCATCCGCCGCTGCCGTGGCGGAGTGAACACCACCAGCGCGTCGCCGACACGCAGCCGGGTATCCGGCCCAGCGGCCTCGGTTCGGCCGTCGCGGGCGAGCAGGCCGAGTGTGGTGCCGGTCGGCAGGCGGAGCTCGGCGACGTACAAACCGTGCAGCCGGGAGCCGGGCACGACGTGGATCTGCAGCAGGTCCGTTCCGAGCTGGTCGAGCGTGCCCGGACCCACGTCCATGACCATCGGCGTGTCGCATCCGCGGCGCTGGGCCCGCTCGGGCAGCAGCCGGGCCGGCAGGAACCGGGCCACGGTCTCGGACCGGGACACTGCCAGCGGCCCGACCACCGCGAGCGTCAGGATGTAACCAGCCGTGAAGGTGCCGATCCGCTGGTCGAGCCCCGCCGCAAGCGCCAGCGACGCCAGGATCAGCGAGAACTCGCCGCGCGTCAGAACAGTCAGGCCGACATTGGCCGCTTCCACCCGGCCAAAGCCGTAGATGCGGGACGCAATCACCCCGGCGGTCAGCGCGAACACGCCGGTCGTGACCACGGCGACGGCGATCTGCAGCAAGACGGCCGACAGGCCGGCGGGATTGATGCTCAGCCCGAAGTGGAAAAAGAACATGGCGGCGAACGCGTCGCGCAGCGGGTGGGCAAGCTGGCGCAGCCGCGGAGCCTTGGCAGTCGCGCCGAGGATGAGCCCGACCATGAACGCGCCGATGGCGTCCGAGACGCCGAGTTTCTCGGCTACCCCGGCGATGAGGACGGCCAGTCCGACGAACACGACAACGACGATCTCCTCGTCCATGGTGTCGATGAGCCTGCCGACCCAGCGGGCCCCGTAGCGAGCAACGAGCGCGAGCGCGAGCAGGAAGCCGAATGCTGCCACGACGTCGACGACTGCCGCGACCAGGCCGTCGGCGTCGCCGAGCCGGGCTGCAGTAGTGCCAGGTACAGGGCGAGGAAGACGTCTTCGATGACGATGATGCCGAGGATGAGTCGGCTCTCCCGGTTGCCCAGGCGGCGCAGGTCGACGAGCAGCTTGGTCACGATCGCCGACGACGAGATGCCGACGATGCCCGCCACGACGAGGGCCTCCCGGGTCCCCCACCCGAACGAGAGGCCGAGGAGGAGGCCGCCGCCGACGTTGAGGACCAGGTAGATCGCGGCGGTGGCGACCAGACGTCGTCCCCCGGCGACGAGCTGGTCGAGCGAGAACTCCAGACCGAGGTAGACCAGCAGGAAGACAAGTCCGAGACGCGCGACGAGTTCCAGCTCTACGGGGTCCTGCACGAGGTCGAAGCCCGGCGTGCTCGGCCCGAGAAGCACGCCGGCGAGCATGAACAGCGGGATCGTGGGCAGCCCGATCGGCACCCCGACACGCGCGATCAGACCGCAAACGAGGAAGGCGCCGCCAAGGACCACCAGCGTTTCTGCGATGTGCATGGGCTTCCCTGGGAGGACTGCGCCGGCCGAGCCGGAGCGTTGGTGGCCTCCGGACTCGGCCCGGCTCCGGCTCGGAGTCCGCGCCGACCCAGACGGTGTTGCCCTGGCCCTCGGCGAGCCGGGGCCTCGCGCTCCGCTCGGCGCTGCCGGAAGACCGCGGTGCTCGAGGATGGACGAACTACACGACACGCGTGGTGTGGGTGGGCGACGAGCACGGACCGGCCGAGGCGCTGCGAGTCCTGGCCCACGAGTACGCCGGCCACATCCGAGGAGGCCACGAGGGTCGCCGCATCAGCCGGGAGCAGCGCGAGACCAAAGCCGACTCGATCGCCTACATCGTGCTCAAGGCTCTTGGCCTCGACATCTCGTCGTCGACGGTCGACTACGTGGCCGGCTGGTTGCCCAGCGACCCCGAGAATCGACAGACCGTCATCCGTGCCGCCGCTGCGGCGATCCGCAACACCGCGGTTGCCGTGCTCGGTGAATCGAAGGAGACGAGTCGTGACCCGCCTTAATTGTCCCGCCTGCCGCTCCACCGAGCTGGCCACGATCGAGCACCTGACCGGCGTCTGCTCGTCGAGCTTCGAGCGGGACAGCGACGGAGCACCCGATGAGAGCGGGTGGCGGTGTCCTTCCCGGCTCGTGGACTTTCACCGTTCCCAACCAGGAGGCGAGTGCCGATCCCTCCCTTCGTACCGCAGCTCCTGTCCTGGCGGGATCAGGACACGAAGACGTCCTCGCCCCGCCGTTCCACTTTGCCCCGTCCCAACGGCATCACCTTCGTCAGAGCGATGAACATCGCGTCCAGACCCGGAATTCGGGCGAAGACCCCTTGTGGTCCTCGAACCATCCGGCCGGTTTTCACGTCGTACTTCGATTGATGCCACGGACAGACCAGGCAACCGTCCGCGTCGATCGTGCCCTTTGCCAAGTCCGCCAGCATGTGCCGACACCGGCGCGTGACAGCGAAGTCCTCCCCGTTGTTGCCGACCGCGTACCGGCCAGCACCGATGATCTTTCCCGCTGTCAGTTCGGTAGCTGCGCCGACCCTGTGTTCTGTCATCATCGTGCTCCTTCGGACGGGTGGGAGGGGTGGAAGTCTGATAGGCACAATCTTGCCCAGATCTAGATCGTCTCTAGTGGCTCGACCCGGTTGAGGAACGAACGAACGGTGAGGTAGTCGGCGAGCCACTGCTTGTGCTCATCGCAGGCCACCCACACTTTCTCGCGGCCAGGGACGTGCAGCCTGGGGTTGTTCCAAACAAGAGCCCAGGTTGCGACCGCCCGGCACCCCTTGGCCGAGCAGACCGGTGGGCTCTCCTTGTTGTTCACTTGGCCAGTCTGAGTTCGACGTCGCCCCAGCTTACGCAGTTGTGACGGGGTGCAGGTCTTCTTGAGTGAGGGCATGGGCGGGCAAGCAAGATCGTGATCATGCTGGCGGTGGCCTGCCCGGCATGTCTGGTGTGCACGGTGTGTCGGGCATGAGGAAGGGCCCTTCCTTCCTACGTTATGGGTTGTCGAGATCCATAACGAGTCAGGAAGAGCCCGGGTGGAAGACTACGCGCGGACGGCGCTGGTGGGGATGCTGACGGCGGCGGCGACCGGTCCGGAACTGGCCGGGGTCGTGGGGTTTGTGGCCGGTCAGGGACCGGTACTCGATGCGCTGGTCGACGACCTGTGCCCGGTGGTGGTGGCGTTGCTGCAGGTGGGCGTCGGTCTGGCCGGGCGTGCGGCGGCGGGGACGGTGTCTCTGGCGGAGGCCGAGGAAGAGCTGCGGACCAGCGGCCGGGAGATGATCCGGCAGACGCTGCAGGCCGTGGTGGACGTCGCTTCGGCCGCCGAGGAACGCGTCCCTGGTGGCGTGGCCGGACCCGACGGGGTGCGGCGGACCAGGGTGGAGGACGGGCACGCCCGCAACGTGGCGACCGTGTTCGGGCGGATCACGATGCGCCGGCTGGCCTACCGGGCCCCACACGCGGCCAACGTGCACCCGCTGGACGAGGTCCTGGAGGTACCGGACGGCCTGTACTCGCCGGGTCTGGCTCGGCTGTGCGCCCGAGAGTCGGTCCGCGGCTCGTTCACCGACGCCGCCGACGCGGTCGAGTACGCCACCGGGGTCCGGATCGGCACCCGGCAGATCATCGAGCTGACCCGGGTCGCGGGACGCGACGCCGACGCGTTCTACGCCGACCGCAGCCGCACTCTGCCCGCCGCTGTCCCGGACGACGCTGTGGTGATCACCGCGGACGGCAAGGGTGTCCCGGTCCGGCCCGAGGCACTGCGTCCGGGCACCGCCAAGCTCGCCGCCAAGGCCAAGGCGTCAGGGACCGGCGGTGGCGGCGTCAGTGGTGGTGAGGGCACGCTCCACGGCAAGGCCAACCGCAAGCGCATGGCCGAGCTGGTCTGCGTCTACGACCTGGCCCCGGTACCCCGCACCGTCGACGACATCCTTCCCGACCCGGCCGGCGACGACGAGACCAGCGTGCCGACCGGCGCACCGGCCGGCGGCGGGGATCCCGAGCAGGCCGCGGTGAAGGCGCCGAAGGCGGCCGGCAAGTGGCTGGCCGCCTCCCTGGTCCAGGACATCCCCACCGTGATCGCGGCCGGGTTCGACGAGGCCACCCGCCGCGACCCAGGCCACGACCGGGACTGGATCGCCCTCGTCGACGGCAACACCACCCAGATCGAGGCGATCACCGCCGAGGCCGCCACCCGCGAGGTGGACGTCACCATCCTGGTCGACTATCTGCACGTCGCGGGATACGTATGGGACGCGGCCAAGGCGTTGTTCTGCACCGACACCGTCGCCGGGATGACCCTGGCCCGTACCTGGGTCCACGAACGCAGCCGGATGATCCTCCAAGGATGCGCCCTCGAGGTCGCCGACCGCATCCGGGCCCGGGTCCGTGACTCAAAACTGACTGCGGCGCAACGCAAATCCGCTCTGGAGGCCGCGACGTACCTGACGAACAAGGCGCCTCACCTGGACTACCCCACCGCCCTGGCCCGAGGTTGGCCGATCGCCACCGGGGTCATCGAGGGAGCGTGCAGGCACCTCGTCGCCGACCGCCTCGAGATCACCGGCGCCAGATGGGGCCTGGACACCGCCCAAGCCGTCCTCACCCTGCGGGCCATCATCGCCAACGACGACTTCGACGACTACTGGCAGTACCACCGCCAACAGGAACACCGCCGCACCTACCCGGGCAGCACAGCATCGATCGCACCAGCCCTCGCCGCATGATCACACCGCAAGCTCACTCGAAAGGAATCGCACCCGTTGTGACGTTGTGACGTTGTGACGTTGTGACGTCGTATGGCAGCAGTCGCGCTGCGAGCCGGGGCGGCCAGCATGAAGCAGGAGACGAGCCTGAGCGTCCTGCAGAAGGTCCCCGGACACGGGACCCGCCCGAGCGACAGCGGGCGTGTGCGCATCGAGATGGACCAGCCAGCTGCAGGAGCACGCTTGTAGGAACGTCGACCGTGATCTGGGCAACAAGCTGCGCCGATGAGGTTCTGTCAGGCCTGCCGGTTACTGTGTCGTGACGGACCGCTGGCACGACACCTGAGGTGGAGGTGCACGGATGTACCCCGCTTACCGGGCGACACGGAAGAAGATCTTCATCTCTTTTGATTTCGAGCACGACCGGAACTACCGCTATCTCCTGTCGGCGCTGGACAAGAACACGAGTTCCGAGGTGTCGTTTGAAGATTTCACGCCCTCCGAAATCCAAAGTTCTGACATTGGCCGGATTAAGGGTGCGCTGACAAGAAAGCTGAGTGATGCGACGCACGAGCTGGTGATAATCGGCAAGTACGCGAATACGCCACATCCGGACCGCCCACAAATCGGGACGCTGAACTGGCAGTGGTGGGAAATTGAGAAGGCCAAGAGTCTCGGTAAAGGACTGATCGCAGTAAAGATCGAAGCCGCGAACCCAACTCCATTCCCGATTCTGGGCGCTGGCGCGACATGGGCAGGGTCCTTCAACGTCCCGGCCATTGTTAGTGCAATCGCAACCGCGTAGGGGCGATGGAAACCGAAAAGCTTGAACTTCTCCACGATCACCACAAGGACAGCTTCTCCTGGATCCGAGAGCGGGAGCGCCAGCGGGACCGGCTCTTTTTAATAGCTATCGGGCTATTTGGCGGGTTAGCGTCTGCCGTCTTATTTTCGGCGAACCTCAGTGCGGTGCTTCGGACGCTCCGGATCGCCGGATCGCAAGCGGACCTGAGTGTTCTCCCCGCGAGCGCAGTACTATCTGCGATCTGGATATTCACCCTTGCGATAACACTACGCTACTGCTCCGTCGCAATTACCGTCGAGCGTCAGTACTCCTACCTACACCTCCTTGAAGCGCGGATATCCGAGGAACTCGGCGACGAGCGAATCTATCAGCGTGAAGGACGAGCCTACAACGACGAGTACCCGGCGTTCACAACATGGGCGTGGATCAGTTACGTCTTTATCTTTCCTGTCCTTGCGAGTATCACGGCCGTCGCACTTGCGGTGATTGAGTGGACACGCCTGCCGTCCTCTTGGCCGTATAAGACCTTGGACTCCGCCGTTGCCTTCGCTCTGGTCATTACATTGTTCCTCTATCGGCTTTGGCCTGTCATAAAGCGACGGCGGCCTGTTGACATAGTGTATTCGCAGCAAGATGACGACGCGGAGTCATAAGGGGTTCAGCTGCAGCCCCTCCTTGGCCGTCACCTGGAGCGCACCCTAGGACCAACGATAAGACGTCCGAGCTCTTCAGCTATCCTCCCCACACACGCGTGTCGTCACGGGCTGAGGCCCCAAAACGACCACCGACAAAATCGGCACGCTCACGGCCGAGCCGCAGGGGAGGAAGCCATGGAGACCACGGCGCCCACCGATCCGCTACTCTTAGTTCTGGCCGAAGGCGACACCGCGGGAGCCGTGAGAGACGCGCGAGGCCATTTGTTCGAGGAGTTCGCCGCGCGGCTACTGGAAATGTACGGGTACGAAGAGCCACATCGGGACCGGCTCAACCCTTCTTCTGACGGCATAGAACTGGACGTCAGGGTCAAGCACCGGCTGACCGGCCACCGAGCAATCGCGGAGTGCAAGGCATACTCGACTCCCATAGCCGCGCGCCATGTCACATCGTTCTACGGCAAATTGTCCAAAGGACAACGGGCGGACCCGAACCTGCAGGGATTCTTTATTGCAATACCACGGCTTTCACCTCAGGCCCTCGAGTTCACCCAAGACATCGAGGGCGACAGGTTTACGGTTCTCACTGCGAGGCAAATTTGCGACAGGCTCGCGGAACGGGGAAAACTGCCAGAACTCGTGTCAGCCGGTCGATTCATCACAGATCGATCAATAGCCATAACCAAGTATGGACTGTTTGTTGCAGGCAAGGAAAATGATCCACAGACTCGGACGGCTTCACGTATTATCATCCGAGCAGCTGATGGCCGCGTTCCGACGCCCGCCATCGACCTTCTCGCGGAAACCAGCTACGCGCAGCAACTGCCCATCCACGACGATGCCGGGCCAGCTGCCGCTTCTTCTGTCACTGTCGAAGAACCCCTGATCGCCACCGTTCGCGGCAGTAAGTCAAACTTCGAATATCAGCTTCCAGCATCCCCACGATTCTTCGTCGGACGTACGGTGGCCGTGCAGGAATTAGAGGGCGCCCTAACACGTGCTCCAGGGGTGATCGTACTAAATGCGCAGTCGGGATGGGGCAAGAGCTCGCAGGCCCTCAGACTGGCAAGCAGCGCGATGAAACTCGGCGGTCACGCCATCATTGTCGATAGTCGGACGGCTGTCAGCAGAGGGTGCAGGTCTTCTTGAGTGAGGGCATGGGCGGGCAAGCAAGATCGTGATCATGCTGGCGGTGGCCTGCCCGGCATGTCTGGTGTGCACGGTGTGTCGGGCATGAGGAAGGGCCCTTCCTTCCTACGTTATGGGTTGTCGAGATCCATAACGAGTCAGGAAGAGCCCGGGTGGAAGACTACGCGCGGACGGCGCTGGTGGGGATGCTGACGGCGGCGGCGACCGGTCCGGAACTGGCCGGGGTCGTGGGGTTTGTGGCCGGTCAGGACCGGTACTCGATGCGCTGGTCGACGACCTGTGCCCGGTGGTGGTGGCGTTGCTGCAGGTGGGCGTCGGTCTGGCCGGGCGTGCGGCGGCGGGGACGGTGTCTCTGGCGGAGGCCGAGGAAGAGCTGCGGACCAGCGGCCGGGAGATGATCCGGCAGACGCTGCAGGCCGTGGTGGACGTCGCTTCGGCCGCCGAGGAACGCGTCCCTGGTGGCGTGGCCGGACCCGACGGGTGCGGCGGACCAGGGTGGAGGACGGGCACGCCCGCAACGTGGCGACCGTGTTCGGGCGGATCACGATGCGCCGGCTGGCCTACCGGGCCCCACACGCGGCCAACGTGCACCCGCTGGACGAGGTCCTGGAGGTACCGGACGGCCTGTACTCGCCGGGTCTGGCTCGGCTGTGCGCCCGAGAGTCGGTCCGCGGCTCGTTCACCGACGCCGCCGACGCGGTCGAGTACGCCACCGGGGTCCGGATCGGCACCCGGCAGATCATCGAGCTGACCCGGGTCGCGGGACGCGACGCCGACGCGTTCTACGCCGACCGCAGCCGCACTCTGCCCGCCGCTGACCCGGACGACGCTGTGGTGATCACCGCGGACGGCAAGGGTGTCCCGGTCCGGCCCGAGGCACTGCGTCCGGGCACCGCCAAGCTCGCCGCCAAGGCCAAGGCGTCAGGGACCGGCGGTGGCGGCGTCAGTGGTGGTGAGGGCACGCTCCACGGCAAGGCCAACCGCAAGCGCATGGCCGAGCTGGTCTGCGTCTACGACCTGGCCCCGGTACCCCGCACCGTCGACGACATCCTTCCCGACCCGGCCGGCGACGACGAGACCAGCGTGCCGACCGGCGCACCGGCCGGCGGCGGGGATCCCGAGCAGGCCGCGGTGAAGGCGCCGAAGGCGGCCGGCAAGTGGCTGGCCGCCTCCTGGTCCAGGACATCCCCACCGTGATCGCGGCCGGGTTCGACGAGGCCACCCGCCGCGACCCAGGCCACGACCGGGACTGGATCGCCCTCGTCGACGGCAACACCACCCAGATCGAGGCGATCACCGCCGAGGCCGCCACCCGTGAGGTGGACGTCACCATCCTGGTCGACTATCTGCACGTCGCGGGATACGTATGGGACGCGGCCAAGGCGTTGTTCTGCACCGACACCGTCGCCGGGATGACCCTGGCCCGTACCTGGGTCCACGAACGCAGCCGGATGATCCTCCAAGGATGCGCCCTCGAGGTCGCCGACCGCATCCGGGCCCGGGTCCGTGACTCGAAATTGACTGCGGCGCAACGCAAATCCGCTCTGGAGGCCGCGACGTACCTGACGAACAAGGCGCCTCACCTGGACTACCCCACCGCCCTGGCCCGAGGTTGGCCGATCGCCACCGGGGTCATCGAGGGAGCGTGCAGGCACCTCGTCGCCGACCGCCTCGAGATCACCGGCGCCAGATGGGGCCTGGACACCGCCCAAGCCGTCCTCACCCTGCGGGCCATCATCGCCAACGACGACTTCGACGACTACTGGCAGTACCACCGCCAACAGGAACACCGCCGCACCTACCCGGGCAGCACAGCATCGATCGCACCAGCCCTCGCCGCATGATCACACCGCAAGCTCACTCGAAAGGAATCGCACCCGTCAGCAGAAAGGGCTACATCAACGCCGTTCTCAAGCGTTCTGCCGAAGAAGCGGAGTCAAACGGCCTTCTTCGGTTGCCAGCGACCACGTCCTGGGCAAGTATTCCGACAGCGCTTTCCACGCTCCGGGAAGCAGCCTGGTTGCGGCACGGGCCGCTCGTTGTGTTCTTCGATCAATTTGAGAATGTCTTCCGGGACATCGAGCTCACGACCGAGTTCCGCGATCTCGCTCTACTGGTCGGAGAAATGACAAAGCCCTTGGTAGTTGGCTTCGCCTGGAAGACCGATTATATCGGCTGGACCGAAAGTCATCCCTACCATCTCCGGGACGATATCCGCAACGCGGCCTACACGGTGAACCTTGGGCGGCTCGGTCCGCGGGAGGTCGAGTCGCTTTTGCGTCGCTTGGAGAAGGAACTTGGCGAGAAACTAAGCAGAGAGCTTCGGCGTGCCCTCCAAGAAATCTCACTGGGACTCCCCTGGCTGCTGAAAAAGCTCGCTGGCCATGTCCTGGACGAAATGCGTAGAGGGGCGACGCAGGATAAACTTGTCGGTGAATCCCTTAACGCTCAGGCCCTGTTCGAGGCCGACCTTGCAGGCCTCAGCGCCCAGGAATTGGAAGCGCTCAAGTTTATCGCTCGCTATGCCCCTATCGCTGTCAGCGAGGTCGCCGAGCGGGTTCCCCATGACGTCGTATTGTCGCTTGTTCACCAGCGGCTCATTGTGGAAATCGGGGCTAAGTTTGACACATACTGGGATACGTTCAGAGATTTTCTTATTACCGGGCGTGTTCCTATTGAAGACTCATACATTATCAGGTACGCTCCGGTTTCCGTATCGCGGCTTCTTATGTACATCGTCCAGGACGGCGGGATATCCGTCATCTCGGATGTTGCGGCACGGCAGGGAACGACTGAGAACTCAATCTGGAACGTTTCCCGAGAGCTTCGTGTCCTGGGCGCCTCCAGGTACGAGCCGTACCGCGTGAGGTTGACACCCGAGATCTGGGATAGCCGCGACCGGGAGGAAGCCTTGCGGCGGCGGGTCACCACGTCGCTCCGTCGTCATCGTGCCCTCTCCACCCTCAGGCAGGTCGCAGAAAGGTCCAACAACCGAGTATCCCTCGGCGCATATGCAACCGCCCTTCGTGCCGCGTTCTCGGCGGTGGGGCCGACACAGCAGACCTGGGTCACGTATGCCCCTGCGTTCGTGCAGTGGTTTGAATACGCGGGGCTGGCGCAGATGAGCAGTCAAGTGATCACCGTATTGCCCGAAGGATCACCGGGCAAGGGGCGGCTTTTCGGCGCGCGGCTCCCGGTGCGAGCTCGCGGGCTTGATCCCCTATGAGCACCCGAGCCATTGCATCCGACTATTACAGCGTATAGAGCGGGAACAGGTAACGTTTGAAGATCTGAAAGGCCGTGAGAAACGAGCGTGTCGGGAGCTAATTGCACTCGGCGGGATAAGGATTACAGCAGGTCAAACGCTGAACCTGTCACCTTCTGATCTTCTCGCGGATGGAGAGCTCAATCAGGCCAAGCTCCTCGACCTTCTGAAGGGAGTTCCGGGCGGTTCGGAGGCACTCGCCCTGCTCGAAGAAAATCCTGCCGCGAATCCCCGGCAGATCGGTGACGTTTTCCGTCAAGCGAACTCAGCGGAGTGGCGGCCGGAAACAATGCGCAGTGCGGGCGTGGCATTTAGAGCCTGGGTCAGACACGCGGGTATCGAAACGAGACTTCGGCCAGGACGTGCTTCGCGCGAGATGCGACACGACGAAGACACTCTTTTTTGATGCTTGTCGTGCAGTGACCAGGAAGCGATCGGGAACGAAGTTTGTCTCCTTGTCATGGGCTATTTGATGCATCCAGCCATCAGCTGAAGTTGGGGGTTGCACCCGTCGCACAGGAAATCTTGTGCGACACAGCCCGCCTCCGCGAAGCGCCGAGGGGCGGAACGCGCAGATGCGATTGGGGAACTGATCGTATACAGTCGACTACTGTTCGTCACCGTCACCGTCACCCTCGCCGACCGCCCAAGCCCGACGCTGATGGCGTCGCCTCTGGCCTGGAGTAACGTAGACGCTGAGCGACGAAACTGCTGTGGGTGCAATTTAGTCAAGCCTCCCGGTCTCGGCAGAGGGGTAGCGGCATGACGGGTGACCAACCCCGACCAGCCATGCGACAGCCGAGCCAGCGCCGTCGTGCATTGGGGCCACGGCTGATGCTGCGTCCGCGAAACAAACGACCTCGCCCGTCGGCGACTTGGCCCCAGCACATGACAGTGATCGCGACCCTACTGACCGCATTGACGGCCGTCACCGCCGTGACCTTTACCGGCCTACAGCTTAAGGCGACCCGAGAGGGGCAGTTCACCGATCGGTTCACCCGGGCCGTTCAGCAGCTCAGTGATACGAACGTCAGCGTTAGAACTGGTGGCGCTTATGCACTTGAGCGACTCGCGCGCGACTCGCCACGAGACCAACCTACAATTATAGAGATCCTCTCGGCCTTCGTGCGAGATCGTACCCTCCCGGCCTCTCATTTGGACTGTAAACCCAAGGTGCGGGGTAAGTTCTCTCCGCTCAATACGCCTCCGCCACCGCCGGCCGACGTCGGCGCCGCGTTAACCGCACTTGGACGCCGTGACCGCATGCAAGACCAGGGAGCGTTCCCAAACTTGACCAATACCTGCCTTATCTACGATTTGGACCGAACCTTGGCGGACACCAATATGGACGGCTCGGTTCTCGTTCGGTCGAAGCTCACATCCGCCTACCTCCCTAGCGCCAAGCTCAGCCGCGCCCAGCTCGAGGACGCGGACCTCAGCGGCGCTTACCTCCTCATCGCCGACCTAACTGAGGCCAGGCTCGTGCACACTAAGCTCGTTGACGCCAACCTGGGCCTCGCCGACCTCACACGCGCAATCATTTTCGAAGCTGACCTCACACGCGCAAGCTTCTCTTCGGCCGATTTTACTAATGCGAAGCTAAATCAGTCGAATCTCACCGGCGCCACATTCACCGGCGCTAACCTCACCGGCGCCGACCCAATGGCCTTGCCTTAAGGCGGTCAGCTGAGGTGTCGCTGATCCTGTTTCCGCAGGTAGAGGCGTTGCAGCAAGGCTTAACGCAAGGCCATTGGGCGCCGACCTCAGCCGCGTCAACCTGACCGGCGCCACTCTCACCGGCGCCAACGTCACCGATGCAGACTTCACGGAGGCCATAAACGCCAATCTGACAGGAGCAATTGGGCAGCCCCGTGTCCCGCCGCCGTAGCCGCAGAGGCCCCGTATTACAGCCGCACTTTGAGTTGATATGCGTCCACGCTCGGCCACCTGGTGCCCGTTCGCCTGAGCCCAGGACCGGATCTCAGCTAGGTCTGAGCGACCGCTACCACCACCGTCACCGCCTGAGCTACTCCGCCTTCTGGTGGTCCTAGCCCGGCTGATGCTTACGGGTGCAGGAGGAGGAGCTTCTACCCGACGGCTGGCCTTGGTGAACTCTTCGAGCGTGGAGCGAAAGCGTTTCGCATTCTTCTCTGACAGATCAATCTCGTGGGAAGCTCGTCTTCCACTTCTTCGGTGCCCTTGCGGAGTTTGAACGAGACCTGATCAGGGAGCGGACGTTGGCAGGGCTCGCGGCAGCACGGGCACGAGGTCGACTTGGTGGCCGGCGGCGGAAGCTCACACCAAAGCAGGTAGCCCAGCTACGCACTCTTGCGGCAGACAAACGCAACTCGGTGAACGACATCTGCAGCACCCTTGGCATCTCGCGCGCCACGTACTACCGGGCGCTTCACGGGGAGGAGGTTGCGGCAGCGTGAGGCCCACCGCCGCCTCCGTTCCCACCGCTGACGCTGCAGCGTCACGGGCCGCCGAGGACGCCGCCCGCGCCGGCGAACCGGCTGACGCCGCGGTCTGACGCCGCGGTACCGGCCGGCACACCACAACCGGTGGGGAACGGGGTGCCGCACGAACCGGAGGCCGACCAGCCGACCGGCGATCGCCCGGGCAGGTTGAGCGGCTCGGCCGTGCTCGCGACAGGCCGTCGTCCGACCGACGCGGTGCCCGACGGCGGGGCCCCTCGGTGGGCCGGGTCCTCGCGCGGTGGTCGGGGTCGGATCAGATCAGGTGGTCGAACTCGCCCTTCTTGGCGCCGTCCAGCCAGGCCGCGAACTCGGCCGGGGTGAACCGGAGGGTCGGGCCCTGGCCGCGGTCCTTCGTGTCACGGACCTCGACGGTGTCGCCGACCCGCCGATGCTCGACGCAGTCCCCGACCTGTCCGCTGCGGGATGCCTTGACCCAGGGTGTCTCGCTCATTCTCGTCTCCACTCGTTGATCGGGATCGACTTGCGCGTGATGAGGTCGAACACGTACTCGTACTCCTCCCGGTCGGCCGGCCGGTCGAAGTACCGGGCACCCTTCGGCACCTCGACGTAGACGAGCGACGGGTCGTCGTCGGTGTCGAAGTCGAGCAGCGTGAACTTGCCCCGCCGGGGATAGGTCCGCGCGCTGAACGGCACGACGAGCACGTCGACGTGCGGGCCGGACGACACGGCGCGCAGGCGATCGATCTGCAGCTCCAGCACATCGGGCGGTCCGAACAGCAGCGCGGTCTCCATCACGATGAACGTCATCGTCGGCGTGGGCCCGGTCTCCCGCACCGTCCGTTGCTGCTCCATCCGGAACCGCACGCGTTGCGCCACCGCCTCGGGGCTCATGCGCGGGTCGTCGCCCCCGATGACCAGCGCCGCGTACTCGGGCGTCTGCAGCAGGCCGGGCACGAGTTCGGGCTCGAAGCACCGGATCCGGGAGGCTGCTGCCTCGAGGCCGGCGTAGAGCCCGAACCAGTCGGGCACGACGGCCTCGCCGTACTGCTCCCACCAGTCGTCGACCTGCGTGCCGGGCGCCATCTGGGCGAGCTCGTCGGTGGTCGCGTCGTCGGCCCCGTAGAGGCGGCACAGCGCCCACACGTCGGCGAGCTTGACCGGGACCCGGCCCGCCTCGATGCGATCGAGCTTGGCCCTGCTGGCTACCCCGGTCACCGCGACGTCGGCGAACGTCTTGCCGGCCCCGAGGCGCAGCTTCCGCAGCTTGATCCCCACTGCCGTCGGACGACGACTGACCCGCCTGCGGTCATGGTCACCTCCATAGTGTCTCACCGTGAGACATAGACGTCGAGAGTCGGTCTCGTGACCCGGCGCACCGCTCGGTGCGTCGCATCGAGTCTCCCGTAGCGATCTATACGTAGACGAGTGTCTCTCGAAGAGACATTGCTGCGATTGGTCGTCTTCGGGATGGTGTGCGTCTACACGGCTTGGAGGTGGGGCACATGGCCTCGGACCTGGCGGCGGCGCTGGCGGACATACCCGGGGTGGCGTCGAAGCTGAGGCAGGAGCACGCCCGGACGCCGGAAGGGCGATGCCCGATCTGCACGGCCGGCCCACAAGGTGGACACGTCGTGCACCCGTGCGGGATCTACACGCTGGCGACCGCCGCGCTCGTGGAGATCGCCCGGCGTAGGAGCGACGGGTGACCTTCGCGGTCGGCCAGTCCGTCGGGTCACCGTCCGAGTCGTGTTCGGGGAGTTCTCTGCGGGCGCCGCTGACGACACCCGGATCGCGCCGTACTTCGCCGGGGTCGACATCGATGAGCTGCGCCGCGACGGAATCGATCCCGCGCCGGTCATCGCCCAGCTCGTGGCGACGATCACCCCGTTGCGGAACGCCATAGCCACGGCCTGACGGGAGAGGTGATGGCCGGAGTCGTCGTCCAGATCGTCGGAGGACTGGCCGTGCTCGTCCCGTGCATCATCATCTGCCGGGCCTACACGAAGCGCACCGAGGCGATGGCCGAGCTGATCGAGGCACTGGACCGGGGGCACCTTGACCGCTCGCCTGCTCACCGGACGACGAATATCGGCGGGAGAACGGCGACGATGGTCGCCGCCCACACTGTGAAGACAGGCAGGTGGGCCGCGACGAGGAGCTCGGTGCCCGAACCGGGCCGGTACGGGTAGACGTTGACCACGAGCGCGGCCAGCACGAACGGTACGGCCGTCAGCGCGGATCCCCGGAGGGCGAGCCGGCGCCGGCGGGCGAAGTAGCCGGCGAGGAACGGCAGCACGAACAGGCCGAGGTTGCGCGGGAACCATCCGGTCTCCTCGTCGGTGCCGCTCGTCGGAACCCGCCCGCCGCCCGGGTCGCCCGTCGGGAAGGGTGGGCGCGTGCCCGACGCGTCCCCCACGCCGTTCCACGACCTCGCCGCCTTCACCGCGCTCCCCCGCTGCGCGGGCCTCGTGCTCTCCCCCGACGGCAGCCGGCTCGTCACCGCGGTCTCCACGCCCGACGCCGACGGCACGCGGTACCGCACCGCGCTGTGGGAGGTCGACCCCGCAGGTGCCCGGCCGGCCCGGCCGCTCACCCGCGGCGATCCCGGCGAGCACGACCCCGTGTTCACCCCGGACGGCGACCTGCTGTTCCTCTCCGCGCGGGCCGCGCCCGGGACGTCGGGCGACGACCCGCCCGCGGCGCTGTGGTGCCTGCCCGCGACCGGCGGGGAGGCCCGGCCGGCGGGCACGCGCCCCGGCGGGCTCGCCGGGCCGGTCGTCGCCCGCGTCGCGGGCACCGTCGTCGCCACCTCGGCGACGCTGCCCGGTGCCGGCACCGCCGACGACGACGCGGCGCGGCGGGCGGCCCGGGCGACCGCCAAGGTGACCGCGATCCTGCACGAGGGCGCGCCGGTCCGGTTCTGGGATCACGACCTCGGCCCGGACCGGCCACGGCTGCTCGCGGCGTCCCCGGCCGACGAGAGTCCTATCTGGACCGACCTCACACCGACCGCGGGCGCGGCGCTCGAGCAGGCGGCGTTCGACGTCACTCCGGACGGGTCGACGGTGCTCACGACCTGGCGGGTCGACGAACCGTACGGCACGTCCCGGCAGGCGCTGGTCGCGCTGGACGTCCCGACCGACACGCACCCCGCCGCCCACCGCGTGCTCCTCGACGATCCCGACCACACCGTCGACGGGCCCGTCGCCGTCTCCCCCGACGGCCGGTGGGTCGCCTGCCTGCGCACCCGCCGCACGTCGGCCCTCGAGCCTCCGGACGTGCGCTGCGTCGTCGTTCCCGTCGACGGCGGCGAACCGCGCGACGTCGCGCCGGGCTGGGACCGCTGGGTCACCGACCTCGCGTGGACGCCCGACTCCGCGGCCCTCGTCGTGACCGCCGACGACACCGGCCGCGCGCCGCTGCACCGCATCGACCTCGCCACCGGGACCGTCGCCCGGCTCACCGACGACGACGGCGCCTACTCCGACCCGGTGGTCGGACCGGACGGCGCCGTGTACGCGCTGCGCAGCGCCGTCGACGCCCCGCCCGCCCCGGTCCGGCTCGGTCCCGAGGGCCCGGTGCCCCGATCCCCGACGCCCCTGCCCCCGCCGGCCCCGGCGCCCCCGCTGCCGGGAACCCTCACCGAGGTCACGGCCACCGCCGGGGACGGCACGGACCTGCGGGCCTGGCTCGTGCTGCCCGACGGCGCGTCGGCCGCCACCCCCGCGCCGCTGCTCCTGTGGATCCACGGCGGTCCGCTGAGCAGCTGGAACGGCTGGCACTGGCGGTGGAACCCCTGGGTGATGGCCGCGCACGGCTACGCGGTGCTGCTCCCCGACCCCGCGCTGTCCACCGGATACGGGCGCGCGTTCGTCACGCGCGGGTGGGGCCGCTGGGGTGCTGAGCCCTACACCGACGTGCTCGCGCTCACCGACGCCGCCGAGCGCCTCCCGGAAATCGACGCCGGTCGCACGGCCGCGATGGGCGGCTCGTTCGGCGGCTACCTGGCCAACTGGGTCGCCGGGCACACCGACCGCTTCACCGCCGTCGTCACGCACGCGAGCCTGTGGGCGCTCGACCAGTTCGTCCCCACGACCGACGACCCGGACTACTGGCGTCGCGAGCTCACCCCGCAGGCCCGGGCGGAGTACAGCCCGCACCGGCACGCCGACGCGATCCGGACCCCGATGCTGGTGATCCACGGCGACCGCGACTTTCGGGTGCCGATCGGCGAGGCGCTGCGGCTGTGGTCCGATCTGATGGCCCGTTGCTCCGATCGGGTAGCCGCACAAGTTCCTGTACTTCCCCGACGAGAACCACTGGGTCCTGCGCCCGCCACACGTGCGGCTCTGGTACGCCACCGTGCTGGCCTTCCTCGACCACCACGTGTGCGGGGCCGACTGGGTGGTCCCGGATCTGCTGCGTTGAGACGGTTGTACTGCCTCCTGACCGGGGTAGGCCAAGGGGGCGGTGCCGCATCGAGGCGGCACCGCCCCTACCAGGAGGTCGCTCATGGCGCCGAACGGCAACCGCATCGTGGTCTACAAGGGCCCCGGCCAGGTCGCTGTCGAGACCGTCGACTACCCGAAGCTCGAAGTACCGCAGGACGTCGCCTCGGCGACGGGGATGAGCCGCAAGGCGGACCACGCGGTGATCCTGCGCAACGTCTCCACCAACATCTGCGGCAGCGACCAGCACATGGTCCGCGGCCGCACCACCGCCCCCGTCGGCCAGACCCTCGGGCACGAGATCACCGGCGAGGTGATCGAGAAGGGGTCCGACGTCCAGTTCCTCGAGGTCGGGCGACATCTGCTCGGTCCCGTTCAACATCGCCTGCGGGCGCTGTCGCAACTGCCGCGAGGGCGCGACCGGGGTCTGCCTGAACGTCAACCCCGCCCGGGCCGGCTCCGCGTACGGCTACGTCGACATGGGCGGCTGGCTCGGCGGCCAGGCCGAGTACGTCATGGTGCCCTTCGCCGACTTCAACCTGCTGAAGTTCCCGGACCGCGACCAGGCGCTGGAGAAGATCCGCGACCTCACGATGCTGTCGGACATCTTCCCCACCGGCTACCACGGCTGCTACAGCGCCGGGGTGACCACCGGCTCGACGGTCTACGTCGCCGGCGCCGGCCCGGTCGGGCTCGCCGCGGCCTACTCGGCGCACCTGCTCGGCGCGGCCGTCGTGATCGTCGGCGACCTCAACAAGGAGCGGCTGGAGCAGGCGCGGTCGTTCGGCTGCGAGACCGTCGACGTCTCGGAGAACACGCCGGTCGACGAGCAGATCGCCGCGATCCTCGGCGTGCCGGAGGTCGACTGCGCGGTCGACGCGGTCGGGTTCGAGGCCTCCGCGCACGGCCATGCGGGCCAGGAGGCCCCGGCGACCGTGCTCAACTCGGTGATGACCGTGACCCGAGCCGGCGGCAAGCTGGGCATCCCCGGCCTCTACGTGACCGGTGACCCCGGCGCGGCGGACGACGACGCGAAGGAGGGCACGCTCAAGGTGCGGCTCGGGCTGGGCTGGGCCAAGAGCCACGCTTTCGTCACGGGACAGTGCCCGGTGCTCAAGTACAACCGCGGGCTGATGATGAGCATCCTGCACGACAAGGCGCACATCGCGAAGGCGGTCAACGCCACCGTGATCCCGCTCGACGACGCCCCGCGCGGCTACGCCGAGTTCGACAAGGGCGCCGCCAAGAAGTACGTCATCGACCCGAACGGCCTAGTCCCCGCCGCCTGACGACCCGCGGAACCGAGCGAACGCGGCGTTGGGTAAGTCTGACTTACCCGACGCCGCGTTCGGTCACTTCGCAACGCGCGCTCCGGGCTGTCAGAACGGGAGGCCGCCGAGGACCGGCAACCCGACCGCCGCGTCCACCGCGATCGCCGCGAACAGCCCGCACAGGTACATGTTCGACAGGTGGAAGAGCGTCATCGGCACGACCTCCCGGCCCGCGACCACGCCGGCGTGCAGCCGGTGCGCGCGGAACAGGAAGAACGCGCCGAACGCCACGGCGACCACCGCGTAGATCCACGAGGTCGCGGGCACCAGCAGCAGCGACCACACCGCCATCACCCACGCGTAGATCACGATCCGGCGCGAGACCTGCTCCGGGGTGGCCACCACCGGCAGCATCGGCACGCCGGCCGCGGCGTAGTCGTCGCGGTAGCGCATCGCCAGCGCCCAGAAGTGCGGCGGCGTCCAGAAGAAGATCACACCGAACATCACCAGCGCGGGCCACCCGACGGTGCCGGTCACCGCCGCCCAGCCGATCACCACCGGCATGCACCCCGCCGCGCCGCCCCACACGATGTTCTGCGACGTCCGCCGCTTGAGGATCAGCGTGTAGACCAGGACGTAGAAGGCGATGGCCGTCAGCGCCAGGCCGGCGGCGAGCTGGTTCGTGGTCAGCCACAGCCAGACGGTGCTCAGCGCGGCCAGGACCAGGCCGAACACCAGCGCGTGCGACGGCGGGACCTGCCCCTTGGCCAGCGGCCGTCGCGCGGTGCGCTTCATCTTGACGTCGATGTCGGCGTCGATCACGCAGTTGAGCGCGTGCGCGCTCGCGGCCGCGGCCGCGCCGCCCACCAGCGTGGCGAGGATCAGCGGGACGGGCGGGACACCGCGCTCGGCGAGGAACATCGCGGGGACGGTGACGACGAGCAGCTGCTCGATGATCCGGGTCTTGGTGAGGCCGACATAGGCGCGGACGGTGTCGGGGAAACGTGCCAGCACCTGCCGCACCCGCCCGCGGGGCCGCGACGGCCGCGAGGTCGGGGCCGGTCTGGATCCCGGACGGGAGACGGGCACGCTCACCGCATTCCCTCGCTGACGCTCGGTCGGCCCAGGGAAATCGGGCTGAGTGCGCACGCGCTGTGCTGAACTGCTCGCTCGCTCCGCTCGCTCACCGGGTGGCTACCTCGCTCAGGGGTCTCGCCAGGAACCGCTCGCCGCAGTTCTACAGCCGGTCGATGGTAACCGCTCGACCGGCGCGCCGGGGGTCCAGGGTGGCCGGGTCTGGACAGGAGGACGAATAGATCCGCACGGTTCGGGGCAAGCCCCGATGCAGGACCGCCTCACGTGACTAGGCTGAACGGGGCCCGGCGCTGCGCCGCCCCGCCCGCGCAGCCACGCTCGAGGACCGCCGACCCCAGGGAGTATCCGCCGTGCCCGAGACCGACATCGACGCGCTGACCCGGGCGAGCGTCCCGGACGACTGGACGGAGCTGGACCGGCGCGCCGTCGACACCGTGCGGGTGCTGGCCGCGGACGCCGTGCAGAAGGTCGGCAACGGCCACCCCGGCACCGCGATGAGCCTCGCCCCGCTGGCGTACGCCCTGTTCCAGCGCGTCATGCGGCACGACCCCACCGACCCCGACTGGATCGGCCGCGACCGGTTCGTGCTCTCCGCCGGGCACTCCAGCCTCACCCTCTACATCCAGCTGTACTACTCCGGCTACGGCCTGGAGCTCGCCGACCTCGAGGCCCTGCGCACCTGGGGCAGCAAGACCCCGGGCCACCCGGAGCACCGGCACACCCCCGGCGTCGAGATCACCACCGGCCCGCTGGGCCAGGGCCTCGCCGCCGCGGTCGGCATGGCGATGGCCGCCCGCCGCGAGCGGGGCCTGTTCGACCCGGAGCCTGCGCTGGGCGAGAGCCCCTTCGACCACCAGATCTACGTGATCGCCAGCGACGGCGACATCGAGGAGGGCGTCACCTCCGAGGCGTCGTCCCTGGCCGGCACCCAGCAGCTGGGCAACCTCACGGTGATCTACGACGACAACAAGATCTCCATCGAGGACGACACGACGATCGCGCTGAGCGAGGACACCGCGAAGCGGTACGAGGCCTACGGCTGGCACGTCCAGGTCGTCGAGGGCGGCGAGAACGTCACCGGCATCCTCGAGGCGCTGGAGAACGCCAGGGCCGAGACCGAGCGGCCGTCGTTCATCCTGCTGCGCACGGTGATCGCCTTCCCGGCGCCCAAGGCCATGAACACCGGCAAGGCGCACGGCTCCGCGCTCGGCGAGCCGGAGGTGCGCGCGGTCAAGGAGGTCCTCGGCTTCGACCCCGACAAGACCTTCGAGGTGTCGGACGAGGTGCTCGCGCACGCCCGCAAGGTCGTCGAGCGCGGGAAGAAGGCGCACGAGGAGTGGACCACGCTGTACGAGTCGTGGGCCGCCCGCGAGCCCGAGCGCACGGAGCTGCTGGACCGCCTGCTCGGCCGTGACCTGCCCATCGGCTGGGAGAAGGCGCTGCCGTCGTGGGAACCCGACAAGAAGGGGGTGGCCACCCGCAAGGCGTCCGGCGAGGTGCTCAAGGCGCTGGCGGACGTGCTGCCGGAGCTGTGGGGCGGCTCGGCGGACCTCGCGGAGAGCAACAACACCACGATGGAGGGCGCGAACTCGTTCGGCCCGAAGTCGATCGCCACGAAGATGTGGGACGCGGAGCCCTACGGCCGCACCCTGCACTTCGGCGTCCGCGAGCACGCGATGGGCGCGATCCTCAACGGCATCGCCCTGCACGGCCCCACCCGCCCCTACGGCGGCACCTTCCTCACGTTCAGCGACTACATGCGCGGTGCCGTGCGGCTCGCCGCGGTGATGAAGGCGCCGGTCGTCTACGTGTGGACGCACGACTCGATCGGTCTCGGCGAGGACGGCCCCACCCACCAGCCGATCGAGCACCTGGCCGCGCTGCGGGCGATCCCGAACCTCGCCATGGTGCGCCCCGGCGACGCGAACGAGACCGCGTACGCCTGGAAGGCGATCCTGGAGAACCCCGAGGGCCCCAAGGGGATCGCGCTGACCCGCCAGAACATCCCCGTCCTCGAGGGCACGTCCGCCGAAGGCGTGGCCCGCGGGCGGCTACATCCTTGAGGACGCGTCGAACGGCGCACCCGAGCTCGTCATCATCGGCACGGGCTCGGAGCTGCAGATCGCCGTCGACGCCCGCGAGGTGCTGGAGGGCGACGGCATCCCCACGCGGGTCGTGTCGATGCCGTGCATGGACTGGTTCGCGGCCCAGGACCAGGGGTACCGCGACTCCGTCCTGCCGCCGTCGGTACGGGCCCGGGTCTCGGTCGAGGCCGGGATCGCGATGCCGTGGTACCGGTGGGTCGGCGACGCAGGCGAGATCGTCTCGATCGAGCACTACGGTGCCAGCGCCGACTACCAGACCCTGTTCCGCGAGTTCGGCTTCACCACCGAGCACGTCGTCACCGCCGCCCGCACCAGCCTCGATCGCGTCTCCCCCGAGATCGTGTGACCGACATCGTCCGACCAGACCCCACCCAGCGAGAGGAGCCACTCATGGCCCCCAACGAGAGGCTCGCCGCGCTGTCGGCGGCGGGCGTGTCCATCTGGCTCGACGACCTGTCGCGCGAGCGACTGACCAGCGGCAACCTGCAAGAGCTGATCACCGACAAGAGCGTCGTCGGGGTCACCACGAACCCGACGATCTTCGCGGCTGCGCTGGCGAACGGGCAGGCGTACGACGCGCAGGTCCGCGAGCTGGCCGCCCGCGGCGCGTCGGTCGAGGACACGGTCCGCGAGGTCACGGTCGGTGACGTCCAGCAAGCCTGCGACGTGTTCTCCGGGACGTGGGAGCACAGCGGGGGCGTCGACGGCCGGGTCTCGCTGGAGGTGAGCCCGCTGCTCGCGCGCGACACCGAGGCCACCCTGGCCGAGGCGCTGGACCTGTGGAAGGCCGTGGACCGGCCCAACCTGCTGGTCAAGATCCCGGCCACCCAGGAGGGCCTGCCGGCGATCACGCGCGCGCTGGCCGAGGGGGTCAGCGTCAACGTCACGCTGATCTTCTCCGTCGAGCGCTACCGCGACGTGATGACGGCCTACATGGAGGGCCTGGAGCAGGCCGCCGCGAACGGGCAGACGCTGGCGGGCATCGCCTCGGTGGCCAGCTTCTTCGTCTCCCGCGTCGACACCGAGATCGACAAGCGGCTGGAGAAGATCGGCACGGACGAGGCGCTGGCGCTGCGCGGCAAGGCCGGCGTCGCGAACTCCCGGCTCGCCTACGCCGCGTTCGAGGAGGTCTTCCAGGGCACGCGGTGGGCCGCGCTGACCGCGCAGGGTGCGAAGCCCCAACGGCCGCTGTGGGCCTCGACCGGCGTGAAGAACCCCGACTACTCGGACACCATGTACGTGACCGAGCTGACCGTCGCCGACACCGTCAACACGATGCCGGAGAAGACCCTCCTCGCGTTCGCGGACCACGGCGAGGTCGAGGGTGACCAGGTCACCGGCACGGCCGCGCAGGCGCAGGAGGTGTTCGACGCGCTCGAGCGCGCCGGCGTCGACCTGACCGACGTGTTCCGCACGCTGGAGGACGAGGGCGTCGAGAAGTTCGAGCAATCGTGGAGGGAGCTGCTCGACACCGTCAAGGGCCAGCTCGACGCCGCGAAGTGAGCCCGGCGCACTGACGTTGGAACATGGCCGGGTGTCCGCCTCGCGGGCACCCTTCCGGGGCAGTTCCGCGCCGTAACACCGCGGTCGACGTACCTTGTGCCGCAGGACGGCGCCGAACTGCCCCGTCCGCGCCGTTCCGCACGTCCGGGTGTCCGTCCGGTGACGATCTAGGGAACCCGCGCGGCGGCGGTGCCCGGGACTGAGCAGGATGTGCAGCGGGGCCCGCATCGGGGCGTGACGAGTGGCCTCCCGAACCGACGAGAGCTGGGGGTGACGCGATGACCGCGGCGAGGACCGGAAGGCGAGCTCAGCTCGACGGCTGGACGAACCCGCTGCGCGACGCGCGCGACAAGCGGCTGCCGCGGATCGCGGGGCCGTGCGGCCTGGTGATCTTCGGGGTGACCGGCGACCTGTCGCGCAAGAAGCTGATGCCGGCGATCTACGACCTGGCCAACCGCGGCCTCCTGCCGCCGGGCTTCGCGCTGACCGGGTTCGCCCGCCGCGACTGGGACGCGCAGGACTTCGGCCAGGTCGTCCACGACGCCGTCCGCGAGCACGCCCGCACCCCGTTCCGGCAGAACGTGTGGGACCGCCTCGCCGAGGGGTTCCGGTTCGTACCGGGCAGCTTCGGCGACGACGAGTCGTTCGACCGCCTGGAGAAGACCGTCCAGGACCTCGACCGGGTCCGCGGCACCGGCGGCAACCACGCGTTCTACCTGTCCATCCCCCCGTCGTCGTTCCCGGTGGTGTGCAAGCAGCTCGCCCGGTCCGGCCTCTCGGCGCAGGACGGCGACCAGTGGCGGCGGGTCGTCATCGAGAAGCCGTTCGGGCACGACCTGGATTCGGCGATCGAGCTCAACGAGATCGTCAACGACGTCTTCCCCGAGGAGTCGGTGTTCCGCATCGACCACTACCTCGGCAAGGAGACCGTCCAGAACATCCTGGCGCTGCGGTTCGCCAACCAGCTGTTCGAGCCGATCTGGAACAGCCACTACGTGGACCACGTGCAGATCACGATGGCCGAGGACATCGGCCTGGGCGGGCGCGCGGGCTACTACGACGGCATCGGCGCGGCCCGCGACGTCATCCAGAACCACCTCCTGCAGCTGCTGGCGTTCATCGCGCTGGAGGAGCCCACCTCGTTCTCCGCCCGCCGACTGCGCGCCGAGAAGATCAAGGTCCTCAACGCCACCCGCCTCGTGTACCCGTTGGAGGAGACCACGGCGCGGGGCCAGTACACCGGGGGCTGGCAGGGCGGCGAGCTGGTGCGCGGCCTCAAGGAGGAGGAGGGCTTCGACCCGAACTCCAAGACCGAGACGTACGCGGCGATCACCTGCGAGGTCACGACCCGACGCTGGGCCGGCGTGCCGTTCTACCTGCGCACCGGCAAGCGGCTGGGCCGGCGGGTCACCGAGATCGCCGTCGTGTTCAAGCGGGCGCCGCACCTGCCGTTCGACTCCACGATGACCGAGGAGCTGGGCCAGAACGCGTTCGTCGTCCGGGTGCAGCCCGACGAGGGCGTCACGATGCGGTTCGGGTCGAAGGTGCCGGGCAGCCAGATGGAGGTCCGCGACGTCACGATGGACTTCGGCTACGGCACGTCGTTCACCGAGTCGTCCCCCGAGGCCTACGAGCGGCTGATCCTGGACGTCCTGCTCGGCGAGCCGTCGCTGTTCCCGGTGAACGAGGAGGTCGAGCGGTCGTGGGAGATCCTCGACCCGGTGATCGAGCACTGGGCGTCGCTGCCCGAGGGCCCCGACCCGTACGCCGCGGGCAGCTGGGGGCCGGTGTCGGCGGACCAGATGCTCGCCCGCACCGGCCGGCACTGGCGCAGGCCGTGAACACTTCCGGCAGCACCATCCACCCCGAAAGGACGCTGCGGTGATCGTCGATCTGCCCTCGAGCACCGTTTCGGCGGTGAACAAGAAGCTCGTCGACCTGCGCGAGAGCGGCGGCGTGCTCGCGCTCGGGCGGGTGCTGACGCTGGTGATCGTCACCGACGACGGGGGCGCCATCGAGCGGGCCATCGAGGCGGGCAACTCCGCGAGCCGCGAGCACCCCTGCCGGGTGATCGTGCTCGCCCGCGGCCAGCGCCGCGCCGCCGCCCGGCTCGACGCGCAGATCCGCGTCGGCGGCGACGCCGGGGCCAGCGAGGTCGTCGTCCTGCGCGGCTACGGCCCGCTCGCCGCCGAGGACGCGGGCGCGGGCATGGTGATGCCGCTGCTGCTGCCCGACGCCCCGGTGGTGGCGTGGTGGCCGAACGAGGCACCCGCGGTGCCGTCGACCGACGCCATCGGCCGGCTGGCCGCGCGGCGGATCACGGACGCGCTGTCGGCGAAGAACCCGGTGCGGGCGTTCGAGCAGCGCCGGGCCGGCCACGCCGCGGGCGACACCGATCTCGTGTGGACGCGGCTGACGCAGTGGCGGGCGCTGCTCGCGGCGGCGCTGGACTTCCCCCCGCACGACACCATCACCTCGGCGGCTGTCTCCGGGGAGGCGATCTCGCCGTCGACGGACCTCATGGCCGGCTGGCTGGCCGCCCGGCTCGGCGTCAAGGTGCGCCGGTCCCGGGCGGACGGCGCCGGGATGGTGTCCGTGCGCCTGGAGCGCCGCTCCGGGCCGGTCGAGCTGATCCGGCCGGACGGGCGCACCGGCACGCTGCGCCAGCCCGGGCAGCCGGACCGGCTCATCGCGCTGGCCCGGCGCACCGTGCCGGACTGCCTCGCCGAGGAGCTGCGCCGGCTGGACCCGGACGAGGTCTACGGCGAGGCCCTGGTCGGGATCGGGCAGATCTCGCGCGGCCGGTCGTCGTCGGCCAAGTCGTCGACGGGCCGGGCGGGGACGTCCGCGGCGTCGAACGGCGCGCCGGATCAGCCGGAGAGGCCCGCGGCGACGGACGGCGACCAGGCATGAGCCGCCGCGACATCGTCGTCCACGCGAACCCGGACGTGCTCGCCGCCGCCGCGGCCGCCCGGCTCGTCACGCGGCTCGTCGACGTGCAGGCCGCCGGGCGGGTGCCCCGGTTGGTGCTCACGGGCGGGGGGATCGGGACCGCCCTGCTCGAGCACCTGGCGCAGGGCCCGGCGCACGACGCCGTCGACTGGGCGCACGTCGAGTTCTACTGGGGCGACGAGCGGTTCCTGCCGCCCGGCGACCCCGAGCGCAACGAGACGGGCGCCCGCCAGGCCCTGCTCGACCACCTGCCGATCGACCCGGCGCGGGTGCATCCGATGGGCGCCGACACCGGCACCGGCCCGTCGGGCGCCGAGGCCGCCGCGCAGGCCTACGCGGACCTCCTCGCCCGGGACGCCCGCCCGGAGGATCACGGGCCCGTGCCCACCTTCGACGTCACCCTGCTGGGCATGGGCGGCGAGGGGCACACGGCGTCGGTCTTCCCGCACTCGCCCGCCGTCTACGAGACCGAGCGCACCGTCGTCGCGGTGCACGGCTGCCCCAAGCCGCCGCCGACGCGCGTGTCGCTGACGCTCCCCGCGATCCGCCGGTCCACCGAGGTCTGGATCCTCACGACCGGCGATGCCAAGGCCGGAGCGGTGGCGCTCGCGCTCAGCGGCGCGGGCGAGGTCGCGATCCCGGTCGCCGGGGCGACGGGGACGCGCCGCACACTGTGGCTGCTCGACCGCGCCGCGGCGGCGAAGCTGCCCCGCGACCTCGGCCCGCCGGTCGCCTGAGCGGCGCCTCGCACCTGATGCTGCACCTCGTCGTCGACGCCGCGAACGTGGTGGGCTCGCGCCCCGACGGCTGGTGGCGCGACCGCGCCGGGGCCGCTCGGCGGCTCGCCGGCAGCATCGTCGCGGTGCTCGTCTCCCGGCCCGAAGACCTCGTGGAGCTGCTCGACGGCACCACCCCGGACTCGGCCGAGACGGCGGGCTCGGACCTCGCGGTCGCGGCCGTGCAGGTGCACCTCGTGCTCGAGGGCGCGGCAGGCGCCGTCGAGGACCTGCCGACCCATCCCCTGCTGGACGTCGTGCACGCCCCGGCGGACGGCGACAGCGCGATCGTCGACCTGGTCGGAAGGCTCGTCGGCGGGCCGGGGCGGGTGCTGGTGGTGACGGCCGACCGCGCGCTGCGGGCACGCGTCCGCGCCGCCGGTGCGGAGGTCACCGGCCCCGGCACGTTCCGGGCGGCCCTCCCTGAGCCCGGCCCACGCTGACCTCACGTGGGTGCGGGCGGGCATCAGCGCTGTGCGGCGGACCGGCCGGGTGTCGGGGGCCCCAGAGCCGGGAGCACGGACCGGCGCGGTAGTGGGCTCGAGTAGACGACGCTCGTCGTGACGGCGCCGAGGCCGCCGATGCGGCCCGTGATCTCCTCGAGGTGACGCATCGACCGCGCCCACGGTCAGGCAAGCTGATCGTGCGGCGGCTGCCGGCGCTCCGGGACCCGGAATCACTGCCGGACGATCAGCTTGCCGCGGAGCGAGCTGATCGTGCGGCGGCTATCGGTCCGTCGGACCCCGCTGTAGCTCCCCGAGGATCAGCTACGTGCGCGGCGGGCGGATCGTGTGCGCGCGGGACGGGCCAGAGGCCATCGTTGTTGCTGCACGATCAGTGAGGTTGATCGTGCGGGCGCTCACCTCGGCCTTACGGGCCGTCGTCACAGCCGGACGATCAATTGCGTTGATCGTCCGGACGGTATGGCAGCCCGGGGGCGCAGCCGGACGGCCGACCTGACAAGATCAGGTCTGGACGCACTCCACCTACAGCTCGCGGGAGGCCCGCAGGCGGCCCAGCGCCTCTTCGAGGATCGCCGCGCCGTCAGCGTCGCTGCGGCGCTCCTTCACGTACGCGAGGTGCGTCTTGTACGGCTCGGTGCGCGGCGGGGCGGGCGGGTTCTCGGTGTCCCGGCCCGCGGGCAGGCCGCACCGCGGGCAGTCCCACAGCTCGGGGATCTCCGCCTCGGAGGCGAACGACGGAGTGGTGAGGTGCCCGTTCGAGCAGTGGTACGAGATCCTGGCACGGGGCGCTGTCTCCCCCCGCTCGGACTCGCCCATTGGTCCCGCGCCCACGCGCGTACCACGGATCGCGTTACCGCCGGCCATCGCCGTTGCCTCCCGAAACCGAAGTGATCGAAACCGCCTTCAGACGCCGGCCTTGACCAGCAGTCCCGTGCCGATGATGGCGATGATCCAGATGGCCGCCACGAACAGCGTCATCCGGTCCAGGTTCTTCTCCACCACGCTGGAGCCCGACAGGCTCGACTGGACGCCGCCGCCGAACAGGGTGGACAGACCGCCGCCTCGGCCGCGGTGCAAGAGGATCAGGAGCACGAGCAGCACGCTCGAGATGATCAGCACGATCTGCAGTGCGAGTTGCATCCCATCCTCATTCCCACGCCCGGGAGGACCAGGGTACCGGCGGACCTGCGGTACGGGCGCCCCCGGGGTCGGGACGTCCGTACCGCAGGACTCGGCCGGCCGGATGACGGCGTTACGGCGGCTAGGGCAGCGGGCCGCCCGCGGCGATCGCGCACAGCTGCGCGAAGCCGTCGGCGTCCAGGCTGGCCCCGCCGACGAGCGCGCCGTCCACATCGGTCTGCGCGACGATCTCGCCGACGTTGCCCGGCTTCACCGAGCCGCCGTACAGCACCCGGACTCCGGCGGCGATCGTCTCGCCGTACTTCCCGGCCAGGGCCTGCCGGATCGCGGCGCACACCTCCTGGGCGTCCGCGGCGCTCGCCACGCGCCCCGTGCCGATCGCCCACACCGGCTCGTAGGCGACGACCAGCGTCTGCGCGTGTTCGCTCGACACCTTCTCGAGCCCGGCGAGCAGCTGGGCGGTGGTGTGCTCGACGTGCCGGCCCGCCTCCCGCACCGACAGCCCCTCCCCGACGCACAGGATCGGCACGATGCCGTGTTTCACGGCCGCGTGCACCTTGCGGTTGACCAGGGCGTCGTCCTCCCCGTGGAGCTCCCGGCGCTCCGAGTGCCCGACGAGGACGTAGCGACAGCCGAGCTTGGCGAGCATCACGCCCGACACGTCGCCGGTGTAGGCGCCCGACACGTGCGGCGACAGGTCCTGCGCCCCGTGCACCATCTTCAACCGGTCGCCGTCGATGAGCGTCTGCACGCTCCGGATGTGGGTGAACGGTGGCAGCACCGCCACCTCGACCCGCTTGTAGTACTTCTCGGGCAGCGCGAACGCGAGCTTCTGCACCAGGGCGATGGCCTCGAGGTGGTTGAGGTTCATCTTCCAGTTGCCCGCGATCAGCGGCGTCCGGGCCATCAGGCGCTCTCCAGGATGGCGATCCCCGGGAGCTCCTTGCCCTCCAGGTACTCCAGCGACGCGCCACCGCCGGTGGAGATGTGGGAGAACCCGTCCTCGGGCAGGCCGAGCGCGCGCACGGCCGCGGCCGAGTCCCCGCCGCCGACCACGCTGAACGCCCCCTTCGCGGTGGCGTCCACGATCGTCTGCGCGACACCGCGGGTGCCCTCGGCGAACGGCGCCAGCTCGAACACACCCATCGGACCGTTCCAGAACACGGTCTTCGCGCTCGCCAGCACCTGCGCGAACACCTCGACCGACTCCGGCCCGATGTCCAGACCCTTCCACCCGTCCGGGATCTTCTCCACCGGCACCGTGCGCACGTTCGCCTCGGCCGAGAACTCGTCGGCGACCACCACGTCGACCGGCAACACGATCTTGCCCGACTCCAGCAGACGGCGACAGTTGACGATCTGGTCGGCCTCCAACAGCGAGTCACCCACACCCAGACCCTGCGCCGCCAGGAAGGTGAAACACATCCCGCCACCCACCAGCAGCGAGTCGACCTGAGGCAGCAGCGACTCGATGACCAGCAGCTTGTCCGACACCTTCGACCCGCCCAGCACCACCGCGTACGGCCGCTCCGGGTCGTGGGACAGCTTGCGCAGCACCTCGACCTCGCCGCGCACCAGCCCGCCGGTGTAGGCGGGCAGGAGCTGCGCGACGTCGTAGACCGAGGCCTGCTTGCGGTGCACGACCCCGAACCCGTCGGAGACGAACGCCCCGGTCGGGCCGGCCAGTGCCGCCAGCTCGGCGGCCAGCGCGGCCCGCTCGCGCGGCGTCCTTGCTGGTCTCGCGCGGGTCGAAGCGGATGTTCTCCAGCAGCACGACACCACCGTCGGTCAGCGCGCCGACCGCCGCGGTGGCCTCGTCGCCGTGGTCCGCGAGGGTGACCTCCGTGCCGAGCAGCTCGCCCAACCGGCCCGCGACCGGGGCCAGCGAGTACTTCGCGTTGTCCGCACCGGGCTTGGGGCGGCCGAGGTGGGCCGTGACCACCACCCGGGCGCCGGCGTCGAGCAGGGCGCGGATCGTGGGCACCGAGGCCCGGATCCGGCCGTCGTCGGTGATGATCCTTTCGCCGGCAGAATCGTCACTGAGGGGGACGTTGAGGTCCGAGCGCACCAGCACGGTGCGCCCGGACACGCCCTCGGCGACGAGGTCGTCGAGAGTCTTCACTCGCGGTCCTCTCAGAGCTTCGACGCGACCAGTGCGGTGAGGTCGACGAGCCGGTTGCTGTAACCCCACTCGTTGTCGTACCACCCCACGACCTTCACCAGATTGCCGATCACCTTCGTCAACCCCGAGTCGTAGATGCACGACGCCGGGTCGGTCACGATGTCCGACGACACGATCGGCGCATCGGCATACTCCAGATACCCCTTCAACGGACCATCCGCCGCCGCCCGGTACGCCGCCTGAATCTCCTCGATCGACACCTCACGACCCACCTGCACCGTCAGATCCGTCGCCGAACCCGTCGGCGTGGGCACCCGGATCGCGTACCCGTCCAGCTTGCCCTTCAGCTGCGGCATCACCAGCCCGATCGCCTTCGCCGCACCCGTGCTCGTCGGCACCATGTTCATCGCCGCCGCCCGCGCCCGCCGCAGATCCTTGTGCGGCCCGTCCTGCAGGTTCTGATCCGCCGTGTAGGCGTGGATCGTGGTCATCAGACCCCGCTCGATCCCCGCCAGATCGTCGAGCACCTTCGCCAACGGCGCCAGGCAGTTCGTCGTGCACGACGCGTTCGAGATGACGTCCTGCGTACCGTCGTAGTCCCCGTCGTTGACCCCCATCACCACGTCAGGTCAGGACCCGTCGCCGGCGCCGAGATGATCACCTTCTTCGCCCCGGCCTCCAGGTGCTTGGCCGCACGCCTCCCGCTTGGTGAAGATCCCCGTCGACTCGATCACCACGTCGACGCCCAGGTCCTTCCACGGCAACGCCGCCGGGTCCCGCACCGCCAGACCCTTGAACCCCTTGCCGTCGACCACGATGTCCTCATCGGTCGACGACACGTCATAGGGCAGCCGACCCAGGATCGAGTCGTACTTCAGCAGATGCGCCAACGACGTGTTGTCGGTGATGTCGTTCACCGCGACGATCTCGATGTCCGACGTCCCCGCCGCCTTCTGCGCGTCCACCGCCCGCCAGAAGTTGCGGCCGATCCGCCCGAACCCGTTCACGCCCACTCGCACGGTCATGCGTGCTCCTCGCTTCCTCGCAGCTCGCGATCGTCTCGCAGCGCTGGTGCCGCGGTACCGGTCGATGCCCTCGGTACCGGGGTCGCGCCGTCACGATCACCCTATCCACCCGCACCGACACCCGCCGCTCCCGGCGCGACCCTGTCGACAGGCCGAAGGGCCGCTTCTGCGGCGACCAACGACCCCTTCCGGGGAGGTGCCTGGCGGCATCGCACACCCTCGGCGGCGTCGCACACCAGGCCGAACCGGCGCACCCCGCCCAGCAGGTGCGACGGCCCCAGCCGGTGTGCGGCAGGACGAACAACCCGTTCGGGGACGATCCCACCCGTTCGGGACGGGCGCGGAAACGGCGGCCTCACCTGCGACGACGAGACAGTGCGGGACCGGACAGCGCAGGACGGCCCGCCGACCGGCCCCACCACGACAAGGAGACGAGCCCGCCCATGATCCCGAGCTTCGAGCGCTCGAACGCGCTGCAGGCCCGCCTGCACCACGTCGTCCCGGGCGGGGCGCACACGTTCGCGAAGGGCGCCGACCAGTACCCCGAGGGCATGGCGCCGGTGCTGGTCCGCGGGGAGGGCGCGCGGGTCTGGGACGTCGACGGCAACGAGTTCGTCGAGTACGGCATGGGCATGCGCGCGGTGACCCTGGGACACGGGTACGCGCCCGTGCTCGACGCCGTGCGGGCCGTGCTGGCCGACGGGGTCTCGTTCAGCCGCCCCACCGTGCTGGAGCTGGCGGCGGCCGAGGACTTCCTGGCGGTCGTGCCCGGTGCGGACATGGTGAAGTTCTGCAAGAACGCCTCCGACGCGACGAGCGCCGCACTGCGGCTGGCCCGCGCCGCGACCGGGCGCGAGATCGTCGCGATGTGCGCGGACCAGCCGTACTTCTCCTCGCAGGACTGGTTCGTCGGCACTCTCCCGATGAGCACGGGGGTGCCGGCGGCGGTGCGCTCGCTCGTCCGGGGGTTCCGCTACAACGACCTGGCGTCGTTGCGGGCGATCCTCGAGTCCGAGCCGGTGGCGTGCGTCATCCTCGAGGCCGCGTCGGCGCTGGCCGAGCCGGAGCCGGGCTTCCTCGAGGGCGTCCGGGCGCTGTGCGACCGGCACGGCGCCGTCCTCGTGTTCGACGAGACGATCACGGGCTTCCGCTGGGCCGCGGGCGGCGCGCAGGCGGTGTACGGCGTCATCCCGGACCTGTCGACGTGGGGCAAGGCGATGGGCAACGGGTTCTCGATCGCGGCGCTCGCCGGGAAGCGGGAGCTGATGGAGCTCGGCGGCCTGCGCACGGCCCGGCCGCGGGCGTTCGTGCTGTCGAGCACGAACGGGGCGGAGACGACGGGGCTGGCGGCCTTCCGCGCGGTCGTGCGCGCCTACACCGACCCGGCGGCGGGCCCCGACCCGGTCGCGGTCATGGAGCGGCAGGGGCGGGCGCTGGCCGACGGGGTCAACGCGGCGGCCGCCGAGGCCGGCATCGGGGAGCACCTGTCCGTGCTGGGCCGCCCCTCGTGCCTGATCTTCCGCACCGCCGACGCCACGGGCAGCCCGTCGCAGGCGATGCGCACGCTGTTCCTGCAGGAGATCCTGCGCCACGGGGTGCTCGGGCCAGTCGTACGTGATCTCGGCGGCGCACACCGACGCGGACGTCGCGCAGACCGTCGCCGCCGCGCGCAGCGCGATGCCGGCCTATCGCACGGCGCTGGAGACCGGCCGGCCCGAGGAGCTGTTCGGCGGGCGGCCGGTCGCCCCGGCACACCGGCTGATGGCCGAGCCGCGCCGGCTGGTCCCGGCCGTCCCGGAGGCCCGCTCCCCGAGCCCCATGCACGTCTGACGGATCAACGCCGCCAGGCGGAGATCCGTCAGGAGGTGTCAGTCACGCCTCTTCCAGCATCTCTGCGGTGACCGCCGACTCGGTGTCCGGGATACCGAGGTCGGCTGCGCGCTTGTCCGCCATGTGCAGCAGGCGGCGGATCCGCCCGGCGACCGCGTCCTTGGTCATCGGCGGATCGGCGAGCTGACCGAGCTCCTCCAGCGAGGCCTGGGTGTGCTCGACGCGCAGCCGGCCGGCGGCCAGCAGGTGCGTCGGCACGTCGTCGCCGAGGATGTCCAGCGCACGGGCCACCCGCGCGGCGGCGGCCACCGCGGCGCGGGCCGAGCGGCGCAGGTTCGCGTCGTCGAAGTTGGCGAGCCGGTTCGCGGTGGCCCGGACCTCGCGGCGCATCCGCCGCTCCTCCCAGGCCAGCATGCTCTCGTGCGCCGCCCATCCGGGTGAGCAGGGCGCTGATGGCGTCACCGTCGCGGATCACCACCCGGTCCGCGCCCCGCACCTCGCGCGCCTTCGCCGTGACGCCGAGCCTGCGCGCGGCGCCGACGAGTGCCAGCGCCGCCTCCGGCCCCGGGCAGGTGACCTCGAGGGCGGCGCTGCGACCCGGTTCGGTGAGCGACCCGTGCGCGAGGAACGCGCCCCGCCACGCGGCCTCGGCGTCGCACACCCCGCCCGACACCACGGGCGGGGGCAGGCCACGCACCGGGCGCCCGCGGGCGTCGAGCAGGCCGGTCTGGCGGGCCAGCCCCTCGCCGTCGCGGACCACCCGGATCACGTAGCGCGCGCTGCGCCGCAGGCCGCCTGCGCTGATCACGTGCGCCTCGCACACGTGGCCGTAGAGCTCGTGGATCTCGCGGCGCAGCCGGCGCGCCACCGAGCCGGTGTCGACCTCGGCCTCGACGACGACGCGGCCGCCGACGATGTGCAGACCACCGGCGAACCGCAGCAGCGCGGCCACCTCCGCGCGCCGGCAGCACGGCTTGCTCACCGTGAGCCTGCTCAGCTCGTCCTTCACCGCCGACGTCATCGCCACGTGCGGCACCTCCCCCTGCTCCCCCTCGTGCACTCCGTGCCGTCCCCCCTGCTCCTCACGTCAGGCGTCGCCCTCCCGCCCCGGCCGGTACCCCGGCCGCCGCACGCGCCGGATCCGGGCTCGCGAGGACCGCACGCAGCGCGTCCGCGAGGGCAAGGGGGTCGTGCCGCGGTGTCGTCGGGTCCATCGCGGCGATCGGCGCCAGGTGGACCCGCCCGCCCGGCGCGAGCAGGGCCGCCGCCGCCCGGTGCAGCCGGTCCGGCAGCGGGACCGACCCGGTGTCCGCGAGGACGGCGTCCACCCGCAGGTCCGGAGCGTGCTCGGCGAGCACGGCCAGGTGCTGTTCCGGGGAGAACCCGGCCGTCTCCCCGGGCTCCGGCGCCAGGTTCAGAACGATCACCTTCCGGGCAGCGCTGGACACGAGCGCGTCGCGTAGCTCGGGCACGAGCAGGTGTGGCAGGACGCTGGTGAACCAGGAGCCGGGGCCCAGCAGCAGCAGGTCCGCGGACCGTACCGCCGCGAGGGCGGGGCCGCAGGCCTGCGGCCGCTCGGGGAGCAGCCGGACCCGGCGGACCCGACCGGGGGTGGACGCGACGGCGACCTGCCCCCGGATGCGGTGCGCGCGGTGCGGGTCGTCGTCCTCGAGGCCCGTCACCTCAGCCTCGATGTCCAGTGGCTCGCATGCCATGGGCAGTACCCGGCCGCGGGCCCCGACCAACGCGCCGACCTCGTCCAGCGCCGTCACCGGGTCGTCCAGGACCTCCATGAGGCCTGCGAGCAGGAGGTTTCCGACGGCGTGCCCGGCGAGGGCACCGGTGCCCCCGAAGCGGTGCTGCAGGAGGCGGGTCCAGGTGTCGCGGTGGCCGCGGTCGGCCGGGGCAGCACCGGTGGCGAGCTGCTCCCCGGCGAGCGCGGCGAGCGCCATGCGCAGGTCACCGGGCGGGAGCAGGCCCAGCTCGCGCCGCAGGCGGCCGGACGAGCCCCCGTCGTCGGCGACCGTGACGACGGCGGTGACGGGCCCGGCGACGCCCCGGTCGGCGAGCATGCGCAGCGCGGACAGCGTGGCGTGCAGGCCGTGCCCGCCGCCGAGGGCGACGGCCGCGAGCGGCCGGTTCGGCCCATCGGGCTCCGCCGCGAGCGGCTCCTGATCCGGCGCGGGCGCGGTCGCCGCGCGGATCGATCGACTGCTGTTCACTCGCGGCCCAGGTCGCGGTGGGTCACGCGCACCGCCATGCCGTCCACCTCGGCCAGCCGGCGACCGAGCTCCTCGCTGATCGCGACGCTGCGGTGCTTGCCGCCGGTGCAGCCGACGGCGAGGGTCAGGTAGCGCTTGCCCTCGCGCCGGTATCCGCCGCTCACCAGCGCCAGCAGCTCCAGGTAGCGGTCGACGAACTCCAGCGCACCCGCCTGGCTCAGCACGTAGTCGCGGACGTCGTCGTCGCGGCCGGTGTGGTTGCGCAGCTCGGGGATCCAGTGCGGGTTGGGCAGGAACCGCAGGTCCACGACCAGGTCCGCGTCCATCGGCAGGCCGTACTTGAACCCGAACGAGACGATGCTGACCCGGGTGGCCTGCGGCACGTGCTCCCCGAAGGCCCGCTCGAGCAGCAGGCGCAGCGCCGGGACGGCGACGGTGGACGTGTCGACGATGAGGTCCGCGGCGTCGCGCAGCGGGCCGAGCAGCGCGCGTTCGGCGGCGATGCCGTCGACCAGCCGGCCGTCGCCCTGCAGCGGGTGGCTGCGCCGGACCTGCTCGAACCGGCGGACGAGCACGGGGTCCGACGCCTCGAGGAACAGCAGCCGCGGCCGGTAGCCGCGGGCGTCGAGGTCCTTGAGGACCGCGCCGAGGTCCGCGCTGAACGCGCGGCTGCGCACGTCCATGACCACGGCGATGCGGGTGACGTCGCCCTGGGCGCGGGCCCCGAGGTCGACCATCGTGGCGATCAGCTCGGGAGGCAGGTTGTCGACGACGAACCAGCCCAGGTCCTCCAGCACCTTCGCCGCAGTGCTCCGGCCGGCCCCGGACAGGCCGCTGACCAGCGTCACCTCGATGCCGGGCGGCTGCTCCGGCGATGGCGCGGGGTGCTCGGTTCGATGCAGCTTCTCCTCGGTGCCGGAGGTGTCGGGAGCGGGGTCGCCTGCCGATCCGTGCAGCGCGGTCAGGACCGCGACGGCCGTCCGACGCCCGAACCCGGGGACGGCGGCGATCTCGTCGACGCCCGCGGCCCGCAGCTTGCGGACCGACCCGAAGTGTTTGAGCAGCGCGGTCCGTCGCGACGGGCCGAGCCCGGGGACGCCGTCGAGCGCGGAGGCCGTCATGCCCTTGGAACGACGCTGGCGGTGGTAGGTGATGGCGAACCGGTGCGCCTCGTCCCGGATCCGCTGCAACAGGTACAGCCCTTCGCTGGTGCGCGAGAGGATGACCGGGTCCGGATCGGCCGGCAGCCAGACCTCCTCCAGGCGCTTGGCCAGCCCGCAGACCGCGACGTCGGTGATCCCGAGCTCGGCCAGCACGTCCGCGGCCGCCTCGACCTGCGGAGGTCCGCCGTCGACGACGTACAGGTTCGGCGGGTAGGCGAACCGGCGCGGTCGGCCGGTGGTCGGATCGATGCCCGGGCGTGCCGTCGGGGTGTCCGTGGAGGGGTCGATATCGCCCGAGTCGGCCGGGCCGCCGCGACCGTTACCGCCTGCCTCCGTCCCACCTGTCGTTTCGGCCAGGTGCCTGCGGAAGCGCCTGCGGGTGACCTCGGCGATCGCGGCGACGTCTCCGCCGTCGGCGCCCCCGCGGATCTCGAAGCGCCGGTAGTCCGACTTGCGCGCCAACCCGTCCTCGAACACGACCAGTGAGGCGACGACGTCCGTGCCCTGCACGTGCGAGACGTCCACGCACTCGATGCGCAGCGGTGCGCTGTCGAGCCCGAGCGCGTCCTGGATCTCCTGCAGCGCCGCCGAGCGGGCCGTGAGATCGCCCGCGCGGCGCAGCTTGTGCTGGGCGAACGCCTCCTTGGCGTTGCGCTCGACGGTCTCGGCCAGCGCCCGCTTGTCGCCGCGCTGGGGGACGCGGATCTGGACGCGGGAGCCGCGCAGCGTGCAGAGCCACTCGGCCAGCGCGTCGACGTCCGGGGGCAGTTCGGGGACGAGGATCTCGCGCGGCACGGGCTGGCCCGCGTCGTCCGCCGACTCCGCGAGCGCCGCCTGCTCGCCGTAGAACTGGGTGAGGAACCGCTCGACGAGCGCGGGCGTCTCGGTCGGCTCGACCTTGTCGATCACCCACCCGCGCTGGCCGCGCACCCGGCCGCCGCGCACGTGGAAGACCTGCACCGCGGCCTCCAGCTCGTCCTGCGCGAAGGCGACGACGTCGGCGTCCGTCCCGTCGCCCAGGACGACGGCCTGGCGTTCCATGGCGCGGCGCAGCGCCCCGAGATCGTCGCGCAGCCGGGCCGCCCGCTCGAACTCCAGCGCCTCCGCCGCGGACTCCATGCGGCGTTCCAGCTCGCGCACGAGCCGGTCCGTCCGGCCGGAGAGGAACTCGCAGAAGTCGTCGACGATGTCGCGGTGCTCGTCCGCGCTCACCCGGCCGACGCAGGGCGCGGAGCACTTGTCGATGTAGCCGAGCAGGCACGGCCGCCCGATCTGGCCGTGCCTGCGGAACACGCCTGCGCTGCACGTGCGTGCCGGGAACACCCGGAGCAGCAGGTCGAGCGTCTCCCGGATCGCCCAGGCGTGCGCGTACGGGCCGAAGTAGCGCACCCCCTTGCGGCGGGGCCCCCGGTAGACGTGCAACCGCGGGAACTCCTCACCCACCGTCACCGCGAGCACCGGGTAGGTCTTGTCGTCGCGGTAGCGGACGTTGAACCGCGGGTCGAACTCCTTGATCCAGTTGTACTCGAGCTGCAGCGCCTCGACCTCGGTGCCGACCACCGTCCACTGCACCCGTGCCGCCGAGGTCACCATCTGGCGCGTCCGCGGATGCAGGTGGGCGAGGTCGGCGAAGTACGAGTTCAACCGGCTGCGCAGGCTCTTGGCCTTGCCGACATAGATCACGCGCCCCGCCGCGTCGGAGAAGCGGTAGACCCCGGGCTCCTCGGGGACGGAGCCCGGGGCGGGACGGTAAGTGGCGGGATCGGCCATGGCCCTTCCAGCGTAGGACGGGGGTCCGACACGCCGGGCCGGCACCGGGCCTCCCGCGCCGAGAAGCGCGGTGTAGGGGGCGGACGGCGGGTTGCGCCGCGCTGCACCGGCGCGGTCACGGAACTGTCGGTGCCATCCGGTACAGCTGTGCTCGACCGAACAGCCGTTCGACGCATGAGGGGGTCGGGATGGACCGGACGACGGGCACGCTGGGGCGCATCCGCAAGCTGCTGGCGCGGGCCGAACGGGCGGGGACGCCCGCGGAGGCACAGGCCTGCACGGACAAGGCGGTCGAGCTGATGGCCCGGCACGGGATCGACATGGCGCTGCTGGCGGCGGCGCAGCCGGGCGTGGACGAGATCGGCGCCACCCGGGTGGAGGTGGCCGATCCCTACAGCGCGGGGAAGGCGCGGCTGCTCGGGTGGACGGCCTCGGCCCTGCGGTGCCGCGCCGTGCTGCACGAGGTCCGGGGCCCGCGCCACCTCGGTCGCGGCCGGATCGGCGCGGTCACCGTGTTCGGGTTCGCGTCGGACCGTGAGCGGGTCGAGGTGCTGTTCACCTCGTTGCTCCTGCAGGCGCAGACGCAGCTCGTGGCGCAGCGGCCGCCGCATCCGGACGAGTCGGTGGCGGCGTACCGGCGCTCGTGGCTGCACGGGTTCGCCGTGCGGGTGCACCGGCGGCTGGTCGAGGCCGAACGCCGCGCCGAGGAGCGAGCCGGGCAGGGGTCCGCGGACGATCCGGGCGTGCCCGGCGGCGCGGAGCTGGTGCTCGCGGACCGGCGCAGCCGGGTGGAGCAGGCCTACGCCGAGGCGTTCCCCGCTCTCGGCCGGGGCAGGCCGTCGGTGCTGTCGGGCAGCGGGTTCGCGGCGGGTGCGGCCGCCGGTGACCAGGCGGACCTCGGAGCCGGTGCGCTGGGCGGGCGCCCGTGTGCTCGGAGGCGTGACGTGGGCGCGACGGCAGTCCGGCATCCGCTGCGGCGGGCGGCCTCACGCCGGCAGGTTGAGCAACCCGATCACGGCGTCGTCGAGCCGCTCGGCCACCACGTGCGGCCGGTCGACGACGTCGGGCACCCAGCCCTCCAGGCGGGTGGCGAGCGCGCCGACGAGGCCGGCCCGGACGGCGCCGTGCACGTCCCACGAGTGCGCGGCGAGCAGCGCCGTGCGCTCCGGTGGCGAGTCCACCCTCTCGCATCCCCACCGGTAGGTCCGCGGTGCGGGCTTGAACGCCCGCACCGCCTGGGTCGACAGCACCTCGCGCAGGTAGGTGCGCAGGCCGGCGCGGTCGAGGGCCGCCGCGGCCACTGCCGGGTCACCGTGGGTGAACGCGTACACGGGCACCCGCGCGCGGGTGAGCTGCAGCAGGGCCGGCTCGACGTCCGGGTGTGGCGGCAGCTCGCGCAGGCCGCCCAGCACGTGCTCGACGGCCTCCGGCGACAGCCCCGGGCCCACGACGGTGCGCAGCGCGGCGCGGGCGACGTCACCGAACGGCGGAGCGGCACCGCTCAGGGTGAGCGCCATCCCGTCGCGCAGGGTGCGGGCGAAGAACAGCCGGTGCTCCTCGGCGGGGCGACCGACGTCGACGAAGCGGCTGCCCAGGGCGTCGACGCGCAGCATCGTCTCGAAGACGTCGACGAGCACGACGCGCGGGCGGCGCGCCGGCGCCCGCTCCCCCTCGGTCCCCACCGCGCCCTCCGCGGTCGTCCGGGCCGCCATCCGGTGCCCTCCTCGTCGTCGTCACGGGCCGCCCTCCGGCTGCTGCAACCGTGGACGGCGCCGCCGTGCGCCCCGCTCGCGGTGACGCAGAGCGGATCCGGATCAGTGCCCCGGGGCGCCGATCATCGCATCGTGTACACGATCGTGCGACGCGGTGGAAGGGAACGGTCGCGGATCGTGATCTGCGAGTGTCCGCAGCAGCCGCCGCACCGCCAGTCCGCGCAGTGGGGCCAGGGCGTAGCCGGGATAGCTCGCGAGCCACGTGGCGCTGCCCAGGCTCACCGCGTCGGCGCCGGCCCAGAAGTACTCCCGGCAGTCGTCCACGGTCCTGATCCCGCCGGTCGCGACGATCGGCAGGGTGATCCCCGCGTCGCGCAGCTCGGCGACCACCCGCAGCCCGATCGGTTTGACGGCCCGGCCGGACAGGCCACCGAACCGGTTGGCCAGCAGGGGTTGCCCGGTGCGCGGGTCGAGGCGCAGCGCCTTGACGGTGTTGATGGCGGTGAGCCCGGCGACGCCCGCGCGGGCGGCCTGGGCGGCGTTGCGCAGGTAGTCGTAGTCCGGCGAGAGCTTCAGCAGCACGGGGTGGTTGCTGCGCGGCACCGCCTCGTCGAGCACGTCCTGCAGGATCGTGGAGAAGTCGAAGTTGACGTTGTGACACGACACGTTCAGCTCGACGGCCGCGATGTCGCCCGCCGGAACGGCGGCGTTGACCCGGTCGACCAGGGTCACGAACTCCTCCGCGGAGAACCCGCCGAGGGAGATGATCGTCCACTGGTCGCGGGTGCGGGGGTAGTAGTCGCGCAGGTAGGCGTCGATGCCGACGTTGCACCAGCCGAAGGCGTTGACGAAGCCGGCGTCGGTGCGGCGCAGCACGGTGCCGTAGCGGCGCAGCAGGCCGGGCAGCTCGCGCAGCGGCCAGCGGTCGCGGGTGGTGAAGTGCCCCTCGCGGGGCTCCACCGTGAGGGTCCGGGTGGTGACGGCGCCGAACTCGGACAGGGGCACGAAGAGGGAGACCGGGCTCATGCCGTACGGCACGAGCGGGGAGTTGGCGACGCCGTAGCCCAGCAGGCTGGACGCGGTCACCACCCGGTTGCGCAGCACGATGTCACCGATCCGCACGCCCTCTCCCGGGCCGGGGCGGGCGCTGCGGGACGGGCTCGTGCGGGGTGCGGTCGTGAGGGATGTCGTCTTGCGGGGGCCGGTCAGCCGAGTGCGGAGCACGGCACGATGCTACGTGCGGCCCGAACGGGCACCGTCGTCACCGGAGGCCGGTGGGGGCTCCGCGGGTGGTGGCGTCCCGGCCAGGTCGGTGACGTCGGGCACGGACGCGTGCGCGGCGTGCAAGGCCCGGAGCCCGCGGATCGCCTCGACCGCCCGCATCCCGTCGACGGCCTGCACGGCCAGCACGGGGACGTACTCGTGGTCCGGCAGGTCCAGCCGCGCCCACGAGGCGCCGTCGGGGAACGACACCGCCCGCACCAGCTCCCAGGGCAGGTACCGCGGCCACCCGGTGTTGCGGACCTCGACGCCGTCGGCGTCCGCCCGCACGCGCGGGCGGGCCAGCAGCAGGACGCCGCCCGCGAGGAGCACTCCGATGAGCACCATCGCGACCTGGTCGGCGAACCGGAAGACCACGCCGGTGTCCGTGGTGCGCAGCACCGAGGCGACCGCGGTGAAGGCGGCCACCACGCGCGACGGCGCACACCCAGGCCGCTCGCCGCACACGCCGGGGCCGCACCACGAGCACCGCGCCACGCGGCGGCCGCCCGTCAGGGGCCAACGGGACGGGCTGCCGCCGACGGAGCGGAGGAGTACTGCTCGAACTCATCCCTCGGTGGCCGCGGACGCCGAGGCGGAGGACGCCGAGCGCAGGGCACGCAGCGCGTTGGCGGTCACCAGCGCGGCCACGCAGGCCTCCGCCCCCTTGTCCTCCTTGGAACCGGGAGCGCCCGAGCGTTCCACGGCCTGGGCGTGGGTGTTGCAGGTCAGCACCCCGTTGCCGACGGGGGTGCCCTCGTCGAGGGCCACGCGCGTCAGGCCTGCGGTCACCGCGTCGCACACGTACTCGAAGTGCGGTGTGCCACCGCGCACCACCACACCGAGCGCGACGACGGCGTCGTGGCTGCGCGCCAGCTCCTGGCACACCACCGGCAGCTCGATCGTGCCGGGCACCCGGACGACCGTGGGCTGCTCGACACCCGCCTTGCCGGCCACGGCCAGCGCCCTCTCGAGGAGCACGTCGACGATCTCGGCGTGCCACCGCGTCGCCGCCACGGCCAGGCGCAGGCCGGTCGCGTCGGGCACCTCCAGAGCTGGACGTCCGTCGCCACTCATGACATTCCCTCGCCGTTCTCGCGGTTGCCCGCCATGGATGTGTCCACCGTCAGGTGCCCACCACCGTACCGAGCCGCGGACGGCGGGGAACCGCTCACCGCACTTCCTCGCTGCGCTCGGTCGGGCGCTTCGCGCGGGCGCTGTGACATTCGTTCGCTCGCAAGCTCGCTCACCAGGGGATGCCCGCCCGGCCCGACCGCGCCGGGCGCGGCGTCCCCGGATCGGCGTCGTCCGGCAGATCGGGCAGGTCGTGGCCCATGCGGTCGCGCTTGGTGGTCAGGTAGCGCAGGTTCTCCGGTACCGCCCGCACCGGCAGCCGCACCCGGCCCAGCACGCGCAGGCCCCATCCCTCCAGCCCGGCCCGCTTGTCGGGGTTGTTGGTGAGCAGCCGCATGGACCGCACGCCGAGGTCGCAGAGGATCTGGGCGCCGGTGCCGTAGTCACGGGCGTCGGCGGGCAGCCCGAGCGCGAGGTTCGCGTCGACGGTGTCGGCGCCCGCCTCCTGCAGCTGGTAGGCCTGCAGCTTGTGCAGGAGGCCGATGCCGCGCCCCTCGTGCCCGCGCATGTAGAGCACCACCCCGCGGCCCTCGGCGGCGACGGCGGCCAGCGCGGCGTCGAGCTGCGGGCCGCAGTCGCAGCGCAGCGAGCCGAACACGTCCCCGGTGAGGCACTCGGAGTGCACCCGCACCAGTACGTCCTCGCCGTCGTCGGTGGCCCCGTTGAGGTTGCCGACGTCGCCGCGGACCAGCGCGATGTGCTCGATGCCGTCGAGCAGGGAGTCGAAGCCGTAGGCGACGAACTCGCCGTGCGGCGTCGGGATCCGGGCCTGCGCGACGCGCACCACGTGCTTCTCGGTGTGGCGCCGGTGGGCGATCAGCTGCGCGATGCTGATCAGGGCCAGGTCGTGGTCCTCGGCGAACACCCGCAGCTCGTCGCCGCGAGCCATGTCGCCCTGCTCCTTCTGCGAGACGATCTCGCACAGCGCCCCGACCGGGGCGAGCCCGGCGAGCCGGGCGAGGTCGACGGCGGCCTCGGTGTGCCCGGGCCGCCGCAGCACCCCGCCCTCGCGGCCGCGCAGCGGCAGCACGTGCCCCGGCCGGACGAGGTCGCCGGCCACGGTGTCCGGGTCGGCCAGCAGCGCGATGGTCCGGGCCCGGTCCGCGGCCGAGATGCCGGTGGTGATCCCGGTCTTCGCGTCGACGGTCACGGTGAAGGCGGTACGGAAGCTGTCGAGGTTGGTGTGGTGCATCGGCGGCAGGTCCAGCCGCTCGCAGTCGGCCTCGGTGAGCGCCACGCAGATGTAGCCCGACGTGTAGCGCACCATGAACGACACCAGCTCCGGCGTCGCCTTCTCGGCCGCGAAGATCAGGTCGCCCTCGTTCTCGCGGTCCGCGTCGTCGACCACCACCACGGGCCGTCCCGCGGCCAGGTCCGCCAGCGCCCGCCCGACCGAGGCGAACCCGGTGTCCGCGTCGACACCCTGCGCAGCCGCCGCGGGCGCAGCGCCGGGCGGGGTCGCCGCCTCCGGAGGACCGGCCACCGTCAGCCCCCCGGCCGGGACGCCGGCCCGCTCACCCGCCAGCCCACTCATCTGATTCCCTCGCTTCGCTCGGTCGGCCCGGCATACCCGGCCGTGAGCCGCTCGACGTACTTGGCGACCACGTCCACCTCGAGGTTGACGGTATCCCCCACGGCCCGCGATCCGAGTGTGGTGTGGGCCAGCGTCGTCGGGATCAGCGCCACCGAGAACGTCGCACCGTCGGTGCCGGCGACGGTCAGCGACACCCCGTCCACGGTGATCGACCCCTTCTCCACCACGTACCGGGCCAGGCTGCCGGGCAGGCTGAAGGACAGCTCGTCGCTGCGCGCGCCGGGGTCGCGGCGCAGCAGGGTGCCGACGCCGTCGACATGCCCCTGCACGATGTGGCCGCCGAGGCGCCCACCCACCGCGACGGCACGTTCCAGGTTGACCCGAGTGCCTGTCCGCACGTCCGCCAGGCTCGTGCGCGCCAGCGTCTCGGGCACCAGCTCGACCCGGAAGGCGCCACCCCCGGCATCGTCGGCGGCGTCGGCGGACGCCCCGACTTCACCGGCCGGCTCCCCCGGCGGCTCCACCGCGGTCACGGTCAGGCAGACCCCGCTCACGGCGATCGAGTCGCCGTGGCGCGCGTCGGACGACACCGTCGGGCCACGGACCGTGAGCTCCAGCACCTCGTCGGTGCGGCGCACGGCCACCACCTCGCCGATCTCCTCCACGATGCCGGTGAACACCTACACCGCCCCTTTCCGCAGCGTGCCCTCGTGCAGCGTCCCCTCGTGCACGTCCCCTCGTGCAACGGGCTCCCGTCCGTCCCCGGCACGGCGGACCCCGGTACGGCGGAACCCGCCCGGGCCGGGCCGACGCCGTTCACGGTGCGCTCCGGTCGCGCGTCGACGAGCACGTCCACGCCGACCCGGCGCACCTCGTCCACCTGCAACCGCGCGATGTCGGCGATCGTTCCCACCCCCGCGTCGTGCAGCGCCGCCGGCCCGGCCCCCAGCAGCGCCGGGGCGAGGTACGCGAGCACCCGGTCCACCCGGTGCGCGGCGACGAACGCGCCGGCCAGCCGCGGGCCACCCTCCAGCAGCACGTCCACCACTCCGCGGTCGTGCAGCGCGGCGAGCACCGCGTCCGGGTCGTGGGTGCGCAGGTGCAGCACGTCCGGGGCGTCCAGTACGAACCCGGACGGGACGTCGCGGTGCCCGACCACCACGCGCAGCGGGCTGCGCTCGCGCAGGGAACCGTCGGAGCGGCGCGCGGTCAGCGACGGATCGTCGGCGAGCACGGTGCCCGTGCCCACGACGATCGCGTCCATGCCGGCCCGCAGCGCGTGCACCTCGGCGCGGGCATCCGCACCGGTGATCCAGCGGCTGGTGCCGTCCGCGGCGGCGCTGCGCCCGTCCAGGGTGGCGGCGAGCTTCCAGGTGACGTGCGGCCGGCCGGTGCGCACGGCGTGCAGCCACGCCCGCAGCGGCCCGCGGGCGACCTCGTCGCCCAGCACTCCCTCGCGGACCGCGACACCGCCGGCGCGCAGCACGTCGGCGCCACCGCCCGCGGTCGGGTGCGGGTCGCGCACCGCGAAGACGACCGTCGCCACGCCGGCGGCGGCGAGCGCCTCGGTGCACGGCGGGGTGCGGCCGTGGTGCGCGCACGGCTCGAGCGTGACGACCACGGTGCCGCCCAGGGCACGCGGGCCGGCCTCGCGCAGGGCGGTCACCTCGGCGTGCGGGCCCCCGGGCGGTGCCGTGGCCCCGACCCCCACGACGACGCCCGCGGCGTCGAGCACCACTGCGCCGACCGGCGGGTTCGGGCTCGTGGTTCCGTGCACGGCGACGGACGCGGCGAGCGCCCGGCGCATCGCGCCGACGAGGATCGCGCCCGTCGCGGGCGCGGCAGGGTCGAGGTCGTCGGCAGGGTCGTGCGGGACGGCGCCGCGGAGCGGCCGGGTCATGTCGTGCTCACGGCTTTCGGCCCGCACGACCGGCAGCGGCCCGGCGGCTCATGCGGTCCACCGGTGCGGGGTGGCGGCCCGCACCCGCTCGCGCAGCAGCGCGACGGCCCGGCCCGGGTCGTCGGCCTCGTACACCGCCGAGCCGGCGACGAAGCAGTCGACGCCGGCCTGCGCCGCGGCCTCGATGGTGTCGTCGTTGATCCCACCGTCGATCTCCACCAGCAGCCGCAGGTGCCCGGTGTCGACCAACCGGCGAGCCGCCCGGACCTTGTCGAGCACCTCCGGCATGAAGCTCTGCCCGCCGAACCCGGGCTCGACGCTCATCACGAGCAGCGTGTCGAAGTGGCGCAGGGTCTCGACGTGCGGCTCCAGCGGCGTGCCCGGCTTGATCGAGAGACCGGCCAGGGCACCGGCCGCGCGGAGGTCCTTCGCCAGCGCGACGGGGTCGGCGGCGGCCTCGACGTGCACGGTCACGTTGTGGACGCCGGCCTCGGCGTACCCGATGGCCCACCGGTCGGGGTCGTCGATCATCAGGTGGCAGTCGAGCGGCACGTCGGTCGCCGCCAGCAGCGCCTTCACCACCGGCAGCCCCAGTGTGAGGTTCGGCACGAAGTGCGCGTCCATCACGTCGACGTGCAACCAGTCGGCGCCGTTCCCGCCCGCGTCCGCGACGGCCGCGGCCTCGTCGGCCAGCCGCGCGAAGTCCGCCGAGAGGATGCTCGGAGCGATCATCGGGTGCACGTCGCGAGGGTACGCCGCGCCATTGCCCGCGTCCGGTGTACCGGCGCGCGGGCGCCCGTCGATCAACCGCTGCCGGCAGATCAGCCGCTGCGGCGCAGCAGGGCCAGGAACATCGCGTCCGTGCCGTGCCGGTGCGGCCACAGCTGCACCGCGGGGCCCGGGCCGAGATCGGGCACGTCCGGCAGGTACGCGCGGGCGTCGAGCTGCTCGACGCCGATCCCCTCCCCGTCGGCCGCCTGCTTGCCGCGGCGACGGCTCACGGCCGCCACGACGCCCACGGTCTCCGCCAGGTGCGGCGAGCAGGTGATGTAGGCGACCACCCCGCCGGGGCGCACGTGCCGCAGCGCCGCGGTGAGCAGCTCGCGCTGCAGCCGGGTCAGCTCCGCGACGTCCTCGGGGCGGCGCCGCCACCGCGCCTCCGGCCGGCGGCGCAGGGCCCCCAGGCCGGTGCACGGCGCGTCGACCAGCACGCGGTCGAAGGCCGCGTCGGGCAGCGGCGCGCTGCGGCCGTCCGCGACGTGCACGGTGACCGGCAACCCGTCGACGGCGCGCCGCACCAGCTCGGCGCGGTGCTCGGCAGGCTCCACGGCGTCCAGGGTGCCGCCCTCGAGAGCGACGAGCCCGCCCAGCAGGGCGGCCTTGCCGCCGGGCCCGGCGCACAGGTCGAGCCACCGGTGCCCGTCGCCGTCGACCGGGACGCGCGTCAGCGCCAGCGCCACGAGCTGGCTGCCCTCGTCCTGCACCACGGCGAGGCCCTCGCGCACGGCGTCCAGGTCCCCCACGTCGCCGCCTCCTGGTTCGAGGTGCACCCCGTAGGGGGAGTACGGCGCCGGCTCGCCCCCGGTGACCAGCGCCAGCTCCTCGGCGGTGATCTCACCGGGCCGGGCGAGCAGGTGCACGGTGGGGCGCGCGTCGTCCGCGGCGAGCGCCGCGTCGAGCTCCTCGTCCGCCTGGGCGCCGAGCGCGTCCGCGAACGCCTGCGCGACCCACCGCGGGTGCGCGTGCGCGAACGCCGCGTGCCCGACCGCGTCCTCCTTCGGGTCCGGGGCGAGCTGCTCGACCCAGGCCTCCTCGCTGTGCTCGGCGATCCGGCGGAGCACGGCGTTGACGAAGCCCGCCGAGCGCGAGCCCGCGTCGACGCGCACGAGCTCGACGGTCGTGTCGACCGCCGCGTGCGGCGGTACGCGGGTACGCAGCAGCTGGTAGGCGCCCAGGCGCAGGGCGTCGAGCAGCGGGAACTCGATGCGGTGCAGCGGGCGTTCGGTGCAGGCGTCGATCACGGCGTCGAGCAGCCCCTGGGCGCGCAGCGTGCCGTAGCCGAGCTCGGTGGCCAGCGCGGCGTCGCGGTCGCGCAGCCCGTGCCGCCGCAGGATCGCCGGGAGCGCGAGGTTGGCGTAGGCGTTCCGGACGCGGACGGCGGTCAGCAGCTCCAGCGCGGCCATCCGGGCCGGGTCGAGCTCCGGCGGTCGCGACGGCCCCTGGCGGCCGCGCGGTGGCCCGGCCCCGCGGGGACCCGCGGGACGGCCCCGCTGCGGGCGCCCGGAACGGCGGGGCTCCCGGGGGTTCCGCTCGGTCACCGGGACCACCGCCGCGTCGCGGCGCCGACGCGTGCCCGCCACGGGCACGCCAGCGGCGGGACGACCGGACCGGCCGCTCATCCATCGCACTCCCTCGCTGCGCTCGGTCGGCCCAGAGGGGTTCGACTCAGCGCGCGGGCGCTGTGACACTGATTCGCTCGCAAGCTCGCTCATCCGAGCACCTCGCCCGGCGTGATGCGCACCCCGCGCGCCCAGTCGGCAGCCGGCATGGGGCGGCGCCCGACGGGGCGGACCTCGCCCAGCACCACCGCCCCCGTCGCCGTCCCGGCCAGCACCCGCCGCTTCTCGACGTGCAGCTCGCCGGGCTTGAGCTCGCACTCGCCCGCGGGGTCGGCGGGGAGCACCGGCCCGAGCCCCAGCCGCTCACCGCGGAACGCCGTCCAGGCGCCGGGGTCGGGGGTCACGGACCGGACGAGCCGGTCCACGGCCGCGGTCGGTGCCGCCCAGTCGACGTGCGCGTCCGCGACCGCGACCTTCGGGGCGTGCGAGACGCCGTCGACGGGCTGCGGGCGGGGTACGAGCGTGCCGTCCGCGATCCCGTCGATCGTCGCCGCCAGCAGCGCGGCGCCGGAGTGGGCGAGGCGGCCCAGCAGGTCGCCTGCCGTGTCGGTCGGCGCGACCGCCTCGGTCACCACGCCGTACACCGGCCCGGTGTCGAGCCCTTCCTCCAGGCGGAACGTGGCCGCGCCGGTGATGTCGTCGCCGTGCCGCACGGCTGCCTGCACCGGCGCGGCCCCTCGCCACGCGGGCAGCAGCGAGAAGTGCAGGTTGACCCAGCCGTACCGCGGCACGTCCAGCGCGGCCCGGGGGACGAGCGCGCCGTAGGCGACGATCGCGCAGCAGTCGGGGGCGAGCCCGCGCAGCATGTCGAGGAACTCGGGGTCGGACGGCCGCCGCGGCGTGAGCACCGGGAGCCCGGCCTCGTCGGCCAGTGCCCCGACCGGCGACCGGACCATCCGCCGCCCGCGCCCGGCGGGGGCGTCCGGCCGGGTCAGCACGGCCACGACCTCGTGCCGGGAGTCCAGCAGGGCGCGCAGCGACGGGACGGCCGCCTCGGGTGTGCCCGCGAACAGCAGGCGCAGCCGTGTGCCGGTCCCGCTCACCGCACTCCCTCGCTGCGCTCGGTCGACGCTTCGCGAAGCGCTGTGACACTGGTTCGCTCGCTCCGCTCGCTCACCGCACTCCCTCGCTGCGCTCGGTCGACCCTTCGCGAAGCGCTGTGACACTGGTTCGCTCGCTCCGCTCCCTCACCGCACTCCCTCGCTGCGCTCGGTCGACCCGTAGGGGAACGTCACAGGGCGAAGCGCTGTGACACTGGTTCGCTCGCTACGCTCGCTCACCGCCGTCACCGGGCCTTCCCGAACAGCGGATGGGGGCTGACCTTCACCAGCGGGGGTGGCCCGGCGAACCATGCGGCGGCGCGGATCTCAGCCATGGCCGTCTTGCGCGTCTCCGGGTCGAGGCGGTCGACGAACAACACGCCGTCCAGGTGGTCCACCTCGTGCTGGATGCAGCGGGCGAGCATCTCGCTGCCCTCGACCGTGACCGGTTCGCCGTACATGTCGAACCCGCGCGCGACCACGGTCAGGTGCCGGCGGCAGTCCCAGGACATCGTGGGGATGGACAGGCAGCCCTCCGGGCCGAACTGCTCCTCGTCACCGACCGGCTCGAAGGTCGGGTTGACCAGGTGCCCGGAGAACCCGCCGCAGTCGTAGGTGAACACCCGCAGCCCGACGCCGAGCTGCGGGGCCGCGAGGCCGACACCGCGCTCCTCGTGCATCGTGTCGGTCAGGTCCGCGACCAGCCGGCGCAGCTCGGCGTCGAAGGTCGTCACCGCCGCGGCGGGGGTGCGCAGCACCGGATCGCCGAAGAGCCGGACGGGCTGGACGGGCACGGGTCTCCTTCGACTCGGGGGGCGACCGCGGATCCCGCTGCGGGGCGCGATCCCGGAGGACGGTGGACACGGGTCGTCGGGCAACGGGTGTCGCCGCCGACGAGGTGGTGCGGCAGGGACGACCCGATTCTGCCACGTCGTGGTGCCCGCTCGTCCCGCCACGTCGTGGCCGCGCCTCGGCGGGCCCGGACACGCGGCCGGTCAGCCGACCTCCGGCGGGTCCAGGCGCACCCGGACCGGGTCGGGCGCCTTGCGCGCCGAACGCTGGGCCGCCACCGCGGCGAGCGCCGCCGCCAGCGCGCGGCCCTGCGCGCGCGGCACGCGCACCAGGGCTCGTTCGCGGGGCGCCGCAGCGGGGTCCGCGCCGGGTTCGGGGTCCAGCTCGACCGGGCCGAGCACCTCGACGTCCGGGGGCCGCGGCCCGCCAGCGGTCCCGTCGCCGAGCAGGGTGTCGACGACCTCGGCCACGGCCGAGGCGGCGCCCTCCACCGACGCCATCCGCACCGCGGGCGGGAACCCGACCTCCGTCCGCGCCGCCAGCTCGGCGGCCGCGTGCCACGCCGGATCCCACCGGACGAGGGCCTGCACCGGCGGCAGCCCCGCGTCCGCGACGACCACCACCCGGCCCAGGCGGCCGCCGTCAGCGGCCGGCACCACCAGCGCCGCCGCGCCCATCCAGCGCCGCAGGGTCTCCTCGGCCACCCGCAGGTCCGGGCGGGACAGCATCGCCCACCCGTCGAGCAGCAACGCCGCGCCGTACCCGCCCTCCGCGGGCGGCTCCGCACCGGGCGTGGCGACCACCAGGTCGGGCCGGCCGGGCACCCGATCCAGCACCGGAACGCTGCCACCCGAGGTGCGCACCGTCGCGCCCGGGAACGCGCGGCCCAGCTCCTCCGCGGTGCGCCCGGCCCCGACGACCCCCGCCCGCAGCCGCCGCGACGCGCACACCGGGCAGCGGAACGCCGGCTCCGCCCGGCCGCACCACCGGCAGTGCGGCAGCCCGGCCCCGGCCGGGTCCGGCCGCTCCCCCGACCGCGCTCGCGACGGAGACCCGTCCCCCGCAGGCGACGACCGGCCATCGCGCGGGCCGGACTCGGTCCGCGCGGCGCCGTTCAGGCTCAGCGGGCCGGCGCAGTGGCGGCACCGCGCGGTCTCGCGGCACTGCGCGCAGGCCAGCCACGGCAGGTACCCGGCCCGCGGCACCTGCACCAGCACCGGCCGGCCCGCGGTCAGCGCGGCGCGCGCGGCCTCGAACGCCACGGCGGGCAGGCGGGCGGCGCCCTGGTCCGGGTCGCGCGCGACCTGGTCGCCGGTCTCGTTCAGGGCCGTGACCCGGGGGGCCGCAGCCCGGACGGTCGCCCGGTCCGCGACCACCTCACGGGCCCACCCCGAGTCGACCAGGACCTGCGCCTCCGCGGTGCGGGCGAACCCGCCCACGAGCAGCGCCGCGCCGGCCGCGTGCGCGCGCAGCACCAGCACGTCGCGGACGTGCGGGTAGGGCGCGCGCGGCTCGGCGTGCAGGTCGTCGCCGTCGTCCCAGACGGCCAGCAGCCCCGGCCGGTCCAGAGGGGCGAACACGGCCGAGCGGGTGCCCACCACGACCCGCGCCGCGCCGCGCCGGACCGTCAGCCACCGCCGGTAGCGTTCGGCGGGCCCGAGCTCGGCGGTGAGCGCGACGACGTCCCGCTCCCCCAGCTGCGCCGTGCACGCCGCATGCAGGGCGGCGACGTCGCGCTGGTCGGGCACGACGAGCAGCGCACCCCGGCCCGCCCGGACGGTCGCGGCGGCGGCCTCGGCCAGCCGGTCGGCCCACGACTCGCCCGGCAGCGCCTGCCAGACCGCGTGCGCGGCCCGGCCCCCGGCCAGCGCGTCGAGCAACGCGGGCCCGCGGGGATAGCGGGCCCAGGCCGGGATCGTCCCGTTCCCACCGCGTGGCGTCCGCGAGCCGGGCGTCACCGGGGACGACCGGCACCTCGGCCTCCACCCGCGCGTGCCGCGGGGGAACGGCCAGGCGCAGGACGTCCGCCAGCACCCCCGCGTACCGGTCGGCGACCGCGCGGCACAGGGCCGCGACCTCGGCCGTCAGCACGGGTTCCGGCGACACCACCTTGTCCACCCACGCCAACCGACCGGCGTGGTCGGTGTCGGCGACGCGCTCCAGCAGGAACCCGTCGACCAGCCGCCCGGCGAACCGGACCCGCACCCGGACGCCGGGCGCCGCCGCCTCGTCGAGGTGGGCGGGCACCCGATAGTCGAAGGGCCGGTCGAGGTGGGCGAGCGCGACGTCCACGGCGACCCGGGCGACCGGCAGGGTCGCGGCAGGACGCCACTCCCCCCGCGCGCGGGTCGCTCGCGTCACCGCTCCTCCTCCACCGGGCCGTGCGGGCCGCGGTGGCGCTCCAGGACCGCAACGCTCCGGGACCGCAGCACCCCGACGCGCCGGATCGCATCCTGCCCGCGCGACCCCGGCCACCGCCGGGTCACCCCTCGACGGTGAAGATCGGCTCGCCGGAGCCGATGCCCGGGGCGAACAGGTGAAGTGACGAGACGGAAGCGTCACATCCCGAGGGCGGCCGCCAATGCGTCCGCGCGGTCCGTGCGCTCCCACGGCAGGTCGAGTCCGTCCGCCCGAAGTGCCCGTACGCCGCCGTCGGCGCGTAGATCGGACGCAGCAGGTCCAGGTCGCGGATGATCGCCGCCGGCCGCAGGTCGAACACGTCGGTGATCGCGCTCTGGATCCGCAGCGGGTCCACCCGCTCCGTGCCGAACGTCTCCACGAACAGCCCCACCGGGGCCGCCTTGCCGATGGCGTAGGCGACCTGGACCTCGATCCGGTCGGCCAGCCCCGCCGCCACGACGTTCTTCGCGACCCAGCGCATCGCGTACGCGGCCGACCGGTCGACCTTCGACGGGTCCTTGCCCGAGAAGGCGCCGCCGCCGTGGCGGGCGAAGCCGCCGTAGGTGTCGACGATGATCTTGCGGCCGGTCAGGCCCGCGTCACCCATCGGGCCGCCGACGACGAACCGCCCGGTCGGGTTGACCAGCAACCGCACGTCCGAGCAGTCCAGCGCCAGCTCCGCGATCTCCGGGCCCACCACCTGCTCGCGGATGTCCGGCGCGAGCATCCCGTCGAGGTCGATGTCCGCGGCGTGCTGGGTGGAGACCACGACGGTGTCCAGGCGCACGGCCTTGTCGCCGTCGTACTCGATCGTCACCTGCGTCTTGCCGTCCGGCCGCAGGTAGGGCAGCACACCCTGCTTGCGCGCCTCCGTCAGCCGCCGGGCCAGGCGGTGGGCCAGCGCGATCGGCAGCGGGAGCAGCTCGGGGGTGTCGGTGTTCGCGTAGCCGAACATCAGGCCCTGGTCGCCCGCACCCTGGCGGTCGATCTCGTCGTCCGCCGACTCGACCCGGCTCTCGTAGGCGGTGTCCACGCCCTGGGCGATGTCGGGCGACTGCGCCCCGATCGCCACGTTCACGCCGCACGACGCGCCGTCGAAGCCCTTGGCCGACGAGTCGTAGCCGATCTCCAGGATCCGGTCGCGCACCAGCCCGGGGATGTCGACGTAGCCGCTCGTGGTGACCTCGCCCGCGACGTGCACCTGACCGGTGGTCACCATGGTCTCGACCGCCACCCGGCTCAGCCGGTCCTGCTCGAGCAGTGCGTCGAGGATGCTGTCGCTGATCGCGTCACACATCTTGTCCGGATGACCCTCGGTCACCGACTCGCTCGTGAACAACCGTCGACCTGCGTTCGCCACGCCGTGCTCCATCCTCATCTGCGCTCAAGCGGCCCTTCGCTCAACCGGCCGAGAGCCTAATCCAGCACCCGGCACCGGCTATCGCGCCGTGTCGAGTGTGCCGTCCGGTTCTCGTCCCCGATGTCGTCAAGGTTACGGGTGTCCGGGAGCCCGCTCACCCACCGCAGCGTCCGCCCGCGTTCGTCACCACTTCCGGTGATCCGCGCCGAAGGTGGCGAATCGGTAACGGCGACGCTCGTTGGGCCGCCCGACAGCGCCTTGCTGTCGACCGTCTCACCCCGAAGGACGACTCCCATGAACTTCCGCAACCGTCCCGCTCGCGTCGCGGCGGCCACCGGGGCCGTCGTGGTGGCCGGCGCGGCCACGATGCTGGCCGTCGCAGCCGGCACCGCATCGGCCGACGAGCCCGGCCGCTGCACGCAGAACGTCAACATCCGCGAGGAGCCCGACGCGCAGTCCCGGATCGTCGCGCTCTGCGAGGCGGGCACCAAGGTCCAGCTCGGCGACGAGCGCGACGGCTGGGTCCACATCGACGAGCTGGGCGGCTGGGCGTCCAAGGACTACGTCAAGCCCGACGAGTCGAGTGCGCGCAGCGACAGCTCGAGTGGGACAGCCCGAGCGGGACCACTCCGACAGCTCGGACGACGGGCACTCGTCGACCGGCGGGAACGGCAGCGGCTCGTCCGAAAGCGACTCACTCGGGAGCGGCTCACACGGCAGCGGCTCCCACAGCACGGGCTCACACGAGAGCGACTCGGGCGACGGGGAGCACTCCCCGGGCGCAGGCGGCGCCGACGACGCCCACCTCGACGGCCTGCTGGGCTGACCGCCGGACCGACCGAGCGGACGCGCCCGGCCTCGGCCGGGCGCTCGCCGGGTGGCCCGACCGGGTCAGGAGGGGCGGGCCAGACGCGCGCGCGACGGCGTCCCAGACGCGCGACGCGAGCAGCCCCTTCGACCCCGTCGCCAGCTCGGCCTCACTGCCGTCCGCGCCGAGCAGCCAGCCGGCGTTGTCGAGGACCTCGAACGCCCGGCCGTCACCGACGGCGTTGACCACCAGCAGGTCCGCCCCCTTCCGGGCGAGCTTGGCCCGCCCGTGGTGCAGGACGTCGCCGGTGTCGTCGCCGGTCTCGGCGGCGAACCCGACGACCACCTGCCCGGGCGACCGCGTGGCGGTGAGCTCGACGAGGATGTCCGGGTTGCGGGTCAACGCCAGCGGTTCGGGGTCCGTCGACCCCTTCTTGATCTTGTTGGCGGCGAACGCCGCCGGGCGGAAGTCGGCGACCGCCGCGGCCATCACGACCGCGTCGGCGCCCTTCGCGGCAGCGAGCACCGCCTCGCGCAGCTCGCGTGCCGAGCCGGCGCGCACCACGTCCACCGCGGCCGGGTCGGTCAGGTCCGCCGTGTGCGCGGCGACCAGCGTCACCGATGCTCCGCGCTGCGCCGCGACGCGGGCGAGCGCGTACCCCTGCCGGCCCGACGACCGGTTCCCGAGGAACCGCACGGGATCCAGCGCCTCGCGGGTGCCACCCGCGGAGACGACCACCCGCCGGCCCGCGAGGTCACGCGGCAGCGCGTCGGGCCGCTCCAGCAGCAGCCGGGCCAGCTCGGCGATCTCGGCGGGCTCGGGCAGCCGGCCGGGACCGGTGTCGCGGCCGGTGAGCCGTCCCGAGGCCGGCTCCATGACCACGGAGCCGCGGCGGCGCAGGAGCGCCACGTTGTCCCGCGTGGCCGGGTGCTCCCACATCTCGGTGTGCATCGCGGGGACGAACAGCACCGGGCAGCGGGCCGTCAGCAGCGCGGCGGTGAGGAGGTCGTCCGCGCGGCCGGACGCGGCGCGCGACAGCAGGTCCGCCGTCGCCGGGGCGACGACCACGAGGTCCGCCTCCTGGCCGAGCTTGACGTGCGGGACCGCCGGGACGTCCGCGAACACCCCGGTGTGCACCGGCTGCCCGGACAGCGCCTCGAACGTGGCGGTGCCGACGAACTCCAGCGCCGACGCCGTGGGCAGCACGCGGACCGCGTGGCCGGTCTCGGTCAGCCGCCGGAGCAGCTCGCACGCCTTGTACGCGGCGATCCCGCCTGCGACACCGAGCAGGACGCGGGGGGCGACAGGTTCGGTCACGACGCCCGACCGGCCCCGGGGACTACTCGGCGCCCTCGGTGTGCTCGAGGAGCCCCGCCTGGATCTCGCGCATGGCGATCGACAGCGGCTTCTCGCGCGGGCCCGGCTCGACGAGCGGGCCGACGTACTCGAGCAGGCCCTCGCCGAGCTGCGAGTAGTAGTCGTTGATCTGGCGGGCCCGCTTGGCCGCGAAGATGACCAGGGCGTACTTGCTGCTCACCTGGTCCAGCAGGTCGTCGATCGGGGGGTTGGTGATGCCTTCGGGCGTGGAACCGGCGGGTGCGCCGGTCAGCGGCATGCTCACTCAGGAACTCCTGTGGTCGGGGGGGCACCGGCCGGGACGGTGGCGCTGTTCTGGGCGGCAGCGCTACCGGAGCCGGGTCCGACCAGCAAGTCTACCAACCGCGCGACGACCGTCCGCAGGTCGTCGTTCACCACGACGACGTCGAACTCGTGGCAGGAGGCCATCTCCTCCCGCGCGGTCTCGATCCGGCGGGCGAACTGGGCGGCGGTCTCGGTGCCGCGGCTCTGCAGCCGCCGGACGAGCTCGTCGAACGTGGGTGGCGCGAGGAAGACGGTCACCGACTCGGGCATCACCGCCTTGACCGCGCGGGCGCCGTGCAGGTCGACCTCGACGAGCACGGGCCGCCCGGCGTCGAGCGCCTCCTCGACGGGCGCTCGGGGCGTGCCCGACCGCTGCAGGCCGCCGTGGATCTCGGCCCACTCGAGCAACTCCCCGCGGGCGATCAGGTCGTCGAAGCCCGCGGTCCCGACGAACCGGTAGTCGCGGCCGTCGACCTCACCCGGCCGCGGGTCGCGCGTCGTCGCCGACACGCTGAAGTAGAGCTCGGGCAGCGCGGCCCGCAGGCCCGCCACCACGCTGCTCTTGCCGACGCCGGAGGGGCCGGCCAGGACGATCAGCCGGCCCCTCCGGGGGTCGTGCGCAGCGGTCACGCCCGCTCCCGTGTCGCAGTGATCACTGTTCGGATCACGACTCGGGAGTCACGACTCGAAGTCGGCCAGCAGCGCCTTGCGCTGCCGGTCGCCCAAGCCGCGCAGGCGCCTGCTCGGCGCGATCTCCAGCCGCTCCATGATCTGGGCGGCACGGACCTTGCCGACACCCGGCATGGCTTCGAGCAACGCCGAGACCTTCATCTTGCCGAGGACCTCGTCGCTGTCGGACTGCGTGAGAACCTCCTTGAGGGTGGTTCCGCCGCGCTTGAGCCGGTCCTTCAGCTCGGCCCGGGTCCGACGCGCCGCGGCCGCCTTCTCCAACGCGGCAGCGCGCTGTTCCTCGGTCAGCTGGGGAAGGGCCACGGTCTCCTCCGTCGTTCTGTGCAACTCGCACGGCACCGGGTGGGTCCGGCGCCGTATCCCGCCTCCCGCGGGGGCCTCCCCGTCGGGTGCATCCGAACGTACTCACGGACGACGGATATGGGAAAACGGGGGTCCACCTGGTGGTTCTCCGTCGCGGTCACCCGGACGGGCGACGTGGCCGCCGACCCCGCCGTGCGGTCGACACCCGCCGCTGGGCGCACGGCGGTATCTCCGCAGACGCCACTGTCCGTGTCTGAATGACCGCTCGGCGTGTCCGACCGTCCGGCGACATCGGGTGAGCGACGCTCTTCGGAGCGAGAGACCGGTAGGCGCAGAACGCCGCCTGCCTGGCTGCTATCGCAGAGCGCGCAGGGTGGCGGGGCAGAGGTCTTCCTTGTTGAGGTACGTCGCTGCACCGCAGGTGGTGGCCTCGGCCGGCAGATCGGCCGCGGCGTAGGTGGAGAGCAGCACCACGGTCGTCTCCGGGTACGAGGCGACGATCCGGCGGGTCGCCTCGATGCCGCTCATCCCCGGCAGGTTGATGTCCATGAGCACGACCCCCGGCCGCACGCGCTCGGCCGCGAGCACCGCGTCCTCGCCCGTCTCGGCCTCCGCCGCCACCCGCCAGCCGCCGACCAGGCCCACGACCGTCCGGGCGACCGACCGGAAGGGGCGCTGGTCGTCGACGATCAGCACGTCCACCGGATCCTCCGTCACGAGCCCAGATTGCGGCACGGTCGGACGCGCCCTCCAGGGTGGTAGTACCCCCTCGGCAATCCCAGATACGTGACGCCGCACACGTCGTGCGGACCCGTGTGACGGGGTCAGTGCAGGGGGCTCTGCGCGGCGGTGAGCTGGTCACGCAGCGCCTGCGCCGCTGCCCGGACGCGGGCCGGGTTCGGGCCCGCCGCCAGCACCGAGCGTGACGCCGTCGGCAGCACCACCCCGCGCACGCCCGCGAACCGGGCCGCCAGATCCGCGGGGGTGGCGCCCTGCGCGCCGAGGCCCGGTGCCAGCACCGCACCCGACAGCGTCGACAGGTCCAGCCCGTGCTCCGCGGTGGCGCCCACGACGACGCCCACCGGCCCCAATGCCGGGAGTCCGCTCCCGTCGGCGAGCTCGACGGCGCCCGCCCGCGCCTGCTCCCGGGCCGCCATCGCGGCCAGGGCGTCGCGGTTCGCCGCCGCCGCGGCGTCGACGATCCCCTGCGCCACGGACCGGCCCGCCCGGTCGGCGAGCTGGACCTCGGCGCCCTCGGCGTTGGACGTGCGGGCCAGGACGAACACCCCGCGCCCGGCGTCGTCCGCGGTCCGGATCGCCGAGGTCAGCGAGCCGAACCCGAGATACGGCGAGACCGTGACGGCGTCGGCCCCGAGCGGTGCGCCGACGGCCAGGTAGGCGTCGGCGTAGCCGTCCATGGTCGAGCCGATGTCGCCGCGCTTGACGTCGAGCAGCGACAGCGTCGCGGGCGATCCGGAAAAGGCCTGGGCCGCCAGCCCGGCGAGCACCTTCTCCAGCACCGCGATGCCGAGCGATCCGTGCCGCTCGAAGAACGCCGACTGCGGCTTGACGACGGCGACGTGCCCGGCGAGGGCGTCGACGCAGGTCAGCGCGAAGCGCTCCAGCCCGCGCGCGTCGTCGGCCAACCCCCACTCGGCCAGCAGGGCCGGGTGGGGGTCGATCCCGACGCACAACGGCCCGTGCGCGCCGATCGCCGCTGCCAGCCGCTCCCCGAACGATGCACGTGGCCCCGTCATGTCGGCTCCTTCCTGCACGTCGGAGCCGTACTGCTCGGCGACCGACCCGGGTGCGGCCTCACGAGCGGGACTTCCGCAGGGCGGCGTGCATGTCCTGCAGGGACCGCACCCCGATCCCGTCGCCGAGTGCCGCCTCGATGCCCTGCACCGCCGCGGCGGCGCCCTGCACGGTGGTGATGCACGGGATCCCGCGCGCCACCGCCGCCGAGCGGATCTCGTAGCCGTCGATGCGGGGGCCGGAGTTGCCGTACGGGGTGTTCACGATCAGGTCGATCCGGCCGTCGAGGATGAGGTCGAGCACCGTCTCGTCGCCCGGCGCGCCCTCGAAGTGCTTGCGGACGACGGTCGTGGCGATGCCGTGGCGGCGCAGCACGTCCGCGGTGCCGCCGGTGGCCAGCACCTCGAACCCGAGATCGGCCAGCCGCCGGGCCGGGAACACCATGGCCCGCTTGTCGCGGTCCGCGACCGAGACGAACACCCGCCCGCTCGTCGGCAGCGACCCGTACGACGCCGCCTGGGACTTCGCGAACGCCGGGCCGAACGAGGCGTCGATGCCCATGACCTCGCCCGTCGACTTCATCTCCGGGCCGAGCAGCGGGTCGACCCCGTGGCCGGCGGGGGTGCGGAACCGGTTGAACGGCAGCACGGCCTCCTTGACGGCGATCGGCGCGTCCACCGGCTGCTCGCCGCCGTCGCCCTCGGCCGGGAGCAGCCCCTCGGCGCGCAGGTCCGCGATCGAGGCGCCGAGCATGATCCGGGCGGCCGCCTTCGCCAGCGGCACCGCCGTCGCCTTCGAGACGAACGGCACCGTGCGCGACGCCCGCGGGTTGGCCTCCAGTACGTAGAGCGTCTCGCCGTGCAGGGCGTACTGGACGTTGAGCAGCCCCCGCACGCCGACGCCGTGGGCGATCGCCTCGGTCGAGCGGCGCACGTTCGCCAGCACGCTGCGCCCGAGCGTGACCGGCGGCAACGTGCAGCAGGAGTCGCCGGAGTGCACCCCGGCCTCCTCGATGTGCTCCATCACGCCGCCGATGAACACCTCGCGGCCGTCGCACAGGGCGTCGACGTCGATCTCGATCGCGTCGTCGAGGAACCGGTCGACGAGCACCGGGCGCTCCGGGCTGATCGCCGTGGCCCGGGCGATGTAGCCGGCCAGCGTGGCGTCGTCGTAGACGATCTCCATGCCGCGCCCGCCCAGCACGTACGACGGCCGCACCAGCACCGGGTAGCCGATCCGCGCGGCGATCGCCTGCGCATCGTCGAACGAGGTCGCGGTGCCGAACGCGGGTGCCGGCAGGCCGGCCTTCCGCAGCACCTCACCGAACGCGCCGCGGTCCTCGGCGAGGTCGATCGCCGCCGCGGAGGTGCCCACCACCGGTACCCCGGCGGCGGTGAGGCGCTCGGCGAGCGCCAGCGGCGTCTGGCCGCCGAGCTGCACGATCACCCCGGCGACCGTCCCGGACTCCTGCTCGGCGTGCACGACCTCGAGCACGTCCTCGAAGGTCAGCGGCTCGAAGTAGAGCCGGTCCGCGGTGTCGTAGTCCGTGGAGACGGTCTCCGGGTTGCAGTTGACCATCACGGTCTCGAACCCTCGCCCATTGTTCTCCGGAGCAGAGCGCAGCGCCATCACCGCGTGCACGCACGAGTAGTCGAACTCGATGCCCTGGCCGATCCGGTTCGGCCCCGAGCCGAGGATCAGCACCTTCGGGCGCTCGGTCTGCGGCGCGATCTCCGACTCGGCGGCAGGGTCGGTCTCGTAGGCGCTGTAGTGGTACGGCGTACGCGCCGCGAACTCGGCGGCGCAGGTGTCGACGGTCTTGTAGACCGGCCGGATGCCGAGCCGGTGCCGCAGCGTGCGCACCCCGTTCTCGCCGGCGAACTCCGGGCGCAGCGCGGCGAGCTGGCGGTCCGAGACGCCGGCCCGCTTGGCCCGGCGCAGCAGCGGCGCGTCGAGCACCGGGGCGTCCTCGATCGCGGCGCGCAGCTCGGTGAGCACCGCGATCTGGTCGAGGAACCACGGGTCGATCCCGGTGCTCGCCGCCAGGTCCGCCACGCTCCGTCCCGTCGCGCAGCGCCCGCTCGACGGCGTAGATCCGCCCCTCGGTGGGCAGCGCGGGGTCGGCGGGGTCTGCCGGGTCCGGCGTGACCCAGAACCCGCCGCGGCCGTCCTCCATGGAGCGCAGCGCCTTGCCCAGTGCCTCGACGAACGAGCGGCCGAGCGCCATCGCCTCGCCGACGCTCTTCATCGTGGTGGTCAGCTCCGGATCCGCGCCCGGGAACTTCTCGAAGGCGAACCGCGGCACCTTGACCACGACGTAGTCCAGCGTCGGCTCGAAGGCTGCAGGCGTCTCGCCCGTGATGTCGTTGCGGATCTCGTCCAGGGTGTACCCGACGGCCAGCTTCGCCGCGATCTTCGCGATCGGGAAGCCCGTGGCCTTCGACGCCAGCGCCGACGACCGCGACACCCGCGGGTTCATCTCGATGACGACCAGCCGGCCCGTCCCCGGGTGCACGGCGAACTGGATGTTGCAGCCGCCCGTGTCGACCCCCACCGCCCGCAGCACCGCGATGCCGACGTCGCGCATGTGCTGGTACTCGCGGTCGGTCAGCGTCATCGCCGGCGCGACGGTGATCGAGTCGCCGGTGTGCACGCCCATCGGGTCCAGGTTCTCGATGGAGCAGACGACCACGACGTTGTCGCGGCGGTCGCGCATCAGCTCGAGCTCGTACTCCTTCCAGCCGAGCACCGACTCCTCGATGAGCACCTCGTGCACCGGCGACGCCGCCAGGCCCTCCGCCCGCGAGCCGGTCGAGGTCCTCGGCCGTGTGCGCCATGCCCGAGCCCAGTCCACCCATCGTGAACGACGGCCGGATCACCACCGGCAGGCCCAGATCGGCGACCGCGGCGTGCACCTCGTCCATCGAGTGGCAGACGGCGCTGCGCGGTACGTCGCCCCCGACGGCCTGCACGATCTCCTTGAACTTCAGCCGGTCCTCGCCGCGCTGGATCGCGTCGATGTCGGCACCGATCAGCTCGACGCCGTAGCGCTGCAGCACCCCGTTCTCGTGCAGGGCGACGGCGGTGTTCAGCGCGGTCTGCCCGCCCAGGGTCGCCAGCAGCGCGTCGGGCCGCTCGGCGGCGATCACCTTCTCGACGAACTCCGGGGTCACCGGCTCGACGTAGGTGGCGTCGGCGAACTCGGGGTCCGTCATGATCGTCGCCGGGTTCGAGTTGACCAGTGACACGCGCAGGCCCTCGGCGCGAAGCACGCGGCAGGCCTGGGTGCCGGAGTAGTCGAACTCGGCGGCCTGGCCGATCACGATCGGCCCGGAGCCGATCACCAGCACGTGCCGGAGGTCGTCGCGGCGGGGCATCAGCGGCCCTTCCCTGGGTTCTTCGTCGCAGTGCTCGGGAGACTCACGAAGCTCATGAGCTGCCCATGAGCTCGGTGAACCGGTCGAACAGGTCCGCCGCGTCGTGCGGCCCGGCCGCCGCCTCGGGGTGGTACTGCACGCTGAACGCCGGGGTGTCCAGCAGCGCCAGGCCCTCGACGCAGCCGTCGTTCGGGCAGGTGTGGGTGATCTGCGCAGGGCCGAACGGGGTGTCGAACCGCTCCCCCGCCTCGCCCTCGACGGCGAACCCGTGGTTCTGCGCGGTGATCGACACTCTGCCGGTGGCGTGCTCGATCACCGGGATGTTGATGCCCCGGTGCCCGTAACGCAGCTTGTAGGTCCCCCGGCCGAGCGCGCGGGCGAGGATCTGGTTGCCGAAGCAGATGCCGAACAGCGGGATCCGGCGCTCGAGCACCTGGCGGGTGAGCGCGACCGGGACGTCCGCGGTCGCCGGGTCACCCGGGCCGTTGGCCAGGAAGAACCCGTCCGGGGCCAGCTCCTCGATCCGCTCGATCGGCGTGTGCGCGGGCAGCACGTGGGTCTCGACGCCGCGCGCGGCGAACATCCGCGGGGTGTTCGACTTGATCCCGACGTCCAGCGCCGCGACCCGGAACCGGCAGGGCGTGGCGGGTGGGCCGTCGGCGGGCACGACGTACTCGCGCGGTGTGGAGACGGCGCCGTAGAGGTCCGCGCCGAGCATCGACGGGCCCGAGCGCACCCGGTCGACCAGCTCGGCGTCCGGGGCGAGGGCGTCACCGGAGAACACGCCGGCCTTCATCGCGCCCCGCTCGCGCAGGTGCCGGACCAGCGCGCGGGTGTCGATCCCCGCCAGGCCGACGATCCCGTGGCGCTCCAGCGCGTCGTCCAGCGACCGGCGGGAGCGCCAGCTCGACGCCGTCCGCGACGGGTCGCGCACCACGTAGCCGGCCACCTGGATGCGCGCCGACTCGTCGTCCTCGTCGTTCCAGCCGGTGTTGCCGATCTGCGGGGCGGTCGCCACGACGATCTGGCCGTGGTAGCTGGGGTCGGTCAGCGTCTCCTGGTAGCCGGTCATCGCCGTGCAGAACACGGCCTCGCCGAGGGTCTGGCCGGCGGCACCGTAGCGCTCGCCCCGGAAGACCCGGCCGTCCTCGAGGACCAGCAGTGCCGGGCCGCTCATGCGCCGCACTCAATTGGCAACCTTCCCGTCGCGCACAGCGCCGATGGGCGCTGTCACTCCGTTGCGCGCCGTGATCCGACCACGCAGCACCGTCGCGGCCACCGTCGCCGGCAGCCGCATGCCCTCGTAGGGCGTGTTCGTCGAGCGGCTGGCCAGCGCCGCGCCGCGCACCGTCCAGATCCCGTCCGGGTCGACGAGGCAGAACGTGGCCGGCTCACCGGCCGCGATCGGGCGTCCCTGGTCGGCGAGGCCGCCGATCTCCGCGGGGCGCTCGGACATCACGCGGGCGACACCGCGCCAGTCCAGCATCCCCGTCTCGACGCAGGCGGCGACGACCACCGACAGCGCCGTCTGCAGCCCCAGCATGCCCGGCCGGGCAGCCGCCCACTCGGTGTCCTTGTACTGCGTGGCGTGCGGAGCGTGGTCGGTGGCCACGACGTCGATCACGCCCTCGGCGAGTGCCGCGCGCATCGCGGCGGTGTCGTCGCCCGTGCGCAGCGGCGGGTTGACCTTGTGCACGGGGTCGTAGTCGCGCAGCGCCGCGTCGGTGAGCAGCAGGTGGTGCGGGGTCACCTCGGCGGTGACCCGCACGCCGGCGGCCTTGGCGGCCCGCAGCACGGCGATCGTGTGGGCCGACGACACGTGGCAGACGTGCAGCCGCGCCCCGGCCTCGCGGGCCAGCGCGCAGTCGCGGGCGACGATCGTCTCCTCCGCCGCGGCAGGCCACCCGGCCAGTCCGAGCTGCGCCGCGACGACGCCCTCGTGCGCCTGCGCGCCCGCGGTGAGCCGGTGGTCCTCGGCATGCTGGGCGATCACCGCGTCGAGCGAGGAGGCGTACTCCAGCGCCCGGCGCATGACGACGGGGTCGTGCACGCACCGGCCGTCGTCGGAGAACACCCGCACCCGGGCGCGGGAGGCGGCCATCGTGCCGAGCTCGGCCATCCGCTCACCTGCCGAGCCCGACCGTGACGGCGCCGACCGGGTGCACGTCGACCAGCCCGACCTCCTCGCCGAGGCGGTGCACGTGCTCGACGACGACGGCGGAGTCGGCCACCGGGTCCGTGTTCGGCATCGCGAAGACCGCGGTGTAGCCGCCGAGGGCGGCGGCGGCCGAGCCGGTGGCGACGGTCTCGGACTCCTCACCGCCGGGTTCGCGCAGGTGGGTGTGCAGGTCGACGAGGCCGGGCAGCAGCACGAGGCCGTCGGCGTCGAGGGTCTCCACCGACGCCCCCGATGCCGATCCGGCGAGGCCCGGCCCGATCTCGGCGACGACACCGTCGCGGACCAGGACGTCGACGGGCTCGCCCTCGCCGTAGGGCCGGGCGCAGCGGATCAGCAGGTCGGCGCTCATCGCGCGGTCTCCGTTCCGGTCACCGGGTGGGCAGCGCACGCGGCGGTCACGCCGCCGCCCCCGCGAGCAGGTGGTAGAGGACGGCCATGCGCACGTGCACCCCGTTCTGCACCTGCGCCAGCACGGCGCTCGACGCGGCGTCCGCCACCGCAGACGCGATCTCCATGCCACGCACCATCGGCCCCGGGTGCAGCACCACGGCGTGCTCGGGCAGCAGCGCGGCACGGCGTTCGGACAGCCCGTAGCGCACCGCGTACTCCCGCGACGACGGGAAGAACGCGCCGTGCATCCGCTCGGCCTGCACCCGCAACATCATCACTGCGTCCAGGCCCGGCAGCTCGTCCTCGAGCGCGTCGCCCACCCGGCACGGCCACGCCTCGATGCCGACCGGCAGCAGCGTCGGCGGCGCCACGAGCACCACCTCGGCGCCCAGCGTCGCGAGCAGGAAGACGTTCGAGCGGGCGACCCGGCTGTGCAGCACGTCCCCGACGATCCCGATCCGCCGCCCGGCGATCCCGCCGAGCCGGTCGCGCACCGTCGCCGCATCCAGGAGCGCCTGGGTGGGGTGTTCGTGGGTCCCGTCGCCGGCGTTGACCACGCTGGTGGACGACCCCGGACCGGTCGGCCCGACCGCGCCCGCCGCCGCGTCGCGGTCCGCCCAGTGCGCCATCCGGTGCGCCGCGCCGGAGGCCGGGTGGCGCACGACGATGCAGTCGGCGCCGATCGCGGCCAGCGTCGCGGCGGTGTCGCGCAGGGACTCCCCCTTGCCGACCGACGACCCGCTCGCCGACACGTTGATCGTGTCCGCGCTCATCCACTTGCCCGCGACCTCGAAGGAGACGCGGGTGCGCGTGGAGTTCTCGTAGAACATCGTGACGACCGTGCGCCCGCGCAGCGTCGGCAGCTTGCGCACCTCCCGGCCCAGCAGCGCCTGCTTGAGCCGGTCCGCGGTGTCGAGCAGCCCGATCGCGGACGCGGCGTCCAGGTCGGTCACCGACAGCAGGTGCCTCACGAGCCCCGCTCCCTCGCGCTCTCGGCGGCGCGGCGCAGCGCCACCCCGTCGCGGCCGTCGGTCTCGGTCAGCAACACGACGATCGACTCGCCCTGCGCGGTGGGGACGTTCTTGCCGACGTAGTCGGCGCGGATCGGCAGCTCGCGGTGCCCGCGGTCGACGAGCACGGCCAGCTGCACCGCGCGCGGACGCCCGTGCTCGCCCAGCGCGTCGAGCGCGGCGCGCACCGTCCGGCCGGAGAACAGCACGTCGTCGACCAGCACGACCAGCCGGTCGTCGAGGCCGCCGTCGGGCAACGCGGTGTCGCCGAGCGGGCGGGCGGGGCCGCGGCGCAGGTCGTCGCGATAGAGGGTGGGGTCGACCGTGCCGACGGCGGGGGTGACGCCGGTGAACTCGGCGATCGCCGCGGCCAGCCTGCGGGCCAGGACCGCTCCGCCGGTGGGAATGCCGACGATCACGAGGTCGTCGGGGTTGTCCGGCCCGAAGGCGGTCTTCTCGATGATCTGGTGCGCGATGCGCGCGACGGTGCGGGTGACGTCGGCGGCGCTGAACAGCTCCCGGTCGGGAGCGGCGGTGCGCCTGGCGTCCCCGCGGCGATCGATCGCCACGGAACTCTCCTTCCCCGCCTCACCGGACGGGCTTAAAGGAACGGACCCGGCCGCCGTCGCGGGACGGACCCGGGCGGCACCGGGGCCGCCGTCGCCGACCGTATACCAGTTGCCTCCGCGGGCTCCGCGAGGGGACGTCTCGGCCCCGGGTGGTCGCGTTCGGTACACAGCGGACCGGTTCCGGACCGCGCGCCGCACCCTCAGGTAACGCCCGGATCACCGATGTCGATCAGCCGTTCGAGTGGACTCGGCCTGTTCGGACCGCTTGAGGGGCTTCGCTGGCTTGACCAGACGCGGAGCACCACCGAGGATTACTCTCCGTATCGATCGGGTGCGTCCGGGTGGCCGCGGTCTGCGGGGGGCACCACCAGGGGCACCGGAGGCCGGGGCCCCGCGCACCGGTCGCACGCACCATGCAGCTCTCGACGTCGGTCCCGCGGCCGACGCCAGCGAAGAAGGAGGTCGCCACATGGGCGACTACGCCAAGGCGCTCGGCAGCAAGCTGCGCGCCATCCGACAGCAACAGGGCTTGTCGCTGCACGGGGTCGAGCAGAAGTCGGGTGGCCGCTGGAAGGCGGTCGTGGTGGGCTCCTACGAGCGCGGCGACCGGGCCGTCACGGTGCAGAAGCTGGCCGAGCTCGCCGACTTCTACGGCGTCCCCGTGGCGGAACTGCTCCCGGAGGGCCGCGTCCCGTCCGGCTCCGAGCCCGCCACGAAGATCGTTATCAATCTGGAACGCCTGCAGCAGCTGCCCGCCGACAAGGTCGGTCCGCTCGCCCGCTACGCCGCCGCGATCCAGAGCCAGCGCGGCGACTACAACGGCAAGGTCCTCTCGATCCGGGCGGAGGACCTGCGCTCGCTCGCGATCATCTACGACAAGACGCCGGGCGAGCTGACGGACCAGCTCATCGACTGGGGTGTCCTGCCTCCCGAGGCCCGCCCCGTCGGCTGACGCGGTGACGAGACCGGCGCACCCGCGCCGTGCCGTCACACACCACGTGAGGTCGCCGCACCCCGCACAGCAGGTGCGCCGGTTCGACGGGATGCGCGACGGCCTGCGTGGTGTGTGATGCCGCTGCCGACGGCGCCCCGATGTTCTGACGAGGGTCAGTCGGTGGCCGCGACCGCGGCCTGCCGCGTCCGGGCATCCGTCGCCCGCGCCTGGCGCCGCGCCACGAGGGCGATTCCGACGCCGACCGCCGCCAGCACCGCCCCCACGGCGGGCGGTGCGGCGTAGCCCAGCCCGGCGGCCAGCACCAGCCCGCCGAGTGCCGCACCCAGCGCGTTCGCGATGTTGAAACCCGACTGCATCGACGCCGACGCGAGGACGGGCGCGTCCCGGGCGGCGTCGACCACCACCGTCTGCACCACCGGCACGAGCGCGAGGCTCAGCGCGCCGACCGCGAACGCGGCGACCGGGGCGAGCACCCGCGAGTGCACCGCGGCGACCGCACCGAGCAGCACCACGGCCTGCGCCCCGAGCACGACGACGGCCGCGCGCAGGCTGTCCATGCGATCGGCGAGGCGGCCGCCGAGGAACGTCCCGGCCGTCATGCCGAGGCCCAGCAGGGCGAGCATCACCGGGACCGCCGCCGGCGGCCAGCCGGTGACCTCGGTCGTCATCGGCGCGATGTAGGTGGAGAACGTGAACAGGCCCCCGCAGCCGAACACGACCATCGCGAGCGCCAGCAGCACCGCGGGCCGGCGGAACACCGCGAGCTCGGCCCGCAGCCCGACCGCAACGCCGCCCGCGCCTGCGTCCCGCGGCACGGTCAGCAGCATCCCGGCGACGCACAGCAGCGCCACGCCCGCGATCAGCGCGAACGCCAGGCGCCAGCCGACCACGCCGCCGAACACGGTCGCCGCGGGCACGCCGACGAGGTTCGCGACGGTGAGCCCGAGGAACAGCCAGCCGACCGCCGACGCCCGGCGCGTCGGCCCGGCCAGGTCGGCGGCGACGAGCGCCGCGATGCCGAAGAACGCCCCGTGCGGGAGCCCGCTGAGGAACCGGGCCGCAAGCAGGGTGCCGAAGCCGGGCGCGAGCGCGGCGAGTCCGTTGCCCACGGCGAACAGGCCCATGAAGGCCAGCAGCAGCGTGCGGCGCGACCGGCGCGCCCCCGCCGCGGTGAGCAGCGGTGCGCCGACGACCACACCGACCGCGTAGGCCGTGACGAGGTTGCCCGCGGTGGGTACCGAGACCGTCAGATCGGCCGCGACCTGTGGCAGCAGGCCCATGATCGCGAACTCGGTCAGGCCGATCGCGAACGCCCCGAGGGCCATGGTGAGGATGGCGGCACGCACCCCATCCACGGTAGACCGGGCATCGAATCGAATCGATAGGTCGGGAGTGGCGTTGGTCGCCCGCTGCGGCGTCACGCCTGCGCCAGCTATCGCGGCGCACACGTGCTGCGAGCCGGCCGCGTCAGCGGGTGCGCGCAGGTATTCGGCCCACTCGTGTCTGCGTGCCGGCCGCGTCAGCGGGTGGTACGCAGGTAGACGGCGAGGTCGGCGATGCGGCTCAGCACGCCGTTCAGGAAGCGCGGCGAGTCGTCCGTCGACAGCGTCCGGGCCAGCTCGACGGCCTCGGTGATCGCCACGGGGTCGTCGATCTCGTCCACCCACAGCAGCTCGAACACGGCGATCCGCAGCAGGTTCCGGTCGACGGCGGGCATCCGGGCCACCGTCCAGCCCTCGGCGTGCTCGGCGAGCAGCTGGTCGATCCGGTCGCGGTGCGCGACGACGCCCTCGACGAGCATCGCCGCGTAGTCCGAGACCGGCGGCGCGTCGTCGGTCTCGCGGCGCTGCACGAGGACCCCGCGGGGGTCGACGTCGCGCGCCTCGGACTCGAAGAGGATGTCGAGCGCGCGTTTGCGCGCCTTCGTGCGGGCCCTGGGCATGCCGGCCGGCTCAGGACACCCGGCCGAGGTACCGGCCGTCACGGGTGTCGACCTTCACCTTCTCGCCGGTGGAGAGGAACAGCGGCACCTGGATCTCGGCGCCGGTCTCCAGCGTGGCCGGCTTGGTGCCGCCGGTCGAGCGGTCGCCCTGCAGGCCGGGGTCGGTGTGGGAGATCACCAGCTCGACGGAGGTGGGGAGCTCGATGTAGAGCGGAACGCCGTCGTGCGTCGCGACCATCGCCGTCTGGTTCTCCAGCAGGTAGTTCGCGGCGTCGCCGACCGTCGACTCCGGGATCGGGATCTGGTCGTAGGTGTCGCCGTCCATGAAGACGAAGTCCGCGCCGTCGCGGTAGAGGTAGGTCATGTCGCGCCGGTCCACGGTGGCGGTGTCGACCTTCGTGCCGGCGTTGAAGGTCCTGTCGACGACCTTGCCGGTGAGCACGTTCTTCAGGGTGGTGCGCACGAACGCACCGCCCTTGCCGGGCTTGACGTGCTGGAACGCCGTGATCGCCCAGAGCTGGCCGTCGAGGTTGAGCACCAGGCCGTTCTTCAGGTCGTTCGTCGTCGCCACGGGCGGTATCTCCTGCGTCTGCTGCGGGGGCGCGGTCTGGTCACGCGCCGGATGTGTCGGTGCCGGCGCCAGGACCGGCGCCGTCGTCTCCGCCGAGCCTACCCGGACCGGCACATCCCTCCCCGAGTGCCCGGTCAGGCGGCGACCGCGTGCACCACCTCGACGGTCACCGACACGTCCTGCGTGCCCGGCTGGATCGGGACGGCCGCCTGCGCCGCCGCGCTGTCCCGGGTGACCGGGACCGGGGGCTGGTCCACCGCTCACCTCCGTGATCGACAGGATCGGCCCGAGGCCCACGTCCGCGGCGTCGGCGAGCTGGTGGGCCTGGGTCACGGCCTGCCGGACGGCGTCGGCGCGGGCCTGCGCCCGCGGCTGCGCGTCGTCGTCGATCCCGAAGGCGATCTGCTGCACGCGCACGGCGTCGCCCGCGGCCTGCGCGGCGGCGTCGACGAGCGCTCCGGCCCCGGCGATGTCGCGCAGCGTGGCCGTGACCTCGTTGGTCACCTCGTAGCCGCTGATCCGGCCGTCGGCCTCGAACGTCGGTGAGATCGACAGGCCGCTGGTGCGCAGGTCCTTGTCGGCGACGCCGCGGCCGCGCAGGACGTCGAGCAGGCCGCCGGCGCGGGTGTTGTTGTCGGCCAGTGCGTCGGCCGCGGACGCCGCGCGGGTCTGCACGCCGAGGACGACCGTCAGCGTGTCCGGGGTGCCTGCGACGGTGCCGACGCCCCGGGTGGTGATGCTCGTCCGGTCCGGCGCCGCCCGGCCGAGCTCGGGTGTCGTGCCCGACGCGCACCCGGCGAGCAGGAGGACGCCGGCGAGGACGGCGATGCGGGTCAGGGCACGGGTCATGGCGATGGCCTTTCGGTCGACGTGCCGACAGGACGGAGGAACCGGGGCGGCGGGTTGCATGACACGTCGGAAACCCGCCGCGCCGTCGGGAAGCAGCCGGTGGCGCGCAGTGCTACGCGATCTCGAGCAGCTCGCGCGGGGACCGGGTGAGCAGCTCGGGCGTGCCGTTGCGGACGATCAGGGTGTCCTCGATCCGCACCCCGCCGCGCCCGGGCAGGTACACCCCGGGCTCGACGGTGACGACCATGCCCGCCAGCAGCGCACCGGTCCCGGTGGGGCCGAGCAGCGGCGGCTCGTGGATCTGCAGGCCGACACCGTGCCCCAGCCCGTGCACGAACTCGTCGCCGTACCCCGCGCTCGCGACCACCTCACGGGCGGCGGCGTCGACGTCGACGACCTGCGCGCCGGGGGTCAGCCGGGCCCGCCCCACCTCCTGGGCGGCCGCGACGAGCGCGTGCAGGTCGCGCTGCCAGCCTGCGGCCCTGCCGAGCACCACGGTGCGGGTCATGTCGGAGTGGTAGCCGTCGACGAGCGCGCCGAAGTCCATCTTCACCAGGTCCCCGCGGCGCATCGACGAGTCCGTCGGACGGTGGTGCGGCACCGCGGAGTGCGGACCCGCGGCGACGATCGTCGCGAACGACGGCCCCTCGGCGCCGCGCGCCCGCATGCGCGTCTCCAGGTCGTAGGAGACGTCCCGCTCGCTGCGGCCGGGCCGCAGGCCACCCGCCGCGATGAGGTCGGCGAGCGCGGAGTCGGCGACGGCGCACGCAGCGCGCAGCGCGGCGATCTCGGTCTCGTCCTTGACCAGCCGCAGGCGACCCACCAGACCCGGCGTGCGGTGCAGCAGCACGGTGTCGCCCGCGGCGTCGACCAGCGCCTCGTGCTGGTCGACGGTGACCACGTCCGACTCGAAGCCCAGCCGGGACACCCCCAGGTCGTCCGCCGAGCTCGCCAGCACGAGGGCACCGCCGCGGTCGATCACCCGCTCCAGGTCGCCGACCTCCTTGGCGCTCTGGGTGTCGTACCGCCCGTCCGTGCAGAAGCGGCTGGCCGCGTCGCCGTCGACATGCAGCAGGAGCGTGGCGTGGGAACCGGTGAACCCGGTCAGATACCGGACGTTCACCAGATCCGTGACCAGCAGTGCTTCGACGTCGGCGGTGCGCAGCAGCCCGCGCAGTGCCGCGCGGCGGGAGGCGTGGGACACGCGCGAAAGCCTACGGCTCGGACGCCGCGGGCAGGCCCAGCACCTGCCGGACGAGCTGCGGCACGAGTGCGTCGCGGGCACCGCGGTAGCCGAACTCGGCGTAGGCGATCAGCTCCCGGGCGGCGAGCTCGCCGAGCGGACCGGGTACCGCGCGGCGGGCGTGCGCGGCCGCGGCCCGCAACCGGGAGATCTCGTGCGCGGCCATCCGCGGCGCGGGCGACGTGGGGACGACGGACATGGGCACCTCCGATGACGGTGGGTGGGCCGGCACGGCGGGCCGACCCATCATGAGGAGGGCGGAGGCGCCCGCTGGATACCAGGCGCGGATCCGCCGGCAGCCCACCGCGGGCCGAGTGGGCGGATCCGGGGCCCCGTATCGGCCGGATGATCAGCTATGCGCGGGTTGAGCTGATCGTCCGGGGCTTACGCGGGTGGATCTGGCGCCGATAGTGGCCCGATGATCAGCTATGCGCGACGTGCCGTCAGCGGGGCCTTACCGACCGACCGCCGCGTAGGCCCGTTCGAGCAGGTCACGGTCGGGATCCTCCAGCCGGCCCGGTACACCCAGGCCGTCGAGGACCACGAACCGCAGCTTTCCGCTGCGCGCCTTCTTGTCGCCGTGCATGGTCGCGATGAGCTCGTCGAGCACGCCCGGCGTGTAGCTCACCGGCAGGCCGAGCGCCGCGAGCAGGCGGCGGTGGCGGTCGGCCGTGGCGTCGTCGAGCCTGCCCGCGGCCCGTGCCAGCTCCGCGGCGAACACCAGCCCGACGCTCACGGCGTTGCCGTGCCGCCAGCGGTATGCCTCGCGGCGCTCGATGGCGTGCCCGAGGGTGTGGCCGTAGTTGAGGATCTCCCGCAGGTGCGACTCGCGCAGGTCCGCGCTCACGACGTCCGCCTTCACCCGGATCGCGCGGCGGACCAGCTCGGGCAGCACGGGGCCGGCCGGGTCGAGTGCCGCCGCCGGATCGGCCTCGATCAGGTCCAGGATCACCGGGTCCGCGATGAACCCCGCTTTGACGATCTCCGCGGAGCCCGGGACCAGCTCGTCCGCCGGGAGCGTCTGCAGGGTCTCGAGGTCGACGAGCACGGCCGACGGCTCGTGGAACGCGCCGACCAGGTTCTTGCCCGCGGCGGTGTTGATACCGGTCTTCCCGCCCACGGCCGCGTCGACCATGGCCAGCAGCGTGGTGGGGACGTGCACGACCCTGACCCCGCGCATCCATGTCGCGGCGACGAACCCGGCCAGATCCGTCACCGCTCCCCCGCCGAGCCCGACGACCACGTCGGAGCGGGTGAGCCCGGCCTGCCCGCACACCTCCCAGCAGAAGCCCGCGACGGCCAGCGACTTGCCCTCCTCCGCGTCGGGCACCTCGACGCGGTGCGCATCGACGCCGGAGGCCTCGAGCTGTTTCCGCGCGGCCTCGGCGGCGTCGGTGAGAGCGGGCTGGTGGACGACGAGCGCCCGCCCGGCGCCGAGTCCCGCCACGGTGGCGGCGAGACGGTCGCGCACCGCGCGGCCGACCAGGACCGGATAGGGCTGGTCCGCACCGACCTCGATGAGGGCGATCCCCCCGTCCGGACCGGCAGGCCGTCCGTCGTCGCGCCGTGACACCGATTCGCTCGCACGCTCCCTCACCGGCACGACCCTACGAGACCGGCGCCGACACACCGGTCCGGGCCAGGTGAGATCAGGGATGCTGGCGGACGAACGGATCGGGCAGCGGCATACCCGCGACCGGCGTGGGCACGTCCAGCGGGTCCGCGGCCGGCGCGGCACGCGGGGTGCCGTGCGGCGGGGTCGGCTCCAGCGCGGCGCGCACCACCGCGTCGTCCAGGGCTCCCGGGTGGGCCTGTGCCACCCCGACGAGCACCGCCCGCGCGACCTGGTTCGCACTGCGCCGTGACGTGTCGACCTCGACGGTCGCGACCTCGCGGTACAGCGGGGCGCGGGCGTCGAGCAGCGCCTTGAAGGTGGCGCGCGGGTTCACGCCCGCCAGCAGCGGCCGCGCCGTCGACATTCCGGTGCGCCGGATTCCGTCGGCCAGCCCGACCCACAGCAGCACCACCCGGTGGCCGCGCAGGCGCTCGCGGGTGGACGCGGCCAGCACGGACCCACCGCCGAGCGCGAGCACGCCGCGGGCGGTGGCGAGGGCTTCGGCCACGACCTCACGCTCCAGCGCCCGGAAGGCGTCCTCGCCGTCCTCGGTGAACATCGCCGCGATCGGCTTGCCGGCGCGCTCCACGATCAGCGCGTCCACGTCGGTGAACGTCACCCCGATCCGGCGGGCCAGCACGCGGCCGACCGTCGTCTTGCCGGCACCGGGCGGCCCGACCAGGACCAGAACGGGACGGCCCTGCGCCGGACCTTCATCGGGACTCACGACGGTCCAGGGTAGAGGACGCGGGCGCACTCACCGACCGGTATCTCGCGCCTCCTCCGGTCGGCCCGGCCCGGGACGCACGTCGGCGAGCGGGTCAGCCGCGGCCCGCCTCCAGATAGGCTCGGGCGTTGCGGCGCGTCTCCGCGAGGGAGTCGCCGCCGAACTTCTCCAGCGCCGCGTCGGCCAGCACCAGCGCCACCATCGCCTCCGCCACGACCCCGGCCCTCGGCACCGCGCACGCATCGGAACGCTGATGGATCGCGGTGGCCGCCTCCCCGGTCGCGACGTCGACCGTGCGCAGCGCGCGCGGCACCGTCGAGATCGGCTTCATCGCCACCCGCACCCGCACGGGCTCGCCGTTGGTCATCCCTCCCTCGATGCCACCGGCCCGGTTGGACAGTCTCCTGACCGGAGGGACGACGCCGGGAGACCCCGCGGACTCGTCCGGTCGGACGTGCGACCCGGGCCTCGTCCCCTCGTCCGCGTCGCCGGGCAGCATCTCGTCGTGCGCGGCGCTGCCCCGCCGGTGCGCGGTGCGGAAGCCGTCGCCGATCTCGACCCCCTTCATCGCCTGGATCCCCATCAGCGCCCCCGCCAGCCGCGCATCGAGACGCCGGTCGGAGTGCACGTACGAGCCGAGCCCCACCGGCAGTCCGTACGCGATGACCTCGATGACGCCACCGAGCGTGTCGGCGTCGTCGTGTGCGGCGTCGATCTCGGCCATCATCGCGGCGGCGGTCGCCTCGTTGAACGCGCGAACCGGGCTCGCGTCCACCCGCTCCAGATCCCCGGGACCCGGCACCGGCTCGTCGTCAGGGGCGTCGATCGCGCCGATCGCCACGACGTGGGAGACGATCTCGACGCCCAGGGCCTGCCGCAGGAACGCCTTCGCGACGGTGCCGAGCACGACCCGCGACGCGGTCTCCCGCGCGCTGGCCCGCTCCAGCACGGGCCGGGCGTCGGCGAAGCCGTACTTCGTCATCCCCGCCAGATCGGCGTGCCCCGGCCGGGGCCGCGTCAGCGGTGCGTTGCGGGCGCGGTTGGCGATCAGCTCCGGGTCGACGGGGTCGGCGGCCATCACCGTCTCCCACTTCGGCCACTCGGTGTTGCCGATGCGGACCGCGACCGGCCCGCCCTGGGTCACCCCGTGCCGGATCCCGCCGATCACCTCGAGCTCGTCGGCCTCGAACGACATCCGCGGGCTGCGGCCGTGCCCGAGCTTGCGCCGCGCAAGCTCGGTGGTCAGCTCCTTGGTGGTGATCTCCACGCCGGCGACCATGCCCTCGAGCACGGCGACCAGCGCGGGACCGTGGGACTCCCCGGCGGTGATCCAGCGCAGCACACCCCCATCATCCCCTGCCTGCCGCCGGCTGCCAGCGGCTGCAGGGACCCCGCGCGCCTGTCACGGCCGGCCACGAGCAGGCCGGCCAGGAGCATCGACGGGCCGTGCGGCACCGCACCGCGCCGGCCCCGGACCGCCAGCAGCACGCCGCAACGCACCGCTGAAGATCGCGGCGACCACGCCGGCCACGACCAGCGCCTCCCACGATACCCCCGCGAGCACCGCGCCGAGCGGCGCTGCCAGCTTGACGTCGCCCGCTCCCAGCGCCGCCGGTGCGGCGAGGTGCACCGCGGCGTATGCCGCGAACGCCACCACCGCGCCCACCCCCGCGCGCAGCACCACCTCGGGGCCGAGCGGCGCGAGCAACAGCAGCGCCAGCGGCAGCGCAGGCAGGGTCAGCGCGTCCGGCAGGCGCCGGTACAGCGCGTCGACCGCACCGGCCGCGACCGCGAGCCAGCCGAGGCCGAGCAGCACCGGCAGCCACGGCACGGGCACGATGCCCGCCCCGGCGGCGGCTCCGACCGCGCCCCACGCGAGCGCGACCCCGAGCTCGCACCACGGCGGCGACACACGGGCCCCGCGGCGCAGCCGACCCAGGAGCAGCCGCGCGGCGCTACCGGCCGGCAACCCCAGGGCGGCGAGAAGCACGGAGACGGTCAGCACCGGCAGCGGCGGGCCCGGCGACATCGATGAGGTCATGACCCCAGGCTGCAGCCGTGGTCCAGGGGTCGCCAGGGGTCCGGGTCAGCTGTGGACGGACCCGGCCGGATGTGGACAGCGCCCACCCGGCCGGCCGGAGGCGAACGGTCCTGTCATCGTCGTGTGCTAGGCCGCCTCGCCGACGCACGGGCGGCTGATAACACCGTCCGAGATCGAGTCGGATGGCCGCCGATCGTGACCGATGCGCGCTCTACGGAGCGCGCCGGCACCTACAGGCGGCCTTCGCCACCGGGCTGGTCTGGCTCCTGCTGTTCGGCGGTGCTCGTGCGGCCGTGGTGTCCAGTACGGGGGACGACTCCGACGCCGCCCATCTCGCTCGCGACACGCTCATCCCGCGAATCGTGTGGAAGACCGGCTTCGTCGTGCTCGCGCTCTTCTGCCTGTGGAAGAGCTTCCGACTGCTGGCGCCGTAGCAGCCGTCACAGCGCAGTGAACCGACCCGTTCGCCGCGCGCCCTTGACAGGAGTTATCGCAGGTCGAAGCATGATCCCGTCGCCCGCCTGCTCCCCCGGCGGCGACCGCACGAGGACGACCGGCCCGGTACGCCGTGCACGACAGGCGCTGCGGGCGACCGGTCGTGGCCCCCGTCCCCGAACCGGGAGCGCGCCATGGCGTTCGACCCCGCTCTTCTCGCCCTCTTCGCAGAGCTGCGCGGCGGCAGCCTGATCACGCTCAAGCGCGACGGGCGCCCACAGGCCTCGGTGGTCATCCACGTGTGGGACCCCGCCCGCCGGGCGGTGCTCATCTCGGTGACCGACGACCGCGCCAAGACCCGCAACCTGCGCCGCGACCCGCGGGCGAGCTACCAGGTCGTCGCCCCGGACCTGACCGCGTGGGCCGTCGGCGAGGGCTTCGCCGAGCTGACCCCGCCCGCGGCGGACCCCCACGACGACACGGTCGAGGCGCTCGTCGACCTCTACCGCCGGCTGGCCGGGGAGCACCCGGACTGGCCGGAGTACCGGGCGGCGATGGTCGCCGACCGGCGCGTCGTGCTGACGCTGCCGTTCGAGCGCGTGTACGGCGCCGTCCGGTAACGCTGATCCCGACCGGACGCGCGGGCGAGCCGGCTCACGGGCCGCCCGGCGCCGGGACCAGGGAGCCCGGCTCGGCCACGACCGTCCCGTGGGACCCGTCCCCGCCGCCGGCCGCACCGCGGCCCTCGGCGTCGAGCACGGCCGCCACCGCGGAGGGTGTCCCGATCGCCATCAACACCTCCCCGGGGCCGTCGAGCGCCGACCACGCCCAGCGGACATCGGGGGTCTCCCCGCGGCGGCCGGAGAAGGTCGCGGCGACGCCCGCCCCGGCACGCACGAGCGTCCCGACCGCACGGGCCCCGCCGGTGCCCGCCGGTCCGCAGAGACTCGGGTCGGCCCCGTCGAGCAGTGTGGTGTGCGCGAGCAGCGGCACGCCGTCGACGGCGACGTGCGTGGTCCCGGCATAGCGGCCGCCGCGCTGCCCGTGCCGGCCGAGCACGACGATCTCCCGCACGGTGGCCACGGCGCCCGTGGCCAGCACGACCCGCACCGTCGACTCCATGCCCGCCCCGTCGCTCACCACCGTCGGCTCCGGCGCCCAGTCCACCCGGGCGCCCGCGCCGACCTGCAGCTCGACCGTCCACCGCGCCGGCGCGTCGGTCGCGGCCCCCGGCTGCACCAGCGTCGCGCCCGCACTGTGCACGGCGAGCCGTGCCCGCGGGCCGACGTCGACGGACAGCGCGAGGTCGTCGCCGCCGAGCGGACCGCCCGCGGCGTGGACCAGGTGCACCCGCTCGTCACCGCCGGTCGGGCGCAGGACCACCGGCCAGCCGTGCATCCACCGGAGTGCCTGCCGACCGGCGGCACGCTCGACGGTCAGCCGCGTCGCCGCCCGGATCCCGGCCCTCACGTGCGCCGGGCCGTCACGACCGGCGAGCCCGCACCAGCGCGGTGACCCACTCCACGATCGGCCCCGCGTCCGGCTGCTCCCGCAGCGACACCAGCATCGTCGGCCGGTCCTCGCGCAGCCGCTCGGCGTCCGTGCGCATCACGTCGAGGTCGGCGCCGACCAGCGGGGCGAGGTCCGTCTTGTTGATCACCAGGAGGTCCGAGCGGATGACGCCCGGGCCGCCCTTGCGCGGCACCTTGTCCCCACCCGCGACGTCGACGACGAAGATCTGCTTGTCGACGAGCCCGTAGCTGAACGTGGCGGTGAGGTTGTCGCCCCCGCTCTCGACGAGCACGAGGTCCGGGTCGTGCAGCGCGACCAGTTCGTCGACGGCGTCGAGGTTCGCGGTGATGTCGTCGCGGATCGCGGTGTGGGGGCAGCAGCCGGTCTGCACCGCGCGGATCCGCTCGTCGGGCAGCACACCGTGGCGACGCAGGAAGTCGGCGTCCTCGGTGGTGTAGATGTCGTTGGTCACCACCGCCAGCGACATCCGGTCGCGCAGGGTGCGGCACAGCGCGGCGACGAGCGCGGTCTTGCCGCCGCCGACGGGGCCGCCGATCCCGATCCGGACGGCGCGGCCCGGCGCGGCCGGTAGCGGGACATGGGCGTGCGTTCCGTTGATTCCCGAGAGCAGGTCGTCACGATGCAAAGAGGGTCGCCTCCGATGCGCGGTGCAGTTCGGCCAGGACGTCGGTGAGGGGGCTGCCCTCGGTCGGCAGCAGTGCCGGGTCGCCCGCGGCGACGGCGGCGCTGCCCAGCGTGGCCGCGTCGGCGGCCACGGGCTCGGCGGACCTCGCCACGGCGGCGGTGACGGCGGTGACCCGCAGCGGGTCGAGCCCCAGCAGCCGGACCGCCGCCGTGGCTGCCCCGCCGACGAGGTGGTGCAACGCGAGGGCCGCCGCCTGCGCCGGGTCGGCCCCTGCCGCGGCCGCGGCGGCGCCGAGCACGAGCGGGTGGTGCGCGCGCGGGAGCGCGCGGAGCGCGGCGACGGCGGGGGTCGGGAAGGCCAGCGACACGGTCCGCAGCAGCGCCGCACCCTGTGCCCGCGACGCCGCCCGCAGGGCGGCGGACGGGGTGCGGGCCGACACCGCCGCATCCCACGGCGCCCAGTCGGACACTGCAGGCGCGTCGGCCGGGATGGCAGCAGGGTGGCCCTGCTCCAACCCGAGTGCAGCATGGCCACCTTGCTGCACTCCGCCGGAGGCGTCAGCGCCCCCACCGGGCCCGGCGGCCAGCGCGCACGCCGCCGCCGCGGCCGCAGCCACCACCCGGCCGCCCGTCCGGATCCGCCCCTCCAGGAAGAGCGCCAGATCCTCGGCGGTGCGCAGCAGCCCGCGGTCCACCAGGGCCTCGACGCCGCCCGAGTGCCCGTGGCCGCCCGACGGCAGCCGCGAGTCGGCCAGCAACAGGAAGGGCAGCATCAGAACAGGAAGTAGTGCCCGCTGGGCGCCGCTGATCTGCGGCGACGGGCCGGGAAGGCCCTCTGACCAGGCATTACTACCCCCATCGGTTCGCGTCGGTATCCGACGTTCTAGCTGCCGCATGTACCCGGGATGTACCGGGCGCATGTCCCCCCTGTGAAGACGCCCCGGGGCGGTGCACGACCACCGTCTCCCGGGACTTGATCAGCTGCAAGGAGCTGACCCAAGTGAACATCGTTCCCGACCGCTCAACTACCTCCATCACCCCTGCTGTCCTCGCCGTCGCGCACCCGTCCTGGTGCGACACGGCCACCTGCGCCGCTACTCCCGATTGGGAGTACGACGGCACGGGTTTCGTCTCGCATCACGCCCGTCTGCTCGACGTCGACGGCCTGATCGTCGAGATCGTGCAGGGCGAGACCGTGTCCCCCCAGGGTGAGGTGGTCGACCAGGACCCGATCGTCGTCCAGGTCGAGGGCGCCGGCTGGTGTGAGCTGACACCGCCGCAGGCGTCCCGGCTCGCCGCCGCGCTGGTCCGCGCCGCCGCAGTGGCGGGTGCGCTGTGACCGCCCCGAACGAGCGCCGCGAGCTCGACCACGCCGGCCGGGCCGCGGACCTGATCCTCGCGATGGTCGTGGCACGGCGGCCGTCGTACCCGGTCACTCCGGAGGCGCACGACACGCTTGTGGTGCTTGTGGAGGCCGTCGTTGCGGCCATCTCCTCGGGCGGTGACCCTCGATGAGCGCGTCCATCCCCGCCTTCCCGACCCGGCCGGCCGACGTGCCGGAGGCGGCGACGGTGCGCGACCTGCTCGACGCCTACTCCTGGCATCTCGCCCTCGCGGTCGGCGGTCGTAGCGCCCGGTCGGCGCCGGACGGGTTGCACGCCCGGCACGCGGTCGCGGCCCTGGCGATCGGGCAGGTGGTCGTCGACACGTTCGTCGCCGAACGCTGGCCGCTGGTGCGTGACGCCCTGGCCCGCGGCACCGAGATGCCGGCAGTCGGTGACGCTCTCGGCGGCCTGGAGGTCGACGAGGTCGCCGCCGGGCTCACCTCGTGGGCCGCAGCGGCAGCAGCGCGCCGGTGCGCTGAGCCTCGACGACTACGACGCCGTGATCGAGCTGATCGCGGGAGGTGCCCGGTGACCGGGCGACGGAGCGGGCGTACCCGTTCGGCCGCCGTCCGGGCTCGCGCGGGCGAGCTGCAGGCCGCTATCGACGCCGCGGCGGACGAGGCCACCGCCCGGCTGGCCGCCGACGAGCTGCACGCGCTGCTCGACGGCGTGGAGAACGTCCACGAGCTGCCCGACCGGGCGCGGCCCCGAGCAGACCGGGCGGACCGGGCGGTCCGCACCCTTCGCCGGGCGGTCCGCGGGCGGCGGCTGTCCCGCCGCCAGGCGGCCACGCTCGACCGGCTGCTGTCCGTCGTCGCCAACGAGGACGCCGTCGCTTCTGGCGTGGGCCGGGCGTCGGGCGCCAGCGGGCGGGAGGCGGGCGATGAGCGCCGCCTGGTCCCGCCTGCGGTCCGCCCGCCTGCTCGCCCGTCTGGTGGTGGACGCCTGGCCGGTGCTGGTGCGCGGCTACCTGCACCCGCTGGCCGAGCAGGTCCCGATCTGCCGGGAGCGGCAGGTCGGCCATCCCGCCTGGTGCGCGCAGGGAGCACCGAAGGGCGGCTGCGGTCGGCCGAAGCAGGCCAGCGACGGCACCGAGGCGATCGTGCTCACCGCGGACGGGTCGTTCACGGCCGACCAGGCCGAGGCCTACGCGCTGTCCATCCTCCGGGCGGTCCGCCAGCTCGACGCCGGCCTACCGGGCACACCGGGAGGCATCCCGGCGGTGCTGCACCTACTGCGGGCGGTTCCGGAGTCGGCGGCGTGACCGAGCAGTCCAAGCAGGCCCGAGCGCTGGTCGCCGACACCGAGGTTCTCGACGCGCAGCACGGCGGCAAGGCTGTGCTGCGCGGCGGGCTCGGCGACGCCGAGGTGCGACCCGCCGTCCGCGAGGTCGTCGAGGCGGAGCTCGTCGACGACCGGGACGACGCCCCGGTCCCGGTCGACCCGCCGGAGCTGCCGAAGACCCTGTACGGCACGGTGCTCGCGGTCCGGGACGCGGACAAGCGCCCGATCATCCCGGCGTGGGCGCGCAACCAGGCCGAGGCGCAGGCCCTCGCGACATGGCTGGCGAAGTACGGCGCCCACGTGACGCTGTACCACCTGACCCGGCTGCCGAAGTACGGGGCGAAGCTGGCGCTGCGGGCCCCGATGGGTGTCCTGGTCGTGGCGGTGGCGTTGTGGGCGTGGGTGTACGACCAGGAGGCGGCGCCGCTGCGGAAGGCCGCGGCGGAGAAGCTCGACACCGCCGACTACCTGAAGCTGGACAAGGCCCGGGCGGTGAAGGTGCACACCCGCGCCGTCGCGCGTCCTCGCCGGCGTCGCCGCCGTGGTCGGGCTGGTCCTGGTGTACCTGGTGTGGCGCCGTGGGGACTCCCGGACGACGCGCCCGCCGCGGGACCTGCTGCGCCTGGTGGGCCGAGCTCGGCGTCTGGTGTGTGGTCGTCGGGGTGCTGGGCAAGGTCGGCACCCCCGCGGACAAGCGGGTGACCGACGTGGCGACCGTGAACGCTGCGGCGCCGCCGCGGCTGACGGCCGAGGTGGTGACGCGGGCGCTGCGGTCGCCGGGGATCTCGGCGATGAACGCCAAGGGCGCGGAGATCACCTTCCCGGCGCCGATCACCCGGGACGGGCCCGGCTGGCGGGCCGACGTCGACCTCCTACGGGGTCACCCCGCAGGACGTGATGGAGAAACGCCGCGAGCTGGCGTCCGGGCTGCGCCGCCCGCTCGGGTGCGTGTGGCCCGAGCCGGGCCGCGACGACCACGCCGGCCGCCTCGTCCTGTGGGTCGGCGACCGGGACCTCGCCAAGACGAAGCAGGGCGCGTGGCCGCTGGCGAAGTCGGGGCGCAGCGGACCTGTTCGCGCCGGTGCCGTTCGGCACCGACCAGCGCGGGCCGGGTCGTCACGGTGACGCTGATGTTCGCCTCGATGGTGGTCGGGTCGATCCCGCGGATGGGCAAGACGTTCAGCGTGCGGCTGCTGCTACTCGCCGCCGCCCTGGACGTCCGCGCCGAGCTGCACCTCTTCGAGCTCAAGGGCACCGGCGACTTCGGGACCCTGGAGCCGGTGGCGCACGCCTACCGGGCCGGGGACGAGGAAGACGACATCGAGTACGCCGTGACGGACATGCGGGCGCTGCGCGCCGAGATGCGCCGGCGCACCAAGGTGATCCGGGAGCTACCGCGTGCCGCTGTGCCCCGAGAACAAGGTCACCGGCGAGCTGGCCGGCTGTGGCCGTCGTGGTGTGCGCCGACGAGTGTCAGCGGTGGTTCGAGCACGACCGCCACGGCGAAGAGCTGACGGCCATCGCGGAGGACCTTGTGCGCCGCGGCCCGGCCGCCGGGATCATCCCGATCTTCGCCACCCAGCGCCCCGACGCGAAGAGCCTCCCGACCGGGATCAGCGGGAACGCGGTGCTGAGGTTCTGCCTCAAGGTGATGGGGCACCGGGAGAACGACATGGTCCTCGGCACCAGCGCTCACGCGAACGGCATCCGGGCCACGATCTTCTCCCGCAAGGACCTCGGCATCGGCTACCTCGCCGGTGAGGGCGACGACCCGCAGATCACCCGCACCTTCTACGTCGACTCCCCCACCGCGGAGACCATCGCCGCCCGCGCCCGCGCGCAGCGGGAGGCCGCCGGCACCCTGTCCGGGCACTGTCTCGGCGAGCAGCTCGAGGTGCCGCTGACCCCGGCCGCGTCGCTGCTCGACGACATGCGGGTCATCTTCGCCACCATCGACACCGACTGGTCCTGGTCGGAGGACCTCGTCGCGAAACTCGCCGAGACCAAGCCGGAGCTGTACGCCGGCTGGGACGCCGACACCCTCGCCCGGACCCTGTCCGGGCTCGGGGTGACCACCCGACAGCTCAACCGCACCGGCCCCGACGGCCGCCGCGCCAACCGCCGCGGCGTAGTAGCGGCGGCATCCGGTCAGGGGCCGAACCGGGCCGCACAACGCCTCTCAGCGCGCCCTGCACAGGCCGCTACCGGCCCACTAGACCCGGCCGCGGGTGATGGGGCCCGGCCGTTTCGCCGACGTTCGCCCGGCAACCGGCCGAACAACGCCGTAAGCCGGTCACGCCCTCGCGGCGTGTGCCGAGCCCCCATGGTGACGGCGGGGTCGTGTCCCCTCCCGATCCCGCCGTCACCCATCGTCCGCAGCGTCCGCCCCCTGCGCCGTGGCATGAAGGGTCTGCCGCCTACTCCGGGTCTTTCGGGTCGTTCCAGATCTCCTGAAGGCTTTCAGCCAGCCCTCTGACAGTCGCGTTCTCGTGCATCCGGAGTCGTGTCATTGCAAGCTCATACGCTTCCTGATCCGCGCGCTTGCCGATGACCCATACAACGACGACTGTGTTGCTTGACTCAACTCGATAGACGATGCGGTAGGTCCGGTTTCCCACGACCAGCTTTCGAAAAGTCGTGAGGTCCCCGGCAGCGCGGCTACCTAGCGGCTGACCGCGCAGGTGGGGATCCGTCCTCAGCTTCCTCAGGCCCTTCGCGACGATCCGCTGAGCTGCACCGTCGAGATCGTGCAGGTCTTCGCGGGCTTCCTCAGTCAGCCGGACCCTCGCCTGAGTCAAATCTCAGTCCTCGTCGTCGTCGAGATCGGCAGGGTCAATCCCTATCTCGGCTAGAACATCGTCAAGGTCATACCGGCGACCGCTGTCCGCAGCGGACCGCACGAGAGCGATGCTGAGCAGACGCAAGTCATCCTCCAGGTCCTCCAGCCGCTGCAGTCGTTCCATACAGTGGATGTCGACGATCGCTGCAACGGCCTTGCTGTTCCGCAGGACAACCTGCGGGCGACCATCCTCCGCGTCGCTGATGAGCCTGGATACGCCTCGAGTGTTGGCTTCCGAGACGCTGATGAGGTCTCTCGTGTCTACGTTCATGCTGGTCAGCTCCCCCGGGTCCCTACCTAGGTAGGATCCTACCCAGACCGTAGGTTGTCAATGTGGGCAACGTGCCCCAGCGGGTGACCTGCCGACGCCCAGCCAAGTCCCCGGTCGCCCGGCACTGACGCGACCCGACGTCCGGCACAGCTCAGCGCGGGCCGCGCGGTGGGTCGACCACCTCGTGGTAGCCGGCTGGTGCCCTCGGCGGCTCGCCGTGAACGGCTCTCCACTCGGCGCGGGCGTCCAGGTACCTCCGCAACCTCTGGATGTGGGCTGCGTCTGGCCACTCGTCGCCCGGCCGCCGGGGTGGATCGTCCTTGTCGACCCACTCGGATTCGCGGAACCGCCACAGCCGCTCCGGCGGGCCGCCCTCCGACGCTTCTGGTGGCCGTCTACGCGGCATCGTGGGTCCACTCGTCCCGCGGCAGCAGCATCCGCTCGAGCAGCCGGCGCTCCCGAACGCCGGCCCGCTGCCGCGGACCCGCACGGCCTCGCTGGTGTTCACGAACACGGCCGGTCGCCCGATCTACCGGGCGAACTGGTCACACTCCTGGGCACCGGTCGCGCGCTCCGTCGGGCTGCCGTCGGGCACCGGCTACCACGCGCTGCGGCACTACTTCGCGACGCTGCTGGTGTTCTCCGGGGCGTCGGTGAAGACGGTGCAGATGGCGCTTGGGCACAGCACGCCGACGATCACGCTGAACACTTACGTGGGGCTCTGGCCCGACCAGCTCGACCGCACCCGATCCCTCGTCGACGCTGCGCTCCTGGCGCCCGAATCGGGGGCCGAAGCGCGATGATCTGTACCCAGGATGTACCGGTCCGGGCGGGAGCGCCCGTTTCCGCTGGTCACAGTGGCCGAGCGCCCCCGATAGGTCAGAACAGGAAGTACCGCTGGGCCATCGGCAGTACCTCCGCAGGCTGCGGCTCCACGACCTCGCCGTCGACCCGCACCGTGAACGTGTCGGGCTCGACCTCGATCGTCGGCAGCGCGTCGTTGTTCGGCATGTCCGCCTTCGTGAGCCGCCGGGTGTCGCGCACCGGCACCAGCCGTCGCCGCACGTCCAACCGGTCGGCGAGGCCGCCCTCGAGCGCCAGCGGCGCGACGAAGTGCACCGACGTGGCCGCCGCCGTCACCCCGTCCGCCCCGAACATCGGGCGCGGCAGCACCGGCTGCGGCGTCGGGATCGAGGCGTTCGCGTCGCCCATCGCCGCGTACACGATCATCCCGCCCTTGATCACCAACGAGGGCTTCACCCCGAAGAAGGCCGGCGCGTAGAGCACCAGGTCCGCGAGCTTCCCCGGCTCGACCGAGCCGACCTCGCCGTCGAGCCCGTGCGCGATCGCCGGGCAGATCGTGTACTTCGCGACGTAGCGCTGCGCCCGCAGGTTGTCCGCGGGCCCGTCGCCGGGCAGCGCGCCCCATCGCAACTTGGCGACGTGCGCGGTCTGCCACGTCCGCAGCGGCACCTCGCCCACCCGGCCCATCGCCTGCGAGTCCGAGCCGATCATCGAGATCGCCCCGATGTCGTGCAGCAGGTCCTCGGCCGCGATCGTCGACGGCCGGATCCGGGACTCGGCGAACGCCAGGTCCTCGGGCACGGTCGGCTTGAGGTGGTGGCAGACCATGAGCATGTCGAGGTGCTCGTCGACGGTGTTCACGGTGTGCGGCCGGGTCGGGTTCGTCGACGACGGCAGCACGTGCGGCTGCCCGGCGACGGTGATGATGTCCGGTGCGTGGCCGCCGCCCGCGCCCTCCGTGTGGTAGGCGTGGATTCCCCGGCCGGCGATCGCGGCGAGGGTGTCCTGGACGTAGCCGGCCTCGTTGAGCGTGTCCGTGTGGATCGCGACCTGCACGCCGGTCTGGTCGGCCACCCGCAGGCAGGCGTCGATCGCCGCGGGCGTCGAGCCCCAGTCCTCGTGCAGCTTGAAGCCCGAGATGCCGGTGAGCACCTGCTCGTGCAGCGCCTCGTGCCCGACGGTGTTGCCCTTGCCGAGCAGCGCGATGTTGATCGGCCAGGCGTCGAGCGACTCCAGCATGCGCGCCACGTACCAGGCGCCGGGGGTGACGGTGGTGGCCTTCGTGCCGTCCGCCGGGCCGGTGCCGCCCGCGATCCAGGTGGTCACCCCCGATCCGAGCGCCTCGGGGATCTGGGTCGGGGAGATGAGGTGGACGTGGCAGTCCACCCCGCCCGCGGTGAGGATCATCCCGTTCCCGGCGACGATCTCGGTCGACGGCCCGATCACCAGGTCCGGGTGCACCCCGTCCATCGTGTCCGGGTTGCCGGCCTTGCCCAGCGCGACGATCCGCCCGTCGCGCACGCCGACGTCCGCCTTGACGACGCCCCAGTGGTCGACCACGACCGCGCCGGTGATCACCAGGTCGGGGGTGCCCTCGCCGCGGGTGGCCCGGGCCTGCCCCATCGACTCGCGGATGACCTTGCCACCGCCGAAGACGACCTCGTCGCCGCCCTGCGGGCCGCGGCAGCGGTCCTCGGTGACCTCGACGAACAGGTCGGTGTCGGCGAGCCGGATCCGGTCGCCCACGGTGGGCCCGTACAGCTCCGCGTAGCGGGCGCGGTCGATACTCCACGGGCTCGTCATGGCAACCTCAATCCGGGCACGCGTCTTCGTCCCGCCCAGCTCCACCAGCTCGACGGTCTTCTCGACGCCGGGCTCGAAGCGCACGGCCGTCCCGGCCGGCACCGCGAGCCGCCTGCCCTGCGCGGCGTCACGGTCGAACAGCAGCGCCGGGTTGGCGGCCGCGAAATGGTAGTGCGACCCGACCTGCACGGGCCGGTCACCGGAGTTGACCACCACGATGGACGTCCGCGCCCGGTCGATCACGACCGGCTCGTCCGGATGCAGGTACTCGCCGGGAATCACTGGACCGGCCGGTGGACGGTGACGAGCTTGGTGCCGTCCGGGAACGTCGCCTCGACCTGCACCGAGGAGATCATCTCCGGCACGCCCTCCATCACGTCGTCGCGGGTGAGCACCTGCTGCCCGCCGGACATGAGCTCGGCGACACTCCGGCCGTCGCGGGCGCCCTCCAGCACCCACGAGCTGATCAGCGCGACGGTCTCGGGATAGTTGAGCTTGAGCCCGCGGTCACGGCGCTGCTGCGCCAGCCCCGCGGCGACGTGCAGCAGGAGCCTCTCCTGCTCGTGCGGCGTCAGCAGCACTCGTGCCTCCCACTGTCCGGTCCTGATCCGCGATCACGCTAGGAACGCCGTGTTCCGCGCACGTGTCACGCGTGTTACGCGTCACGGGCGCGGTACATGTCGCCGTCCGTCCGGGGGAGGATTCCACGGTGGACGACGCACACGGAGGTCGGCTCGCCGCGGCGGTCATCCGCGTCGAGGTGGGCGACGGGCGGGCCGAGCTGGTGGCCGACCCTTACCGCCCCTCGGCCTGGACGCTGCTGATCGACGACACCGCGCAGAGCCACGTCGACCTCGCCGACCCCACGCATCTGGAGTTCGAGTACGTCCGCCGGACCGGCCACCTGCTCGACGCGCTCGCCCCGCCGCCGCCTGCCCCGCTGCGCGTCCTGCACCTCGGCGGCGGGGCGTGGACGCTGCCCCGCTACGTCGCCGCCACCCGACCCGGCTCGGTGCAGCGGGTCGTGGAGCTCGACGGCGCGCTGGTCGAGCTGGTGCGCTGCCGGCTGCCCGCGGACGGATTGGGGCTCGACGTGCAGGTCGTCGACGCCCGCGCCGGGCTCGCGGCCGAGCCGGCGGCCGCGTACGACGTCGTGCTGCTCGACGTCTACGCCGGCGCCCGCATCCCCGCGCACCTGACCTCGGTGGAGTTCGTGGCGGACGTGGCGCGCGTGCTGCGCCCCGGCGGGTGCTACGCCGCGAACCTCGCCGACGGTGCCGGCGCGCGCACGCTGCACCAGCGGCGGACGCCGCTGGACTTCGCCCGTGGGCAGGTCGCGACCGCGGCGGCGGTGTTCGCCGACGTCGCGGTCGTCGCGGCACCGGACGTGCTGCACGGCCGCCGGTTCGGCAACGTCGTGCTGGTCGCCGGCGGTGGGGACGGGCAGGACCTGCCGCTGGCCGAGGTGGCCCGGTGGGTGGCGGCCGACCCCTTCCCGGCACGGGTCGAGCCGGGTGCGGCCTTCGCCGCGGGGGCCGAGGTCGTCACCGACGCGACGGCCGTCCCGTCACCCCGGCCGCCGCGCGGCCTGTTCGGCCAGTGAGGCCGACGCGGGACGGTCCGGGCGAGCCCGGCGATGTCGGGAAGGCCACCTTCAGGACACCGGACGCCGTGAAGGTGGCCTTCCTGACACGAGGGGACGGGGCGAGAAAGGGTCAGAACGCGCCGTTGGCCACGGCCTCGGCGACGTTGCGGTTGTGCTCCTCGAGCGTCGCCGCGAAGCACGACGCCCCGTCCGGCTGGCAGCGCACGAAGTACTGCCACGGCCCCTCGGCCGGGGCCAGGGCGGCCTCGACCGCGGCCTTCCCGGGCGCCGCGATCGGCGTCGGTGGCAGGCCCGCGACCGCGTAGCTGTTGTACGGTCCCGGCTTGGCCCGGTCCTCGGAGTTCGTGCGCAGTGCCTGGAGGTCGAGCGGGTAGTTGACGGTCGAGTCCAGCTGGAGGCGCTGCCCGGTGCCGAGCCGGTTGTAGAGCACCCGCGCGACCTTGGGCATGTCGGCGGTGATGCCCTCCTTCTCCACCAGCGACGACACGATGAGCACCTTGTAGGGCGTGTAGCCCATGTCGCGGGCCCCGCTGACCAGCCCGTCGGCCTCCAGCCGGGTCACCGACGTGGCGAGCAGCCCGCGCAGCACGTCCAGCGCCGGGACGCCGGGCTTGATGTCGTAGACACCCGGGACGAGCAGGCCCTCGAGCCGACGCCGCGGCTCGGCCTTCGCGACGTCCTCGCGCGCCCACGTCGGAACGCCCAGATCCGCCAGGTCGGCCTGCGACATCGCCGTGCGCAGCTCGTCGCTGCTGACGCACTGCCGCTGCCCGCCGATCTCGGCGCACGTGGCGTTCGAGATCAGCGTCAGCACCCCGGGAACCGTGGAGCCGTCCGGGTTGCTGGTGTCGTCCAGCTGCACGCCGCCGCGGATCTCGAGCTGGCCGACGCGGGCGGCGGGGTCGAGCAGGCGCGCGACGGCGGCGCTGCCCGACATCTGGACGCGCATCGCGTAGTAGCCGGGCTGCACCGCGAGGATCCGCGGCTCCGATGCGGCCGCCCGGGTGAACGCCTCCACGCTCTTGACGACGTCGGCACGCTGCAGCGTGCCGCCGATCTGCGAGCCGGTGGCGCCGTCGGCGACCTGGACGACCACCGCCGCCCCGCCGTCGCCGTCGTAGTCCGCAACGCCGAAGAACTCTTCGTAGAGCAGGTAGCCGCCGCCGATCACGCCGCCGACCAGCAGCAACACCGCGAGCGCCGCCGCGGCGAGCCGCCTGCGTCGCCGCTTGGCCCGCTGCCGCAGATCCGCCCGGCGGGCCGCCAGCTCCTCCCGGCGCGACGGGAACACCTCCGCGCGGCGCGTCACAGGAGCGCCGCGCAACGGCCGGACGGGTGGTGGTCGGCGTTACCGATCCGTTTCACAACGTCGGAGCGTAACCGCCGCACGGCGTCGTCGCCGACGCCCCCCGGCGACGATCCCGGTCAGCGGCGTGCATCGAGCCAGCCCTGCAGGATCGCGACGGCTGCGACCTGGTCGACGACGGCCCGCTGACGGCGCCCCTTCCGGCCGCTCTCCCGCATCTGGCGGGTGGCGACGACCGTCGTCAGGCGCTCGTCGGAGAAGACGACGGGAACGCCGCCGTCCAGGCGCGCGGCCAGCGCCGTCGCGAACTCGCGGGCGGCCTCCGCCGCCGGGCCCTCCCGCCCGGCCAGGGTCCGTGGCAGGCCGACGACGACCCCCACGACGTCGTGCTCGGCGACGAGTCCGGCGATCGTGTCGAGATCCGAGCCGCGCGCCGCGTCCCGGGCGACGGTGGCCAGCGGGGTGGCCAGCACGCCGTCCGGGTCGCTGAGGGCCACGCCGACGCGCACGGAGCCGACGTCGATCCCCAGCCGCCGCCCGCGCGTCACCGGCGGCCCGAGCGCGGAGGCGGGCAGCGGCGGTCGGGGCATGGTGGTCAGGCCGCGGCGAGTGCCCGGCGCAGCGCGTCGAGCGCGGCCGGCACGCCGGACGGGTCCGACCCGCCGCCCTGGGCGAGGTCCGGCTTCCCGCCCCCACGGCCGCCGACCGCCGGCGCGAAGGCGGGCACCAGCTTCCCGGCGGCGAGGCCCCGGTCGCGGGCGGCCGCCGTCGTCGCGACCACGAACGACACCTTCCCGTCCGTCGTGGAGAACAGGGCCACCACGCCGGGACGGGCGCCGAGCCGGCCCCGGACGTCCGCCGTCAGCGCACGCAGGTCGGTGCCGCTCACCCCCTCCGGCACCGCGGCGGCGACCAGCGCGATCCCGCCGACGTCCTCCGCACCGGCGGCAAGCGCCCCGGCCGACGACAGCACGGCGTCCGCGCGGACCTTCTCCAGCTCCCGCTCGGCCACGCGCAATCGCTCGACCACGCCGCCGATCCGCTCCGGCAGCTCCTCGGGCCGCGCCTTGAACTGCTCGGCGAGCTGGCTGACGAGCACGTGCTCGCGGGCGAGGTAGCGGAAGGCGTCGATGCCGACCAGCGCCTCGACGCGGCGCACCCCGGAACCGATCGAGCTCTCCGAGAGCAGCTTGACCAGCCCGAGCTGCCCGGAGCGGTGCACGTGCGTGCCGCCGCACAGCTCGCGGGAGTAGTCGCCGATCTCCACGACACGGACCTGGTCGCCGTACTTCTCACCGAACAGCGCCATCGCGCCGAGGCGGCGGGCCTCGTCCTGGGTCGTCACGAAGGCGCGCACCTCCTCGTCGTCCTGCAGCACGGCGTTGACCTCGTCCTCGACCTCGTCCAGCACCGACGCCGGCACCGCGCCCGCGGGCGAGGTGAAGTCGAACCGCAGCCGGCCGGGGGCGTTCATCGACCCGGCCTGCGCGGCCGCGTCACCCAGGTGCTTGCGCATCCCGGCGTGCACGAGGTGCGTGGCCGAGTGCGAGCGCGACACCGCACCCCGGCGGCCGGTGTCGACCTCGGCGGACACCACCGCGTCCACGGTGGCCTCACCCTCGGTGACGGTGCCGCGGTGCACGACCAGGCCGGTCACCGGGCTCTGCACGTCGTCCACGCGAACGGCGAAGCCGTCACCGCGGATCACGCCGGTGTCGGCCTGCTGGCCGCCGCCCTCGGCGTAGAACGGGGTGCGGTCCAGCACGACCTCGACGGCGGTGCCCGCACCGGCGGCCGGCACCCCGACCCCGTCCACGACGAGCCCGACGACCCGCGACTCGCTGACCAGGTCCGTGTAGCCGAGGAACTCGGTGTCGCCGGCGTCGTCGAGCACGGCCCGGTAGGCGCCCATGTCACCGTGGCCGGTCTTGCGGGCCTTCGCGTCGGCCTTCGCCCGGGCGCGCTGCTCGTTCATGAGCCTGCGGAAGCCCTGCTCGTCCACGGTGAGCCCGGCCTCGGACGCCATCTCGAGCGTGAGGTCGATGGGGAAGCCGTAGGTGTCGTGCAGCTGGAAGGCCTTGTCGCCGGCCAGCTGCGCGCCCCCGGCCCGCTTCGTGTCCGTCACCGCGGTGTCGAAGATCCGGGAGCCGGTGACGAGGGTGGCGAGGAAGGCCTCCTCCTCGGCCCGGACGACGGCCGAGATCCGCTCGAAGTCGGTGGTCAGCTCCGGATACGACGGGCTCATCTCGGCGCGGACGACCTCGGCGAAGCTCTGCAGCACCGGCTCGGTCACCCCGAGCAGCCGGGCCGAGCGCACGATCCGGCGCAGCAGCCGGCGCAGCACGTACCCGCGGCCCTCGTTGGACGGCGTCACGCCGTCACCGATGATCATGACGCCGGAGCGGGCATGGTCCGCGATCACCCGGAACCGCACGTCGTCGTGTCGCCCGGCTCGCCCGCGCCGTAGCGGCGGCCCGACAGCTGCTCGGCGCGGCCGATCACCGGGCGGACGAGGTCCGTCTCGTAGACGGACTCGACGCCCTGCAGCAGGGTGGCGACGCGCTCGACGCCCATCCCCGTGTCGATGTTCTTGCGGGGCAGCACCCCGATCGGGGGGTGGTCGTCCTTCGGGCTCAGCTCGCCCCGCACGTCCTGCATGAAGACGAGGTTCCAGATCTCGAGGTACCGGTCCTCGTCCGCCTCCGGGCCGCCGTCGCGGCCGTGCTCCGGCCCGCGGTCGTAGTAGATCTCCGAGCAGGGGCCGCCGGGGCCGGGAACGCCCATGTCCCAGTAGTTGTCCTTGCCACTGCGGCGCTGGATCCGCTCGGCGGGGACGCCGGCGACCCGCCGCCACAGGTCGGCGGCCTCGTCGTCGCTGCGGTACACGGTGACCCAGATCCGGTCCGGGTCGAACCCGTAGCCGCCCTCGGCCTGGCTGCCCGTGACCAGCTGCCAGGCGTGCTCGATCGCGCCCTGCTTGAAGTAGTCGCCGAAGGAGAAGTTCCCGGCCATCTGGAAGAACGTGTTGTGCCGGGTGGTCCGGCCCACCTCGTCGATGTCGCCGGTGCGCACGCACTTCTGGATCGACGTGGCCCGGGGGTAGGGCGCGGGGGCCTCGCCGAGGAAGTACGGCTTGAACTGCACCATCCCGGCGTTGACGAACAGCAGCGTCGGGTCGTCGAGGATGAGCGAGGCGCTCGGCACGCGGGTGTGGCCCGAACGCACGAAGTGGTCGGTGAAGCGGCGGACGATCTCGTGGGTCTGCACGGTCTTGCCTTCTCGGTCTTGACCTGTCCGGACGGGTCCGTCAGGGGAGGCGGTGGGGGCCGGTGAACGGGAACGGCAGGGGCGGCGTCGTGCTCGGCGGTCGCGGCGACCGGCCGGGCCGGGGTCAGGCCCCTGCCCGGCGCGCTCGAGCCTGCGGATCGCTCGGAGGGTCCGCCAGCGCGTCACCGAGCGTCGGTACGCCGGCACCGGTGCGCCGCTCGAGCAGGTCCGTCAGCTCCTGCTCACGGGCCTGCATCCCGGCCCGGACCTCGGCACCGAACGCACCCAGCCCGGCGCCCAGCTCACGCAGTCCGTCGGCCAGGTTCGCGCCGACGCCGGCGGCGGTGAGGTTCTGCGCGGCCTCGGTGGCGCGGCGGGTCAGGTAGGCCCCGGCGGCGAGCCCGACGCCGAGCCAGAACAGGCGCTTCATCGACGCCGTCCCCGACGGCCGCGACGCCGCGCGTGCGCCCCGGCGTCCTTGCCCTCCCGGCGGGCCTTGACGGCCTTGCTGAGCCCGTAGGACAGGGCGGCGACGCGCACGAGCGGGCCGCCGAGCGTCGCGGTGAACAGCGAGGTGAGGACCGAGACGTTCGTGCTCACCGTGCGCGCCCCTGCGGTGATGCCGTCGACGCGTTCGAGCTGGGTGTTGACCTGACGCAGCGTGGTCTGCGCGTCGTCGAGCAGCGGCGCGCTCCCCTCGTGCGCCTTGCGGATCGCCACGGTGGCCTCGTCCAGGGTGCGCCCCAGCTTGAGCAGGGGGACGGCCATGAGAAGCACGAGGACGACGAACGCCCCGGCGGCGACCAGCGCAGCGATCTGACCAGCCGACACGTGGCCTCCTCCTGTCCGACGTCGCTGCCGTCGACGCCCGCGGTGATCGGCGACAGGTTACTCCTCGGCACCGTTCCCGCTGCGTGGACCCATGCGGCGCGGCAGAGCCCCCACGTGCCGGTGCCGGCCCGGGCGATCCCGGACCGGCACCGTTCGGAGAGGAGTACGTGGGTGGCGCGGACGCCTCAGGTCCGCTTGTACGGCGTCGGCCTGCGCGGGGCGGGGATGGCGACGACCGGCTCCGCATCCGGACCGACGAAGAGCGCTGCCATGGCGTCGATCGCGGAGTCGTCCGCCGCCGCGACGTCCGGGTCGATGTCCAGCTCGTGGAACCCGGGCTCGTCCGGGACCGGGTCGACCAGGTCGTCCGCGGATCCGGACGTCGCCGTCCGCCGCGGCCTGGGTCGACCCGCAGCCGCTCGGCGGCCGCGAGCCCGCGGGCCACCGACTCGCCCAGAAGGATCTTGCGGAGCCGGCCCAGCGCCCGGTGCTGGGTGACCCGAACGGCGCCGGGAGTCGACCGGACCGCCTGCGCGGTCTCCTCCGCCGACAGCCCGACCGCCAGCCGCAGCACCAGGACCTCGCGCTGACGGGGAGTCAGGTGCGCGAGGAGCTTGCCCAGCCGGGCGGACATCTCGGCGGCGAGCAGGCGGTGCTCGGGGCCGTCCGCGGTGACCGGGCCGTCCGGCAGGTCCGCCACCGGCTCGGCGCGGTTGCGCCCGATCGCCCGGAAGGCGTCGGTCACCTTGTGCGCGGCGATGCCGTAGACGAAGGCCCGGAACGACAAGCCCTTGAGCTGGTAGTTCGGCAGGGCGCCGACGACCGCCATGCAGACGTCCTGCGCGACGTCGTCCGCGGAGCCCATGAGCGACTCCTGGCGCCCGAGCCGGGCGCGGCAGTACTTCAGCACGAGCGGATGGATCAGCGCGAGAAGGTCGTCGCGGGCCCGGGCGTCGCCACCGACCGCGCCTGCGACCAGCGTGTCGATCATCGTGCGGGCGTCGGTCTCCCCCTCGGGTGGGGAGATCGGCTGGTCCGGGCCGGGCGGGATCAGGCTGTGGATTCCGGTGGCCGGGACGGTGAACCCTGTAGCGGGCAGCGCCGTGGTAGCTGTGATAGCTGTGGCGGCCGTGCCCGGGGTGGGCGTGAGTGGGGTGGTGGTGCGAATGCGGGCGTCGTGTCCTCGAACGGACAGGCCGGCGGTCATCGGATCGTGGCAGGACAGGTCATCGTCGGGTTCCCCTCCCGGACGAGGTGGCACGAAGCCACTTCGGTCTACGACCGCCGAGCGCCCGGGCGACCCGGTGCCGACGGACCATGCTGCAAGGAGAAGCGGCGCGCGAGCCGGGAAGTTACGCTTTCCCCGACGATGCCCCGACCCGACGTACCTGCTCCCCCGGTCCCGTCCGGTCGTGCCCTACCGGTTCGAGATCCCTGCTCTGTGTGAGCGTCACCATCTTGGGCGACTCCCCAATTTGAGTCAAGTGCAGATCGGGTTGTGAACGGTTACTCTGCGATCACGATGGAGACGTCCGACCCCATTCGGGAGCGCGCATCAGAGTCGCGGGCCCGCGCCGCGCGAACGAAGCGTGACCGGACGCGAGCGGCCCTGTTGGGCGCGGCGGACCCGGCCTTCGCCGCCCGCGGGTGGGCCCGGACCCGCGTCGAGGACATCGCGTCGGCCGCAGGCGTCAGCAACGCGACGGCCTACAACCACTTCCCCAGCAAGCACGCCCTGATCGGCCACGTCTACGCGCCGCTGGTGCAGACGCTGCGCACGCAGGCCTACCGCGACATCGCCGCGGGCCGGCCGGTCGTCCCCGCGCTGACCGACCACCTGCGTGCCCTGGTCCGGATCGCCTGGCGCAACCGCGGGCTCACCGCCGCGCTCTCGGCCGGGATCGCCGACTACTCGATCAAGGTCGGACGCCCCGCGGACCCGCACGACGAGAACGACCCGCGCGTGCTCGCCCCGATCGGCGACGTCGCGATCGAGCTGATCGCCCGCGGCCAGCGGACGGGCGAGCTGCGGCCGTGGCCGCCCGCCGCGGAGATCGGCACGATGATCGTCGACCTGCTGTTGATCCGGGCCGTCGGTCGCCCGCACGACCCGCCGGAGCTCACCGCCGAGCTGATGCTGACGCTGCTGTTCGGCGCCCTGCGTCCGGAGCTGCTGACCGAGGCCGGCCCGCAGGCCCGCCCCTTCCGCTACTGACCCTTCCGGTCCTGGCCTGCAGCCCAGGTCGGCGAGCACCCCGGCGAGCGTGTCGACGGCGAGGGCGATCTCCTCGACCGTCGCCACCAGCGGCGGGGACATGCGCAGCGTCGCGCCGTGCGTGTCCTTGGCCAGCACCCCGCGACGGGCCAGTGCCGCGCACACCGCCCGGCCGTCGCCCAGCCGCGGGTCGACGTCGATCCCCGCCCACGGCCCGGCCGTACGCACCGCGACGACCCCGTGCCCGACGAGTGCGTCGAGCCGCGCCGTCAGCTCACGGCCCAGGTCACGCGCGTGGGCGAGCACGGCCGGGTCGCCGAGCAGGTCGACCACCGCGCTGCCGACCGCGCACGCCAGCGGGTTGCCCCCGAACGTGCTGCCGTGCTGGCCGGGCCGCAGCACGCCGAGCACCGCCTCGTCCGCGACCACCGCCGAGAGCGGCACGATCCCCCCGCCGAGCGCCTTGCCCAGGAGGTAGACGTCGGCGTCGACGCCCGCGCGCCGGGTCGCCAGCAGGTGCCCGGTGCGCCCGAGGCCCGACTGCACCTCGTCGGCCACCATCAGCGCGCCGGCCCGGTCACAGATCCGCCGCACGTCCGCGAGGTAGCCGGACGGGGGGACGACGACCCCGGCCTCGCCCTGGACCGGCTCCAGCAGCACCGCCACGGTGTCCGGCGTGATCGCGGCCGCCAGCGCGTCGGCGTCCCCGAACGGCACCACGTCGAAGCCGGGAGTGAACGGGCCGAATCCGCCGCGGGCGTCCGGGTCCGTCGAGAACCCGACGATCGTGGTGGTGCGACCGTGGAAGCCGCCGGCCATCACGACGATGCGCGCCCGGTCCTCCGGCACCCCGCGGACCTCGTAGCCCCACTTGCGAGCGACCTTGATCCCGCTCTCGACCGCCTCGGCACCGGTGTTCATCGGCAGGACCATCTGCTTGCCGAGCAGCCCGCCGAGAGCGGCGCAGAACGGGCCGATCCGGTCGTTGCCGAACGCGCGGCTGGTGAGGGTGACCCGGTCGAGCTGGCGGTGTGCCGCGGCCACGAGGGCGGGGTGGCGATGGCCGAAGTTGAGCGCCGAGTAGCCGGCCAGGCAGTCGAGGTAGCGGCGGCCGTCGACGTCGGTCACCCAGGCTCCCTCGGCGTCGGTCACGACCACCGGGAGCGGGTGGTAGTTGTGGGCCGAGTGGCGCTCCATGAGCTCCTCGTGCCACGCCGTCGCGGTGGAGGGCGGCTCGGGCCTGCGGCCCGGCAGGGTGACGGTCAGAAGCTCGGTCATGAGCGCACCTCCAGCGTGCAGCACTTCGGTCCGCCGCCGCCCTTGAGCAGCTCGGACAGGTCGACGGGGACGGGGACGAACCCGCGCTCGGCCACCGCGGCGGCCAGCCGGGTGGCCCGCACGGGCAGCACGACGTGCCGCCCGTCGGACACCGCGTTCAGCCCGAGGACCGCGGCGTCGGCCGGGTCCGCGACCACCGCGTCCGGGAAGAGCTCCTGCAGCAGCGCCCGCGAGGCCGGGCGGAACGCCTCGGGCAGCCAGGCGATCGTCGTCGCGTCGAGCACGGCGACCGCGGTGTCGAGGTGGTAGTAGCGCGGGTCGACGAGCTCCAGCGACACGACCTCGCGGCCGAACACGCGGGCGGCCTCGGCGTGGGCGCGCGGGTCGGTGCGGAAGCCGTGACCGGCGAGGATGAGGTCGCCGACGACGAGCAGGTCGCCCTCGCCCTCGTTGACGAACTCCGGCTCGACGACGTGCGCCGCGGCGCGGCGGAACCACGTGGCGTGGGCGACGGCCTCGGCCGCGCGCTGCGGATGCCGGAAACGTGCGGCGAGCACGGTCCCGTCGACGACGGTGGCGCCGTTGGCCGCGTACACCATGTCGGGCAAGCCGGGCATCGGCGCGAGCAGGTCCACACGATGCCCCAGGTCGAGGTAGGTCCGACGCAGCGCGTCCCACTGCGCGAGGGCGCGGCGCCGGTCGACGTCGATCCCGGGCTGCATCCACGGGTTGATCGCGTACTCGACCGTGAAGTACGTGGGCGGGCACATGAGGTAGTGGCGGGGGGTCGCGGTCCGGACCGGGGTCCGGGCCCCGACGGAGACCGGGTCGGGTACGACTGCAGTCATGGGGCGCTCCTCGGAGGGGTCGAAGGGGCGGCCGCGACGTCGGGGCCCGGCTACTCCACGGTAAGCAGGGGCCTTGTGCACGAACAATCACCAACGTTGCCGGGTGGCAGTCGTTCGTTGCGCAGATTGTCGGCAGAGGCACGGATCGTTGCGTGGAAGCGGTCCCGACCGACGAGCCAGCCACCGCGGCCGGGGTGCGACAACACGGCCAGGCTGCGACGCGCGGCCCGGGGTGCGACAGCGACCGACCCAGCCCCGACCGCACACTGGTTTCTCGGCGTCGCACACTCGGCGTAACCGTCACACCCTCCCCAACACGTGCGCCGGCACGTCCCGGAAGCGACAGCAGGCCGAGGTGCGACAACACGGGTCCGCCGGTCGCCCCTCGGCGCCGCATCGCGCGGCCCCCGGCCCCATCGGTCCCGCGCCCCACGCGCGGCGCGGCCTCACTCGACCCGGCTGCATCCACGGTTGATCGCGTACTCACCGTGAAGTACTCCGGCACATGAGGTAGTGCGGGGGGTCGCGGTCCGGACCGGGGTCCGGCCCCGACGGAGACCGGGTCGGGAACGACTGCGTCATGGGGCGCTCCTCGGAGGGGTCGAAGGGGCGGCCGCGACGTCGGGGCCCGGCTACTCCACGGTAAGCAGGGGCCTTGTGCACGAACAATCACCAACGTTGCCGGGTGGCAGTCGTTCGTTGCGCAGATTGTCTTCATAGGCACGGATCGTTGCGCGGGCGATGGAGACGACGAGCCGGCCGCGGCCGGGGCGCGACACCGTGGGGTCGGTCGGCTCTCCGGTGCGTCGTCAGGGCGACGGATGCAACGGGGTCACCGGGCGCCGCAGCAGTGCCGACAGGACGAGCACCGACTTCGTGCGGGCCACGAACCGCTGCGACCCGATCTGCTCCAGCACCCGCTCGAAGTGGTGCATGTCGGCGGCGACGATCCGCAGCAGCGCGTCGGCCTCGCCCGAGATCGTGCTCGCGTCGACGACCTCCGGGAACCGCTCGACGGCGGCCCGGATGGCCTGCGGCGACGTGCTGGCCCGGCAGTACAGCTCGACGTAGCCCTCGACCGTCCACCCCAGTGCCCCCGGCTCGAGGCGCACGGTGAACCCGCCGATCGCGCCGCCCGACCGCAGCCGGTCCACGCGGCGTTTGACCGCCGACGCCGTGAGCCCGACCCGGCCGCCGATGTCGGCGAAGCTGCGGCGGGCGTCCTCGACGAGCAGCATGATGATCTTCTCGTCGACGGCGTCGAGGTGCACGGCACTCATCTCACCACCGGCGGCGGCTGGTGGTGGAATGGCGCGATGACCGGTTCCCCGTTCCGTGCCGGATTCTTCCGTGCCGGACCCTTCAGGGTCGACTCCGAGGTCGGACGCCTGCGCCAGGTGATCCTGCACCGCCCCGGCCCGGAGTTGCTCCGCCTGACCCCCGGCAACAAGGACCGGCTGCTCTTCGACGACGTGCTGTGGGTGCACCGCGCCCAAGAGGAGCACGACCGCTTCGCCGAGGTGCTGCGCGACCAGGGCGTCACCGTGCACCTGTTCGCCGACCTGCTGCGACGCACCCTCGAGGAGCCCGACAGCCGCCGGCACGTCCTGGACCGGATCTTCGACGAGCGCGTGTACGGCCCCATGGCCATCGACGCCCTGCGCAACGCCTTCGACGCGCTTCGACTGCGACACGCTCACCGAGCACCTCATCGCCGGCATCACCAAGCGCGAGCTGCTCGACCGCATCCCCGAGCCGCGTTCCATCGTCCTGCACGCCCTCGGGCCCGACGACTTCGTGCTGGAGCCGCTGCCCAACCACCTCTACACGCGGGACGCCTCGGCCTGGATCGGCACCGGCGTGTCGATCAACAGCATGCAGAAGCTGGCGCGGGTCCGGGAGACGGCGAACTACGAGGCGATCTACCGCTGGCACCCCCTGTTCGCCGACGCGGGCTTCCCGGTGTGGTCGGCCGGCACGACGAACGGTGTCGCGACGACCGAGGGCGGCGACATCCTCGTCATCGGCCGGGGTGCGGTGCTGGTCGGGATGAGCGAGCGGACGACCGCAGCCGGGGTCGAGCGCCTCGCCCGGCAGCTGTTCGCGGGCGGGGAGGTGACGCGGATGGTCGCGGTGCGGCTCCCGGCGACCCGGTCGATGATGCACCTCGACACCGTGATGACCATGGTCGACCCCGGCACGTTCACCAAGTACGCCGGCCTCGGGATGCTGCCCACCTACACGGTGGAGCCGGGCGACTCGGAGAAGGAGCTGACGGTCACCGACCACGCCCCGGAGCGGATGCACGACGCGATCGCCGGCGCGCTGGGACTGTCGGAGATCCGGGTCCTGACCACCGACCAGGACGTCCACGCGGCAGAGCGCGAGCAGTGGGACGACGGGTGCAACGCGCTGGCCGTCGCGCCCGGCGTCGTCGTCACCTACGAGCGCAACGAGGCGACGAACACCCACCTGCGCGCGAACGGGATCGAGGTGCTGGAGATCCCGGGCGGGGAGCTGGGCCGCGGCCGCGGCGGGCCACGGTGCATGAGCTGCCCGATCGAGCGGGACCCGCTGTAGCCCGGGCGCGGTGCGGCCGCGATCCAGGGGCCTGCGGCCGTTGCAGCAAGGTGGCCCTGCTCCAATCCGATTGCAGCATGGCCACCTTGCTGCAATCCCGGCCGACCACCGCACCGTCGCGTCCGCCACGGAGCGGCTCAGCCGCGCTCCGGGCGCTCTCCCCGGACCACCCGGCGCAGCTTCGGCAGCCGCTCCGCCAGTATCCGCTCGGTGCCGTGCGTCGTCGGTCGGTAGTAGTCGCGGCCGACCAGCCCGTCGGGCGGGTACTGCTGGGCGACGACGGCCCCCTCGACGTCGTGCGGGTAGCGGTAGCCGACCGCGTTGCCCAGCTTCTGCGCGCCCGCGTAGTGCCCGTCGCGCAGGTGCGGCGGGACCGGGCCCGCGGCGCCGGCCCGCACGTCCGCCAGTGCGGCGTCGATCGCGGTGACGACCGCGTTCGACTTCGGCGCCGTCGCCAGGTGCACCGTGACCTGCGCGAGCGCGATCCGGGCCTCCGGCAGCCCGACGAGCGCGACGACCTGCGCCGCCGCCACCGCCGCGGGCAGCGCCGTCGGGTCCGCCAGGCCGATGTCCTCGCTCGCGTGCACCATCAGCCGCCGCGCGACGAACCGCGGGTCCTCCCCCGCCACGAGCATCCGGGCGAGGTAGTGCAGCGCCGCGTCCGGGTCACTGCCGCGGATCGACTTGATGAACGCGCTGATCACGTCGTAGTGCTGGTCGCCGGCGCGGTCGTAGCGCACGGTCGCCTCGGTGACCGCCCGCTCGACCGCGGGGACGTCGACGGTGCTCTCCCCCGCCGCCGCGACGCCGTCGGCCGCCGCCTCCAGCGCCGTCAGCGCCCGGCGCGCGTCGCCGCTCGAGAGCCGGACGAGCGCGTCCTCGGCCTCCGGGGTCAGGGTGACCGCCCCGCCCAGGCCGCGGGGGTCGGCGACGGACCGGCGCAGGAGGGTGCGCACGTCGTCGTCGGACAGCGGCTGCAACGACAGCACCAGCGAGCGCGACAGCAGCGGCGCGACGACGGAGAACGACGGGTTCTCCGTCGTCGCCGCGACGAGCAGCACCAGGCGGTCTTCGACCGCACCCAGCAGCGCGTCCTGCTGCGTCTTGGAGAACCGGTGCACCTCGTCGACGAACAGCACCGTCTGCTGGTCGAGCCGGTCGCGGCGGCGCCGGGCGTCGTCGATCACCGTGCGCAGCTCGCGGACCCCCGACGACAGCGCCGAGAGCGCGACGAAGTGCCGGTTCCCGACGCCCGCCAGCAGCCGCGCCAGCGTGGTCTTACCGGTGCCGGGCGGGCCGTACAGCAGCACCGACGCCGCCGCTCCGCCCTCGACGAGGCGGCGCAGCGGCGCGCCGGGCCGCAGCAGGTGCGCCTGCCCGACCACCTCGTCCAGCGCCCGCGGCCGCATCCGCACGGCCAGCGGCGCGGTGGCCGCCGGCACCGCGGCCGCGGGCGGGTCCGGTTCCTGCAGGTCGAACAGGCCGTGACCTCTCCGGCTGGTACTCATCGCCGTCCAGCCTGCCACCGCGGCGGCCGTCGGGAGTCATCCACCTGTGGATCACCACCTCGCTCCGCTGCGGCGCTGACCCTCAGGACACATTCAGGGCCGGTCGAGCTCCGCGGCCAGCGCCGGCGTGGTGATCGCCGGGTTCTCCCGGTTCCGCAGTGTCGCGTAGGTGACCACTGCGACGCCGACCGAGGCGAACGTGACCGGCAACGACAGGATGTTGCGCAGCAGGTCCGCCACGAACCCCGTGGGGCCGACCAGCGCGGACACGATCGCGCCTGCGATCGCGGAGTAGACGATCGCGGCGAGCATGAAGGTGAGCAGGCGCCCGAGCGTCTGCCCGAACGCGGGATTGACCAACGCGAACGTCCGGCCGATCCCGGCCCGCTCGAACATGATCACGCCGGTCAGCGAGGCGGCGAAGACCACGATCAGGTAGAGGCCGGGGATGATCAGCACGATCAGGCCGAGCATGACGAGGACCCCGACGATCAGGTAAAGGCCCGGCACGATCAGCACGACCAGGCCGAGCATGACGGGAACTCCGGCGAGCAACCCCCACCCCAACAGGGGCAGTGCACGGCCCGCGGCGAAGGTGAGCGCGGGTCCCGCACCGACCTCCTGGCCCGACGCCTGCTTGCCGACGACGACGTAGACGGACGGGCCCTGGGCGAGGAGGGCGACCACGAACAGGATGAGGGCGCCGAGCAGGCCGACGATGACCGCGCCGATCGACACCGCGGTAGAGTCGGTCCCCGCGGCGGCGGTGACGATCGCGGCGATGAGCATGCCGGGCACCACGGTGGCGAGCTGGATGATCAGCAGCGGCTGCCAGCTGCGGGTGAGCACGCCGATGACCTTGGCCCACCAGTCGGAGAAGGACGTGGCCACGAGCGGGTCCGCGGCGGCGTACGCGGGCTGGCCGCCGGGGTAGGCCCCCTGCGGGTACTGGCCGCCGGGGTACTGCTGGCGGGTACTGCCCGGCCGGGTACTGGTGACCGCGGGGTACTGGGTACTGCCCCGCGGGGTACTGGTTGCCGGGGTACTGGTCGCCCGGGTATTGATTGCCCGGGTACTGGCCGCCGGGGTACTGACCGGGGTCGGGCGAGGGGCCGCCGTGGGGCGGCCCGGCGTCGGGGCGCGGCGGCTCACCGCTGCCCGGATACGGCGGGGATGTCGACATGCCACCCGACCGTAGGGGCGACTCCCGCTGCGGGAACCACCCACGGCGGGTTGTCACCGGTTCGTGACCCGTCCAGTTCTCGCCCCGCAGGTTGCCGGTCTCGCGGGTGCGGAGGTCCATCACATAGGGTCGGGGCGTGCGGGAGATCCTGGAACTGCTCGAGCGCGATGCGCACCTGTCCCACGACACGATCGCGACGATGACCGGACTGCCGGTCGAGCAGGTCGCGGCGCAGGTGGCGCAGTGGCAGGCGACCGGGGTCATCCGGCGCTACACCGCCGTCGTCGACTGGGATCGCGCCGCGGCCGACGGCCCCGACGACATCCCGGAGATCGTCACCGCCTTCATCGACGTCTCGGTCGCCCCCGCCCGATCCGTCGGGTTCGACGACGTGGCCCAGCGGATCTCCCGCTTCCCCGAGGTGCGCAGCGTCTACCTCGTCTCGGGCGGGCACGACCTGCGCTGCACCGTGACCGGGCGCAGCATCCGCGCCGTCTCCGACTTCGTCTCGCAGAAGCTCTCGACGATCGAGCGCGTGCGGGCCACCGCCACCCACTTCGTGCTCAAGGCCTACAAGCGCGACGGGGTCGCCTTCGCCGAGCCCGAGGCCGACCACCGCCTGCGGGTGACCCCCTAGGAGTTTGAGCCAAGAGGGAGTTCTGCTGCAGTGAAGCCGCTCAACGACGTCATCACCGCCTGTCCCCCCTCGGGCATCCGGCGGTTCTTCGACATCGCCGCCGAGATGGACGACGTCATCTCCCTCGGCGTCGGCGAACCCGACTTCGTCACCCCGTGGCGGATCCGCGAGGCCGGGATCTACGCCCTCGAGAACGGTTACACCACCTACACCTCCAACGCGGGCCTGCCGAAGCTGCGCAGGCTGATCTGCGCCGACCTGGCCGCCCGCTACGACGCGCACTACGCGTGGGACACCGAATGCCTGATCACGACGGGTGTCTCCGAGGGCCTGGACCTGGCGCTGCGGGTGCTGCTCAACCCCGGCGACGAGGTGATCGTCCCCGAGCCCTGCTACGTCGCGTACGAACCGTGCGTGCGGTTCGCCGGAGGCGTGCCGGTTCGGGTGCCGACCCGGTGGGAGGACGACTTCGCCGTCGACGCCGCGCGGGTCGCCGAGGCGGTGACCCCGCGCACGAAGGCGATCCTGCTCGGCTCGCCGGCGAACCCGACCGGCGCGGTGCAGCCCCGGTCGTCCCTGGAGGCGCTGGTGGCGCTCGCCCGGGAACGCGACCTCTACCTCGTCTCCGACGAGATCTACGACCGCCTCACCTACGAGGGCCGCCACACCTGCCTGGGTGCGCTGCCCGGAGCCCGCGAGCGGACGGTGGTGCTCGGCGGGTTCTCCAAGGCGCAGGCGATGACCGGTTGGCGGGTCGGGTGGATCTGCGCGCCCGAGGCCGTTGCGCAGCTGTGCGTGCGGGTGCACCAGTACACGATGCTGTGCGCCCCGCACGTCTCCCAGCTCGCCGCCGTCGAGGCACTCGAGCACGCCGAGGACGACGTCGCCGCGATGGTGGCCGACTACGACCGCCGCAGGCGGGTGTTCGTCAAGGGCCTGCGGGAGCTCGGCCTGGACTGCCCGGAACCGGCGGGCGCGTTCTACGCGTTCCCCTCGATCCGCCGCTCCGGACTGGACTCGGAGACCTTCGCCGAGCGCCTGTTGCACGAGCACCAGGTGGCGGTGGTGCCGGGCAACGTGTTCGGCCCGTCGGGCGAGGGCCACGTGCGGTGCTCCTACGCCACGGCGCTGCCGCTGCTGGAGGAGGCGCTGGAGCGCATGGGACGGTTCCTGGCGTCGCTGAGCTGAGAGCCGTGAGAGGACATTGTGAAACCCCCAGGGCGTGCAGGCACGCGGCCCGGGTTTCACAATGCCCTCTCAGATCACCGTGACGCTGCGAGCACGTTTCGACACGCTGACATCACGCGTGTTCGGTGGTCACCCGCGCCCCCGCTGCGCCATCCTCGGTGGATGGACGCCCATTCCCACCTCGCCGTCGACCCGCCCTGCCCGGGCTGCGGCCGCCGGCGCACCGCGGACGACACCCGCGGCCTGGCCTGGAGCAGCGAGCACGCGCCGGACGGCACGGTGACCTTCGTCTGCCCGGCCTGCACGCGCGCCGACATCTTCCGGATCGAGGCCGGGCTGCCGGACCTGCAGCGCCGCAGGCCCGCGGCCTGACCGCGGCTCCTCAGGGCACGGAGCGCAGGGCGGGGAAGAGCGCCAGCCGCTCGGGTGCGTCGGGGAACCGCCTGCGCAGGGCGGCGACGACCGCGGCGGCGAGTTCGGCCGTCGGCCCCCGGCCGCCATCGGCCGCCGCCGTGCCCAGCTCCTGCCAGTAGTGCGCCAGCGCGGTGCTGATCCGGGGCGACCGCGCCGCGTCGGGACCGATCGGGGTGTCGCGCCCCGTTGCGCCCCGCTGGGGCAGCCGCGGCAGCAGCCACCAGGTGCACAGCCAGACCCACAACACCTGCGCGTCGAGCAGGCGGCGGGCCAGGCGCTCCGGTTCGTCCAGCTCGGGCCACACGCCGGCGATCTCCGTGCGCCACGCCTCGACCAGCGCCGCCGCCAACCGCGCCGGCAACGCGAAGCTCGCCTCGCAGGCCGGGAACGGCACCCGGAAGTAGGCGGCGTCCAGCACGATGTCGCGGAAGCAGCCCCACTCGAAGTCGACGAACCGGACACCGCGGCTGGTCACGAGGTTGTTGTCCGGGCAGGTGTCGGACGGGCTGAACGCCCGGTAGCGGGTGCCGCCGAGCAGTCGGACGGTCTCGTGGGCCTGCCCGACGGCATCGGCCCCGACCCGCACCCCGAGCCGCTCGTCGAGCAGGCCGGGCACCCCGGCCAGGGCGGCGCGGGCCTCCTCGGCCATCGGATCGCGCCAGGCCCGCTCGCCCTGGCGCCGCAGCAGCGCCCCGAAGTCGCTCTCCCGCCCGGCCGTGGCCGCCTGCATCCGGCCCAGCGCCCGGGCCCAGCCGAGCAGGCACCGCTGCGCGGCGGCGGCGTCGGGCCCGAACAGCTTGTCCGCCAGCGTCGAGCTGCGCCCGAGGTCCTCCAGCACCAGCAGCCGCGCGTCGGGGTCGTGGGCGATGAGCACGGGGCTGGAGCGGTCGTCGGCGGGAAGCGCGGTGAACAGCTGGCAGCTGGCGACCTCGTAGTGGAACGGGTCCGGCCGGTCCGGGGCCGGATCGGCGACGTAGTGCTTCACCACCAGGGTGCGCGGTAGCGAGAACGGGTTGCGTACAACGCGGGCCCGGGCCACGACCGACCGGTCGCTACCGCCGAGGTCCTCAGGATCGGCCAGGACGATGCCCGCACCGGCGCGTTTGCTCAACACGCGCTCGGCGGCCGCCAGCGCGGCGAGCACCGGCCTGGGGGGGTCGCCCAGGTCGTGAACCATCGTCGTCGACCCTACCCCCGCTCGATGCGCCGAGTGATTCTCCGCGCACATCCATCGGCCGCTCGGCCGCAGCCCGCGGCGGTCAGCTCGGCGCGGCGACGTCCGGGGCCGTCGGCGGCTCCGCCGAGCGGACGGGGGGTGTGACGTCCACCCCCGCCTCGCGGCGCTGTTCCGGCGTGATCGGGGCCGGTGCCGAGGTGAGCGGGTCGAACCCGTTGCCCGTCTTCGGGAACGCGATCACCTCGCGCAGCGACTCCGCGCCGGCGAGCAGCATGCAGGTGCGGTCCCAGCCGAACGCGATCCCGCCGTGCGGCGGCGGCCCGAACTGGAACGCGTCGAGCAGGAAGCCGAACTTCTCCCGCTGCTCGCGCTCGTCCATCCCGAGCAGCGCGAACACCCGCTCCTGCACGTCCGAGCGGTGGATACGGATCGACCCACCGCCGATCTCGTTGCCGTTGCAGACGATGTCGTAGGCGTAGGCCAGTGCGTTCGCCGGATCGTCCTCGAACCGGTCGATCCACTGCTCGTTCGGCGAGGTGAACGGGTGGTGCACGGCCGTCCAGCCCAGTTCGTCGCCCTTATCGTCCCTGTACTCCGTTCGAACATCGGGGCGTCCACGACCCACACGAACGACCACGCGCTCTCGTCGACCAGCCCGCAGCGGCGGGCGATCTCCCCGCGCGCGGCACCGAGGAGGGCACGCGCGTCCGCGGGGTGCCCGGCGCCGAAGAAGATCGCGTCGCCCGGTTCGGCGCCGGCGGCCTTGGCCAGGCCGTCGCGCTCGGCGTCCGACAGGTTCTTGGCCACCGGACCGCCGAGCGTGCCGTCGTCGCCGACCGTCACGTAGGCCAGCCCGCGGGCACCCCGCTGGCGGGCCCACTCCTGCCAGGCGTCGAACTGCCGGCGCGGCTGGCTCCCCCCGCCCGGCATCACCACAGCACCCACGTACGGAGCCTGGAAGACGCGGAAGGGGGTGTCCGAGAAGTACTCGGTGAGGTCGGTCAGCTCGACGGCGAACCGCAGGTCCGGCTTGTCCGAGCCGTAGCGGGCCATCGCCTCGGCGTAGGTGAGCCGCGGGATCGGTCGGGGGATCTCGTGGCCGGCCAGCTCCGACCACAGGGCGCCGACGATCGCCTCGCCCAGCTCGATGACGTCGTCCTGCTCGACGAAGCTCATCTCGATGTCGAGCTGGGTGAACTCCGGTTGCCGGTCGGCGCGGAAGTCTTCGTCGCGGTAGCAGCGGGCGATCTGGTAGTAGCGCTCGGTACCGGCGACCATGAGGAGCTGCTTGAACAGCTGCGGGCTCTGCGGCAGGGCGTACCAGGAGCCGGGCCGCAACCGGGCGGGCACGAGGAAGTCGCGGGCGCCCTCCGGGGTGGAGCGGGTGAGCGTGGGCGTCTCGACCTCGATGAAGCCGCGCGCGCCCATCACCTCGCGGGCGATCCGGTTGGCCTCGCTGCGCTGGCGCAGGGCGGCGGCCGGGCCGGACCGGCGCAGGTCCAGGTAGCGGTACCGCAGCCGGACCTCCTCGCCGACCTCGCTGTACTCGTCGACCGGGAAGGGCAGCGGCGCCGACTCCGACAGCACCGTCAGCGCAGTGGCGGTGATCTCGACGGCACCGGTGGGCAGCTCCGGGTTCTCGTTGCCCGCGGGGCGGGCGACGACCTCGCCGACGACCTGCACGCAGAACTCCGCCCGCAGCCGGTGCGCTCCCCCGATGGGGTCCTGCGCGGTGGTGTCCTGCGCGGTCGTCGCCTCCGGGGCCGGCTCGCCCTCGCGGAACACGACCTGGACGGAACCGGAGCGGTCCCGCAGATCGATGAAGATCACGCCGCCGTGGTCGCGGCGGCGGGCCACCCACCCGGCGAGGGTCACGGTCTGTCCGACGTGCTCGGCGCGCAGGGTGCCGGCGTCGTGCGTGCGCATCACGGTTCGAGGCTATCCGGGCGGCCCGGGTGACCGGCCACCAGGTTTCTCGGCGCGCGACCGGCGGCGGTCGGCGCCGATCGCCGCTCACAGGAGCGTCAGCTGGCATGGCTCCGGCTCCTCTCCGGACCGCGCACCTTCACCGCCGCTCGAGCCGGCGGGCGCAGCTCGGGCCTCGGCGGCGAGCGCGCGGTGCAGCCCGATCGAGCCGGGCACGGCACCGGCCGCGCCGGGGCCCGACGCCCGCGTCGCCGGAAGCGGGGCGACCTCGCTCGTGAGCCGGTGGCGGCGCAGCAACGGCGCCACGCGCTCCGCGAGGGCACGCCGGTACGCCGCGTCCACATACGACCCCCGCCGGTAGAGCCGCGCGTACGGCTCGACCAGGGCCGGGTGCTCGCGCGCCAGCCAGGCCTGGAACCACTCGCGGGCACCCGGCCGCAGGTGCAGCGCCAGCACCGTGGCGCCGGTGGCGCCGGCGGCCGCGATCCGGGCGAGCAGGGCGTCCAGCGCCTCGGCCGAGTCGGTGAGCAGCGGCAGCACCGGCGCGACCATCACCCCGCACGGCAGCCCGGCGTCGGTGATCCGGCGCACCAGCTGCAGCCGGGCCTCGGGCGACGGAGCACCCGGTTCGAGGCGGGCCTGCAGCTCCCGGTCCAGCAGGGCGATCGACACGCCCAGCCCGACCGGGACGTCCGCCGAGGCGGCCCGCAACCGGGGCAGGTCCCGGGCGAGGACGGTGCCCTTGGTCAGCACCGAGAACGGTGTGCCGGAGCGGGCCAGCGCGTCCACGATGCCCGGCATGAGCCGGTAGCGACCCTCCGCGCGCTGGTAGGGATCGGTGTTGGTCCCCATCGCCACCGGCTCCCGCTGCCAGCGCGGTGCCCGCAGCTCCCGCTCGAGCACCCGTGCCACGTTCACCTTGACCACGATCTGGCGGTCGAAGTCCGCGCCGGCGTCGAGGTCGAGGTAGGTGTGGGTGTTGCGGGCGAAGCAGTTGTGGCTGACCACGCCCTCGGCGACGAAGTCGCCGGTGCCGGTGGTGATGTCGAACATCGGGACCGGCGCACCGGCCGGGGAGATGTCGACGACCTCCAGGCCCGGGTCGCCGCCGACCGCGGCGTCGGCCAGCCCGCGCAGGCGGCTGACCGCCGGGTCGGCCACGGTGAGGAACCGCAGGAGCTCCCGGCTGCCGCCCTCCAGCCGCAGGTGCCGGACCGACGGTGACCGCCGCTCCGCACGCGGCGTGCACCTCGCACCGGCGGACGTCGCGGCCTCCACCTTCTCGACGACGAAGGAGAACCCGAGGCGGTGCAGCGCCCCGGTGGCCAGCCCCACGAGCTCCTCGTCCGCCGTGCTCAGCCGGAGAACGCCCTCGGTGGTGGTGCCCGCGGCGTCCGCCATGCCACCGAGCAACCCCGCGCACCAGTCGTCGTCCGGGTCGGGCGGACGACGCAGGCCGACCCGGCCGGGCCCGATGCCGGGCGGTGGCACCGCTCGGGCAGCCCGCTCGGCATCCCCGACCGCGGTTCCGTCCGGCCCGGCAGCGCCGACGCGGACGAGCCTGCGCCGGAGGAGGCTGCCCGCGCGCGCCGGAGGCTCGGGTGACGCGGGGGCACCGGCGCGCGGACGAACGTGATCGGCCGCCTCGACGGCGAGGAGGTGGTGGGCCCGGCCGAGCGCCTCCAGCTCGAGGCGCTCCGACGGGAAGGCCTGGTCGATCCGGCCGTCGCGGACCCGCATCCGCCCCGCCGTGTCCGCGCGGACCAGGCCGTGCAGGTAGCCCTGCCGGTAGGACGCGGTCTGGGCCCGGGCAGCGGGCAGGGCACCCGGACCGAGCAGGACGTCGCCCCGGCGCAGCCGTCGGCGGCGCCCGGCCCGGCACCACCCGGGCGCGACGTGCCGCCATCCCCGCGCGGTGAGGAAGCGGTGCTCGCCGCTGGCCACCAGCGTGGTGCCGTCCGCGAGCGTGACCCGGTGGGCGGGCTTCGTCGTCGACCAGTGTGCGAGCACCGGGGTCGGCACGTAGCGGCGCGCCCCGACGGCGTCCACCGCCGTACCCAGCACGGCGTCGCCGGGCCGCAGATCGGCGATGGGACGGGTGCGACCGTCGGCGAGCAGCACGCGCGTCGCCCCGTCCAGGCAGTAGACGCAGGCGTGGCCACAGCCGCGGTAGGGGTTCACGGTCCAACGGAAGGGCACCGGCGAGTCGCCCGGTACCCGGTTCAGCGCGGATTTCGCCTCGACCTCGTGGAACGTGACACCGGCGAACTCCGGCACGCGTACGGTGCGCAGCAGCCCGCGCAGGCCGGGTAGGGCCAGCTCGCTGCCGACCCCGTCGTCCAGGACTTGCTGGGCACTCCATCGCATGGCTATATTCGAACACATGTTCGAACCGACGGCAAGTGCCACGCCTCCCGTTCGACGCGACCGTGGCGCGTGCGCCACGCTGCCGACATGTCCGACGCTGCACTCGGTCCCGCGCCCCTGACCCTCGTCGTGATGGGGGTGTCCGGGGTGGGGAAGACCTCGATCGCGCACGCGCTGGTGGAGCGCACCGGCTGGGCGTTCCAGGAGGGCGACGACCTCCACCCCGAGGCGAACCGCGCGAAGATGGCCGCCGGCACCCCGCTGACCGACGACGACCGGTGGCCGTGGCTGCGCCGCATCGCCGCGTGGATCGGCGAGCAGGAGGCAGCCGGACGCGGGGCCGTCGTCACCTGTTCCGCGCTCCGCCGCAGCTACCGGGACCTGCTGTCCGACGGTCACCCGTCCGTCCGCTTCGTGTACCTGCAGGCGTCGGAGCAGGAGCTGACCGAGCGGGTCACGGGCCGTCATCACGAGTACATGCCGCCCGCGCTGCTGCGCAGCCAGCTCGACACGCTCGAACCCCTCGCCGACGACGAGCCGGGGGTGCGCGTGGAGACGGACGGGGGTCCGGACGCCGTCGCCGACCGTGCGCTGCAGGCGCTGGCGGACGCAGCGTGACGCAGGCCGCCACCGTGGCCGGGACGACGGCCGTGGGGCGGGGTGGGGCGCGGGGCAGCGGCGTAACGCCCGGTGTGATCGCCGACGACGAGCGGACGGGCGACGCCGGGCGTCGACCAGGTCGCGGGCAAGATGGGCCGGTGACCCGACCCGCTGCGGACCGCGACCGGGCCCCGCGGCCGGGCTGCAGCACGGCACGGCCGCGTCGCCGATGAGCCGCCCACCGTGCCGTTGGCCGTACCCCTTTCCGCTGCGAGCCCGCACTCGCCCGGATCACGGAACCGAGCCCGAGCGCGGTCCCGAACCCGACCGCTATCCCGAGCCCGGAGCCCGGGTCCATCCACGGCGTCGAGCACGGGCACGGGCACGGGCCGGCCGCGCCGGCGGGCCGTCGGGTCCGGGTGCTGCTCGCCGTGCTGCTCGTGCCCTGTGCCCTCGCCGCCCTGGTCGGCCTCGTCGTCCTCCGCCCCACCGGAGGCGCGGCGCCCGCGGCCGGGACGGCACTGCTGCAGCCCGTGCGCGGCCAGGTCACGGCCGTCGAGGCCGCCGACTGCTCGCCCGGCGACGGGCAGGGACGATGTGCCGCGCTCGTCGTCGCGATGACGGACGGGCCGCGCGCGGGCCGCGACCTGGTCCAGCTCGTGCCCATCGAGCCCGGCACGCCACGCTTCACCGTCGGCGATCCCGTCGTGCTCGGCTGGTCGGGCGGCAACCCCGACGATCCCGGCTCCTACCAGGTGGTCGACTTCCAGCGCGGCGGATCGCTGGCCTGGCTCGCGGCGCTGTTCGCCGCCGCGGTGCTGGTCCTCGGGCGCTGGCGCGGGCTCGCCGCCCTGGCCGCGCTCGCCGTCAGCTTCGGGGTGCTGCTGCTGTTCGTGCTGCCGGCGATCCTGGACGGCCGCAGCCCGCTGGCGGTCGCCGTCGTCGGCGCCGGTGTGATCATGTTCGCGGTGCTGTACCTGACGCACGGGCTGTCGGCACGGACGTCGACCGCCGTGCTCGGCACGCTGGTGTCCCTCGCGCTGATCGGCCTCCTCGGCGCCGTGTTCTCCGCCGCCTCCCGGCTGACCGGGCTGGACGACCAGACCACGGCGCTCGTGGCCTCGCTCGGCACCGGCGTCGACGCCCGCGGGCTGGTCCTGGCCGGCATGGTCATCGGAGCGCTCGGGGTGCTCGACGACGTCACGGTCACCCAGACCAGCGCGGTGTGGGAGCTTCGCCGCGCCAACCCGCAGCTGCACGCCCGAGCGCTGTTCCGGGCCGCCATGCGGATCGGACGCGACCACGTCGCCTCGGCGGTGAACACCCTCGTGCTCGCCTACGCCGGGGCGTCGTTGCCGCTGCTGTTGCTGTTCAGCCTCTCGGGCAGGAGCCTCGGCGACGTCGCGACCAGCCAGGACGTCGCCACGGAGATCGTCAGGACGCTGGTGGGCAGCATCGGGCTCGTGGCGTCCGTGCCGGTCACCACCGCGGTCGCGGCGCTGGTGGCGAGCCGGGAACGGAGGACCGGGAGGTCGGCGGGCGAGCAGGGTCGCCTCGCCGTCGCGCTCGCGGTCGAGCAGGTCTCGAGGCCGCGCAGCGCCGCCCGCAGCTCCCCCGGCGGCGCCCGGAACGGGCCAGGTTCGGCGTCGACCTCGGACAGCACGGTGATCGCGAGCAGCCCGCCCGGGGCCAGGGCGGCGACGAGGTCGGCGTACCGGCGCGGGTCGCGGAACAGCTGGCACACCACCACGTCGTAGGGTCCGCGGCAGGCGGCCGGCAGGCCGACGTCCAGGTCGTGGGCGATCCAGCGGATCCGACCGGCGACCCCGGCAGCGGCGGCGAGCCGCGCACCGGCGGCCAGCCCGACCGGGGAGACGTCGACGGCGTCGACCGCGAGGCCGCGCCGGGCCAGCCACACCGCGACGCCGCCGCGCCCGCAGGCCACGTCCAGGGCCCGTCCGGACACGGGGAAGCACGCGGTGAGCTCGGCCGCACCGGCCAGGACACCCGGCGGAGTCACGCCCGGCGGCCCCGCAGCGGCGTGCCGCGCGTCCCACCGTGACCCGGTCGTCGCCGCTCACAGTGGCGTGACGTACGCCCCGGTCAGCCCGCCGTCGACGAGGAAGTTCGACGCCGTGATGAACGATGCGTCGTCGCTGGCGAGGAACGCCACGGCCGCCGCGATCTCCGACGGCTCCGCGAAGCGGCCCAGCGGCACGTGCACGAGCCGGCGGGCGGCGCGCTCGGGGTCGTTCGCGAACAGCTCCATGAGCAGCGGCGTCGCCACCGGTCCGGGCGAGAGCGCGTTCACCCGCACGCCTTGCCGGGCGAACTGCACGCCCAGCTCGCGCGTCATCGCGAGCACCCCGCCCTTGCTCGCCGTGTAGGAGATCTGCGAGGTCGCGGCGCCCATCGTCGCGACGAAGGACGCCGTGTTGACGATCGAGCCCTTGCCCCGCGCCAGCATGTAGGGCAGCACCGCCTTGCAGCCGAGGTAGACCGAGGTCAGGTTGACGTCCTGGACGCGGCGCCACGCGTCGAGCCCGGTCTCGAGGATCGAGTCGTCGTCCGGCGGCGAGATCCCGGCGTTGTGGAACGCGACGTCGATCCGGCCGTAGGCCTCGTGGGTCTGCGCGTAGATCCGCTCGTTGTCCTCCGGGCTGGTCACGTCCGCTGCGACGAACATCCCGCCGAGCTCGTCCGCCAGCGCCTTCCCGGCCTCGGCGTCGAGGTCGACGACGACCACCGTCGCGCCCTCCGACGCCAACCGCTCGGCGGTGGCCCGGCCGATCCCCCCGGCTCCGCCGGTGATCACGGCGACGCGATCCTCGAACCGCTGCACGTACCGATCCCTTCAGTCGTCTGGCCCAGTCAGTCGTCAGCAAAGAAGACGTTCTTGACCTCGGTGAACGCGTCCAGCGCGTCCGGCCCGAGCTCGCGGCCCAGCCCGGAGCGCTTGAACCCGCCGAACGGTGTCGAGTACCGCACCGACGAGTTCGAGTTCACCGACAGGTTGCCGCTCTCCACGCCGCGGGCGACGCGCAGCGCGCGGCCCAGGTCCCGCGTCCAGATCGATCCGGACAGGCCGTACTCGGTGTCGTTGGCCAGCGCGACGGCCTCGGCCTCGTCGTCGAACGGCAGCACCGCCACGACCGGGCCGAACACCTCCTCGCGCCAGACCGGGTCCGCCGTCGAGCGCGGCAGCACCACCGTCGGCGGATACCAGAACCCGGGCCCCGCCGGTGCGCTTCCGCGGAACGCGACGTCCACCGGGGCACCGCCGGCGTCGGCACCGCCCTCGACGAAGCCGCGGACCCGGTCCCGCTGGCCCGCGCTGATCAGCGGGCCCATGTCGACGTCCGGCTTCGCGGGCGGCCCGACGCGCAGCCCGGTGACGGCGGGTTCCAGCAGCTCCAGGAACCGGTCGTACACCGTGCGCTCGACCAGGATCCGCGAGCGCGCGCAGCAGTCCTGGCCCGCGTTGTCGAACACGCCCGCGGGCGCGCTCGCCGCCGCCCGCTCGACGTCCGCGTCGGCGAAGACGATGTTCGCGGACTTCCCGCCGAGCTCGAGGGTGACCCGTTTGACCTGGTCCGCAGCCTGTCGCAGGATGCGCGTGCCGACCTCGGTCGACCCGGTGAACACGATCTTGCGAACCTGCTCGTGGGTGACCAGCCGCTCCCCGACCACCGAACCCTTGCCCGGCAGCACCGTGAACACTCCCGGCGGCAGGCCCGCCTCGCGTCCCAGCTCGGCCAGACGCAGCGCCGTCAGCGGTGTGAGCTCCGCCGGCTTGAGCACGACCGTGTTGCCCGCCGCCAGCGCGGGCGCGAACCCCCACCCGGCGATCGGCATGGGGAAGTTCCACGGGACGATGATCCCGACGACGCCGAGCGGCTCGCGGAACGTGACGTCCAGGCCTCCCGCCACCGGGATCTGGCGGCCGAACAGACGCTCGGGGGCGGCGGCGTAGTAGTCCAGCACGTCGCGGACGTTGCCGGCCTCCCAACGCGCGTTGCCGACGGTGTGCCCGGCGCCGCGCACCTCCAGCTCCGCCAGCTCGTCGACATGGGCGTCCACGACGGCGGCGAAGCGGCGCAGCAGCCGGGCCCGGTCCGCGGGCGCGAGCGCGCGCCACGCCGGCCCGGCGGCGACCGCCCGGGCGACCGCCGCGTCCACCTGTCCGACGTCGAGCGACTCGACCTCGGTGACGACCTCCTCGGTCGCGGGATCGAGAACCTGGTGCACTGTCGTCGACGCCACTAGAACCGCTCGAACCCCCGCCGCCGCTCCCAGTCCGTCACCACGGCCTCGAAGGCCTCGAGCTCGACGTCCGCGGCCCGCAGGTAGTGCGCGACGACGTCCTTGCCGAACGCCGCCTCGGCCAGTTCGGACGACGCGAACGCCTCGCGCGCGGCGCGCAGCGTGCTCGGGACGCGGGCGGAGTCGGCCTCGTAGGCGTTGCCGGTGAAGGCGGGCTCCAGTTCCAGCTCGTTGCGGACCCCGTGCAGGCCCCCGGCGAGCATCGCGGCCTGCGCCAGGTAGGGGTTGACGTCACCGCCCGGCACCCGGTTCTCCACCCGCAGCCCGGGGCCGTGCCCGACGACCCGCAGGGCGCAGGTCCGGTTGTCCTCACCCCACGCGACGGCGGTCGGGGCGAACGACCCGGGCTGGTAGCGCTTGTAGGAGTTCACGCTCGGCGCGTAGAGCAGGGTGAACTCGCGCAGGGTCGCGAGAACGCCGGCGACGAAGCTCGAGAAGACCCGGCTTCGGTCCCCATGGCCGTTGTCACTGTCCTCGGCGAACACGATCTCGCCGTCCGTGCCCCGCAGGCTCATGTGCACGTGGCACGAGTTGCCCTCGCGCTCGTCGTACTTGGCCATGAAGGTCAGCGACTTGCCGTGCTTCGCCGCCAGCTCCTTGGCCGCGGCCTTGAACACCACGTGGTTGTCCGCGGTCCGCAGCACCTCGTCGTAGCGGAACGCGATCTCGTGCTGGCCGAAGTTGCACTCGCCCTTCGACGACTCCACCGTCAGCCCCGCGCCGTACATGGCGTTGCGGATGTCGCGCATCAGCGGCTCGTCCTCGCTGGTGCCGAAGATCGAGTAGTCGACGTTGTACCGCGTGGAGCCGGTCAGGCCCTGGTAGTTCGCGTCGAACGCGTCCTGGAAGGAGTCGCGGAACACGATGAACTCCAGCTCGGTGCCGCCGAGGGCGGTGAACCCGAGCCGCTGGGCCTCGTCGACCTGGGCCCGGAGCACCTGCCGGGGCGACTGGCGGACCGGGGTGCCGTCGAGCCAGGACAGGTCGCACTGGACCATCGCCGACGAGGGCAGCCACGGCGCGCGGCGCAGCGTCGCCGCGTCCGGGGTGATGAGGAAGTCGCCGTAACCCTGCTCCCACGACGACATCTCGTATCCGGAGACGGTGTTCATGTCGACGTCCACGGCGAGCAGGTAGTTGCAGCCCTCCATGCCGTGGACGGCGACCTCGTCCAGGAAGTACGGGGCGTGGACGCGCTTGCCCTGCAGCCGGCCCTGCATGTCGGTGAAGACGACCAGCACGGTGTCGACGTCCCCGGACTCCACACGCTCGGTCAGCTCGTGGGTGGACAACGACTGCTGGCGGGTGGGGCGCTGCGAGGTGGGGTGCTGGGGCATCGCAGGGTCCTCCTCTCGTCCCGGGGCCTCGTGGCGGAACACTACGCGAGATCCACAGGGGCGATGACTAGCCCAGCGCGGCGACCACCGCGTCGACCGCACCGTCCAGCGACACCGGCGTCTGGTCCCCCGTCGCCAGGTCCTTGAGCCCGACCTGCCCGGCCTCGAGGTCACGCTCGCCCAGCACCAGGGCGAACCGCGCCCCGGAGCGGTCCGCGGCCTTCATCGCGCCCTTGAGCCCGCGGCCGCCGTAGGCGAGGTCCACCCGCACCCCGGCCCGGCGCAGGCCGGCCGCGATCACCACCAGCCGGCTGCGCGCCGCCTCGCCCAGGGGCACGCCGAACACCGCGCAGCGCGCCTCCGACCACGGTGAGACGCCCTCCACCCGGCAGGCCAGGAGCGTCCGGTCGACACCGATGCCGTATCCGACCCCCGACAGCGGCTGCCCGCCGAGCACCGCCATCAGGCCGTCGTAGCGGCCGCCGCCGCCGATCCCGGACTGCGCACCGAGCCCGTCGTGGACGAACTCGAAGGTCGTCTTCGTGTAGTAGTCGAGCCCGCGCACCATCCGCGGGTTCTCGACGTAGGCCACGCCCAGGTCGTCGAGGTGCTGCTTCACCGCGGCGTGGTGGGCGGCCGACGCAGGTGAGAGGTGGTCCACCAGCAGCGGAGCGGCGGCGACGAGGGCGCGGACCTCGGGACGCTTGTCGTCGAGCACCCGCAGCGGGTTGAGCTGCGCGCGGCGCCGGGTGGGCTCGTCGAGGTCGAGCCCGGCGAGGAAGTCGCGCAGCAGCTCCCCGTAGGCCGGGCGGCAGTCGGCGTCGCCGAGGGAGGTCAGCTCCAGCCGGTACCCCGTGAGCCCGAGGGCCCGGAAGCCCTCGTCGGCGACGGCGATCACCTCGGCGTCCAGCGCGGGGTCGTCCACGCCGATCGCCTCGACCCCCACCTGCTGCAGCTGCCGGTAGCGGCCCGCCTGCGGGCGTTCGTAGCGGAAGAACGGGCCCGCGTAGCGCAGCTTCACCGGCAGTCCGGCCCGGTCGAGACCGTGCTCGATCACGGCGCGCACCACCCCGGCGGTGCCCTCCGGACGCAGGGTCACCGAGCGGTCGCCGCGGTCGGCGAAGGTGTACATCTCCTTGCTGACGACGTCGGTCGACTCACCGACGCCGCGGGCGTAGAGGCCCGTCTCCTCGAACACCGGCAGCTCGATCAGTCCGTAGCCGGCCCGGTCGGCCGCGGTCTGCAGCGTGTTCCGGACGTGCTCGAAGCCCGCCGACTCCGGCGGGAAGTACTCCGGGACGCCCTTGGGCGCGGCGAACGACGTCGGCCGTTCCGACAGGGCGCCCGAACCTCCGTCCACTCCGGGGCCCGCTGTCGTGCTCGATCCTGCGACGGTCACAGCCCCCGCCTCCGCGCCGGCCCATCGGGAATCGACTCGGTCAGGCCCACGAGGTACGGGTTCGACACCCGCTCCCGCCCGATCGTCGTGGCCGGGCCGTGCCCGGGCAGCACGTAGGTGCCGTCGTCGCGGGTCAGCAGCTTGTCGCGCAGGCTGCGCATCATCAGCTCGGTGTCGCCGCCCGGCAGGTCGGTGCGCCCGATCGAGCCGGCGAACAGCGTGTCCCCGGCGAGGACCACCTCGACGCCCTCGTCGGTGGCGGTGCCGAACACGATCGACCCCGGCGTGTGCCCCGGGGTGTGGTCGACGCGCAGCGCGAGCCCGGCGAGCTCGAGCTGCGCGCCGTCGTCGAGGGTGCGGACCTCGCGCGGCTCGCGCATCTCCAGCCGGCCGCCGAAGAACGCGAGCGCATCGCGGGACATCCCCTTCAGCGGATCGGCGAGCATCGCCCGGTCGTCGGGGTGGATGAACGCCGGGACGTCGTGGCCGTCGCAGACCGGGGCGACGGAGAACGTGTGGTCGAAGTGCCCGTGCGTGAGCAGCACCGCGACGGGCGTCAGCCGGTGCTCCGCGAGGAGCTCCTCCAGCGGGTCGACGGCCTCCTGGCCGGGGTCGACCACGACGCACGCCTCCCCCGGGCCGGGGGCCAGCACGTAGCAGTTGGTCTGGAAAGCCCCTGCAGGGAAACCGGCGACGAGCACGCCACCAGCCTAATGCGTGTCCTGGAGATCAACCCGCGGCGGAGACCCACGGGGAATCACGACTCACGGGGCCTCACCCGGTCCTCAGGTCCGCATCGGTAGGGTCGCCTGCAACAGGAGGGATGCACGTGGCGACGAACCAGATGCGACGTGATGCGGCCAAGCGCAAGCTGGCCAGCCAGCAGGCGCGGCGGGCCCAGCAGGCCGCCCGGCGGCGCCGGATCGCCGTGATCAGCTCGGTGGCGGTCGTCGTGATCGTGCTCGTGGCCGTCGTGGCGCTGTCCACGATCGGCCGTGGCGGCGACGCCCCCGCCTCCGCGGCTCCCTCCGACGCCGCGAACGCCACCTCGGCCGCCGCCCAGCCGGCCGCGAGCGGCCCGGGGACGTGCGCCTACCCGTCAGACGGCAACGCCGCGAAGCAGAACACCCCGCCGCCCACCGAGGGCGTGTCGAGCGAGGGCACGGTGTCGGTGGCGCTGGCCACGTCGGCCGGTCCGATCGGCCTCACCCTGAACCGCGCCGAGGCGCCGTGCACGGTCAACAGCTTCGCCAGCCTCGCCGGGCAGGGCTACTTCGACGGCACCGGCTGCCACCGCCTCACCACCGGCGAGGGCCTCAAGGTGCTGCAGTGCGGCGACCCGACCGGCACCGGGACCGGCGGCCCGGGCTACACGATCCCGGACGAGGCGCCCACCACCCTGGCCGCGGCGCCGTCGGGCCAGGGCACCGTGACCTACCCACGCGGCACCGTCGCCATGGCCAAGACCGCCCAGCCGAACTCGGGCGGCAGCCAGTTCTTCCTCGTCTACGCCGACTCGACGCTGCCGCCGGAGTACACCGTCTTCGGCACGATCGACGACGCCGGCCTGACCACGATCGACAAGGTGGCCGCCGCGGGCACGGACGGCGGCAACAGCTCGGGTGACGGCAAGCCGAAGACGCCGATCGAGATCCAGACGGCCACGGTCTCCTGACAGGGGGACGAGGCCGGAGCCCACTCGCTGCCGGTACCGGTGCCCAACCAAGTACCCCGGCCTCGTCCTCCTGGTGGCGAGCGGCGCGCGGGCCGGCTCAGGCGGCTGACGTCACCCGGTACACGTCGTAGACGCCCTCGACGTTGCGCACCGCCCGCAGCAGGTGCCCGAGGTGCTTGGGGTCACCCATCTCGAACGTGAACCGGGAGACGGCCACCCGGTCGCGCGAGGTCTGGACCGACGCCGACAGGATGTTGACCTTCTCGTCGGCCAGCACCTTCGTGACGTCCGAGAGCAGCCGGTGCCGGTCGAGCGCCTCCACCTGGATCGCCACGAGGAACACCGAGGCGGGCGACACCGACCACGCGACGTCGACCAGCCGCTCGGACCGCGCCTGCAGGTCTCCGGCGTTCGTGCAGTCGGTGCGGTGCACGCTGACACCGCCGCCACGGGTGACGAACCCGAGGATGTCGTCGCCCGGAACGGGCGTGCAGCAGCGGGCGAGCTTGGTGTAGAGCCCGTCCACGCATGCCGTCGTCGCCACGCACCACGACCCCGGCGTCGCCGACGGACTTGCGCTGGCGGACCGTCGACGGCGTCGCCCGCTCGGCGAGCTCCTCCTCGGCGTCCTCGACCCCGCCGAGCAGCGCGACCAGCCGCTGCACCACGTGCCGCGCCGAGACGTGGCCCTCCCCGACCGCGGCGTAGAGCCCCGACAGGTCCGGGAAGTGCAGCTCACGGGCCAGCGCCGCCATCGCGTCCGCCGACACCAGCCGCTGCAGCGGCATACCGGTGCGGCGCGCCTCGCGGGTGATCGCGTCCTTGCCGGTGTCGATGGCCTCCTCGCGGCGCTCCTTGGCGAACCACTGCTTGATCTTCGTCTTGGCCCGCGGCGAGGCGACGAACGCCAGCCAGTCGCGGCTCGGCCCGGCCGTCTCGGCCTTGCTCGTGAAGATCTCGACGACGTCGCCGGACTCCAGTCGCCGCTCCAGCGCGACGAGCCGCCCGTTGACCCGCGAGCCGATGCACCGGTGCCCCACCTCGGTGTGCACCGCGTAGGCCAGGTCCACCGGCGTCGACCCCATCGGCAACGTGATCACGTCGCCCTTGGGGGTGAAGACGAAGATCTCCTTGGCCGCCAGGTCGAAGCGCAGCGACTCCAGGAAGTCGCCGGGGTCCGCCGCCTCACGCTGCCAGTCGAGCAGCTGGCGCATCCACGCCATCTCGTCGACGTCGACCGCCTGGCCGCGGCCGGTCGTGGCGCCGCGGGTCTCCTTGTAGCGCCAGTGCGCCGCGATGCCGTACTCGGCGGTGCGGTGCATCTCGTGCGTGCGGATCTGCACCTCGAGCGGCTTGCCGTCCGGTCCGATCACGGTGGTGTGCAGCGACTGGTACACGCCGAACCGCGGCTGGGCGATGTAGTCCTTGAACCGCCCGGGCATCGGCTGCCACAACGCGTGCACCATGCCCATGGAGGCGTAGCAGTCCCGCACCTCGTCCACCAGCACCCGCACGCCGACCAGGTCGTGGATGTCGTCGAAGTCGCGGCCCTTGACGATCATCTTGCGGTAGATGGAGTAGTAGTGCTTGGGCCGGCCCTCGACGGTCGCCGCGATCCGCGCCGAGTCGAGCTGCTCGGTGACCTCGTCGATGACCTGCTTGAGGTAGGTGTCCCGGGACGGCGCCCGGGTGGCGACCAGCCGGACGATCTCCGAGTACTTCTTCGGGTGCAGGATCGCGAAGGACAGGTCCTCCAGCTCCCACTTGACCGTGGCCATCCCGAGCCGGTGCGCCAGCGGGGCGAGCACCTCGAGGGTCTCCCGCGCCTTCTTCTCCTGCTTCTCCGGGGAGAGGAAGCGCATCGTGCGCATGTTGTGCAGCCGGTCGCTGAGCTTGATGACCAGCACCCGCGGATCCCGGGCCATCGCGACCACCATCTTGCGGATGGTCTCGGCCTCCGCCGCGTTGCCCAGCTCGACCTTGTCCAGCTTCGTGACGCCGTCGACGAGGTGCGCCACCTCCTCGCCGAAGTCGCCGCGCAGCCGCTCCAGCGAGTAGTCGGTGTCCTCGACGGTGTCGTGCAGCAGCGCCGCGACGAGCGTCGTCGTGTCCATACCCAGCTCGGCCAGGATCGTCGCCACGGCCAGCGGGTGGGTGATGTACGGATCGCCCGACTTGCGCTTCTGGCCTGCGTGCCGGGCGTCGGCGACGTCGTAGGCGCGTTGCAGCAGCGCCAGGTCCGCCTTCGGGTGCAGGATGCGGTGCACGGTGGCGAGCGGTTCGAGGACCGGCGCGACCGCACCCGGGCGCTGCGGGGACATCCGCCGGGCGAGGCGGGCGCGCACGCGCTTGGTGGCCGAGGTCTTGGGCGGAGCGGCGGGCGACGAGGGGGGTGGGGCCGGGCTCGGGACGACCGGAGCCGCAGCGCGCACCGTGACATCCTCAAGGGTGTCCGGGACCGGCGGCGCGGCCGGTTGCAGGTCGGTCATGCGCAGCCCTCCACCTCTCGAAGGATAGCCCGCATCGGACCGCCGCCGCCCGGTCCCCCACGCTCGCGGTGGAACGGCCTCAGTAGGCCAGCAACGCGTGCACCGGGATCGCGCCGAGCCGCGCGCGCCCGCCCAGGTCCACCAGCTCGATCATCGCCGCGAACCCGACGACCTCGGCGCCGGCGGCGATGACCAGTTCGCAGGCCGCCACGGCCGTGCCACCGGTGGCCAGCACGTCGTCGATGACGAACACCCGCGCCCCGGCCTCCACCGCGTCGGCGGGAAGCTCGAGCGTCGCGGTGCCGTACTCCAGGTCGTAGCTGCGCGACGCGGCGACGCGGGGCAGCTTGCCCGCCTTGCGAACGGGCACGATGCCCGTGCCCGCCGTCAGCGCCGCGGCGGCGCCGAGCAGGAACCCGCGTGCCTCGACGCCGACGACGACGTCCGCCGCGCCGGACAGCGCCGCGAGCGCGAGGGAGACGGCTGTGAAGGCCTGCCCGTCGGCCAGCACCGGGGTGATGTCGCGGAACACGACCCCCGGCTCCGGGAAGTCGGGGATGGCGCGGACCAGGGCCGACACCCGCGCCAGCGGGTCGTCGTCGCGGACGACGACCGCACCGTGGGTCATCGGCGTCTCTTCCCCGTCGGCCGTGTCCCCTTGCCGGTCGGCCGCTGGGGGGCGGTGCGGGCCGGGACGCCCGACGCGGCGGCCATGGCACGCTCCCGCCGCAGCTCGCCGGCCAGCGCCTCGTCGCTCAGGTCCGGCTCGTCGCCCGTCGATCCGCCGGTCTGCCCCGACGCGGCCGCGGCCACCCGGGCGCGGCGGGCGGCGACCCGCCGCGCCTGCTCGCGGATGCGGGGGTCGCGCTGCTTGAGGTCGACCAGGATCGGGGTCGCCAGCAGTATCGACGACGCCGCGCCCGCCAGGATGCCGACGATCTGCACGAGCGCGAGGTCGGCGAGCGTGCCGACCCCGAGCAGCCCGACGCCGACGACCATCAGGCCCAGCACCGGCAGCACCGCGATCAGCGAGGTGTTGATCGAGCGCATCAACGTCTGGTTCAGCGCGAGGTTCGCCGCCTCGGCGTAGGTCCGGCGGGTGAGGCCGAGCAGCCCGCGCGTGTTCTCCTTGACCTTGTCGAACACCACGACGGTGTCGTAGAGCGAGAAGCCCAGGATCGTGAGCAGGCCGATCGCCGTGGCGGGCGTGACCTCGAACCCGACGAGCGAGTAGACGCCCATCGTCACCACGACGTCGTGCACGAGGGCGACCAGCGCGGCGACGGCCATGGCGCGTTCGAAGTAGAACGCCAGGAAGATCGTGACGAGCACCAGGAACACCGCGAGCGCGATCAGCGCCTGCCGGGTGATCTGACCACCCCACGTCCCGCTGACGTCGGTGATGCTGATCGCCGACACGGAGGGCTGCCCGCCGCTGCCGACCGGCTGGAACTGGTCGAACAGGGCCTGTCGGAGCGTGACGATCTGGCCTGCGTCCAGCGGCTCGGAGCGGATCAACACCGACGCGGCGGCACCCTGGCCGATGGTCTGCACCGCCGCGGGCTCCTGCCCGATCGCTTGCTCGTAGACGCCCCGGACATCCTCGACCGTGGCCGGCGCCCCGACCCCGGCCGCCGGGAACTGCACCTGGGTGCCGCCGGTGAAGTCGATGCCCAGGTTGAAGCCGCGGAAGACGATCGAGCCGACGCACACCAGGACGAGGGTGCCGAACAGGGCGTACCACAGCTTGCGCTTCCCGACGATGTCGAAGGCGCCCGTGCCGGTGTAGAGGCGCGTCAGGAAACCGGCCCTCGCCCGGCCGTCCCGCCGCACTGTCGTATCGGCCATCTCAGCCTCCCTTGACGGCCGCAGCGCGGCGGGCCGCGCCGATCCGCGCCACCGAACCGAGCCCGGACCAGGCCGGGCTGCTGAACACACGGTTGTTCGACGCCAGCGCCACCAGCGGGTGCGTCACGAGGAACACGACCAGCAGGTCGAGCACGGTCGACATGCCGAGGGTGAACGCGAAGCCCTTCACCTGGCCGACCGCCAGGATGTACAGCACGGCGGCGGCCAGGAAGCTGACGGCGTCCGCGGACAGGATCGTCCGCCGGGCCCGCACCCACGCCCGCGGCACCGCCGACCGGAAGCTGCGGCCCTCGCGGACCTCGTCCTTCATGCGTTCGAAGAAGATCACGAACGAGTCGGCGGTGATGCCGATCGCCACGATGAACCCGGCGATACCGGCGAGGTCCAGCGTGAAGCCGACCCAGCGCCCGAGCAGCACCAGCACGGCGTAGACGACCAGGCCCGACAGCACCAGCGACAGGATCGTCAGCACGCCCAGCGCCCGGTAGTAGAACAGGCAGTACACGAACACCAGCGCGAGCCCGACGCCGCCCGCGATCAGGCCGGCCTGCAGCGAGGCGAGCCCCAGGGTCGCCGACACCGTCTGGGCCTCGGACGACTCGAACGACAGCGGCAGCGAGCCGTACCGCAGGATGCCGGCGAGGTTCTGCGCCTCGGCCTGGCTGAACTGGCCCGTGATCTGGGTCGTGCCGAAGATCGGGCCCTGGATCGTGGGGGCGGAGACGACCTCGCCGTCGAGCACGAAGGCGACGTTCTTGCCGACGTTCTTCGACGTGTAGTCGCCCCAGATCGCCGCACCGTCGCTCTTGAAGGTCACGTCGATGACCCAGCCGGCGCCCTGGCTGTTCTGCGCGGCCTGCGCGGTCGAGATCTGGGTGCCCTCCAGGAAGCTCGGGCCGAGCACGTACTTCTCGGTGCCGTCCTGGTTGCAGCTGACCAGCGGCAGCGTCGGGTCGTCGTAGCCGCGCAGCGGATCGGTGGCGGCGCAGTCGAGCGCCTGCAGGGCCTGGGCCTGCACGGACGCGTCCATGCTCTGGCGTGTCGCGCGGGCCGCGTCGATCGCGGCGGCGACGGCCGGGTCGGCCGGGGTCGCCGCGGTGCCGGTGGCGGGCGCCGGTGTGGCCGGGGGCGACGTCGACGGCGGGGTGGCCGGCAGGGGCTGCGCGAGCGCGACGGGCGCGACGGGCAGGGTGACGACCGGGGCGTCACCAGGGGCCCCCTGCGGGGGGAGCGTCGTGCCGGTCGGGGTGTCCGTGTTCGGAGCATCCGTGGCCGGGGCGTCCGTGTTCGGGGCGTCCGTGGCGGGCTGGCCCGGCGCGGCCGCCGGCATCGCGGCCACCGGGCCGCCGACCACCTCGCGGAACCGCAGCTGCGCCGTCTGCCCGAGCGACCGGGCCTGGTCGCCCTCCTCGCCCGGCACCGTGATCGTGATGTTGGTGCCGTCCAGGACGACCTCGGCGCCACTCACGCCCAGGCCGTTCACGCGCTGCTCGATGATCGACTGTGCCTGCAGGAGCTGCTCGCGCGGCGGCTCACCACCCGACTCGGTGCGCGCGGTCAGCGTGACCCGGGTGCCGCCCTGCAGATCGATGCCGAGCTTGGGTGTGGCCTTGTCACCGGTGAAGAACACCAGTGCGTAGAGCACGACGACGATCCCGGCGAACGCCGCCAGGTGGCGCCAGGGCCGGATGCGCCCGGGGGTGGATGCCACGGTCTCTCTTCCTGCGTGTGCCGGTCGTCCCCGCGAGGGGCTGGGCTACGGGCGCGACGTGCCGTTCGCGTCGTGGGGGGTGTCGACCGTCGCCGTCGCCTCGACGTCCCGCACCCCGGTGCCCACGGGGTCGTCGGCCGCGGCGCCGTCCGACCCGACCGCGGCGGTGTCCGCGGCGACGGCATCCGACGTCGTGGTGTCCGACGCGGAGGCGTCGAGCACCCGCTCGCGGACCGCCGCGCGCAGCCAGGTGGTCACGACGCCGTCGGCGATCTCCAGGTCCACGGTGTCCTCGTACGAGGCGTCGACGATGGTGCCGCGCAGGCCGGACGTGGTGGTCACGACATCACCGACCTCGAGGGCCGACTGGAGCTGCTGCTGTTCCTGCGCCTGCCGGCGCTGCTTGCGCCCCGACAGGAAGATCGGGATGAACAGGAGCAGGATGAGCAGGGGGAACAGCAGGCCGCCGAGTGATTCCATGATCTCCGTCGCTTCTCGTGATAACGCCTTCCTTCGCGTGTCGGTGGGGCGAGTCTGCCAGCCGACCCGTCAGAACAACGCAGGAGGGGCCGGTCCAGGGACGTCGGGCGGTGGCGACACCCCGAGGTGCGCCCACGCCGCCGCCGTCGCCACCCGGCCCCGCGGAGTGCGTGCCAGCATCCCGGCCCGCACCAGAAACGGCTCGCAGACCTCCTCGACGGTACCGGGATCCTCGCCCACCGCCACTGCCAGCGTCGACACGCCGACGGGACCGCCGCCGAACCCGCGCACCAGCGCACCCAGGACCGCCCGGTCCAGCCGGTCCAGGCCGAGCTCGTCGACGTCGTAGACGGCCAGCGCGGCGCGGGCCACGGCACGGGTGACGGTGCCGTCCGCGCGGACCTCGGCGAAGTCGCGGACGCGGCGCAGCAGCCGGTTCGCGATGCGCGGTGTGCCGCGGGAACGTCCGGCGATCTCCTCGGCACCGTCGGGTCGCAGGTCGACCCCGAGGATCACCGCCGCCCGGCGCAGCACGCGCTCCAGCTCGTCCGGCTCGTAGAACTCCATGTGTGCGGTGAACCCGAACCGGTCGCGCAGCGGTCCGGTGAGCGCCCCGGACCGGGTCGTGGCCCCCACCAGCGTGAACGGGGCGATGTCGAGCGGGATGCTCGTCGCGCCGGGGCCCTTGCCGACGACGACGTCCACGCGGAAGTCCTCCATCGCGAGGTAGAGCATCTCCTCGGCGGGGCGCGCGATGCGGTGGATCTCGTCGATGAACAGGACGTCGCCGGGGACGAGGTTGGACAGCATCGCCGCGAGGTCGCCTGCCCGTTCCAGGGCCGGCCCGCTGGTGAGGCGGATGGCCGCGCCCAGCTCGACGGCGACGATCATCGCGAGGCTGGTCTTGCCGAGCCCGGGCGGGCCGGACAGCAGGATGTGGTCGGGCGGGTCGCCGCGCCGGCGCGACGCCTCGAGCACCAGCTCGAGCTGCTCACGCACGCGCGGCTGGCCGACGAACTCGGCGAGCCGCCGCGGCCGGAGCGTGGCTTCGACGTCGAGGTCCTCGGGCTGTGCTGCGGCGCCCGTCACGGGTTCGGTCACGGGCACTCCCGCGGTCTCTCCCCCGCGCCGACGCCCGCCGGTGCCGGCTCACCGGCGCGACCCGGCGTGCGCCGCGAGTGATCATCGGGCGCGCCCCAGGCGGCTCAGTGCCGCGCGCAGAGCGGTCGACGCGTCGGTGCCCCCGTTCTCCGCGAGCACGGCGTCCACCGCCTGCTCGGCGGGCTTCGCCGGGAACCCGAGCCCGAGCAGGGCCTCGACGACCTGGTCGCGCAGCCCACCCGCCGCCGCGGGAGCGCTCGGGACCGGGGCCGGGGCGACGACCTTGTCGCGCAGCTCCAGCACCATCCGCTCCGCGCCCTTGCGGCCGATCCCCGGAACCCGCGTCAGCGCGGTCGCGTCGCCGTCGGCCAGGGCGCGGCGCAGCGCGTCGGGGTCGAGCACCGCCAGCGTCGCCAGCGCCAGCCGCGGCCCGACCCCGCTGACCGTCTGCAGCAGCGTGAACAGGTCACGCTCCTCGGCGTCGGCGAACCCGAACAGGGTCAGCGAGTCCTCCCGGACCACGAGCGAGGTCGCCAGCCGCGCCTGGTCGCCCCGCCGCAGCCCGGCGAGCGTCGCGGGCGTGGCGTGCACCGCCAGCCCGACCCCGCCCACGTCGACGACGGCGTGGTCCAGCCCGATCTCGAGCACCTCGCCCCGAACGGCCGCGATCACGCGGTCCACCTCCCGCTCGCCCGCGCCTCATCACGTGTCGAGTCCGACGTCGCGCGCCCCGTCGGGTCCCGCACCGGTTCCGGCCCGAGCGCGACCGCGGGCGCCGCGCGATGTCGCGGACTCATCGGCCACCGTCCCCGGCAGCCCCGCGACGGTCGGCCGCCTCGGCGGCGGCGGCGAGCCGGGCCCGGTGCCGGCGCGCGAGCTCCGCCGACCGCTCCCGCGCCTGGGCCATCCGGTCCAGCATCGGAGCGCGCCAGCAATGGCAGATCGCCAGCGCGAGGGCGTCGGCGGCGTCGGCGGGCCGCGGCGCCTCGGCGAGCCCGAGCAGGCGGGTCACCATGGCGGTGACCTGCTCCTTCCCGGCCCGACCCTCACCGGTGACGGCCGCCTTCACCTCGCTGGGCGTGTGGAAGGCGACGGGCAGCCCGGCCCGGGCCGCGAGCAGCGCGACCACCCCGCTCGCCTGGGCCGTACCCATCACCGTGCGCACGTTGTGCTGGCTGAACACGCGCTCGACGGCGACGACGTCCGGGCGGTGCCGGGTGATCCAGCGCTCGACCTCGTCACCGACCGCGAGCAGGCGGGTCGCGAGCGGCGCATCGGCCGACGGTCCGCACGACGTCGACGGCGACGTACCGGACCTCGCGCCCGCCGCCGGCTCCGCCGTCGACCACGCCGAGCCCGCACCGGGTCAACCCCGGGTCGACGCCGAGCACCCGCACCCGCGATCTCCGTCCTGCCGAGCGAACAGCCGTTCGACGGGGAGGCTACCGGTGGGCGCGCGGCCGGCTCCCGGGGCGCGCCGGAGTCGCGCAGCCCCGGTCGGCACGTTCGCTGACGCGAGTCGCACGTTCGCGGCGCGAGTCGGCACGTTCGCCGGCCGAGTCGCGACACAAGTGCACTCGGACTGGGTGAAGGGCCGACTTCGCTGCGTGCGAGCCGGTGGCGATCACCGGTTGCGGCCGCTGTGCGGAGCTCAGCGGGCGGGGGCGAGGGCGGCGACGGGGCCGTCGAGCCAGGCGGTCACCTCGCCGCCGGTGCGCAATCGCACCACCGTCGGCGGTCGGTCGAGGCGAGTACCTGGTGCACGCGGGCGGCGGTCTTGGGGTGGGTGCGCCAGGCCCAGCGCAGGATGTGGTCCCGATCGGTGAGCAGCGTCCACAGCGGCGGTTCGACGTTGCCGTTCCACAGCTCGACGCGCCGCAGCCGCCGGCGGAGCGTGCGCGGCACGATCTGGCGCATCACCGCCGCGCGGGTCAGGTCGAGCCAGACCAGCAGGTCCGCGCGGCCCAGCAGCAGTGGGCGGACCACGGAGTACTGCCACTCGGTGACCCACTCCTCGCGCGCGGCGAGAGCGGCGACGTCGTCGACGAACTCGGGGCGCGGCACCCAGCCGGGACCGTGGTAGAGCCCGTCGATGTCGGTGTGCGGGATCCCGAGGCGGCCCGACAGCGCGGCCGCCACCGTCGTCTTCCCGGCGCCGGACGTGCCGGTGACCAGGATCCGGCGGGGGTGGGCGGGCAGCGGGTCGTCCCATGCGAGCGGCTCCACCCCGGCATCGTCGAGCGGCGTGCACCCGCACGTCCACCGGATTCGGGCGACCCGCACCGGCCGTGCACAAGCCGCGCCGGTCGTGCACATCGCGCGCGGTGTGCACGGGCGTCCGCGGTGTGCACGGGCCGAGCCGACGCCGGGCCCGCGCCGATGTGTGGCGGTGCGGCGGTCGTCAGTGCGCGGCCTGGTCCCAGCTGCGCCCGTAGCCCACCGACACCTCCAGCGGCACCGACAGTGCGTGCGCCGCGCCCATCTCCCGGCGCACCAGCTCCTCCACGACCCCCCGCTCGCCCTCGGCGACCTCGAGCACCAGCTCGTCGTGGACCTGCAGCAGCATCCGGCTGCGCATGCCCTCCGCGGCGAGCGCCCGGTGCACGTTGAGCATCGCGACCTTGATGATGTCCGCCGCGCTGCCCTGGATCGGGGCGTTGAGCGCCATCCGCTCGGCCATCTCGCGGCGCTGCCGGTTGTCCGTGGTCAGGTCCGGCAGGTAGCGGCGCCTGCCGAGGATCGTCTCGGTGTAGCCGTCCTTCCGCGCCTGGTCGACGACTCCGCCGAGGTAGTCGCGCACACCGCCGAAGGTCTGGAAGTAGTCGTCCATCAGGCCGCGGGCCTCCTCCGTGGAGATCCGCAGCTGGTTGCTCAGCCCGAAGGCCGACAGCCCGTACGCCAGGCCGTAGTTCATCGCCTTGATCTTGGCGCGGCGTTCGGGCCCGACCTCCGCGGCGTCGACCCCGAACACCCGCGCGGCGGTCTCGGCGTGGAAGTCGTGATGGCTGCGGAACGCCTCGATCAGGGCCTCGTCGCCCGACAGGTGCGCCATGATCCGCATCTCGATCTGGCTGTAGTCGACCGTCATCAGCTCGGCGAACCCGTCGCCGACGACGAACGTGTCGCGGATCCGCCGCCCCGCCGCCGTGCGGATGGGCACGTTCTGCAGGTTCGGCTCCGTCGACGACAGCCGGCCGGTGGCGGCGATCGTCTGGCTGTAGGTGGTGTGGATGCGCCCGTCGTCGGCGATCGACTTGAGCAGCCCCTCGACGGTGACCTTGAGCCGCGTCGCGTCGCGGTGCACCAGCAGGTGCGACAGGAACGGGTGCTCGGTCTGCTCGAACAGCGTCTGCAGCGCGTCGGCGTCGGTGGTGTAGCCGGTCTTGGTGCGCTTGGTCTTGGGCATGCTCAGCTCGTCGAACAGCACCACCTGCAGCTGCTTCGGCGACCCGAGGTTGATCTCCTTGCCGATCACGCCGTACGCGTCCTGCGCGGCCTGCTTGACCTGCGCGGCGAACTCGGCCTCCAGCTCGGCGAGGGCCTCGCGGTCGACGGCGACGCCGGCGGTCTCCAGGTCGGCCAGCACACCCTGCAACGGCAGCTCCAGCTCGGCGAGCAGCCGCGTGCCCCCGAGCCGCTCCAGCTCGGCGTCCAGCGCGGTCGCCAGCTCGGCCACCGCCGAGGCCGCCACGATCTGCGCCTGCGCGCGGGCGGAGTCGGCCTCCTCCTCGCCGCCGAGCAGGCGACAGCTGGCCGTTCTCCGGCTCGCTCTCGGCGCGCAGCTCGCGGCGCAGGTAGCGCAGCGCGAGATCGGCGAGGTCGAAGCTGCGCTGCCCCGGCCGGGCCAGGTACGCGGCCAGCGCGGTGTCGCTGGTCAGGCCGTTGAGGTCCCAGCCGCGGGCGCGCAGGCCGTGCAGGGCGGCCTTGACGTCGTGCGCCGCCTTGGGCACGGACGCGTCGGCCAACCACTCCCCCAGCGCCGCCTCGTCGTCCGGCAGGAGCGTGCGCACGTCGAGGTACGCGGCCTGGGCCGCCCCGGCGGACGCCCCGGCCGCGCGCGCCTCCAGCGACGGCTCCCCGGCGGCCAGCGCGATCCCGTCGACGTCGCGGCCCGCCCACGTGGCCAGCCGCCCGTGCACCGCGATCCCGACCCGGCGCCCGTCGCGGGCGTGCGCGTCGAGCCACGCCCGCACCGTGCCGGGCTCGAGCGCCCCGCCCTCGACGTCGAAGCCCTCCTCCGCCTCCGGCTCGGCGCTGGTCAGCGTGGCGAACAGGCGCTCGCGCAGCACCCGGAACTCCAGCTCGTCGAACAGCCGGTGCACGGCCTCGCGGTCCCACGGGCGGGCCACCAGGTCGTCCGGTGCGGCGTCGAGCGGGACGTCCCGGATCAGCTCGGTGAGCTGGCGGTTGAGCAGCACGTGCGCGAGGTGCGCGCGCAGGGCGTCGCCCGCCTTGCCCTTCACCTCGTCCACCCGGTCCGTCAGCGCCTCCAGCGAGCCGAACTCGCGCACCCACTTGGCGGCCGTCTTCTCGCCGACGCCCGGGATGCTGGGCAGGTTGTCGCTCGGGTCGCCGCGCAGCGCCGCGAAATCCGGGTACTGCGCCGGGGTGAGCCCGTAGCGGGTCATCACCGCGTCCGGGTCGATCCGGCCGAGCTCGGAGACCCCGCGCGTCGGGTAGAGCACCGTGACGTTCTCGCTGACCAGCTGGAACGCGTCGCGGTCGCCCGTCGTCACCAGCACCCGGTAGCCCTGCGCCTCGGCCTGCGTGGCGAGGGTGGCGATGATGTCGTCCGCCTCGAAGTTGTCGACCGCGAAGAACGGGATCGCCAGCGCCGTGAGGACGTCCTTGATGAGGTCGACCTGGCCGCGGAAGTCGTCGGGCGTCGAGCTCCGGTTGGCCTTGTACTCGGAGAACCGCTCCGAGCGGAACGTGGTGCGCGAGACGTCGAACGCCACGGCGACGTGCGTGGGCACCTCGTCCCGCAGCAGGTTGATGAGCATGGCCGTGAAGCCGTAGACGGCGTTCGTGGTCTGCCCGGTGCCGGTGCGGAAGTTCTCCGCCGGCAGGGCGAAGAACGCCCGGTAGGCCAGCGAATGGCCGTCGAGGAGCAGCAGCCGGCGCTCGGCCACCGGATGCGTGACCGGCGGCGGCGTCTGCTTCGAGCGCCGTCGTTCTCGAGCTGGGGTACGGGTGGCTGGGCGCTCATCGGTTCGTGAGTCTAGGACTGCCCACCGACAGTTCCCGGTGGGGCGACCGGCACCCGTCCCGACCGGACCGCCATCATGGCGCGGTGCCGGAGCTCCTGTCCTCCATCGCGGACCTGGCCTGGCCCGCGGTCGTGCTGCTCGGCCTGGTGCTCTTCGCCCGGCCGCTGGCGGGGCTGCTGCGGTCGGGCAGCGAGCGCGAAGAGGTGACGATCGAGGTCGGCGGCCAGCGGGTGACGCTCGGCAAGTTCCGCCAGCAGCAGAACGAGGTCGCGCTCGACCTGCGACGCCAGCTCGACGACCTGCGCCGGCAGGTGGCCGGTGGGCCGCCGGACCCGCCCCGGGAGCAGCGGCCGGCCGCGGTGCTGTGGGTCGACGACCGACCGGAGAACAACGCGCTGCTCATCGACCAGCTGATGACCGGCGGCGTCCGCGTCGACACCGCCCGGACCACGGCCGAGGGCCTGGCGCTGGCGAGCGGCCGCGACTACGGCGCGGTGATCAGCGACATGGGGCGCCGCGAGGACGGGAGCTACCGGACGACCGCAGGCCTCGACCTGGCACGGGCGCTGCGCGCCGCGGGCGACGACACCCCGCTGCTCGTGTTCACCAGCGGCCGGGCCGTCCGCGAGCACGCCGCCGAGGCGCGGGCCGCAGGCGCACAGGCGGTGACGTCGTCCGGCGTCGACCTCATCGCCTTCCTCCGCGAGAACGGCGTTCTCGAGTGACACATCCCGCCGAGCTCTCCGGGCTCCTACGCGTCGACCTCTTCGAGCACCTTGTCGCTGACGTCGAAGTTCGCATAGACGTTCTGCACCTCGTCGCTGTCCTCCAGCGCCTCGATCAGCTTGAACACCTTGCGCGCGCCCTCGGCGTCCAGCGGGATCTGCATCGAGGGCAGGAACGTCGGGTCCGCGGAGTCGTAGTCGATCCCGGCCTCCTGCAGCGCGGTGCGGACCGGGATGAGGTCCGTGGCCTCGGAGACGATCTCGAAGCTCTCGCCGAGGTCGTTCACCTCCTCGGCGCCCGCCTCCAGGACGGCGAGCAGCACGTCGTCCTCGCTGAGGCCGACCTTCGGCACGATCACGACGCCCTTGCGGGTGAACAGGTACGCCACCGACCCGGGATCGGCCATCGTGCCGCCGTTGCGGGTCATGGCGAGCCGGACCTCGGTGGCGGCCCGGTTGCGGTTGTCGGTGAGGCACTCGACGAGGACCGCGACGCCGTTCGGGCCGTAGCCCTCGTAGGTGATCGTCTGGTAGTCGGCCCCGCCGGCGTCGGCCCCCGACCCGCGCTTGACGGCGCGGTCGATGTTGTCGTTGGGGACCGAGCTCTTCTTGGCCTTCTGGATGGCGTCGTAGAGCGTGGGGTTGCCGTCCGGGTCACCGCCGCCGGTGCGCGCGGCGACCTCGATGTTCTTGATCAACTTGGCGAACATCTTGCCGCGGCGGGCGTCGATGACGGCCTTCTTGTGCTTGGTCGTCGCCCACTTGGAGTGGCCGCTCATGATGTCCTCCCTGGTGCACAGATCCCTTCGATCCTAGCGAGGCCGAGCAGCGCGGCAGCGGGGGCGCAGGAAGCAAGCCGGGGCGGGGCGACCGGGATTGCAGCAAGGTGGCCCTACACCACACCGATTGGAGCAGGGCCACCCTGCTGCAATCGCTGGGAAGCACGCCAGCGTTCACCACTGCACACAGTTCCCACCGATACGCCCCCTCACGGGCCGGCCGCTCATGACGATGCTGCGCATGGCACGTGGTTTCGCGAACCTGTCACGCGAGCACCTTCGCGCTGCTGCGCATGACGGCGTCGTTACGGCACAGGCGCTCGTCGCGCTGGGTGTGCCGGAGTCGACCGTCTACCACCGGTGCCGGGACGGCGGCCCCTGGCAGCGCCTCGCGCCCGGCATCATCCTGATGACCACCGGGCATCCGACGACCGGACAGCTCGTCACGGCAGCCCTGCTGCACGGGGGCCGGGACACCGTCCTCACCGGCCTGGAGGCATGTCAGACGACATGGTGTCCGACGCGGCCCAGCTCCACAGCCACCGCTCCACGTCCTTGTTCCCCACGACAGGCAGGTCCGGAGCGCGGCACATATCCAGGTTGAGCGCAGCCGCCGCATGCCTGCAGCCGTTGTTCGAGGCGGGGTGCCCCTCGCCCCGGTACCGCGAGCAGTCATCGATGCCGCCCGTCGTCTGCGCGACGCGCGGGAGATCACCGAGTTGATCGCCGACCCAGTGCAGCGAGGACTGTGCACGGTGGCACATCTCGGAATCGAGCTCGCTGAATGCGGGCGCCGGGGCAGCGCGACGCCGCGGCGCATCCTCCGCGAGGTCGGTGCCGGAATTCGCTCCGCCGCGGAGGCCGACGCCAGGCGCCTGTGGCGGCGGTCGGGCCTACCCGAGCCGTGGTGGAACACGCCCGTTCACGATCTGTCTGGCCGGTTCCTCGGAACCGCGGACGCCTGGTTCGACGAGGTGGCTCTTGCCTGGGAGATCAACTCGCTGGCATGGCACCTCAACCCGATCGACTACGAACGCGAGCAGGAGCGGACGGCGCGCTTCGTCGCCGCGGGCGTGCCCGTGCTGCCGACCCAGCCGGCACGGATGCACTCCGACGGCCGTGCGGTTCTCGACGAGCTGTGCGCGGCATACATCCACGCCGCCTCTCGGCCCAGGCCCCCGGTACTCGCGACCCGTCCGAGCTGATCCGCGAATTGCAGCAGGGTGGCCCTGCTCCAATCCGATTGCAGTAAGGCCACCTTGCTGCAATCCCCCGCATCCAGCCAGCCCGCACCCAGCCAGCCTGCGCACGCGCCCACCCAGCACACGCCCACCCAGCACGGCCCCTCCGATCCTGCGCGTGCTGCTCAGGCCGCGGCGGCGATCTCCCGCACCATCGCGCAGAACAGCGCGTGCACCCGCAGGTCGCCCGTGATCTCCGGGTGGAACGACGTCGCCAGCACCGGGCCCTGGCGCACCGCCACCGGGCGGCCCGCCGCCGCGCCCGCATCCGTCCCGGTCAGCGTCGAGCGCGGCACCGTCGCCAGCACCTGCACCCCGGGGCCCACCGTCTCCACCCATGGCGCCCGGATGAAGACCGCCCGCACCGGGCCGCCGGGCACGCCCTCGACCTGCAGGTCCGCCTCGAACGAGTCGACCTGGCGGCCGAACGCGTTGCGCCGCACCACCACGTCCAGCCCGCCGAGCTGCTGCTGGTCCGGTCGCCCGTCCAGGATCTGCGACGCGAGAAGGATCATCCCGGCGCACGACCCGTAGGCCGGCATGCCGGACGCGATCCGCTTCCGCAGCGGGTCGAGCAGCTCGAACGTCTCCATCAGGCGGCTCATCGTCGTCGACTCCCCGCCCGGGATCACGAGCGCGTCCACGGCGTCGAGCTCGGCGGGCCGGCGCACCGGCACGGCCCGCAACCCGCACGACGACACCGCGGCGACGTGCTCGCGGACGTCGCCCTGCAGGGCCAGCACGCCGATCACCGGGGACATGCCCCCAGGATAGTTACGTCTTCAGGACGCGGGCGGCGCCCCGCACGGCGTCCGCCACGGCCTTCGCCACCGCCGGGTCGAACACGCTCGGCACGATGAACGACGGGTTCGGTTCGGTCACGACGTCCGCGATCGCCGTGGACGCGGCGAGGAGCATCGCGTCGGTGATGTCGCGCGCCTGCGCGTCGAGCAGCCCGCGGAAGATGCCGGGGAACGCGAGCACGTTGTTGATCTGGTTCGGGTAGTCCGACCGGCCGGTGGCGACGACCGCGGCGTGTCGTGCCGCGACGCTCGGGTCGACCTCGGGGTCCGGGTTCGCCAGCGCGAACACGATCGCCCGGTCCGCCATCGTCGCGAGCTCCGCCGCCCCGAACAGGTTCGGCGCCGACACCCCGATGAACACGTCCGCCCCGACCAGCGCGTCGGCCAGCGTGCCGGACACCCGCCCGGCGTTCGTGTGCTCGGCGAGCCAGGCCAGGTTGTCGTCGAGCCCGGGCCGGTCCGGGTGCACGATCCCGTCGACGTCGACGGCCAGCACGTCCCCCGGCTTCGACGGCTCCAGCAACCGGATGATCGCCGACCCCGCGGCGCCCGCCCCGCAGACGACGATCCGGCAGTCGCCGAGCTCCTTGCCGACCACCCGCAGGGCGTTGCGCAGCGCGGCGAGCACGACCACCGCGGTGCCGTGCTGGTCGTCGTGGAAGACCGGGATGTCGAGCAGCTCGCGCAGTCGCCTCTCGATCGTGAAGCACCGCGGGGCGGCGATGTCCTCGAGGTTGATCCCGCCGTAGCCCGGCGCGAGGATCTGGACGGTCCGGATGATCTCCTCGGTGTCCTGCGTGTCGAGGCACACCGGCCACGCGTCGACCCCGCCGAACCGCTTGAACAGCGCCGCCTTGCCCTCCATCACCGGCATCGCCGCGGCGGCACCGAGGTTGCCCAACCCGAGCACGGCCGAGCCGTCGGTGACCACCGCGACGGTGTTGCGCTTGATCGTCAGCCGCCGCGCGTCGTCCGGGTTCGCCGCGATCGCCTGGCAGACCCGGGCCACACCGGGGGTGTAGGCGCGCGAGAGGTCGTCCCGGGTGCGCAGCGCGACCTTCGACTGCACCTCCAGCTTCCCGCCGAGGTGGAGCAGGAACGTGCGGTCCGAGACCTTGCGGACCCGCACCCCGGGCAGCGCCTCCAGCGCGTCGGTGATCTCCCGGCCGTGGCCCTCGTTCAGGGCGTTGCAGCTGATGTCGACGACCAGCGTCGCGGTGTGCGACTCCACGACGTCGAACGCCGTGACCACGCCTCCGACCTGCCCGATCGCGACCGTGAGGTCACCCGCCGCGCTCGCCGAGGCGGGCACCTCGACGCGGGCGGTGATGGCGTATCCGGGTCCGGGGACGGGCACGGCCGGACCCTACCGCCGCACCGGCACGGGGACTCGGGCCCGCCCGGTCGGGGGCCTTCGGGGCTTGTGGGGCGGGCCCGCACGGGTGTGTGATCGCAGGCACACTAGAGCGGCGTGGAGGTGGTCGTCCATGACGGTCAGAGCAGGCAGGGCAGGGTCGCGCACGGGAGCGGGAGCAGGGGGGACCGCACCGACGGTGCTCGACCCCGCCCGGATCCGCAACGTCGTCCTCGTCGGACCCTCCGGTGCGGGGAAGACGACGCTCGTCGAGGCCCTCCTCGCGCACACGGGCACGATCCCCCGGGCAGGCACCGTCGTCGACGGCGGCACCGTGTGCGACCACGACCCCGCGGCCGTCCGCCAGCAGCGCTCGGTCGCGCTGGCCGTCGCTCCCCTCATGCACGCCGCGCCGGACGGCCCCGACACGAAGATCAATCTCATCGACACCCCCGGCTACGGCGACTTCGTCGGCGAGCTGCGCGCCGGGTTGCGCGCGGCCGACGCCGCGCTGTTCGTCGTGCCCGCCTCCGCCGGCCGGGAGGGCGCGATCGACCCGGCGACGGTCACCCAGTGGGAGGAGTGCGCCGCCGTCGGGATGCCGCGTGCCGTCGTCGTCTCCCGGTGCGACCACCCGCGTGCGGACGTGGAGGGGACGGTCGCCGCCTGCCAGGACGCCTTCGGGGCGGGCGTGGCCCCGCTCTACCTGCCGCTCCGGGACGGCGGTGCGGTGATCGGCCTGTACGGGCTGATCAGCCAGACCCCCGAGGGCGCCGCGCCACCCGACGCCGACGACGCCCGCGCCACCCTGCTCGAGGGGATCATCGAGCAGTCCGAGGACGAGACGCTCATGGAGCGCTACCTCGGCGGCGAGGAGATCGACACCGCCACGCTGGTCGACGACCTGGAGACCGCCGTCGCCCGCGGCTCCTTCCACCCGGTCGTTCCCGTCTGCGCGATGGGCGGCGTCGGGCTGGACGCCCTGCTGGAGCTGCTCGTCGGCGGGTTCCCGTCACCGCTGGAGCACCCGCTCCCCCGCGTCTCCGGGATCGACGGCTCCGCGCGGCCCCCGCTGACCGCGGACCCGGACGGGCCGCTCGCGGCCGAGGTCGTCCGCACCTCCGCGGACGCCTACGTGGGCCGGGTGTCGCTGGTGCGGGTGTTCTCCGGGACGCTGCGGCCCGAGACCTCGGTGCACGTCAGCGGGCACGTCCCCCGGCCGACCACGGAGGGCGACGACACCTCCGACGAGGGCGGCCACGACGTCGACGAGCGGCTCGCGCACGTCTACGTCCCGCTCGGTGCCCAGCTCCGCGAGGTCGAGGCGTGCGTCGCAGGCGACATCGCCGCGCTGACCAAGCTCGGCAGCGCCGAGACCGGCGACACCGTCTCCGCCGCGTCGGACCCGCTGCTGCTGTCGTGCTGGAACCTGCCCGACCCGCTGCTGCCGGTCGCGGTCGTCGCCCGCAGCCGGGCCGACGAGGACGCGCTGGGCCGGTCGCTGACCCGGCTCGTCGCCGCGGACCCGACGCTGCGCCTGGAGCGCAACCCCGAGACGCACCAGACGGTGCTGTGGTGCATGGGCGAGGCGCACGCGGACGTCGTGCTGTCGCGCCTGCGGGCCAGCGGCGCCGAGGTCGACACCGAGCCGGTCAAGGTGCCGCTGCGCGCCACGATCCGCAGCCCCGCGCGGGTGACGGGGCGGCACGTCAAGCAGTCCGGTGGGCACGGCCAGTACGCCGTCTGCCACGTGGAGTTCGAGCCGCTGCCCCGCGGGTCGGGGTTCGAGTTCGTGTCCCATGTGGTCGGCGGGTCGGTGCCGACGCAGTTCATCCCGAGCGTCGAGAAGGGCATCCGCAGCCAGCTCGAGCGGGGGCTGACCGACGAGCACCACCCGGTCGTCGACGTGCGGGCGACGCTCGTGGACGGCAAGGCGCACAGCGTCGACTCCTCGGACGCCGCGTTCCAGACCGCCGGCGCGCTGGCGCTGCGCGAGGCGGGCCAGGCCTGCGGGACGGTGCTGCTCGAACCGCTCGACGAGGTGGCCGTGACCATTCCGGACGACCACCTCGGCGCCGTGCTGGGCGACCTCTCCGGACGCCGTGGGCGCGTGCTGGGCACGGACGTCGCGGGCCTCGGACGGACGGTGGTGCGCGCGGAGGTGCCGTGCACCGAGCTGCTGCGCTACGCGGTCGACCTGCGGGCGATGACGTCGGGGACGGCGTCGTTCACCCGGCGGCGGGCGCGGTACGAGGTGGCGCCGAGCAACTGAGGCGCGTCTGCGCGTGTGCGCGGTCACTCGACGCCGAGCGCGCGCAGACCCGCCGCCGTCCCGGCGGCGAGCACCACCACGACGACGAACGGCGCGCGCCGCCACGCGGCGAGTCCGCCGACCAGGACCCCGACCGGCCGGGCCCAGCCCGCGAAGGCGTCGCCGTCGAGCAGCGCGCTGACGGCGACCAGGGCGACGAGCAGCCCGGTCGCGCCGAGGTCGACGTACCGCTGGACGCGGGCCGGCAGGCGGAGTCGGTCGCGCAGGACGAGCCCGGCGAGGCGCAACGAGTACGTGGCGGCGGCCAGAACGACCAGCGCGGTCCAGGTCACCGGCCGGTCCCGGGCGACGCGGCGGGGGGCTCGTCCTCGTCGGCGGGTGGCTCTCGGGACGGCTGCTCCCCGCCCGGATCGGACGGCGGGGCCGGATCGGCCGACCGGGGTGCGGGCGGGGTGCCGGCGACGAGCAGCCCCAGCAGCCCCGCGAGCACCGGCAGCCCGGTCGGCAGCACCCGCGTCGCCAGCAGCGCGACCACGGCGGCCGTCAGCGCGACCCGTCGGGCGTCGCGGCGGCGCAGCCCGGGCAGCAGCAGGGCCAGCAGCCCCGCCGGGAACGCGGCGTCGACCCCGAACGCGGCGGGGTCCGGCACCGCCGACCCGGCGAGCATCCCGGCGACCGTCCCGACGTTCCACGCCGTGTAGAGCAGGATCCCGCACATCCAGAACGCCGCCCGGGCCCGCGGCCCCGACGGGCGCGCCCGGGAGAACGCCACGGTCTCGTCGGTGATCAGTTGCGCACCGGCGAGCCGGGCGAGCCACCCGCCGCCGACCGTCTCTCCCACCGCGAGTCCGAAGGGCAGGAGCCGCAGGTTCAGCAGGAACCCCGCGGCCACCGCCGCCACGACGCTGCCCCCGGACGCCACGACGGCGACGACCAGGAACTGCGCGCCGCCCGCGAACACCAGCACCGACATCCCGACGATGAGCAGGGGCGGTACGCCGCCGGCCGCGGCGAGGGCACCGAAGGAGGCCCCGACGACGGCGATGGCCGCTACCAGGGCGAGGGCGTCGCGGAGGTCGCCGCGGTCGACGGCACCGAACGGGGAGCGCACCCGATCATCCCGGACCACGCGCGCTTCCCCGTCAAGCCGGAATCACCGAAGCCCCGTCGATCAGTCGGCGGCCACCGCCGTGGCGCCGCGCGGCCCGTCTCTGCCGGGCTCAGCGCATACTGCTTCACCCAGTCGACCTGCATCGTCGAGGTCTTCACCGTGCCGCGGGCCGACCGGGGGAACCAGTCGAGCTGGATGCACAGGTGCATCGGCCCGGGCGGGAAGATCTCCGTGCGCTCGGTGCGCCACCACTCCTTGCCGTCGAGGTACGTCGCGATGTACGTCGGCGTCCACTCGACCGCCCAGTTGTGCCACTGCGTGGCGTCCGCGACGACGCTGCCCGAGACCTGCCTGTTGTTCTTCCCGTAGTGCAGGAAGACGTTGGTCTTCTGCCGGGTGTGGTCCATCATCTCCATGAAGTCGATCTCGCCGCCGACCGGGAAGTTCTCGGCGTCGGGCCACAGCAGCAGCAGCGCGTTGTACGACGGGTCGCTCGCCGGCGCGCGCACCCGGCCCTCCCACCGGCCGTAGCGCTGGCCGCCGCCCCACTCCATCCCGGCGGTGTCGCCCGCCGAGTTGCCGGTGATGGTCAGCATCCCGTCGCGCACGCTCACCGCGGAGGGGGTGCGCCGCCCGTTCCCGGCGTGCCCCGGGCCGTCGTAGACGTTCCACGTGGATCCGAGGCGGGTGCCGTCGAACTCCTCGACGCGCGTCGGCTCGCCCCAGTTCTGCTGGGCCGCGGCGCTGCGCGCGTACCCGGCGGACCGGCGTGGTGCGGGTGGGCAGTCCTGGCCGGGTGCGCGGCGCGCGCCCGCCTGCACGTCGAGGGTCACCGTCACTCCGAGCGCCGCGAGCAGCCGCGCGACCGGGCTCTGACTGCCACGATCGCCGACACCGGCGCAACCCGGCTCTCGGGGCGGCTCGGCCGCGACGGCGGGCGCGGCGCCGGCGACCAGCGCCAGTGTGAGCAACCCACCCACCGTCGCCAACCGCCGTGTACTGCGGGTCGTCAGCAGCCCCATGGTCTCCCCTGCCGTCGCCGAAACCGGACGACACGGACGTTAGGGGGAGGCGGTTACTCCGGCTGGCCCAGTAACACTCTCGGGCGCAGAAGTCGACCCGAACCGGTCGATCTCAGGGAAGACGGTTGATACGAGCGGTCACCAGCCGCGGTCCGCGTACCGCTGCGCGGCAGGGACGTCCGCGATGTTGATACCCACCATGGCCTCGCCCAACCCGCGGGAGACCTTCGCGACCACATCGGGGTCGTCGTGGAAGGTGGTGGCCTTGACGATGGCCTCGGCGCGCCGGGCCGGATCGCCGGACTTGAAGATGCCCGAACCCACGAACACGCCCTCGGCGCCCAGCTGCATCATCATCGCCGCGTCGGCGGGGGTCGCGATGCCGCCCGCGGTGAACAGCACCACCGGCAGCTTCCCGGCCCGCGCCACCTCGGCCACGATCTCGTACGGGGCCCGCAGCTCCTTGGCCGCGACGTACAGCTCCGCCTCGTCCAGCGCGCCCAGCCGGCGGATCTCGGCGCGGATGGCGCGCATGTGCCGGGTGGCCTCGACGACGTTGCCGGTGCCGGCCTCGCCCTTCGACCGGATCATCGCGGCACCCTCGGCGATGCGCCGCAGCGCCTCGCCCAGGTTGGTCGCGCCGCACACGAACGGCACGGTGAACGCCCACTTGTCGATGTGGTGGGCCTCGTCGGCGGGGGTGAGGACCTCGGACTCGTCGACGTAGTCGACGCCGATCGACTGCAGCACCTGGGCCTCGACGAAGTGCCCGATGCGGGCCTTCGCCATCACGGGGATCGAGACGGCGTCGATGATCCCCTGCACCATGTCGGGGTCGCTCATCCGCGCGACGCCACCCTGCGCGCGGATGTCGGCGGGCACGCGCTCCAGCGCCATCACCGCGACGGCGCCGGCGTCCTCGGCGATCTTCGCCTGCTCGGGCGTGACCACATCCATGATCACGCCGCCCTTGAGCATCTCGGCCATCCCCCGCTTCACGCGGGAGGTGCCCAGCTGGGGGGCGGCGGACGGGATCTGGTCGAGCGACACGGTGTTTCCCTCTCGGCTCTCGGGGTCGGCCCACCGATGGTACGTCAGGCGGGCCGGGCCGATCCCGTTCCCGCCGGCGCGAGCGGACGACAGCCGCCCCGGACGGGGGACGGCCGCCACGGCGGGGGCTCCGCGATCTCGAAGTAGGCGGGCGCGGGGGCCGTGCCCGCGAGGCGCAGCCACCGCACGAGCCGGCGCGAGCGCAGGTCGAGGGTGTCGCGGACGGCGTCGTTGTGCACGCGCCGGGCGATCAGGACGGACTGCTCGACGTCCGCGAGCTCGGCGGCGAGCCCCGCGGGCAGCGTGTCGCGGTCGACGCCGGCGAGCCGGCGGGTGAGCGTGTTCTCCGCCGCCTCGCAGCGGTCGAGACCGGCTCCCGGCACGCGCAGGGCCGCCCGGCACGCGTCGAGGGAGTCGCGGGCTGCGCCGGCCAGTGCCGCCGCGGCGACGCGGGTGGGGACCTCACCGTCGGCGATGCCGCGGCGACGGCGGGCAGGGTGGGGACCTCGCCGCCGGGCCGGGGAGCCGCGGCGAGCGCGTCGGCCACCCGCAGCGCGGTGGCGCCGCGGCGGTCCAGCGCGTCCGCGAGGCCCGCGCGGGCGGCGTCCGTCCGGCGGTGCAGCCGGTCCAGCCGTCGGGCCCGGACCACGCAGATCCAGGTGACGACGGCCAGGAGCAGCAGCGCCACGACGACGACCGCCCAGGCGGTGGGCGTCAGGTCGGGCACCAGCACGCCCAGGGTCGGCGCCGTCACCGGGTGCTCGCGGCGGTCCGGCCGGGCACCCGGCGAGGATCGGCCGCGATGGCGGCCCGGTAGACGCGCAGCACGTCCGCCGCGACGACCGGCCAGTCGAAGGCGGCGGCGCGGGCCTGGGCGGCGGCCCCGAGAGCGACCCGCCGCTGCGGATCGTCGAGCAGCGCGGCCAGCGCGGAGGCGAGCCCGCGGGCGTCGCCGGTGGGGAACAGCACGCCCGCCTCCGTACCCGGACGGCCGCCGTCGGAACCCCCGTCGAGCTGCAGCACGGCCCGGAACGCCCCGAGGTCGCTGGCCAGCACCGCGGCGCCGGCGGCCATCGCCTCGGTGAGCACCATCCCGAAGCTCTCACCACCGGTGTTCGGCGCGCAGTAGACGTCCATCGAGCGCAGCGCCGCCGCCTTGGTGACGTCGTCGACGCCGCCGAGGATGTCGAGCCGGTCGGCGAGACCCGGGCCGGCGTCGCGACGCAGGGCGTCCGGGTCGCCGCGGCCGACGACGAGCAGCCGCAGGTCCGGGCGCTGCGGCACGAGCAGGCGCAGCGCGTCGAGCAGCACCGCCATCCCCTTGCGCGGCTCGCCGAACCGGCCGAGGAACCCGACCGTGAGCCCGTCGCGCGGGTAGCCCGGCAGCAGCGGGCCGGTCGGCGAACAGCGCGACGTCCACGCCGTTGGGGATCTCGACCGCGTCGCCGCCGAGGTGCTCGACCTGCACCCGGCGGGCCATCGGCGACACCGCGATCCGCGCCGTCACCTTCTCCATCAGCGCGTTGATCGGCCGGGCGAACACCAGTGTCGCCCGCGAGCGCTCCGTGGACGTGTGGAACGTGGCGACGATCGGGCCCTCGGCCTCGAACAGCGCCAGCGACGACAGGCTGAACGTGCCGGGTTCGTGCAGGTGCAGCACGTCGAAGGTGTGCTCGGCGAGCCAGCGCCGCACGCGGGCGTACGAGACGGGCCCGAACGTGATCCGGGCGACCGACCCGTTGTACGGCACGCTCACGGCCCGCCCTGCCGGTGTGACGAACGCGGGCAGCGGCGGCTCACCCGCCGGGCGCTCGTCGTCCGCGGGGGCGAGGACCGAGACCGAGTGGCCGAGCGCGATCAGCGCCCGCGCGAGGTCGAGGACGTGCGACTGGACCCCGCCGGGCACGTCCAGCGAGTACGGGCACACGATCCCGATCCGCAGCGCCGTCATCGGCCACCGCGCAGGTCCGCGGTCCACACCCGCTGCAGCATGTGCCAGTCCTGCGGGGCCGTCGCGATGAGCGCGGCCAGCGCGTCGGCCAGCGCCTGCGTGGCCGTCGCGACGGCCGTCGCGGCCGCCGTTCGCGGGCACCGGGATCGGGTCGCCGATGGTCGCGGCCCACCCGTCCGGGGTGAACGACGGGAACGCCGGGACGAGCAGCGCGCCGGTGCGCGCGGCGAGCCGGGCAGGCCCCGACGGCAGCTTCGCGGTCTCGCCGAAGAACGACACCTCGAGCCCGGAGGCGCTCAGATCGCGGTCCGCGACCAGGCAGACCAGGCCGCCCGCGCGCAGCCGCTCGGCCAGCGTCCGGTAGACGACCGGACCGTCGCCGGCCGCCAGCACCTCGAAGCCGAGCCCCTCCCGGTACGCCACGAACCGGCGGAACAGCGACTCCGGACGCAGCCGTTCGACCACGGTGGTGAATCGGGCGGGCCGGCCGAGGCGCCGCTGGGACTCGACGAACCACAGCCCGGCGAGGTCCCAGTTGCCGCTGTGCGGCAACGCCGCGACGACGCCACGGCCCTGCTCGAGCGCCTCGAACATCGGTGCCATGCCCGTCACGTGCGGGTCCATCCGGGCCAGCACCGCCGCGCGGTCCATGGACGGCAGCCGGAAGGCCTCGCACCAGTAGCGGGCGTAGCTGCGCAGCCCCGCCCGCACCAGCGCGTCCAGCTCCTCGGGCGGGGCGGCGGGCACGACCCGCCGCAGGTTGGCCCGCAGCCGGCGGACCCCGGGGCCGTCCCGGCGGGCGGCGAGGTCCGCACCGAGCCGGAACGCCTCGCGGGCGACGGGTTCGGGCAGGCCACGGACGACGCGCCAGCCGGCGGCGAACCCGGCGTCGGTGAGCGCCCCGGCGAGGTCGGAGGCCCACTCGCATCCGACACGGCGCCGGGCCAGCGTCGCCGTCCACCGGTTCCGGGCGGCGGCGCGCTGCCCGCGCAGCGCGACGAAGCCCCGCGTCCGCAGTGCGGCGGCCCGCCAGGTCGGGGACGCGGCAGGCGCGCCCGGGCGCGGAACCTGCGTGCCCGGCCGCGGCGGGCCGGAGGCACCGCAGCCGGATGCGGTGCCCGGTGTGGCACCTCGTCCACGGCCCCGCCGCCCGGTGGTCGGTCACGTGACCGTCCCCCGGGCCTGCGCTGCCGCGAGCGCGCGGGCCGACCGGTGCACGGCGACGATGCGCTGCCCGACCGTCCAGACGGACGCCGCTGCGAGCAGCCACAGCGCCGTGGCGAGCGCGTACGGGATGCCCAGCCCCTCGAAGCCGGTGCCGACCAGCGACGCGATCAGGCGCTCCGGCCGCTCGACGAGGCCGCCGTCCGCCGTCAGGCCCGCGCCCTCGGCACGCGCCTTGATGTAGGAGATGACCTGCCCGGCGACCAGGCACACCAGCGCCGCCACGCCCAGGGCCTGCTGGCCGCTGGCCAGGCACCACCAGGTGATCGCGGCGAACAGCACGCCGTCCGCGATCCGGTCGCAGACCGAGTCGAGCACCGCTCCGAACGGCGTGCTGAAACCCCGGGCGCGCGCCATCGCGCCGTCGATCATGTCGAACAGCACGAAGACGGTGGCCAGCAGCGCGCCGAGGAACAGCTGTCCGCGCGGGATGAACCACACCGCCGCGGCCGCGGTGCCGACGGTGCCGGCGACGGTGACCGCATCCGGGGAGACGCCGCGGGCCACGAGCCAGCGTCCGACCGGGGTGGTGACCCGACTGACGTGCGCTCGCGCGAAGAGGTTGAGCATCGACTCCTGCTCGGTGCCGGGCGGTGGTCTGTCCAGAGTAGCCCGGAGCTAGTCCGGACGACCGCCGTGCCCGGTGACGTGTGTCGCTCCCGCCGCTTCCCGCGCGCGGGCCTCGTCCGCCGCGGCCCCGGGCCAGGCCTCGGCGAGCAACCTGCGCGTCTCCGACAGGAGCTGCGGGATGACCTTGGTCTGCCCGATCACCGCGATGAAGTTGGCGTCGCCGCCCCAGCGGGGAACGACGTGCTGGTGCAGGTGGTCGGCCAGCGAGCCGCCCGCAACGGCGCCGAGGTTCAGGCCCACGTTGAACGCGTGCGGGGCGGACACCGTGCGCAGCGCCCGCAGCGCGGTGCGGGTCACGGTCATCAGCTCCGCGGACTCGGCGTCGTCGAGGTCTTCCAGCCCCGCCACGTGCCGGTAGGGCACCACCATGAGATGCCCGGGGTTGTAGGGGTGCAGGTTCAGCACCGCGTACACCGTCGCGCCGCGGGCGACCACCAGCCCGTCGTCGTCGGGCAGCGTCGGGATCCGGCAGAACGGGCAGCCCTGCTCGGCCTCCGACGTCGCCGAGACGATGTAGGCCAGCCGGTGCGGCGTCCAGAGCCGGCGGAACCGGTCCGGGGTGCCGACGCCGTCACGCGGTTCGAGCACCGGCTCCCCCGTGCCCACGTTCTCCCGTGTCCGCCGAGGGCTCCGCCGCCTCCGGAGACCCCACCGCGTCCACCACGTGCCCGATCCTAGGCCGTGACGTCCGCGCTGCGAGGCCTACCGGGCCGCGGCCGGCACGCCGCCCGGAGCGCGGAACACCTCGGCGTCCGGCGAGGTGTTCTCCCGCCGCCGGACCCAGTCGACGAGCGTGGCGACGGCGGACTCCACCGGCACCCCGTTGAGCTGGGACCCGTCGCGGAAGCGGAAGCTGACGGCTCCGGCCTCGGCGTCCCGTGCCCCCGCCAGCAGCAGGAACGGCACCTTCTGCAGGGTGTGGGTGCGGATCTTCTTCTGCATCCGGTCGTCGCCCGCGTCGACCTCGACGCGGACGCCCTGTGCCCGCAGCGCGGCGGCGACGCCCTCGACGAAGGGCACCTGCTCCCCCGTCACCGGGATCGCGACCGCCTGCACGGGCGCGAGCCAGGCCGGGAAAGCGCCCGCGTAGTGCTCGGTGAGCACACCGAAGAACCGCTCGATCGACCCGAACAGCGCACGGTGGATCATCACCGGGCGCTGGCGGGAGCCGTCGGCGGCGGTGTAGGTGAGGTCGAAGCGGTCCGGCAGCATGAGGTCGACCTGGATCGTCGACATCTGCCAGGTGCGGCCGATGGCGTCCTTGGTCTGCACGCTGATCTTCGGCGCGTAGAACGCGGCGCCGCCCGGGTCGAGCACCAGCTCCAGCCCGCTCGCCTGCGCGGCCTCCCGCAGCGCGTCGGTGGCCCGCTCCCAGTCCTCGTCGCTGCCGATCGACTTCTCCGGGTCGCGGGTGGAGAGCTCGAGGTAGAAGTCGTCCAGGCCGTAGTCGCGCAGCAGGTCCAGCACGAACTGCAGCAGAGACCGGATCTCGCCCTGCATCTGGTCGAGCGTGCAGTAGATGTGCGCATCGTCCTGCGTGAAGCCGCGAGCACGGGTCAGCCCGTGGACCACGCCCGACTTCTCGTAGCGGTAGACGGTGCCGAACTCGAACAGCCGGAGCGGCAGCTCCCGGTAGCTGCGCCCGCGCGACCGGAAGATCAGGTTGTGCATGGGGCAGTTCATCGGCTTGAGGTAGTAGTCCTGCCCCGGCTTGCGGACCGTGCCGTCCGCGTTCAGCTCGGCGTCGAGCTGCATGGGCGGGTACATGCCCTCGGCGTACCAGGCGAGGTGCCCGGAGGTCTCGAACAGCTGCCCCTTGGTGATGTGCGGGGTGTTGACGAACTCGTAGCCCGCCTCCTCGTGGCGGCGCCGGCTGTAGTCCTCCAGCTCCTTGCGGATCACCCCGCCCTTGGGGTGGAACACCGCGAGACCCGAGCCGATCTCGTCCGGGAAGGAGAACAGGTCCAGCTCCGCGCCGAGGCGGCGGTGGTCGCGCCGCTCGGCCTCGGCGATCTGGTGCAGGTGCGCCTCCAGCGCCTCCTGGCTCTCCCACGCCGTGCCGTAGACGCGCTGCAGCTGCTTGTTCTTCTCGTTCCCTCGCCAGTACGCGGCGGCGGTGCGCATGAGCCGGAATGCCGGGATGTAGCGGGTGGTGGGCACGTGCGGGCCGCGGCAGAGGTCGCTCCACACGACCTCGCCGGTGTGCGCGTGCAGGTTGTCGTACGCGGTGAGCTCGCCGGAGGCGTCGACCTCCATCACCTCGTCGTCGGTCTCCGCGGCGGTACCGCCCTTGAGGTCGATCAGCTCCAGCTTGTAGGGCTCGTCCGCCAGCTCCTTGCGGGCCTCGTCCAGCGAGTCGTAACGACGCCGGGAGAACCGCTGGCCGGACTTGATGATCTTCTTCATCGCCGACTCGAGCTTCGCCAGGTCGTCCGGCGTGAAGGGCTGCGCGACGTCGAAGTCGTAGTAGAAGCCGTCCCTGACCGGCGGCCCGATGCCGAGCTTGGCCTCGGGGTGCAGCTGCTGCACGGCCTGCGCGAGGACGTGCGCGGCGGAGTGCCGGATCACGCTGCGCCCGGCGTCGGTGTCGGCGGCGACCGGCTCGACGTCCGCGTCGGCGTCGGGCGTCCAGGCGAGGTCCCGCAGGGTGCCGCCGGTGTCGCGGACCACGACGACGGCCTCGGCACCGGTCGTGGGCAGGCCCGCCTCCCGGACAGCGGCGCCCGCGGTCGTCCCGGCCGGCACCCGGATCGGGGCGGACGCGGGACGGGCGGCGGGGGCGGACACGGGAACCTCCGGGGAAGACGTCGAGAAGGACGCCTCCGATGCTAGAGGGGCGTGCCGACAGGACCGGGGCCACCCGGGCCCGGCGTCCCGGTCAGGGCCGCGGGCTGCGCGACGGTGTGGGCGCCGGCAGCGCGGCGGGCGGCGACGGCGGCCGGGGCGGGCCGCTCGACGCGGCGGCCGACCCGGTCGCGGCGGAACCCGCCACCGGCCTGCGGGCCGCCGGACGATCGGCGACCGGCGGGCCGGCCGCCTGCTGCCCGGGCAGCCGGAGCACCGGGTCCGGCTCCAGGCCCAGGAGCACCGGGCCGGGCTCCGAGCCACGCGGTGCCGGCGTGCCTGCCGGCTCCGCGCTGCGCGGTCCCGGCATGACTACCGGCTCCGAGCCACGCGGTGCCGGCGTGCCTGCCGGCTCCACGCTGCGCGGTCCCGGCATGACTACCGGCTCCGGGCCACGGGGTCCCGGCATACCCATTGGCCCGGCACCGCGCGGCGCCGGCATCCCTCCCCGGTCCGGACCGGGCGGCCGGGCGCCGCCCGACGGCCGAGAGCCCAAGCCCATCGGGACCAGACCGGTCCCGGGGTGGGCGGGCACGTCCGGACCCGGGGGCTCGAACGACCATCCGCCGCCGAGCGGGCGGCGGGTCATCGACGGGCCGGCCGTCAACGCGTCGACCGACACCGCCTCCAGCCGCTTGCGCACGCGGTCCAGCACGCGCTGCGACCCGTTCACGACGACCGCCAGTACCAGCCGGTCGCCGAGCGGGTCCGGCACCGTGCGCAGGAGGTGCCGGGCGCCGTCGTCCGCGCCGAGGACGACCTCGCAGGTGCCGGGCGCTCCCCCGCCCGCGGGCCAGGAATGCAGCAGCGCCAGGGCGGTGCGGACGATCTCGGCGTGCTGCGCGCCGATCAGTTCCAGGTCCGTGGACCCGGTGCTCCGTCGCGGCGGCGGACCAGGCGTCGAGCACCATGCCGCTGTCGACGTCGACCAGGGCTGCGGCGACGATTCGCACGTCACGCAGCAGTGGTCCGAGCACGACGGCGATGCCGTCGGCCCGGATGTTCACCACGTGGCGGTGGCGTCCCACGAAGCGCCCCGCAGCCCGCTCCCGCAACCCGCGGTCGATCAGCGGTGACCGGCGTTCGACGGGAAGAACGCCTGGTTGTCACCGCGACCGCTCGGGCCCGCCGTCGGGTTGCCCATGAAGAACTCCTGCTCGATGACCCGCAGGTCGCGCCGCGCCATCGCGAGGTTCGCCTGGGCCTTGTTGAGCACGAGGTACAGGAACAGCTTCTCGTCCGGTGAGCCCTGGACCGGGCGGATCAGGTGGTACTGGCTGCCCAGGGTGATGAGGATGTCCTCGATCGTCTCGTTGCGCAGGCCCAGCTTCTGCATGACGTCGAGCTTGGCCCGCATCACCTCGCTGTTGCCCGGCGCGGCGACGTCGAGGTCGAACTCGGCGCTGCCGCCCCGCGAACCGAGGGTCATCCCACTCTCGTAGTCGACGATGGCGACGGCAAACGCGCCCTTGATGTTGGCCGCCATGTCCAGGGTGTGTTCGATGTTGTTCATGGTGCTGCCTCCAGCAAGCCGACTCCTCGCTCGGGGAAGGGCGGGGGGATCGGCGGTGAATCGGGGAAGCACAGCGTAACCCGTCGCTTGCAGAGCGTTGAACTGGGCCACCACTTCTGATGATTTTCGCACTCAGCCGAGTCGCACGACTACGGAGAGTATCGATCTCGTCAGGTCATCCTGCGGAGACCCGCGATGAGGCGACGCAGCGTGCCCGGATCCCGGGCCCACGACTGGCCGAGGACCGCCGGCATCGCGAACCCCTCCGGCGGCGGCTCGCCCGGTGCGTCGACGGCCCCGACCGGGCCTGCCTCGGACCGCTGCCGGACCGGTCCGGCGTCCGGCGCCGAGCGGGTGGATGCCCGCCGGGGCAGCGGGATCTGACGCGTGGTACCGGATCGCGAGCGCCCCGCGGACGTGTCGCCGGACGACGGCGAGCCCGACGACCGGTGAACCCGACGGCCGCGAGCCGGTCGAGCGCGAGCCGGTCGAGCGGGCGGCCGGCGGGGCCGCCGCGCGGGACGCGTCCGGATCGGTGGACGACCGCGGGGAGCCCGCTCCGGTCGCGCCCGACGGCGTCGACGCAGCGGTCCGGCGCACCCCGCGGGCCGGTGTCGAGGGAGGTGCGAGGGCCGCGGGCACGCGCGCCGGCGGCGCGGGGGCCGTCGCGGCGACGGGACGGGACCGCGCCGGGGGCGCCGTGGCCTCGGTGCCGGACCGCGCGCCGGGCACCGTGGCATCCGAACGGGACCGGGCGGCCGGGACCGCGGCGTCGGAGCCGGACCGCGCGGCCGGGACCGCGGCAGCTGCAGCGGTCGTGGCGGGCGCCGCACCGCCCCCGAGCCGGACGGTGGCCAGCTCGCGGCGGGCTGCGGCCAGGTTCGACCGGCTCCGGTCGAGCCGCAGGTACACCAGCACGGACGCGCCCGGTCCGATCGGGCGGACGAGGTGGTAGGAGCGGCGGCCGGTGATCATGACGTCGTCCAGCTCGTCCCCCGAGGTCGAGTCGAACATGGCCGCCACGGCCGTGCCCCACCGCGGCACCGAGTAGGGCACCACTCCTTCGGAGTCCCCGGAGGCCGCCTCCCCCTGACCCACCTCGGCGAGCACCCGGCCGCTGTCGCGTTCCACGACGCACGAGTAGGTAGCCCCGGGCAGACGGAGCAGAGAGTGCAGTGCGTCCGCGAGCGCCATCACCATATTGTGACCCCTCGCCCACGCTGCGCAGTCGCGGGGACCCCCGCCGGGCGCGGCGCAACCCGGATCGGTCGACGCGCGGACGAGGCGGACACGGAGGGTGCACAGTGGGTGATCGCCGGGAAGAGCGCGGTGCGTGCCGGCGTTGCCCGCGACGTGGTGCCACTCTCCGTTCTCGACCTCGCCCCCATCGGCTCGCACTCGACCGCGACGACCGCGCTCGCCACCAGCACGCAGCTGGTCCGGCTCGCCGAGGAGCTCGGCTTCCGGCGGTACTGGGTCGCCGAGCACCACGGGATGCCCGGTATCGCGAGCTCGGCACCCGCCGTCCTGATCGCCCACCTGGCCGCCGTGACGGAGCGCATCCGGGTCGGCTCGGGCGGTGTGATGTTGCCCAACCACCAGCCGCTCGTCATCGCCGAGCAGTTCGGCACGCTCGACGCGCTGCACCCCGGGCGGATCGACCTCGGGATCGGCCGTGCCCCCGGCACGGACCAGCGCACCGCACGCGCCCTGCGCCGGGGCACCGCCGCGCTGGGCGCCGACGACTTCCCCGAGCAGCTCGGTGAGCTGCTCTCCTACTTCCGCGGCGACGGGCCCGTCGTGGCCGTGCCCGCGAAGGGCCAGGACCCGGCGGTGTGGCTGCTCGGGTCGAGCGGCTACAGCGCCCAGCTGGCCGGGCTCATGGGTCTGCCGTTCGCCTTCGCCCACCACTTCAGCAGCGAGAACACGCTGCCCGCGCTGGAGCTGTACCGGCGGATGTTCCGGCCGTCGGAGGTGCTCGACGCGCCGTACGCCCTGATCGCCGCCTCCGTGTTGTGTGCCCCGGACGACGCCGAGGCCCACCGGCTCGCCCTGCCGTCGGCCCTGCAGTTCCTGCAGCTGCGCCTCGGCAGGCCCGGCCCGGTGCCGACGCCGGAGGAGGCAGCCGCCTACCCCTACACGGCCGAGGAGCGCGGCTTCGTGGAAGACCGGCTCGCGGGCCAGGTCATCGGTTCGCCGGAGACCGTCCGCGCCGGCGTCACCGAGCTCGTCGAGCGGACGGGGGTGGACGAGCTGATGGTCGTCACGAACACCCACGACGGCGCGGACCGCCTGCGGTCGTACCGCCTCCTCACCGAAGCGCTGGACCCCGCGGCCGCTCCGGCGACGAGCGGCACGACCGCCGGATGATCAGTGGCAGGCGGCGCCAGCTGATCGTCCGGCCTGTACGGCGGCGGATCCGGCGCGGTTTGCCGCCGGACGATCAGCGGTCCCCCGCGAGAGCTGATCTCCAGCGGCACTTCCGTCGCTCGAACGCCTCGATCGGGTGATCGCCGACCCGGGCCCGCACCGCGTGTCGGTACGGCCCCGTTTGACCGGGCGACATCGGTCCGGCGACCGGCGACGGGAGGGCACTCGTGTGCGCTGCGCCCGATCCGCCCCCCGGATCCGGCGCGCGCCGACATTCCCGCGGCCGGTCGGCGGGAGTCGGCTGGTGGCAGCCACCCGCCCGGTCCGCGCGCCCCGTGCTGGCGGCCGAGCCGCCCGGCCGCGTCCGCAGGCGGGCCCCGCAGCCGGGCCGCGCCCCGGCCGACGCGCTGACCACCCCTGTCGGCCCGGCGCTGCGCGGCGAGGTGCTCGCTGCGCTCGACCGCGGAGCACCGCCCCGTGGGGGCCGGACACGGCCGGCTCCCGGCACGAGCCGGTCCGGTTCCGGGTCCTCACGCCGCCCCGAGCCGGGCCGCGCCACGGCGCCCCGCGGCCGCCTCCCGCTGCTCTCCCGCCTGCCCCGGGACCGTCGACGCGTGCTGCAGCTCCTGGCCGCCGCGCTCGGGGTCGCCGCGCTCGCCCCCGTCGTCGCCTTCCTGCTCGGGTACGCGTTCTTCGCCGTCCCGACCCCCGACGACGCCGTCAACAATCAGGTCGCGCTGATCTCCTACGCCGACGGCAGCCAGCTCACCCGGCTCGTGCCCGAGCAGGGCAACCGGATGGTCGTCCCGGTCGATCAGGTGCCCCCGTACGTCCGGGAGGCCGTGCTCGCCGCGGAGGACCGGTCGTTCTACTCCAACCCCGGTTTCGACCTGACCGGTATCGTGCGCGCGGCGTTCAACCAGCTGCGCGGCGGCGTCGGCGGCGGCTCGACGATCACGCAGCAGTACGTCAAGAACACCCTCGTCGGCGACGAGGCGACGCTGTGGCGCAAGTACCGGGAGATGGTCCTCGCGGTCAAGATCTCCCAGGAGCGCAGCAAGGACGAGATCCTCGGCGACTACCTCAACGCGATCTACTTCGGGCGGGGCGCCTACGGGATCCAGTCGGCCGCACACGCCTACTTCGGCAAGTCGGTGACCGAGCTCACCCCGGCCGAGGGCGCGCTGCTCGCGGGGTTGATCCAGTCGCCGTCGCGCTGGGACCCCGCACTCAACCCGGACAAGGCCGAGCAGCGCTGGACCTTCGTCCTCGACGGCATGGTCGCCCAGGGCTGGCTCTCCCGAGCCGAGCGCGACGCGGCCGTCTTCCCGGCGACCGTGCCCCGCAAGCCGTCGACGGGCGGCATCCCGGCCGACGCGCGGGGGCACGTCGTCACGGCGGTCCGGGCCGAGCTCGAGGAACTGGGCATCACCGAGCAGGAGCTGAGCCAGGCCGGCCTGCGGATCACCACGACGGTCGACCCGGTCCGGCAGCGGGCGGCCGTCGAGGCGGCGCACGCGGGGTTGGCCGGGCAGCCGGTGAACCTGCGCAGCGCGATGGTGGCCGTCGACCCGGCGACCGGCGGGGTGCTCGCCTACTACGGCGGCGACAACGGCGCCGGCCTGGACTACGCGCGCGTCCGGCGGCTGGCGGGCTCGACGTTCAAGCCCTTCGTCGTGCTCGCCGGGCTGCGGGCGGACCCGCCGATCGGGCTCGGGGAGACCTTCGACGGCGCGGCCCGGCCGGGGCTGCGCAACGCCGAGGGCGCCGAGTGCGCGCGGTGCGACCTCAAGCAGGCCATGACCGTGTCGAACAACGTGGTGTTCAGCGTCCTGGCGCGGCGGATCGGGCCGCAGAAGGTGGCCGACGCCGCCCGCGCGGCGGGGATCACGTCGCCGCTGGACGACCCGAACGAGGGCATCGCGCTGGGCAACAAGGAGGTCAGCACGCTCGAGCTGGCGTCGGCGTACGCGACCATCGCGGACGGGGGCGTGTGGCGCCCCCCGCACCTGGTGTCGCAGGTGCTCACGGCCGACGGCCGGGTGCTCTACCAGGCGAGTCCGGAGGGCGAGCGGCGGTTCCCCGAGCAGGTCGCGCGCAACGTGACCGAGGCCATGCTGGCCGTGGCCGACCGGGACGGGCTCGGGCTGGGACGGCGGCCCGTCGCGGCGAAGACCGGCACCGTGCAGTCGCGGTTCCCCGGCGAGAACAACGACGCGTGGATGGCCGGGTTCACCCCGCAGCTCGCGGCGTCGGTGTGGATGGGCACGGACCGCAACTCCCCGATCCGCACCGCGTCGGGCGACCCGATCAGCGGCCGGACCCTGCCCGGCGAGGTGTGGCAGGGGTTCATGGCCTCGGCGCTGCACGACGCCCCGGCGGAGCCGTTCACCCCGTTCCGCGCGCTCGGCACACCACCGTCGGACGCACCACCGAACGCCCCGGTCACCCCGACCGCGCCGCCCACCGCCGCACGGTCGTCGGCGGCTCCGGCGCGCGACCCCGGGGCCGAGGACCTGCCCGACGGGGACGACCCGGCGGCCGACCCCGCCGTCGACGGCGATCCCGCGCACGGCGACCCGGCCCACTCGGCCGGCCCACTCGGACCCAGCCCACGACGACCCCGCCCGTGACGGCGACGAGGCCGAGGCGGCCCCGGCCGACCGGCTCCCGTCGGCGAGCGTCCCGGCCTCGGGTCCGGGGGACCCGGAGCGGGCCGAACCGGACGCGGGCCTCACCGGGTCCGCGGTGCCGGCCGTCGGCTGACTCCGGGCCCTCCGATCGGGAGGCAGGTGCTCAGATCGCCCCGGCGGGCGGGGCGACGCCGCGCAGGCCGGTCTCCAGCACCGCGCTGGGGACCAGCAGGTCGGCGCGGTCCCGGGTGGCCTCGATCAGCGCGGCGTTCGGCTCGTCCACCGCCGCGACCCACGCCACCGCCTCGTCGGGCGCCTTGCCGAACCGCACGTGGCGGGCGTGCAGCCGCTCGAGCCGCACGTCGTCGCGCAGCGCGCAGAACCACACCTCGTCCAGCAGCGGGCGCAGCGCGGGCCACCGCCCCGTGTCCAGCAGCAGGTAGTTGCCCTCCGTGACCACCAGCCGGGCCGCCGGCAGCACCGGGATCGCGCCCGCGAGCGGCTGCTCCAGGGTGCGCTCGAACGCCGGGGCGTACACCACCCCGTCCTCCTGCGCCCGCAGCCGGGCCAGCAGCGCGACGTAGCCCCCGGCGTCGAAGGTGTCCGGAGCCCCCTTCGCGTGCCGCAGGCCGAGCCGTTCGAGCTCGACGTCCGCCAGGTGGTAGCCGTCCATCGGCACGTGCGCGACCCAGTCGGCGCCCGCCCCGGGCGGGGGGTCCGCGCGCAGCGCGGCGAGCAGCGCCTCGGCCAGCGTCGACTTGCCCGACCCCGGGCTGCCGACGATGCCCAGCACCGCGCGGCGGCCCGGGGTGACGAGGCCGCGGGCGCGGGTCACGAGGTCGGCGAACGTGATCACGACGTCAACGATGCAGTGTGGAACGGCGCGCTCGCAAGCTCGCTGCAGTGTCGAACGGCGCGCTCGCAAGCTCGCTCAGTGCTGCACCCGCAGCGCGAGGACGACCATGTCGTCACCGGTGTCGGCGGTCGTGCCGCGGACGAGGTGGTCGCACAGGTCGGACAGCGGCAGCTGCTTGCCTCGGCGGACGAGGTCGAGCAGGTCGGTGGACGCGGTGTCGTCGGGGTCGTTGCGCCGCTCGACCAGCCCGTCGGTGTAGAGCAGCAGGGTCGCACCCGGCTCGAGCTCCACCTCGCAGTCCACCCGCGGCCGCTCCGGCGCCACCCCCAGCACCACCCCCACGCCGCCGCGCAGCAGTACCGGCTCCCCGTCCGGCGGCACCAGCACCGGTGGCGGGTGGCCGGCGTTGGCCCAGCGGAACAGGGTGCGGCCGCCCTGGCGGCACACCCGGCCGAACAGCAGCGTGGTGAAGCCGGTGACGTCCAGCCGGGACGCCACGCGGTCCAGCCGCCGCACGACGTCCGAGGGTGCGGCCGGGGGTCCGCTGCCGGTCTCGTAGGCCAGCGCCCGCAGCATGCTGCGCAGCTGGCCCATCGTGGCGGCGGCCGACAGGTCGTGTCCCGCGACGTCGCCGACCCCCACCGCCAGATCGCCGTCGGGCAGGTCGAACGCGTCGTACCAGTCGCCGCCGACCTCCAGGTCCGCCGCCGCCGGCAGGTACCGGGCCTGCAGCTCGACCCCGGCGTGGATCGGCGGGGCGGTGAGCATCGCCGCCTGCAGCGCCACCGACACCTGGCGGGTCTGCTGGAAGTGCTCCGCGTGCTCGACCGCGACCGACGCCCGCGCCGCCAGCTCGACGACGAGCGCGCGGTCGTCCTCGCTGAAGGCCGGACGCCGCCCGCACGCGATGAACAGCAGCGCCGCGACCACGACGCCCCGCGAGACGACCGGTGCGACCAGCATCGACCTGATCCCGATCTGCTCGGCCCACCGGTGCTGCTCCGGGGGCCCGTAGAACGCCTGCTCCCGGGGCACCGGCACGGGGACGAGCACGGAGCTGCCCGTGCGCACGCAGCGCGCGATGGGATGGCTGGAGCCGAAGGAGAACCGCTCGTCGTTCGCCGGCGACGGGATCACCCCCTCGGCCGTCCGGGTGACCGAGCGGCGGCCGGTGACCGGGCCGGCGCCGGGCGCCGCGGAGTCGACGAGGTACACCCGGCAGATGTCGGCGAACTCCGGCACCACCGACTCGGCCAGTGCCGTCAGCTCCTCCTCCGGCTCGTGCACGGCGCCCACGGCGCTCGTCGCCCTGGCGAGCACGGCGAGCCGCTGGCGGGCGCGGACCTCGTCGTCGACGTCCGTGTCGGTGCCCACCCACTCGACGACCACCCCGGCGACGCGCACCGGCACCGCGCGGGTGCGGAACCAGCGGTAGCCGCGGTCGGTGCACAGCCGGTACGTGCAGGTGACGACCTCCGCGCCGTCCGCGATCGCCCGGCGCCAGGCGCCGCGCACGTCGTTGCGGTGCATCGGGTCGACCGCGTCGAGGAACCCCCACCCGCGGTAGTCCTCGACGCCCTGCCCGGTGATCGCCCGCAGCGCCGGGGAGTCGTGGACGGCACTGCCGTCGGGCTCGCGGATCCACACGGCGGCGCTGGTCGCCTCGACCAGCCCCTGGTAGCGGATCAGGGCACGCTCGCGCTCGGCGGCCAGCGCGTCGACCTCGCGGCGGGTGCGCGCCGCCGCCGTGACGTCGACGACCACGAGGCCGACGCCGACGATGGCGTCGTCCGGGGAGCGCACCGGATAGGAGTAGAGCCGCCACTCCTGCGACGGGCCGCGACCGTGCCAGAGCCGGCCGCGCACGGGGACGTCGAACCGGGACCGGCCGTCGGCGAGCACCGCGCGCAGGCCGGCGGCGATCTCCGCGCCGACCGGGCCGTGCACGGCCTCCGGGGTGCGGCCGAGGCGCTCCTCGACGGTGCCTCCGGCGGTGTCGAGGATGGCGCCGTTCACGCGGCGGTACCGCAGCTCCGAGTCGAAGAACGCCAGACCCACCGGAGCGGTCTCCCACAGCGCGTCGAGCAGCGCGAACGCCTCGTCGCCCGCCCGGGTGTCGTCGACCTCCTGCAGCACCCCGACCAGGATCGGCCCCTCGGGGTCGGGCACCGGTTCGGCGCGGAAGTAGAGGGTGGCCCCGCTCTCGACGTCCGCCGGGATGCGGCCGCGGAACGGACGCCCGGCGAGCAGCTCGTCGCGGATGCGCCGGGCGGTCGGTGCGTCGAGCGGGAGGCCGGCGAGGCCGTCGCGGGCGACCCGGGCGCGCTCCCAGCCGGTCAGGCGCTCCGCACGGGAGTTCCACAGGAGCACCCGGCCGTCGGCCGAGAACGCGAACACCCCGACCGGCAGATGCTCGACCACCCGGGCCAGCAGGTCGTGGGGCTGCATCGTCCTCCGCGGGAGCCGAGCGCCGACGGGCGCACCGGCAATCGTAGGGGCGCTCCGACGGAGCGGACCAGCACCGTCGACCCGTTGCGGACCGTCCGTGACGGATCCGTGACGTCGGGTGCGCGACGAGCCTAGTGACGTGGCGGACGAAGGCGCCCGTCTCCCGGCGCCGGACCGGCCACGTCGCGGACCCGGCGTCGAGGTCGTCCCGCAGCCACCGGGCCGCGAGCAGCATCGTGCCCAGGACGGCCGGGACGTACATGTTCTCGCCGAGCCAGTGCAGCGGCTGGCTCTGCAGGTGGGCGACCCAGATGATGCCGTTCGCGCCGGGCGGTTCGTCCACCTGCGACGGCAGCGGCCACGTCAGGAGCATCAGGGTCCACGCCGGAAGCAGGCCTGCGGCGACGGTCTGGACCCGGCCGTCCGTGCGCAGCACGACGTCCAGCAGCACCGGCAGGAGCACCGCGACCCACACCCAGTGATGCGACCAGGACACCGGGGAGACCAGCAGCGCGGTGAACGCGACGGTCACCACCGCGACCGCCTCCTCGCCGCGGCGGTGCGCGAGCCGGGCGAGGGCCAGACCCGCCCCGGTGATCGCCAGGACCAGCAGCACCCACATCGCGGCCGCGCCGGCCGTGTCGCCGAAGCTGCGCAGCAGGAAGCCGCGCACGGACTGGTTCGCGACGAAGCCCGGACCCGTCGCGGCCGCGACCCGCGACGGGTCGAGGAACAGGCCGTCCAGCCAGAAGGCCACGGACGCGTCCGGCGCGGTCACCCACCCGGCGAGCGTCATCACCGCGAACGCCGCTGCGGCCATGGCCGCAGCGCGGAAGCGGCGGGTCAGCACCAGGTACACGACGAAGATTCCCGGGACGAGCTTGCAGGCCGTCGCCACACCGAGGCCGGCGCCCTTGACCCAGACCCGGTCGGGGGTCGCCAGATCGGCGACGACCAGCAGCATCAGGAACGCGTTGACCTGGCCGAGGGAGAGGTTCGAGCTGACCGGCTCGAGCCACAGGGCCAGCCCGGTGACGGCGCCGGCCACACCGATCCGGCCGGCGGCCCCGCGGTAGCCCATCAGCCCTGTGGCGAACCAGACCGTCAGTGACACGGCGGCGATGCTCAGCGCCGTCATGACGTGCAGCGCCTCGGCCGCTTCGAGCGTCGCCAGCGGCGTGAGCAGCGACAACGTGACCGGCGGATAGGTGTAGGGCAGACCGAGCGCGAACGTCAGGTCGTACACCGGGCGGCCCGCGCGGAACGCCTGGACGGCCTCGCGGTAGATGTCGAGATCGAGCCCCACGGCGGGGACGTAGCGCTGGTACTGCACGTACGCGACCACGGAGGCGAGGAGCGCGCCCAGGCCGGGCAGCAGGAACCACGCGGGCACGGCCGTCGCCGGACGGGCCCGCCCGGCGGCTGGGATCACGGCGGCATGCTAATGCCGCGCTCACGCACGATCCGCTCGATATGGAGCTCCGCGACGGCCGTGTCGGACGGTCCGGTTCCGGTCTCCCTATCGCCGCGTGAGCGGAAACTGTCGGTGCGCCGGCCTACGGTGCCGCCATGCGAACGACAGCTTTCCCGGGCGGCCGCTGATGGTCGCGCGGATCGGTCAGTGGACGCTGGATGTGCAGGATGTCGCGCGGATGGCGCGGTTCTGGGCGGCGGCGCTGGGCTACCGGATCGACGACGACGGCCAGCATCTCTGGCCGCCGCCCGAGGCCGGGCGGTACGCACCGAGCGTGTGGCTCCAGCGAGTCGACGAGCCGACACCGGGCAAGAACCGGGGCCATCCGGATCTGTCGCCGGAGGGTGGCGGAGCCACCGAGGTGCAGCGGCTGCTCGCCCTGGGTGCGCGGAGGGTCGAGGTCGGACAGACGGGCGCGGAGGGGTTCGTGGTGCTCGCCGATCCCGAGGGCAACGAGTTCTGTGTGTTCCGGGAACCGCGCGGTGGGTGACCACGACGATCCTCGGGCGGCCGGCCCACCGCCGGATCCGCTCACGCGGCTGCGGGCGATCTGCCTCGCCCTGCCCGAGGCCACCGAGAAGCTGAGCCACGGCGAGCCGACCTGGTTCGTGCGCAAGGTGTTCGTGACCTTCGCCGGGCGCCACCACGACGATCGCATCGCGTTCTGGTGCGCCGCCCCGCCGGGCGTGCAGGAGGCGCTGGTGGGCAGCGACCCGCAGCGATTCTTCCGGCCGCCGTACGTCGGCGGGCGGGGCTGGCTGGGCGTGTACCTGGACGTGCCGGGGGTCGACTGGGAGGAGATCGCCGAGATCGTCGCCGACGCGTACCGGACGGTCGCGCCGAAGCGCCTGGTCGCCGCGCTGGACGACGGCGGTCCCGGGCGACCGGGCGGTCCGGGCCCGTAGGGTCGGCGACGTGGCGCGCGTCCCCGCGATCGAGCTGGCCCCCGGAGTCGTCCGGATCCCGACCATCGGCGCTGCGGCGACGAACTCGTTCGCGTTCGTCGACGACGACGGATCGGTGACGCTCGTCGACTGCGGGATCAAGCGGGCGCCGGCGCGGATCGTGGCCGGGCTGCGCGCCGTCGGGCGCCACCCGGGGGACGTCGTCCGGATCGTGCTCACCCACGCACACAGCGACCATGCCGGCGGGGCCGCGGAGATGGCCGCACGCACCGGCGCTCCGATCGCGGTGCACGAGCGGGACGCGCCGTACGCCGAGGCCGGCCGGGCGCCGGACTTCGACCCGTCGCTGCTCGTCGGCCGCCTGATGACGCGGCTCCCGGCCGGGGGGTTCCCGCCGGTGGCGGTCGGGGAGCGGTTGTCGGACGGGCAGGTGCTCGACGTCGGCGGCGGGCTGCGGATCGTGGCCACGCCCGGGCACACCCCGGGCCACGTCTCCCTGCTGCACGAACCCTCGGCCACGCTGATCACCGGCGACGCGCTGTTCAACGTCCGGCAGCTGCGGTACAGCCCCCGCCCGCTCTGCACGGACTTCCGGCTCAACGAGCAGACGGCGCACGTCCTCGGCGAGCTCGAGTACGAGCGCGTCGCGTTCACGCACGGCACCGAGATCACCGAGGGCGCCCGGGACGCGGTGCGCGGCTTCCTGGGCGAGGTCGCCGGTGCCTGAGCCGGCGCCGCTCATCCTTTCCGCCGTGCTCGACGCCCCCGTGCAGCGCCGGCTCGACGCCCTGCGCCGGGCGCACTTCCCACCCCACCGCAACCACCTCGACGCCCACGTCACCCTGTTCCACCATCTGCCGGGCGCCGAGCAGGACGCGGTGGCGGCGGCCGTCGGGGCGGCGGTGCGTGGACGCCCGGCACCGCTGGTGGACGTCACGGGCGTGCGTTTCCTCGGCCACGGGGTCGCGATCGCGCTCGCCTCGCCCGGGTTGGCGGCGGTCCGTGCCGGGCTCGCGCAGTGCTGGGGTTCCTGGCTGACCGCGCAGGACCGTACGAAGCGCGACCTGCACGTCACCGTGCAGAACAAGGTCACGCCGCAGGAGGCGCGCGGGCTGCACAGTCGAGCTGGCCGCCGCGTTCGTCCCCGAGCGCACGCGGGCGGTCGCGCTCGCGCTGTGGCGCTACCGCGGCGGCCCCTGGGAGCCCGTCGCGCGGTTCGGGTTCGCCGGGGAAGAACGCGGCCCGGCGGGACGGTTCCGCGAGCAGGACGCCCGGGTCCTCGCAGGGGACCCGCGGCCGACACCCACCGCCCCACGGACACCGGGAGCCGAGCATGACCACCCATACCGAACCCACCGTCCTCGACGTCGCCGAGTCGTCGCGCTTCGAGATCCGCGTCGACGGCCGCCTCGCGGGTTTCACGCAGTACCGCCTGACCGACCCCGGGCTGATCGTGTTCGTCCACACCGAGATCGACGACGCCTACGAGGGCCGCGGGCTCGGGTCGATCCTGATCCGCGCGGCACTCGACGCAGCGCGCGGCCGTGGCCTCGCGGTCCGGCCCGACTGCCCGTTCGTCCGCGGGTACATCGCGCGCCACCCCGAGTACCTCGACCTCGTACCCGCCGACCTGCGCCCGCGTGTCGGCCTGTGACCTGACCGGACTGTCGAAGGTGCCGACTCGCGGCCGCAATCGTGGCGACTCGCGGCGGCAAAGGTGCCGACTCGCGCACGACCCGGCGCGCTCCCCCGGCACCGGCAGGCGTCCTCGGGGGGCGGTCGTAGGGTGGCGGGATGCTGGTGGTGCACGCCCTGTGGTCGCCGGGGCGGGGAGTGCTGCTGTGGGCCGAAGACGGGGAGCGGCCCGCCACCGGGCGCAGCCGGGCCCTGCGCACCGCCCGGCCGCACCCGTTCGCCGTGCCCGCCGCCGCGCTGGCGACGCTGCACCCCGGCACACCCACCCAGGTCACGCTCCTGCTCCCGGCCCACTCCGGCGGCCCGCTGGCGTCCCCCGAGCTCGTCCGCTCCGCACCCGGTCCCGCGCCCCGCGGGACACCCGAGCTGCGGGCGTGGGCCGTGCCCGCCGTCGCCGTGGACCCGGCGGAGCTCGACGACCCGGCGGAGGAGCTGCGCTACGGCGCGTCCGTCGCGCACGTGCGGGCCGTCGTCGCGTTCGCGGACGACCTCGCCCGCCGCGGCCACGTACTGCCGACCCTGGACGCGGGCCGGCACCGCGGCGCGCGCCCGCTGGCGGCCCGTCGTGCAAGGCATCGACCAGGCCGCGGTCGAGGCGCTCGTCGCCACGATGCCGCCGGTCGCCCGGGCCGAGCCCGCCGGCCGCGCGAACGCCCCTGCCGACCCGGCCGCGCTCGTCGCGGACGCGCTGGACGTCCTGGTCGACGGCGCCGTCCGCGATCGGCTCGCCCGCGCCGGTGTCGCGCACCGCGGTGGGCAGGGCGCCGTCGACGCCTGGCTGACCGCGCTCACCTCCCCCGACGACCGGCTGCCCGCCCGCGCGGCGGTCGGCCCGCTGGCCGAGGCCCTGGCGGCGTGGGACGCCGTCGGCACCGAACCGCCCGGCGCCGCCCGCGCCTGTTTCCGGCTCGCCGAGGTCCGGGCCCTGTCCGAGGAGTACGACGACACGGGCGACGGCACCCGCTGGCGGCTGGAGTTCCTCCTGCAGTCCAGCAGCGACCCCAGCCTGCTCGTCGCCGCGACGCAGGTGTGGGCCGGTGCGGCGGACCGCCTGATCGCAGACCCGCAGGAGGTGCTGCTCGCCGAGCTCGGCCGGGCCGCCCGCGTCTACCCGCCGCTCGCCGCCGCGCTGCAGACCGCCCGCCCCGACGGGCTCGACCTGAGCCCGGAGGGCGCCCACCACGTGCTCGTCGCCGGCGCCGCGCTGCTCGTCGACGCCGGGTTCGCGGTGCAGCTGCCCGCCGGCTGGGACGGCGCCCGCCGGGTCGGGCTGCGGCTGTCCGCCCGCAGCACCCCCGCGCAGGGCGTCGTCGTGCGCGGCGGGCTGGGCCGCGAGCAGGTCGCCGCCTTCCGCTGGTCGCTGGCCGTCGGCGACGGCGCCGACGCCGCTCTCGACGAGGAGGAGATCGCCGCCCTCGTCGCCGCGAAGGCCCCGCTGGTGCGGCTGCGCGGGGCCTGGGTGAGCGTGGACCAGGCCGCGCTGCGCCGCGGCCTCGAGTTCCTCCGCCGGGGCGACCGCCGGCCGCCGACGGCCGCCGACGTGCTCGCGCTCGCCGCGGGCGGCCCGGCCGACGACCTGCCCCTGCCGCTGACCGGCATCGACGCGGCCGGGTGGCTCGGCGACCTGCTCGCCGGCACCGCGGACCGGACGCTGACCCCGGTCGAGCCGCCCGCCACGTTCACCGCGCAGCTGCGGCCCTACCAGCAGCGCGGCGTCGCCTGGCTGGCGTTCCTCTCCTCGCTCGGGCTGGGCGCCTGCCTGGCCGACGACATGGGCCTGGGCAAGACCGTCCAGCTGCTCGCGCTCGAGTCCGTCGACCGCGACTGGGACCGCAGCCGGGCCCGACACTGCTGCTCTGCCCCATGTCGATGGTCGGCACGTGGGAGCGCGAGGCCGCCCGCTTCGTCCCGGGCCTGCGGGTGCGCGCCCACCACGGCCCCGGCCGGCCCCGCGGCGACGACCTGCGCGCGGCCCTCGGAGACACAGACCTCCTGGTCACCACGTACGCGACCGCCGCACGCGACGCCGACGACCTCGCCGAGGTCGACTGGCACCGGCTCGTGCTCGACGAGGCCCAGGCGGTGAAGAACGCCCGCTCGCTGCCGGCCCGCGCCGTCCGCCGGTTCCGGGCCCGGCACCGCGTCGCGCTCACCGGCACCCCGGTGGAGAACCGCCTCGCCGAGCTCTGGGCGATCATGGACGTGCTCAACCCGGGCATCCTCGGCACCGCCGAGCGGTTCCGGACGCGCTTCGCCATCCCCGTCGAGCGGCACGGGAACACCGACGCCGCGGAGCTGCTGCGCCGCACCACCCGCCCCTACCTGCTGCGCCGGGTCAAGACCGATCCGACGATCGTGGACGACCTCCCCGACAAGATCGAGATCACCCAGCACTACCGGCTGACCCGCGAGCAGGCCTCGCTCTACCGCACGATCGTCGACGACATGCTGGAGAAGATCGAAGACTCCACCGGCATCGCCCGCCGCGGCAACGTGCTGGCGGCGATGACCAAGCTCAAGCAGGTCTGCAACCACCCGGCGCTGCTGCTGCACGACGGCTCGCCGATCGGCCGCCGCTCCGGCAAGGTCGTGCGGCTGGAGGAGATCCTCGCCGAGGTCCTCGCGGAGGGCGACCGCGCCCTGTGCTTCACCCAGTTCGCCGAGTTCGGGCACCTGCTCGTCCCGCACCTGTCGGCCCGGCTCGACACGGAGATCGCGTTCCTGCACGGCGGCGTCCCGCGGCGGCGGCGCGAGGAGATCGTCCAGCGCTTCCAAGGGGGCAGCCAAGGACGTGGTGGGGGCCCGCCGGTCCTGCTGGCCTCGCTGAAGGCGGGCGGCACCGGGCTGACGCTGACGGCCGCGACGCACGTCGTGCACCTCGACCGCTGGTGGAACCCGGCCGTCGAGCAGCAGGCCACGGACCGCGCCTACCGGATCGGGCAGCGCCGGACCGTGCAGGTCCGCACGTTCTCCTGCCCCGGCACCGTCGAGGAGCGGATCGACGCGCTGGTGCGTTCGAAGCGCGCGCTCTCCGAACTGGTGGTCGGCGACGGCGAGGGCTGGCTCACCGAGCTGTCCACGGCCACGCTGCGCGAGCTGTTCGCCCTCGGCGCCGACGCGGGGCAGGACGACGAGGCGGGGCAGGACGACAGCGCCGAGCCGGTGCGGGTCGCCGGATGAGCCCGCCCCCGAGGAGGCGCGCGCCCAGCTGGGCCGACGACGGCGAGGCCACGGCGGAGCCCGCGTGCGAGCTTGCGAGCGCGCAATTGGCAGAGCGCCCGGTAACGCCGTTCTGGCGGGCCGCTCCCCCGGCGAAGGCGCGGACCGTCCGCGGGGGCATCCAGATCAACGCCACCCGCGGCCAGGTCGCGCGCACCTGGTGGTCGGCCCGCTTCCTGGCGGTGCTGGAGGCCGCCGGGGTCGGCGGCCGGCTCGCCCGCGGCCGCACCTACGCCCGCAAGGGGCAGACCGTGTCCCTGCAGGTCGACGCGGGTGCGGCCACCGCCAGGGTGCAGGGCAGCGCCCCGCGCCCGTACCGGGTGCGGATCGGGGTCCCGACGCTGGACAAGGCGCAGTGGACCGCCGTGCTCGACGCGCTGGCCGCAGACGCGTCCCTGACCGCGGCGATGCTGGCGGGCGAGCTGCCCCGGGAGGTCGAGGACGTCGTCGGGGCGCAGGGCGTGGCGCTGTTCCCGGCCGGTCGCGGCGACCTCACCATGGACTGCACCTGCCCGGACGCCACCGTGCCGTGCAAGCACCTCGCGGCGGTGTTCTACCTGCTCGCCGAGCGGTTCGACGCGGACCCGTTCGCAGTGCTCGCGCTGCGCGGCCGCGACCGCGAGACCGTGCTCGACGAGCTGCGCGCCCGCCGCACCCGCACGCCCGACCCCCCGCCGCTGCCGACGGACCCCGTCGCGTTCTACGCGGGTGGATCACCGGAGCTCCCGGCCGGACCGCCCACGCCGCCGGACGCGCTGCTCGACCGGGTGCCGGCGCTCCCGCTGGCCGTGCGCGGCCGCGACGTCGTCGAGCTGCTCCGCCCGCTCTACCAGGCCCTCGACGGGAGGTGACGCACGCCCGAGTGCCCGACCGTCGGCCCCGATGTTCTACCGGGCGTCGAAGAAGGTGGGCGGCAGCGTCGCCGGGCCCGACCCGACGGGCCGCGACACCGGCTCGGCCGGGACCCGCGCGAGCACCTCGTCGTAGACCCCGCGCAGCCGCACCGCCCAGCCCCTGGCCTCGAACGTCGCGAGGAAGTGCCCCCGTGCACCCTTTCCCAGCCGCGCCCGCAGCGCGCGGTCCGACGCGAGCCGCACGACGGCGTCCGCGATCGAGTCGGCGGCCAGCGGCACGAGCAGCCCCGTGTCGCGCGTCACGATCTCCGGGACGCCGCCGACGTGCGAGGCCACGGGGGGAACGCCCAGCGCGACCGCCCGGATCAGCGGCAGCGGCAGCGCGCCCGAGCGCGCGGTGTGCAGGAACAGGTCGGCGGCGCCGATCACGTCGCGGGCCGGGTCGTGCGGGGCCCGAGGCTCGAAGTGCACCCGGGCGGCGAGCACCTCGTCCGACTCGACGCGCGACACCAGCCACGGCCGCAGCGGCCCGTCGCCGAGCAGGACGACGGTCAGGGGGACGCTCGGGGGCACCGCGCTCACGGCGTCGAGCAGCAGGTCCTGGCCCTGGCCGCGGCGCATCGGAGCGGCGGACACGGCGAGGATCCCGTCGTCCGCGACACCGCGCGCGCTCCGCACCCGCGCGCGCTCGTCCGCCGACAGCAGGCCGGGGTCCGCGATGCCGTTGGGCACGATCACCAGGCCGCGGTCGGTCCCGGAGAACCGCCGGTAGCGCTCGCGCTGCAGGTGCGAGATCGCGACCGTCCGCGCCGCCAGCCGGCGCCGCAGCAGGATCTTCGCGGTACGCCGGAGCCGGTCCGCGGGGTTCGTGGGCAGGTTCTCGACCGTGTAGAGGGTCGAGACCAGCGGCAGCGCCGGGCCGCGCCGGAGCCGGGTGGCCAGCCCACCGATCACATCCGCGTTCCGGCGGTGCGTGTGCACCAGGTCGACGCCGTGCTCGCGCAGCACCCGGGCCGTCCGCCGCACCGCACGCGGGTCCCACGGGGCCAGCCCCAGCTCGACGACCGGGACCCCGAGGCGCCGCAGCCGCGAGACCTCCCACCGGTCACCGGACGACCCGAGCACCACCACGACGGGCTCGACGCCGGTGGTGCCGGAGACGGCCGCGAGGTCCACGAGCTCGTCGCCCGGGCCGCCGTCCTCGATGAAGGAGCTGACGAGGTGGGCAACCTTCACGGCGAGTCCTCCGTGGATGATCACGAACGGGTGGGTGGACCTCAGACGATACCGATCCGGTCGCCGTGCGATCGCGCAGCGTGGTCCTTGACCAGCCGCTTACCCGCGGCCGTGGAAGTGCGGGCCACCCGGCCCCGCGCACGTCGGCGGGCAGGGGACCGCGCGCGGCGGCCCGGCGCGCGCCCCGGGTCACGGGCGCCGGGTATGACCATCCTCACGGCCGCGCCGTGCGGTACCCCGGATGATCAGCGTTGCGGACGACGAGCTGATCGTCCGAACGATGAAAGCCGCGAAATGCGCCGTCAACGCGCCCGATGATCAGCTGAGCCGGGTCGGCGCTGATCATCCGGCCGTGTGGTCGGTCTGCGGCCAGGAGTTATTCGCCGGGCGAGCCGGCCTGGTGCGCGCGCTGCACGGCCGCCTTGTCCTGGGCCGCCTTGTCCTGGGCCGCCGCCACCCGCTCCTGCAGCCGCGCCCGCACCTCGTCCGGGGTGTACGCCCGGCGGCGCCGCTCGTCCCGGGCCGCGACGACCCCCGTTGCGGCCACCCCGGCCAGCCCGGCGACGCCGAGCAGCTTGCACAGCGAGCCCCACGGGATCCGGTGCCGCGACATGGGTCCTAAGTTTGCCCGATGACCCAGGCCGACCGCGCCCGGCGCCTCCGGCGGTCCGTGGGCGTCGCGCTCGACCTCGACGCCGCGGCCGCGCTGACCCGCACCGGTGACCTCTGGCTCTTCCGCGGCCGCAGCGGAGCGGACCGAGCGATCCAGCAGTTCACGAACGCGCCGGTCAACCACGTCGGCATGGCCGTCGTGCTCGACGACCTGCCACCGCTTCTCTGGCACGCCGAGCTGGGCCGCGCCCTCCCCGATGCCTGGTCGGGACACCGGCAACGGGGGGTGCAACTGCACGACCTGCACGCCGCCGTGCTCCAGTGGGGCCGCCGGTACGGCCAGCGAGCCTGGCTGCGCCAGCTGTCCGGACCCGCCGAGCCCGCGGTCACCTCCGAGATGGAGGACGCGCTGCTGCGCACGATCGCCCGGCTCGACGGCACCCCGTTCCCGTCGATGGCCCGGCTGGCCGGACGGTGGCTGCGCGGGCGGCTCCCGGCCCGGCGCCGCCGCGGCGACTCCCCCACCGATGGCGCACCCGAGGACGGCGCACGCGAGGACGGCACCTTCGAGAGTGCCTACTGCGCGGAGGTCGTCGCCGTCACCTACGAGGACATGGGCCTGCTGCCGCCGGACCGCCGCCCACACTGGTACGACCCGGGCCGGTTCTGGAGCGGTGACGGGCTCACCCTCCGCGACGGCTACGCCCTGGGCCGCGAGATCGCCGTGACCCTGCCGCCCGACTGAGCGGTCTCACCGCTCCCCCAGGCGGCGCCGGTGCTCGCAGACCTGGCCGATCGCGTCGCCGAGGAAGCGCTGCACGACGGCCAGCTCCCCGACCGAGTACGCCACGACGATCTCGTCCATGGCCGCGTCGAGGGGCCCGCAGAACGCGCCGAGCAGGGCCGTCGCGCTGTCCGCGCGGTGCAGCGTCAGCCGGCGCCGGTCCCGGTCGTCGCGCACGCGCAGGACGTGGCCGGCGCGCTCCAGCCGGTCCACGACGGCCGTGGTCGCGCCGGAGGAGATGCCGAGGCGCTCGCCGAGATCACCGGGTGTCAGCGGACTGCCGGCCCGGTCGCCGTGGACGACCGCGAGCAACGCGGCCCAGTCGGTCGGATGCATGCCGTGCCGTTCGGCGAAGGCCCGTCCCAGCTGCACGGCCTCGACCACGTAGCGCTGCAGCAGCCGGACCAGCTCGGGACGGGCGTCGGTCGGGGGGCCGGGCGGGGAGTCCACGGGCGGGCACTCTACAGTCGTCCGACCTCACTGTCCGCCGAGGTAATTGATCGTCCGAGACGTCGGGGCACCGTAGCGCCCGACCGCAGGGCGCACCACCCCGTCCGGGCGGTCCGGCGCGACGCGACGCCCGCGGCGGCACCGCCCCGGCGGGAACCTTCCTAGGCTGGACCCATGCACCTGCGGTCCCTCGTCCCGACCGCGGCGATCGCCCTCGCCGCGGTGACCCTCAGCCGCGCGGCGCTCGGCCTGCCGACCGCCCTCGGCGCCCCCGCGCCCCGGTTGCGCGACACGGCGGACCGCGCGGCCGCGGCCGGCTCGGGCCACGCGTCGGACGGACGGTTCCACAACACCCTGCCCGACGAGGTCGTGACCCGCGGCGCGCTGCTCTCCGTGCTCCGCGCGATGCTGACGCGGGGGCCGATCGGACGCCCCGCCGCGCCGGTCCCGCTCGCGGCGGACCCGGCACCGGCCACGCCTGCACCGCTGGCACTGACCTGGTACGGGCACTCGTCGGTGCTGCTGGAGGTCGACGGTCACCGGGTGCTCGCCGACCCGGTCTGGGGCGAGCGGGTCTCGCCGTCGCCGACCATCGGCCCCCGGCGGCTGCACCCGGCGCCGGTGCCGCTGTCCGCGCTCCCGCCCGTCGACGCCGTCGTGCTCTCCCACGACCACTACGACCACCTCGACCTGCCCACCGTGCGCGCCCTGCTGCGGGCCGGGGACGCGCCGTTCGTGGTCCCGCTCGGGCTGGGCAACCACCTGCGGCGCTGGGGGGTGCCGGACGCCCGCGTCGTCGAGCTCGACTGGGACGAGTCCGTCCAGGTCGGCGGCCTGACCCTCACGTGCACGGAGGCCCGGCACTTCTCCGGGCGCGGGCTGCGCCGCAACACCACGCTCTGGTCGTCGTGGGTCGTCACCGGGCAGGCGCACCGGGCGTTCTTCGGCGGCGACACCGGCTACACCCCGGCCTTCGCCGACCTCGGCCGCGCCTACGGCCCGTTCGACCTCACCGTGCTGCCGATCGGGGCCTACAGCGAGCGGTGGCCGTTGATCCACATGAACCCGGAGGAGGCCGTGCAGGCCCACCGGGACCTGGCGGGCGACCACCCGGCGCTGCTCATGCCGATCCACTGGGCGACGTTCAACCTCGGTTTCCACCCGTGGGTGGAGCCCGTGCAGCGGCTGCGCGCGGCAGCGCAGGCAGCCGGGGTCCGCATCGCCGTGCCCCGTCCGGGCGAGCGGCTCGACGCGACAGCCCCTCCCCCGCCGACCGACTGGTGGACCGCCGTCGGATGAAAAGGGCGCGTCCGGTCGCGCCGATATCGACAATGGCGGGCGGCCTCACCTATTGTGGTCGAGGGGGTAATTGAGCAAGATCGACCATCTCGGTATCGCGCTCCGCGGAACACACATCGCCCGATCCGCATCAGCTCGGGCTTGCCCCGGCGTGCCCGCGAGCGTGCGGCAATGGCACGGGGGACGGGGCACGTGGCGAAGCAGACGACAGTCATCCTGGTCGACGACCTCGACGGCGGCGAGGCCACGGAGCAGGTACGGTTCGCCGTGGACGGCAGGTCGTACGAGATCGACCTCTCCGCGGAGAACAGTGCCAAATTGCGCGAGGCGCTCGCACCGTACATTTCCGCGGCGCGCCGTCGAAGTGGGCGACGCTCGAGCTACGTGTCCGCCGCACCGGCCCGCCCCACGTCGGACCGCGAGCACAACCAGTCCATTCGCGAATGGGCCGCGACGCAGGGCATGAAGATCTCCGAGCGCGGCCGGATCCCGTCGAACGTGCTCGAGGCCTATCGCGCGAGTCCACTGAAGTGCTCCCTTTCCCGGCGGTACCGGCAGCAAGGGTCGACGGGTGACCGATCTGGACCCCGACGAGTTCCGCAGGCTGGGCCACGCCGTCGTCGACTGGGTGGCCGCGTACCGCGCCGGGCTGCCGGACCGCCCGGTGCGTCCCGAGGTCGTCCCCGGTCAGGTTCGCGCGGGGCTGCCGGACCTGCTCCCGGAGCACCCGCAGCCGCTCGAGACGCTGCTCGGCACCCTCGACGGCGTCGTCGCCCCCGCGACCCTGCACTGGCAGCACCCGGCGTTCTTCGGCTACTTCCCGGCGAACGCGGCGCTGGCCTCCCTGCTCGGTGACCTCCTCTCGGGCGGCCTGGGCGGCCAGGGGATGCTCTGGTCGACCGCCCCCGCCGGGACCGAGATGGAGCAGGCCCTGCTCGACGGCCTCGCGGGCGCGATCGGGCTCGGCCCGGAGTTCACCGTCGCGGGCGGCGGAGGTGGCACGATCGCGGACTCCGCGTCGTCCGCCGCGCTCGTCGCGTTGCTCGCGGCCCTGCACCGCACCTCGGGCGGCCGGTGGCGCGAGGAGGGCGTCGACGGCCGCGAGTGCGTCTACGTCAGCGCCGAGACGCACTCGTCGGTGGCCAAGGCGGCGCGGGTGGCCGGGCTCGGCGGCCGCGCGCTGCGCGTCGTCGACCCCGCTCAGCCGCGGCACGGTCGCGATGTCGCCCGACGCGCTCGCCGCGCAGCTGCACGCCGACGTCGCCGCCGGCCTGCGCCCGGTGCTGGTGTGCCCGACCGTCGGCACCACCGGCACCGGCGCCGTCGACCCCGTCCGCGCCGTCGCCACCCTCGCCCGCGAGCACGGCGCCTGGGTGCACGTCGACGCCGCCTGGGCCGGGGTCGCCGCGCTGTGCCCCGAGCACCGCGACCTGCTCGACGGCGTCGAGCTCGCCGACTCGTTCTGCACCGACGCCCACAAGTGGCTGCTCACCGCGTTCGACGCCTCGCTGCTCTGGGTGCGCGACGCCGGCGCCCTGCCCGCCGCGTTGTCGATCACCCCGGAGTACCTGCGCAACGCCGCGAGCGACTCGGGTGCGGTCGTGGACTTCCGCGACTGGCAGGTCTCCCTCGGCCGTCGCTTCCGGGCGCTCAAGCTGTGGACCGTGCTGCACACCCACGGGCTCGAGGGCCTGCGCGCCCACATCCGCGGGCACGTCGCGCTGGCCGCCGGGCTGGCCGACCGGGTGGCGGCCGAGCCCGGCTTCGCGCTCGCGGCACCGCCCTCGCTCGCCCTGGTGTGCCTGCGGTGCGACACCGGCGACCCCGACGCCGACGACCGCGCCACCCGCGCGCTGCTCGCCGCGGTCAACGCCTCCGGGCGGGCGTTCCTCACCCACACGGTGGTGGACGGGCGCTACGCGATCCGGGTGGCGATCGGCGGGGTCACGACCGGGGCCGCGGACGTCGACGCGCTGTGGGACCTGCTGCGGTCGACGGCCGCAGGAGCTGCACGCCGGCGCCCGAGCGGCACACCGGCCGGCAGACCCGCGCCATCGAGCGGTCGCGCGGGCGACCCGGGGCGTGCGACAGCGGCTCGATGCCGCCGGCGCGCACCGGTCACACGCCGACCAGGTCCTCGGTGAGCTCGGCCGCCCCGTCGGCCGCCGGCGGGCTGGCGATCAGCTCGGTGCGCAGGTCGTGCGCACCGTCGGCGCGGGTCGCCTCGTAGTAGAGCCGGTAGCCGCCGTCGGGCAGGGCGACGACCGACAGGTAGCGCAGCCCGCGCAGCCCCTCGGGCGACTCCGCGACCGGTGCGTCGCCGACCGCGGCGAAGAGTCACCGTCCTCGTGCTGCGGGAGGTCGAGCGGGTGCACGAGGCCCAGAGGTGCCACAGGCCGGCGCGGTGGATCACCACCGGGTCCTTGACGGCGTGGTGGTCGCTGCCGGGCAGCACGGTGCGCCGCGGGGCGTCGGCCAGGCCTTCGGGCGTGTCGGCCTCCAGCACGTCGACCCACCAGTGCTTGGTGCCGGGGGTCGCGCAGCTCACGTAGAGCCGCCACCGGCCCTCGGGCGTGTGGACGAGCGCGGGGCGCTCCAGCGACTCCGCCCCGAACCGGTCCTTGGTCACTTCCGCGACGGGCTCGAACCGCACGCCGTCGGTGCTGCGTGCCACGACGTTCGCCATGCTGGGGGCACCCGACCAGAAGTGGCAACCGCACCCCCTGCTTGACGGCCGCGGCGAGGTCCGCCTACCGTCCCCCTCAGGTCATGAGCGCCAGCGCCAAGCCCCGGCTCGCTGGCCGGCAACCCTCCTCCGCGGTGGGGTGCTCCGGGTGACGACCCGGCCGTCGCGGCACCCCCGACGGCAAGCGCGGACCCGTCGGACGCCGGGTCCCCATTGCGGAAGGACCCGCTGACGATGACGCTCACCCTCGACCGCCCCGCCACGTCCCTGCCGCGCCCGGTGGGCGCGGGGACCCGGGTCCCGCTGGTCACCGGCGGGACGGCCGAGTACGCCAACCTCGACCTCGCCGCCAGCGCGCCCGCCCTCGAGCCGGTCGCCGCGCACGTCGCGGACGTCCTGCCGCTGCTGTCGAGCGTGCACCGCGGCGCGGGCCACCTCTCGCAGGTCAGCACCGCGCTGCTGGAGCGGGCCCGCGAGTGCGTCGGCGAGTTCGTGGGGTTCCGGCCCGAGGGCGACGTCGTCGTGTTCACCCGCAACACCACGGACGCGCTGAACCTGCTGGCCACGGCCGTCCCCGGGCCGGTGTTGTGCCTGGACGTCGAGCACCACGCCAACCTGCTGCCCTGGCGCTCACGGACGCACCGCACGCTGCCGGCGGCCGCGACCGTCGCGCAGACCCTGGCCGACCTCGAGGCCGCGCTGCGGGCGCACCCGACGGCGCTGCTCACCGTCACCGGGGCGTCCAACGTCACCGGCGAGGTGCTGCCGCTGGAGCGGATCGTCGCGATCGCGCACGGCGCGGGCGCCCGCGTGGCCGTCGACGCCGCACAGCTCGCCCCGCACCGCCGGGTCGACCTCGCCGCGACCGGCGTGGACTACGTGGCGCTGTCCGGGCACAAGCTCTACGCGCCCTTCGGCGCGGGGGCGCTGGTCGGGCGCCGCGACTGGCTCGACGCCGCGACGCCCTACCTCGCCGGCGGGGGCGCCGTGACCCGGGTCGACCTCGACGAGGCGACCTGGGCACCCGCGCCGCACCGGCACGAGGCGGGCACCCCGAACGTCCTCGGCATCGCCGCGCTCGCCCAGGCCTGCCGGACGCTCGCGCCGGTGCTGGACGGGCCGGGGCCGGCCCACGAGCGCGTCCTGCTGGACCGGCTCGCGGCCGGTCTGGCGACGGTGCCGGGCGTGACCCTGCTGCGAGATCTGGCCCGACAGCACGGATCGGGTGGCGGTGCAGAGCTTCACGGTCGCGGGCCACCCCGCCGGTCGCGTCGCCGCGTACCTGTCGGCCGAGCACGGCATCGGGGTGCGGGACGGCCGGTTCTGCGCCCACCCGCTGCTGGAGCGGCTGTGCGGGGACGCGGACGGCACCGACGGGACCGCGGTCCGCGCCAGCATCGGGCTGGGCACCACGGCCGAGCACGTGGACCGGCTGGTCACCGCCCTGCACGCGCTCGTCACCCGGGGACCGGGCTGGACCTACGCCCCGGTCGACGGCCGGTGGGCGCCGACGCCGGACCCGCGCGAGCGCGACCCGCTGGGCGTCGGCACCCCCGGGGCGACCGGCACCGGATGCGGCCGGGCCACCTGAGCCCGGGTCCCGCTGCGCTACGGCTCCGTCGTGCCGGCGACGACCACGTTCCGGGCCTCCGCCGGGTCCCGGTCCGCCGGCACCGGGTGGCGCAGCAGCACGCGGCTGCCCCGGGAGTCGTGGTGGATCAGCACCGCCTCGGCCATGGAGCTCATCAGCGGGATGCCCCGCCCCCGATCGGCCAGACCGTCGACGGCGGGCGGCTCGGCCGGCGGTACCCAGTTGCCGTGGTCGACGACCTCGACGCACAACGTGCCGGGTTCGGTCCACAGGGTCAGCTCGACGACCCCGGAGCGCCCCGGCCCGTAGGCGTGGCGGACGGCGTTCGCCGCCGCCTCGTCGACGGCCAGCACCACGCCTGCGGTCTCGTCGTCGGTCAGCGCGAGCGGGGCGAGCCAGCCCGCCAACTCGCGACGGATCACCGACAGCTGCGCCGGGTCGGCGGGCCAGCTGCGGTGCACGAACTCGACTCGGCCGTTCTCGGGCACGTGTCGTCCTCTCTCTGCGTCGTCTCTTCCGTGCGTCGCGTCGTCACATCTCGCTGTGTCGTGATTCAGGGCGGGTCCCCGGGCCCGCTCCACCGGAAACGCCGCCCACCGCGCCCATCCCACCGCTGGTCCGGTCGCCGGTCGTGGCCGTCGACCCGCCGATCCCTGCGCGGACCCGGCCCCTCCCCGCGTTAGTCTCTGTGACCAGCCCGGTACGTTCAGTGATCATTCCCCCGGCTCCCCACCTCCCGAGGAGGACGAGAACGATGTCCGACTCCCGGATCGGGGGGCGCCCCGTCGCGGACGGTCAGGATCCCGTTTACGAGATCGCCCGCGAACTGGTCGGCGTCCTTCCGTTCGGCGCACGCGGCGACACGGTCGCCCGCTGCACCCGGCTCACCGAGCGCGTCGAGGTCGAGCGCGCCGTCGCCACCGTCGTCGAGGCGATCGAGTCGGTCACCGGCCCGGTGCTCCTGCCCGAGCACCATTCCGAGCCGGTGGCACCCGCCGTGGTCCGGCGCATGCTGCACGTGCTGCTGGCCACGCGCGACCTGGGCTGGCCCGGGCCGGACGCCCCGCTGAGCGTGCGCCGGGTCGCGGCGGCGGACCTGTTCTTCGACGCCACGCAGACGGTGCTCGGCGACGACGACTGGAAGGGCCTGGACGGCGTCGAGTTCGCCCTGCTGCGGATGCTCGCCGGACGGATCTGCCGGATCGCCCCGCTGCCCGCACCGGTCCCCACGGACGAGCGCATCCACGAGACGGCCGGCGAACGGCTGGGCCACCTGCGGCGCGTACAGCGCCCTCGCGGTCTCTAGCGACCCACGGTCTCCAGCCCCGTCACGCCTCCGCGAGCCAGACGAACCCCAACCCCGGCAGCAGGGCCCGGCCGTCGTGGACCACCAGGTCGCCGTCGGCCGACAGCACGGTCTCCAGCTCGCCCAGCCCCTCGAACGCGCGCACGTCCACCGACACCGGGTGCTCGGCGAAGTTGACCAGGCTCACGAAGTGGCCGCTGCGCGGGTGGCGGCGGCGCCACGCGAGCACGTGCGGGTCGTCGACGGCCAAGAGCTCCGACTCCCCCGCCGCGTGCAGCGCGGGGAGCTCGCGCCGCACCTGGGCGAGCCGCTGGATCCAGGCGAACACGCGGCCCTCGACGGTGTCGGGGTCGTCGCGGCGGGCGGCCGCCTCGGTGTCGAACCACGGGCGGTGCATCCACCGGTTGTCCTGCGCGAGGGCCGCGTCGTCGAGGTAGCTGAGGTCGTTGTCGAGCGCGAGCTCGTCGCCCATGTAGAGCAGCGGCACCCCGCCCCACGCGAACGTCACGGCGTGCAGCAGCACGTGCCGGCGGATGCCCGCCTCCAGCGCGGCCTCGTCGCCGCGCTCCCGGGCCTCGCTGATCCCGCACAGCGCGGCGCACGACCCGGAGATGCGGGCGTCGCCGGTCTCGGGGTTGTCCTGGAACAGGGCGCCGCGGGCGTGGCTCATCGGGTAGGCGCCGGAGTAGAAGTCGTTGAGGAACCGCCGGTGGGCGAACGGGCTCCAGCCGACGGCCCAGGCGTCGGTGTCGCTGACGGCCCAGCCGATGTCGTCGTGGCAGCGCACGTAGGTGGCCCAGGCGGTGTCGGCCGGGATCGTCGCCATCCGGCGCAGCGACTGCACGGCCAGCCGCGCGTCCCTCGTCGCGAGGCTCGACCACAGCATCACCATGAGCTGGTTGTGGTAGGCCAGCTCGCATTCCGGCCGGTAGCGGGCGTGGCCGCCGAGGTAGGGCACGAGGTCCTCGGGCGAGACGATCGCCTCGGCCTTGAAGATCGTCGCCGGCGCGGCCACCTTCACGAGGGCGTGCAGGGCCTGCATGAGGTCGTGCACCTCGGGCTGGTTCATGCACGAGGTGCCCAGCCGCTTCCACATGAACGGCACGGCGTCCATCCGGAAGATCTCGATCCCCCGGTTGGCCAGCCACAGCACCGTGTCGAGGACAGCGGCGAAGACGTTCGGGTTGGCGTAGTTGAGGTCCCACTGGTAGCCGAAGAACGTCGTCCACACCCACGCGCCGCGGCCGCGGCGGGCCGTGCCGACCCAGGTGAACGAGCCGGGCGCGCGGTCCGGGAAGACGTCGCTGATCGTGGCCTCGTACGCGTCGGGCATGTTCCGGTCGTGGAAGGCGAAGTAGAAGTCCGCGTACGCCGGGTCGCCGGCCAGCCAGGCCTTCGCCCACGGGTGCTCGCGGGCGGTGTGGTTCAGCACGAGGTCGACGCACAGGCTCATCCCGCGCTCGCGCAGCGCCCGGGCGGCGGCCTCCAGGTCGTCCATGGTGCCGACCCGGGGGTCGACGGCGCGGTAGTCCATGACGGCGTAGCCGCCGTCGTTCTCCCCCGGCCGCGGCTTGAGCAGCGGCATCAGGTGCAGGTAGCTCACGCCCAGCTCGGAGAGGTAGTCCAGCCGCTTGGGCAGTGCGTCGAGCGTGCCGCAGAAGCGGTCGGTGTAGGCGACGTAGCCGACGGTGCGCGGCTCCTGGTACCAGCGCGGCTCGACCTCGCGGCGCCGGTCGGTCTCACGCAGCTCCGTCGGCCGCTCCGCCGCCGCGCGGAGCGCGAGCCGGACGAGGCGCCCGACCAGCTCGTCCGCCTCGTCGTCGCCGTAGAGCGCCTCGAGCGGGCCGTGCAGGTCGAGGAACCACAGGTCGAGGCGAGCCAGGAAACCGACGGCCTCCGCCCGGCCCAGTGCGTGCTCGGCCTCCTCGGCGACGACGGGCCGCAGCCGTTGCAGGGCTGCTGTTGCGCGGCGACGGCGTTCGGAGTCGGAGCGCAGCGTGATCACGCCCACATCTTGCCAAGCCGGATGCGCCCGTGGGATGTTCTGGCCGGGTCCGCCCCCGCAGAGCGGGATCGCACGCTCCGGGTCACGGAACCCTCACAGGGCGTGTACCAGCAGGTCGGTGAGGGTACGGGCCGTCCATGACGGCGCACACCCCCTCGCAGGCGACCCCGACGGGGACCTCGCTCTCCTCGGACCCGGCGAACGCGACCACCGGCGAGCTGATCACCCGCCTGTCCTCGCAGGTCTCCGAGCTCGTCCGTGGCGAAATCGCCCTCGCCAAGGCCGAGCTGGCGCAGAAGGGCAAGCGGGCCGGCATCGGCGCGGGTCTGGCGGGCGCCGCGGGCGTGCTCGCCCTGTACGGTGTCGGGGCGCTGATCACCACCGTGATCGCCGCCCTCGCGCTGGTCCTGCCGGTGTGGGCGGCGGCGTTGATCGTCGCCGTCGTGATCTTCATCGTCGCCGGCGTGCTCGGCCTGCTGGGCAAGAACCAGATCCAGCGAGCCACCCCGCCGGTCCCCGAGATCACCGTCGAGAGCGTCAAGCGCGACGTCGCCACCGTGAGCGAGAGGATCAAGCGTTGACCGAGGCAAACTCCGCAGCCAAGAGTCCCGAGGAGCTGCGCGCCGAGCTGGCCGCCAAGCGCGCCGAACTCGGCGACACCGTCGAGGAGCTCGCACACCGCGTGGACGTCCCGGCGCAGGTGAGGGCGAAGAAGGACGACACGCTCGCGAAGCTGCAGGACGCGAAGGTGCAGGCGTCCCGCCGCGTGCACGAGGGCACGGAGAAGGTGAAGGCCGCGATCGCCGAGAAGGCGCCGGTCGTCCACGAGAAGGTCGACCACGCCGTCGAGAAGGGCAAGGCCGTCTACGCCGAGAAGGCGCCGCCGGCCGTCCAGCAGAAGGTGGACCAGGCCGTCGAGAAGGGCAAGGCCGTCTACGCCGAGAAGGCGCCGGTCGTGGCGCAGCACGTGAACAAGGCGGTCGCCGACGCCCGGCCGGTCGTCCAGGAGAAGGTGGCCCAGGGCCACGCCCTGCTCGCGCAGAAGGCCCCGCCCGTCGAGCGGACGCTGCGGGAGAAGCCCGGCCTCGTCGCTGGTGTCGCGGTGGCGCTGGTGGTACTGCTCATCGTGACCAGCCGGAAGAGGAAGAACGCCTGACGGAGGTGTCCACGGTGGAACGCGGCAACGCCAAGCACAGCCCGCGCGAAGACGACATGCTCGCCGCGGAACTGAGCGGCACGCTCGGCCCCGGCGGCTCGAACCGGGAGGAGTGGGTGGACCCGGAACCTCCGGCGGACGACGACGTGCCCGCCCGGTCCGGCCCCCCGATCGAGGAGCTCTCCGACGACGGGATGAAGCGCGCCCAGCACGACCTCGACGTCGCCAACGACTGGCACTGAGGGGTCGGTACAGATCTGAAGGTGCCGGCGGCTGTGACCGATCCGGCCTCGACGCGTCCGCCCCCACTCCGTGGGGGCGGCCGCCCCGCGCCGAATCACGCCGGCGCACAAGACGCGCCGCGCGAGGATCGCCCGCGACGGCGCGTTCCATCACCGTAACCCGCAAGAAATGGGTGCAGTGCCGGCCCGGACCTCTAGGCTGCCGGATGTGCCGGAACGCACAGCCACGGACGATCCGCAGCCCGACGCCGCGCACCCGGACGGCTCCGCGGCGGCGGAGGGCGGCCGAACCGGCGACTCCGGTTTCGACGCCATCGCGGACGAGCTGTACGAGCTGCCTCCCGACGAGTTCGTCCCCGCCCGCGACGACCGGGTCGCCGCCGCCAAGGAGGCGGGCGACCGCGACCTTGCCCGCGCCCTGGGCCGGCTCCGCCGCCCCACGAAGGCCGCCTGGTTGGCCAACCTCCTCGCCCGTCACCGCACCGAGCAGCTCGACGGCCTGGTCGCCCTCGCCCGCGGCCTCGCGCAGGCCCAGCAGGAGCTCGACGGCGGCGCGCTGCGCGCGCTGTCCGGCCAGCGGCACCGCGTCGTCGCCGCGATGGCCCGCGATGCCGGGCGCCTGGCCGCCCGCCGCGGCGAGACCGTGAACGACGGGCTCGTCCGCGAGGTGGCCGGCATCCTCGACGCCGCCCTCGCCGATCCCGCCGTCGCCGAGGAGGTACGGGCCGGGCGCCTGACCAAGACCGTCCGGTACTCCGGGTTCGGGCCCGCCGAGGGCGCGGACTTCGGAGAGGACATGGCCGCCTGGGCCGCGTCGGCGCCGCAGCGCCACGCCCGGCGTCCCGGCGGTGGCGGCGCCGGTGACGCAGCCTCGGACGGCGACGGTCGATGGCGACGACGGTGTCGGCACTCCGGGCGACGCGGAGATCGGGTCGGACGACGGCGCCGGGTCCGAGCGCGCACGTGAGCGGGCCGAGCGGGAACGCGCCGAGCGGGAGAGACGCGAGCAGCTCGCCGCGGAGCGCGCCGCCAGGGAACGGGAGCTCGCCGACGCCGAGGCCGAGGAGTCCGACGCGCGGTCCCGCCAGGAGTCCGACGAGGCCGAGCGCGACCGCGCCGACGAGCGGCACACCGCCACCCGCGACCGGGTCACCGACCTCGCCGCCGCGCTGGACGCCGCCCGCGACGAGGAACAGTCCGCCCTCGAAGCCTTCCGCGCCGCCGCGACCGCCGCCCGCGACTCGGCCCGCGACGCCTCCGCGGCCGCCGTGCGCACCGCCCGCGCCCGCGCCCGCCTGGACCAGCTCCCCACCGGGTGACCCCGCGAGCCGGCACGTTCGTCAGCGCGAGTCGGCACCTTCGACCGCCGCGAGTCGGCACCTTTGCCGCGGCGAGTCGGCGCCGGCCGTCGTGCCGCAGCACATGTCACACCCGCACCGCGGCGTGCCGCGGCAGCGACGTGGGCATTCCGTGAACGGACGAAGGGACGCCATGACCGACACCGCCACCCTGATCACCCAGCTCCGCGTCCTCGCGCAGCTGACCCGCGCCGAGGCCCATGTCGCGCGGTCGCGGGGGGCCCAGGCGAGCACCGACGACGTCCGCGACGACCTGCGGCGCAACGCCGCCGACGCGGACGCGCGTGCCGCCCGCATCGGCGACCTCCTGCATGAGCTCGGCGCCCTCCCCGATCCGGTCACGCCGCTGGTCGGCCGGGTGGCCTCGCTGGTCCGCGGCGCGATGGAGCAGGCGCAGCCGCTGGACGAGGCGCTGCTGGGTGACCTGGCCCTGGAGCACCAGCTCCGCGACCGGGCGCGCTACGTGGCGGAGCTCGCGGGAGCCGCCGACCTGCCCGCGGTGCACGAGCTCGCCGTCGATCTCGAGGCGGCGCACACCGAGACGGTGGAGTGGCTGACCGGGGTGCTCGCGGACCTGGCGGGTGGGCAGGCGGCGCTTCAGGCGTCGCCGCTGCAGCGGCTGGCCGCCCAGGTCACCCGGGCGGCGAACACCCCCGCCCGCACCACACTCGGCGGGGCGGCCGCGACCGTCTCCGTCACCGTGGAGCGGGCGGTCGGAACCGTCGCCGGCCCCACGCTGCCGCCGATCCCCGACTTCGCCGACCTACCCGCGCACGCCGCCGTCGCCGCCCTGCGCACCCTCGACGACCCGCGCGACGTCGCCGCGACGCTGGAGTTCGAGCAGGAGCACGGCAACCGGCCCGGTGTCGTCGCGGCGGTCCGGCTGCGGAGCGCGGCCCTCGGCGCGGGCTGACGGTGCCCACGCTGTCGTGACGGCCGCCGCGTGCGTTCCGACCGGCCGGTCACGGCGCTGTGCGTGTGCCGGCGCAGCAGCAGGGAACCCTTCTGCGACACCAGCCACCGCCGCAAGGTCCGCGATGCCGGGAACGACGAGGAGAACCGTGCTCAGCCGCACCCCACCGCAGGTTGATCCGCCACCGCTCCCGCACACCCGCGGGCCGGTCTCGGCCGCCGTACTCGCGGCCCTGCGCGACGAGCCACCCCTGCGGGCCGACCCGGCCGACGCCGACCCCTACGGCGACGACCTCCAGCTCGCCCTCTACTGCTGCTACGAGCTTCATTACCGCGGTTTCGCCGGAGTCCCGGACGACCGCGAGTGGGCCCCGGGGCTGCTCGCCCTGCGCCGGGAGGTCGAGCGCGTCTTCGAGGCGGCCCTCCGCGCCGACGTGTCCGCGGGCGACGGCACGGCGGAGGGCGTGGTGCGTGAACTCGACGCCCTGCTCGTCGAGCCGATCGAGGGCCGCGGCCCGTCGTGGCACCTGCGCCGCGACGGCGCGCTCTGGCAGCTGCGCGAGTACGTGGTGCACCGTTCGCTCTACCACCTCAAGGAGGCCGACCCCCAGGCTTGGGTGATCGCCCGACTGGACGGGCCGGCAAAGGCCGCGCTGGTGAGCATCGAGCACGACGAGTACGGCGCGGGCGACCCCGACCGCATGCACGCCCGTCTGTTCGCCGACATGATGGCCGCACTCGGGCTGTCCACCGCCTACGGCCACTACCTCGACGTGGTGCCTGCCGCGACCCTCGCGGAGGTCAACTTCATGTCGCTGTGCGGCCTGCACCGCCGTTTGCGCGGGGCACTCGTGGGGCAGTGCGCCGCAGTGGAGCTGACGTCGCCCCCCGGCTCGGACCGCCTCGTCCGGGCCATGCGCCGCCTGCGCTGCCCGGAGCGGGCGATCGCGTTCTACGACGAGCACGTCGAGGCCGACGCCGTGCACGAGCAGGTCGTCCGGCACGGGGTGATCGCCCCGCTGCTGGACGGCGAGCCGCACCTGGCCGGCGACGTGCTGTTCGGCATCCGCGGCAGCAGGTTCCTCGGCGACCGCCTCGCCGACCTGCTGCTCGACGGCTGGGAGCACGGCCGGTCCACCCTGCGCGTCCCGCTGCCGGACGCCCCCGTCCTCATGGAGAGTGCCCGATGAACGCCCGACCCGGCCCCGTCGGCCCGCCCCTGACGGTGGTTCCGCGACGCCGGCCACCCACCCCGATCGGGTGACGGGGCGGCGTTCCTACTATCGACCGGTGACCGAGGACGACCTTTCCCGCTCCCCCGCGGCCCCGAGCGACACCGCCCTTCCGGGCGATCCCACCGTGCCGCTGCCCGGCTCCGCCGCCGGAGTCGACACCGCGGAGCCGCAGATGCGCCGACGCGGCCGTCCCAAGGGGTCGACCTCGACGGCTCGCACCACACGCGTCGTCGAGCTGACCCTCACCGTCGCCGGCGGGGCGGACGGCGAGTGGCAGGCCGAGCTCAAGCAGGGCCCGTCGTGGATCTCGCGCGGGCTCCCGATCAACGCCGCGGCGGTACTGCGGGCCGCCCAGGAGCTGCACCCCGAGCTGGCCGAGCCGATCGAGGCCGCCATCGGAGCCGCCCGCGAGCAGCGGGCCGCCCGGGTCGCCGCGCTGGAGGCGGAGCTGGAGCAGGCCCGCAAAGCCCTCGCCGAGCTGGAGGCCTGACCTCTGCCGTGAGGTGAAGACCACCGCTGCCGAAGATCGAACCGTGCTCCTGTTCATCTCGCTGCAACAGCACCCCCAGTAGACTGCACCGGGTGCCCGACATGCTCGACTGGTCCGCCGCGCTGCCGGAGGTGCGCTACCCGGCCGGGGCGGTCCTGATCGGCGAGGGCGAGGTGCACGGGAAGCTGTTCGTGCTGCTCGACGGCGCGCTGGAGATCAGCCGTGCCGGCACGTTCATCACCCTCGTCGACGCTCCGGGCGCCATCTTCGGCGAGATGAGCGCCCTGCTCGGCAGCGCCGCGACCGCCACCGTCCGCGCCGTCCGCGACAGCCGGCTGCGCCGCACCGACGATCCCCAGGGCTTCCTCGACGGACACCCGCTGATGGCCCGTGCCGTCGCCACCACCCTGGCGCGCCGGCTCGACACGATCAACGGCTACCTCGTCGACCTGCGCCGCCAGTACGGGGACCGCGACAACCTCGGCATGGTCGACTCCGTCCTCGAGTCGCTGCGCCACCATCAGGTCCAGGCCTGCGAGCCGGGCTCGGAGCGGGAGCGCGACGCCCCGTACTGACCCACCCCTCAGAACTCGATCTTCGCGCGGTCGGTCGCGGAGGTCCAGACCGCCGTCCCCGCATCGAGATCGATCTCGATGCGCGCGGGCGACACCCCGGGCTGCTGGCCGGAGTTGAACACCCACGTGGTCCCGACCCGGTCGACCCAACCGCCGCCGGGCTCGAACGGTGCCTGGTGGACGTGACCGGTGAGCACGAGGTCCGGGGTGAAACGCTCGATCCAGCTCGACAGCTGATCGTCACCCCACGCGCGGCGCCCGTCCCAGGCCAGCGGTGACCCGGCGGGCGGCGCGTGGTGCACCCAGATCCAGCGCCGCCGCGGGCGGTTCGCCGCCTCCGCCAGGCACGCGTCGAGCGTCGCCTTCGCCCGCGGGCCGTCCCACCAGGGGCAGACCGTCACGAGGTCGTCGCCCAGCGGGACCGTCGAGTAGTCACCGTGCACACCGATCACGCCGAACTGCGCCATCCAGTGCGCCACCTTCTCCCCCGCGTCGTCGCGGCCGTCCAGGTCGTGGTTGCCGGACGCCACGAAGACCGTGGTCTCCCCGGCGAGCTCGCGCAGCGCCGCACGGACGGCCACCGCCTGCACGTCCAGCGCGACCTGCGAGCGGATGTCGAGCAGGTCTCCGGCGATCATCAGCGCGTCGACGGCAACCGCTCGCTCGAGCAACCAGTCGAACTGCCGCAGCCGGTAGTGCAGGTCCGACACCAGCAGGACCCTCACCCGACCCCCTCGCGGCCCGGTCCGGGCTGCGGAGGTGAACCCGAGCTCGACGGCCGGCTCAGCTGTGCGACGGCGCAGGCCCGGCGCCGTCGATCTCGAATGCCAGGTCGTCCGCGTAGCAGTAGAACCAGTCCTCGCCGGGCTCGAACGAGCGCACGATCGGATGCGCGGTCCCGTGGAAGTGCGCGGTCGCGTGCCTGCTCGGCGAGCTGTCGCAGCAGCCGACGTGCCCGCACTCCTGGCACATCCGCAGGTGCACCCAGCGCCCGCCCGCGGCCAGGCACTCGTGGCAGCCGTCGTCACTGGGCGTCACCGCGTTCAGGGTGTCGAGATGGGTACACGTCGCCATGGCGTCAGTCTGCCCCTCCCCCGCTGTCCCGTTCGCCCGGGTCGTTCCGGTCGCGCACCCCCGCTGCGGAATGCTGGGCCGGTGAACGGCGTCCTCACCAGCCTCGCGCTCGTCCTGGTGTTCGTGCTGATCGGCGGCTACTTCTCCGGATCCGAGCTGGCGGTCGTCTCGCTGCGTGACAGTCAGGTCGACCGGCTGCCCGGCAAGCGGGGGGACCGCGTCCGGAAGCTGCGTATCGACTCGAACCGGTTCCTCGCGTCCGTGCAGGTCGGGGTGACCCTCGCCGGGTTCTTCGCCTCCGCGTACGGCGGGTCGACCCTGTCGGAGCCGCTGGGCGAGGTGCTCGTCGGCTGGGGGATGCCGGTCGGCATCGCGGGCACGGTCGCGTTCATCGCCGTGACGGCCTTCATCTCCTACCTGTCGCTGGTGCTCGGCGAGCTCGTCCCCAAGCGGCTGGCCCTGCAGCGCGGCGAGAGGGTCGCGCTGTTGGTCGCCCCGACGCTCGACCGCGTGGCCACGCTGACCCGCCCGATCGTCTGGCTGCTGTCGGCGTCGACCAACGTCGTCGTGCGGATGCTCGGCCTGGACCCGCGGGCCGGGGGCGACGAGGTCACCGCAGGAGGAGCTGCGCGACATGGTGAGCACGCACGGCGAGCTGGACGCCGAGGAGCGCCGCGTGCTCAGCGACGTGTTCGGCGCGGCCGACCGCCAGCTCACCGAGGTGATGGTGCCGCGGACCGAGGTCGAGTTCCTCTCCGCCGACACCCTTCTCGCCGACGCAGCTCGCCACGTGCTCGACAAGCCGCACTCCCGTTACGCCGTCACCGGCCGGACCGTGGACGACATCGTCGGAGTCGTGCACGTACGCGACCTCCTGACCACCGTGCTCATGGACCGGCAGGACATGACCGGGGGCGGCACGGCGGCGGCGCGGACCGTCGGCGACATCGCCCGGCCCGTCCCCCTGCTGCCGGGCAGCAAGCCGGTGCTCGCGGCGCTGACCGAGATGCGCGCGAACCGCAACCACCTCGCGGTGGTCGTCGACGAGTACGGCGGCACGGACGGGATCGTCACGATGGAGGACATCATCGAGGAGCTGGTGGGCGAGATCGAGGACGAGTACGACCCGGCCGCCCGGGCCGGCTCCGACAGCTCGGAGTTCGACGGCCTCCTGCACCGCGAGGAGCTGGCCGGGGCCACCGGCATCGTGCTGCCCGACGGTCCTTTCGAGACCCTCGCCGGGTTCGTGCAGACGCAGCTGGGCCGGGTGCCCGCGGTGGGCGACGGGTTCGAGGCGCACGGGCATCGGTTCACCGTCACCGAGATGGACGGCAGGCGGGTCGCGAGGGTGCGCATCGCCCCGCCGACGCCCACGGCCGACGACCTCGCGACACCCTCGGGCCCGGCGGCCACCGGCGCCTGACGGACCGCGCGCGCCTCGACGATCGCGAGGCGCGCGCCGGCGGTGGCCGCTGCCTCAGCGCCCCCGGCGGGCAACCGCGCTCGCGACCCCGCGGGCCAGCGCGACGCCGTGCCCGATGAGCGCGATGCCGATACGGGCAGGCATCAGTGCGAAGTCGGCGACGAAGGTGAGCGGGTCCTCGGCGCGGGAGCCGACGGGCGCCGCAAGGCCCGCCGGCCCGGGAGGCCCGGCGGGGCCGCGCTCACCCCGCGGACCCGCGGGCCCGCGCTCACCGGCGGGACCGGGCGAACCTGCCGGGCCGCGCTCACCCGCAGGGCCGGGCGGACCCGCCTCACCTGCCGGCCCGCGCTCACCAGCAGGGCCGCGCTCACCAGCCGGACCTGGGTCACCCCGTTCGCCCGGCTCACCGCGCTCACCCGGGGCTCCTGGCGCACCGGGCTGGCCCGCCGCTCCCGGCTCGCCCGCGGGCCCGCGCTCGCCCCGGGCGCCGCGCGGCCCGCGGTCGCCGGCTGCCGGCGCGGGCTCGCCGGCCACGGGTTGGGTGGTCCCGGTACGGGCGCGGGTCGTGGCGGTGCGGCGGGTGCCGGTAGTGGTGCTGCGGGCGGGCCGGCGAGCAGCGCCGTTGGTCGCGGCCTCACCCGACGGGGTGCCGCCGTTCGTGTCCGGGTCCGCCCGAGGCGGGGTGTCCGGGAGGGGATCCGTCATTGGTGCTCCTCCGGTGTGCGGTCCTACCTGGACAGCACCAGTTTCTCCAGTACCGTCAGCAGAGCCGACACCAGCAGCGACCCGAGGCAGCCGAGGCGGCTTCGCACGAACACGACCACGACGGCCGTGTTTCGTGTGTCGCCGGGTCACCCGGAAGGGTACTGCTGCCCATGCCGGTTCTCGGGTTGCACTGCTCACACGAACAGGTCCATCCCCGCGCGCTCCTCGCCGCCGTCCAACAGGCGGAGGCGGCGGGGTTCGACGCGGCGATGTCGTCGGACCACTTCTCGCCGTGGAGCAGCCGTCAGGGGCACTCGGCGTTCGCCTGGTCGTGGCTGGGCGCGGCGCTGCAGGCCACCTCGCTGCCGTTCGGCGTCGTGAACGCGCCGGGCCAGCGCTACCACCCGGCGATCATCGCGCAGGCCATCGCCACCCTGGGCGCGATGTACCCGGGCCGGTTCTGGGCCGCGCTGGGCAGCGGCGAGGCCAGCAACGAGCACATCACCGGCGGGCGCTGGCCGCGCAAGGACGTGCGCAACGCCCGGCTGCGCGAGTGCGTCGAGATCATCCGGGCGCTGCTGCGCGGCGAGGAGGTCAGCCACGACGGCCTCGTGACGGTCGACCGGGCCACCGTCTACACCAGGCCCGACACACCGCCGCTGCTCATCGGGGCCGCGGTCAGCGAGGCGACGGCCGCCTGGTGCGCGGAGTGGGCGGACGGGCTGATCACCGTCAACGCACCCGTCGAGACGCTCCGGCGGATGATCGGTGCCTACCGGGATGCCGGCGGCCGCGGCGACCTCGCGCTCCAGGTCCACCTGAGCTGGGCGCCGGACGAGCGCGAGGCGAGGCGCTGGCGTACGAGCAGTGGCGCAGCAACGTGTTCCCGCCGCCGGTCTGCTGGGACATCGACCTCGCGGCAACGTTCGACGCGGTCAGCGAGCACATCCCGCTCGAGCGCGTCACGCAGGGCGTCAACGTTTCCGCGGACCTCGGTGCGCACACCGCGCAGCTCGCCGAGTACGCCGAGCTCGGCTTCGACAAGATCTTCCTGCACCACGTCGGGCAGGAGCAGGACGCCTTCGTGGCCGCGTTCGGCGAGAAGGTCCTTCCCCAGTTGCGGAGTGCATCGTGAGACTGACCCAGACCTCGGACCTGTGGTGGAAGAACGCCGTCGTCTACTGCCTGGACGTCGAGACCTACGCCGACGGCGACGGCGACGGGTGCGGCGACTTCCGCGGCCTCATCCAGCAGATCGACCACCTGCACCGGCTCGGCGTCACCTGCATCTGGCTGATGCCCTTCTACCCCTCCCCGGACCGGGACGACGGCTACGACATCACCGACTTCTACGGCGTCGACCCGCGGCTGGGCACGCTCGGGGAGTTCGTCGAGTTCGTCCGCACCGCCCGCGACCGCGGGATCCGGGTGATCGCGGACCTGGTCGTCAACCACACCTCGATCCAGCACCCCTGGTTCCAGCAGGCCCGCAGCTCACCGGACAACCCCTACCGCGACTGGTACGTGTGGGCGGACGAGCCGCCTGCCGACGGCCCGCAGGGCGTGACGTTCCCGGACAAGGAGACCAGCCTCTGGCAGTTCGACGAGGAGGCCGGCCAGTACTTCCTGCACCGCTTCTACAAGTTCCAGCCCGACCTCAACGTCGCGAACCCCGCCGTCCGCGACGAGATCGCCCGGATCATCGGGTTCTGGATGCAGCTGGGCCTGTCGGGCTTCCGGGTCGACGCCGTGCCGTTCCTGCTCGAGACCAGCGGCCAGGCCGACGCCGCGGACCTGCCCGACCCGCACGACTACCTCGCCGACCTCCGCTCGTTCCTCAACCGTCGCAACGGCGAGGGCGTGCTGCTCGGCGAGGTCAACCTGCCCTACGCCGACACCATGGAGTTCTTCGGCGAGGGCGACGACGAGCTGACGATGTGCTTCGACTTCATCGGCATGCAGAGCATGTACCTGTCGCTGGTGCGCGGGGACGCCGGCCCGATCGCCGAGGCGCTGCGCGACCGCCCGCAGCCGCCGAAGGACGCGCACTGGGCGACGTTCGTCCGCAACCACGACGAGCTGACCCTGGACAAGCTCTCCGAGGCGCAGCGCCAGGAGATCTTCGACGCGTTCGGCCCCGACAAGGACATGCAGGTCTACGGCCGCGGCCTGCGGCGGCGGCTGCCGCCGATGGTCGAGGGCGACCAGCGCCGGATCCGGCTGGTGTACAGCCTGCTGTTCGCGCTGCCCGGCACGCCGGTGCTGTTCTACGGCGAGGAGATCGGCCTGGGCGAGAACCTGAAGGCGGAGGGGCGCCTCGCCGTCCGGGTGCCGATGCAGTGGACCGCGCGAGCCCGGCGGCGGCTTCTCCACCGCGGACCCGTCGACGTTCCCGGAGCCGCTCGCCGAGGGCGCGTTCGGGCCGGAGCACGTCAACGTCCGCGACCAGTCCCGCGACCCCGACTCGCTCCTGTCGTTCTTCCGGCACCTCGTCGACTCCTACCGCGCGTGCCCGGAGCTGGCGTGGGGCACCGTGGCGGTGGTCGACCCGGGGCCGAAGGCCGGGCCGGTGCTCGCGCACCGCGCGGACGTCGACGGCATCTCCGTCGTCGCGCTGCACAACTTCGCGGACCGCAAGGTCACCGCGACCCTCCCGCTCACCGGGCTCGACGGCCGCGACCTGTACGACGTGCTGGCCGCCGACGGATCGACGGTGACGGTGGGCGACGACGCCACGCTCAAGCTGACGCTGCCGCCGTACGGCTACCGCTGGCTGCGCTCGGCTCCGTGATCCTGTTGCGCGGGTGCTCCCGGCTCCTCCGATGACCGTGGGCACCCGCGCGACGTGATCGACCTACCTCCTCCGTACCGGACGGCGATCCCCAGCTCCTCCCCGGCGCCGCCGTCAGGCCCCGGAGATCCGGACGACCACCTGCTGGTCCGTGACCTCCTGGACCCGCACGACGAGGCCACCCACCTCGGTCTGCCCGCCGACCGGCACCATCACGGTCTGGCCGGCGACCTCGATCTGGGCGATGTCGGCGTCCACCCGAACCAGCCGTGCCGACACGCCGAGCACGCTCACCTCGGACGAGCCCGACCGCGCGAACGTGACCGTGCAGCCGTCCGTGCCGCACGAGGTGTTCCCTCCCCCACCACAGCCTGCGAGGGAGCCCCCCGCGAGGACCAGGGCGAGGACGGCGACGACGGTGCCGCGGCGCAGGCGCGGGAGCAGGGCGTTCACTCCGCCGATGGTAAGGGTGGCCTCGCCGCCGGCGGGTCGGCGGGATACGGCCACGGGTTCTGCGCGCAGCCCTTGAGTCCGAGCGTCTGCTGCTGCATCACCGGCGCGAGCCGCCCCGGGCCGGGGCAGCGCTCGTGGCCGTGCCCCAGCGCGTGGCCGACCTCGTGGTTCACGACGTACTGGCGGTAGCCGGTGACGTTGTCGGCGTACTCGTCGGTCGCGTTGACCCAGCGGTGGAAGGTCAGGACGGCGCGCGGGCCGTTGCGGCACGAGAGCATGCCGCGCGAACGGCGGTCGTCGCACAGCCGCGCACTGGTGTCCGGGCTGGCGAGGACCACGACGATCTCGGCGTCGCCGTCCGTGCGGGCGAAGGTCATGGCGCCGTCGTGGCCCCAGCTGCGGTCGTCGTTGAGGGTGGCGAGGGCGAACCCGGCGAACCGCGCCCCGTCGACGGGCAGGCCGCGCTCCACCTCGACGCGCACGGTGTGCACCTCGCCGCGGCCGGGCGCCGGGACCGAGCCCGGCACGACGTCGAACTCCCCGCTGCCGGTCTGTGCGACCGTCCGCCGCTGGATACCGGCGGCACGGTCGGCGGGAGTGGGGGCGTCGGGGTCCGCGGCGACGGACGTCGGAGGCGGCGTCGCGGTGAAGAAGGGCGCGTCACCGGGCGGGAGGGTCGCGGCCTGCGGAGAGACCGGGAGCACGGTGCCGATCAGGGGCCGGCTCACCGCGAGCGCCCCCACGGGCTGCAGCACGCTCGGCGGGCGCAGGAGCACGACCACCGCGGCGCCCCCGAAGACCGCGGCGACGAGAGCACCTCGAGACGGACGTCGGGCCGGCACGCGGAGATCGTTGCACGGCCGGGAGGTCACCCGGTCGAGCCGGGCCCCGAACGGCCTGGTCAGGACTCCACGGCCTCGGGGCTGTCGGCCGGGTCGGCGTCCGTCGGCGGGATGGTGGGCGTCGGGCTCCGCGTTCATCGCCGGTTGTTCGGCGACGTCGTCCACGTACTCCTCGGCCTGCCGGTCGAGCTGCTGGCGCTTGTCCTCGTCCATGTCGAGGTACTCGCCCTTCTGGCGCTCCATACCTCGGGTACTTCCCCCGACCCCACCCCGGCGAACCGCGGGCGGCGCGAAGATTTCCGCGCCGGCGGCGATGAGTTCCGTGCGCCCGCGCCGTCCACCCGGCATGACTCGATCCACCACCGCAACCCCGACGACCGTCAACGACATCGGCGTGGCCATGTTCACCGTCGCCGACCAGGACGCCGCCCTCGCCTTCTACACCGAGAAGCTCGGTTTCGAGGTGCGCGGCGACTCGCGGTTCGGCGAGCACGACGAGCACCGCTGGCTGGAGGTCGCCCCTCCCGGCTCGCGGGCCCGCCTCGCACTCAACCCGCCGATGGGCGGCGGAGCAGCCCGGCGGGAGCGGGATCGGCGTGGAGACGCCGGACGTCCTGGCCGAGCACAAGCGGTTGAGCGCCCTCGGCGTCGACGTCGACCCGGAGCCGATGCGGACGCCGGGCGCGCCGCTGCTGTTCATGCTGCGCGACCCCGACGGCAACCACATCGCGGTCGTCGAGGTGCCGCCGCCGGCTGACCCCGGTAGCCGCGGCGGCCGCCGGATCGACCGGCGGTCGCCGCCGCGCTCACACGAAGACGGCGATGAGCGTGCTCACCAGGGGGGGGGCAGGGGAAAGGGGGGGGGGTGGGGGTGGGGTCCTAATGGGCTCGCCTTTAGTTATAACCAACAGTAAAGATACTAGGCAGAACGAGACCCGATGACGGCGACGACGCCGAGCCGCCCCGGACGCCCCCGCGACACCAGCCGCGACGAGGAGATCCTCGCGGCCGTCCTGCGCCTGTTGGAGGACATGTCGTACTCCGAGCTGACCATCGCCGCGATCGCGCGCAACGCCGGCGTGGGAAAGCCCACGCTCTACCTGCGCTGGGCGAGCAAGGCGTCCGTGGTCGCGGACGCCGTGGTCCGCGTCATGTCCGCCGACCCGTTCCCCGACCTCGGTGACGTCCGGTCCGACCTCGTCGCCGGCCTGCGCGAGATGATCCACCGGTTCGCCACCACGGCGGCCGGTCGCGTGCTGCCCGCCCTGGTCGCCGACCTGCACGACGACCCGGCGCTGCTCGCCGCCTTCCACGAGCACTACTTCCAGCCCCGGCGGCGCTCGGTGCGCGCGGCACTGGAGCGCGGCGTGAAGCGCGGGGAGCTCGCCGCCGACATCGACCGTGAGCTCGCCGTCGACATGCTCGTCGGGCCCGTGTACTACCGCCTGCTCGCCCGCGGGGAGGACATCGACGTCTCCCCCGACGACCTCGTCGCCGCCGTGCTGCGCGCCTGGCGGCCCTAGTGCGGTGTCCATGAACGTTGTCGGGGTGTTCGCGGGATCCAGGTGGATGCATCGCAAGGCGGAGGAGCCGCCGATACCGGGGTATCGGCGGCGACGACAACGCAGCGAGGCGCCGCCTGGGCCCGCGAGGACCCGGCGAACGTTTGTGGACACCGCACTCGCGCGGTCAGGCCGGCTCGCCCGCACGCTCGGCGTCCTCGGCCTGGTCCGCGCAGTCCTGCGTGCCGCCGGCGACGATCGTGAACAGCACGCCTGCGCCGGTCATCCGCAGGATCCGCTCGAGCATGCCGTGGACGCCGTGCAGGATCATCCGACCGCCGGCGAGGTCGGCGCGCCGCTGCGCACCGATCAGGGCGGAGAGGCCGACCGAGTCACAGAACTGCAGGCGACCGACGTCGAGGACGAGCCGGGGCCGGGTCGGGCCGATCACGTGCGCCACGTGCTCGTCGAACACGGGGACCGTGCCGTATGTCAGCTCGCCGCACAGGGCCAGGTGTACACCGACCGGCCCTCGAGGGACGTCTCGGTGAGCAGCGGGTCGGTCATCGCGGTCCTTCCGGCGCGAGCGGTCCGCCCCGTTTCTCCCCGGGCGTCGGAGTACCTCGTGGCCGGCATCGAGGCAGGCCGCGGCGAACGGGAAGTCGTGCAACTCGGCGCGGAAGGCGTCGAGGACGTCCGGCAGCGCCGTCCCGGGTGCCCCGCGCGCGGCGGCCACCTCGGCGAGCCAGCCGACGTGGTCGGCGAACAGCCCGCGGTCCACGAAGTAGATCGCGGCCGCGAGGAACTCGACGACCTGGCCGAGGTCGGCCCCCGGCCAGTACCGGCGTCCCGGTGCGCTGCGCGGCGACGACCGTGTGGCGCGCCGCCGGGAGGCGGGTCGGCAGTGCGGCGCTGAGCGCGACGACGTCGGGCCCCTGCTGGTGCAGGAACGACACCAGGTGCACCGGCGGCACGCTCGCCCCGAGGAACGTGACCCGCCAGTCGTGCAGGCGCAGCACCTCCCCGACGATGCGGGCGGCGAGCGCGTGCCACTCCCCGTCCAGGCAGGTGAGCACGACGTGGCCGCGGCCACCCGCGCATCGGCTCGGGGTGGCGCTGAGGGCGGCGACGACGCGTTCGGCGACGCAGGTCGCCGCATGCTCCTGCGCGACGCTCCAGCCACCCGACTGCCACAGCTGCCCCACGCGTACCTGCGCGGGCGAGACGAGCCGCAGCAGCACCTCCTGGGCGGGGCAGCCGGCGTCGACGAGGCCGGTGGCCAGGGGGCGACCGCACGCGCTTCGTCGCCGCATCCGAGCGCGTCGAGATAGTCGTCGGCGACGGCCTCCACGGACGCGGCCGGGGCGGGTGCCGACGGCGGGGCAGAGGTCACGGAACCTCCTCGGGGGAAACGGGGTCGACATCGAGGTGTGGCTCGCCCGGGTGCGCCAGGGCAGCGCCCGTACGGGCAGTCTGGACCGAGTGCAGGTGGCGGCCCGCCGGCCGGTGCACAGGGACGGGAGCCTGCACCACGAGCACGGCGATGTCGTCGTGGTGACCGGTGGCCAGCCACTGCGTGACGTGCTGGACGACCCGGTCCGCGATCCCCGGCGCGGGCAGCACGTCGCATCCGGCGAGGACGGTGGCGAGGCGCTCCTCCCCGAAGACCTGCCGACCGTCGACGCCACCGAGCGCCTCGGTGACCCCGTCGGTGTAGAGCACGCACGACTCCCCCGGGGCGAGGTCGACGGTGCGGGCCCGGAACCGCGCGTCGGGCACGGCACCGGCCAGCATGCCGCCGATGTCCACCTGCTCGACCCGGTCGCCGCGCACCACCAGCGGCGGGAGGTGGCCGCCGCCGGCGAGCACCAGGCGGACGCCGCCGCTCGGCAACGGTGTCGCGGTGCCGAACACCAGCGTCACGAACCGCGGGGCGCGGTCGGGCGGGGCCGCGTCCAGCATCGTCGCGTTGAGCAGCTCCAGCAGCCGCACCGGGTCGTCCTCCACGCGGCGCAGCGCGAGCACCGACTGGCGGACCCGGCCCGGCTCACCGCGGCGTCGACGCCCTTGCCGCACACGTCGCCCAGCAGGAAGGTCGTGGCGGTGCCGGGCCGGTGCAGCACGTCGTAGAAGTCGCCGCCGATCAGCAACCCCTCGTCGGCGGGCCGGTAGGCGGCGCCGAGGCTCAGGCCGGGCACCCGCGGCAGCGACGGCTGCAGCAGGCTGGAGCGCAACACGCCGGCCGTGCGCACCTGGCGGGCGTAGAGCGCTGCGGCCGCCATCGCGATGCCCGCACGCTGGGCGAACTCGTCCACCAGGGCGGCGTCGCGCGCCGTCGCGGTGGCTCGGGCCGCGCCGTCCCGCACCAGGACGAGGGCGCCTGCGGGCACTCCGTTGCCGGGGAGCGACACGACCGCGCCCACTGCCGCCGTCGACGCCCCGGGACGCCCCGGACCGGCAGGCCACGGCGCGGTGTCCGCCCACGGTGCGTCGGCCAGGTGGTCCGGCAGCAGCGGTGCATCGGTCTCCTGACCGCGCAGCGCAGCCACCACCGGTGCGGGCAGTTCCCCGGGTCCGGCGCGGCCGGAGCGCACCGAGCCGGACCGTTCCCCGGCCGCCCACTCGACCACGTCCCCGCCCGTCGACGACGGCCACACGACCGCAACCGCCTGGGCCAGCTCGGCGACGGCCAGCTCGACCACCGTCCTCGCCGTCCGCCCGGGGTGCAGGGACAGGCCCAGCCTCCCGCTGGCCGAGGCGAGGAACCGGGACCGGGACCGTTCGACGAGCAGGGTGTCCAGTCGCCCGTGCTGCTCGGTCACGTCGTCGACGTACCAGGCGGCCCAGCCGTCGGACAGGACGTGCCGCCGCGCGTGCAACCGACTCCCGCCCGCGGTGAGCTCGACCTCGCACGGCGCGTGAGCACCGGAGGTCGCGCGACCGTCTGCGGGATCGACCGCCCGGGGATCGAGCGCGCCGACGAGCAGCTCGCCGACCCGCAGGTTCGGCAGCAGGGCGGACGCGGTGGCGTTCACGAAGCGGATCACGCCCTGGTCGTCGTGGGCGAGGATGCCGCTCCCGGCCCCGTCCAGGAGCTGGTCGGCCAGGGTCCGCCGGGCCGGGCGCACGTCGTCCGCCGGGCGCGCCCAGGTGACCGGCCCGTCCGTGTCGACGTCTTGCCCCTGCTCGACCAACGCGACCCTCCCGTCGCCGGATCGGCGTGCGGAGATCTGCGCGCCGGCTGCGTGGGTGTCGATCAGGTTACGCGCGGTGAGAGAAGCGCTCGACTCGGGGCGACGTCGCTACCCGGCGAGCACGCCGGCCAACAGCTCCCGGGTGCGCACGTCGGGCTCGAGGCCGAGGTCGCGCCGGAGGCTCGCGCGGCAGGTGTGGAACGCGTGGGCGGCCTCGGCCCGCCGCCCGGCGGCGAGCTCGGCGCGGATCAGCAGCTGCCAGCCGTGCTCGGCCAGCGGGTCGAGCTCGGTGGCGCGGCGGGCGAGCGGGACCGCCCGCTCGGCGGCGCCCAGCGTCAGCGCCGCCTCCGCACCGGCCGCGGCGGCCGCGTGCAACCCCCGCTCGTGGGTGCGCCGCGCGTCCACCGCCCACGCGGCGTAGGGCTCCGTGGCCAGCAACGCGCCGTCGGCGATCTCCACCGCGCGCTCCCACAGCGGCAGTGCCTCCTCGGGAGCGGCGTGCGCGGCACGGCGGACGAGCAGGCCGAAGTCGTGCAGGTCGATGCCGACGCGGTCGATGTCGACGCGGTACCCGCCCGGTGTGGTGCACAGGACGGTGGCCCGCCCGGGCACGCCGGGCTGTATCGCGCGCCGCAGGAGCGCGACGTAGCTCTCCAGCGTGACCTGCCACCGTCGCGGCGGCCGTCCGGCCCAGATCTGCTCGGCGATCACGGCCTTGCGCACGGGCTCGCCGCGGCCCGAGCGCGATGAGCTCGAGGATCTGGCGCGGCTTGACGCCCATGAAGTCCGACGCGCGCAGGGTCCGGTCCGGCGTGTGCACCGTGGTGTGTCCGAACAGGTGCACGCCGAAGGCACGACTCCCGTCCGGTCCGGTGTGCTGCATGCGGTGGCCCCTCCTGCGTGTCGGTCCCCGACGGCCCACGACCCCATTGATTGAGCCGTACACAAACGCCGGAGACCACCCCCAACCCGCGGGGTCCGTGCAGGTGGGGGCGCCTCCCCAAGGTCGACCCAAGCGGCCGTTGCTCTCCTGGGCGGGTCGCGCTCGTTCGGAAGGAGACGGCGATGTCCGCATCGTCCCGGCTCGTCCGGGTCGCACTCGCACTCCTGGCCGGGCTCGCGCTGCTGCTCCCCGGCGCCGGGACGGCCGGCGCGGCGGCCACCGGGCTGCAGATCCACCACCTGCTGCCCGACGACGGCGCCGTCCTCGCCACGGCCCCCGACCACGTCGAGATCATGTTCGACCAGGATCTCGTGCCGGGCGGCGTCGACGTCGCGATCGCCCCGGACGACACCGGCCTCCTGGTCGCCCTCCCCCGGCAGCCGGTGATCGACGGACCGGTGGTGGTGGCGCCGCTCCCGGCGCTGGCGCCCGGTCACTACACGGTCGGCGTGCAGGTCGTCGACCGCGCCGGGCAGGTCCAGGCGCGGGACGTTCGGCTTCACGGTCGACCCGGCGGCGACCCCCACCGGCACGTCGCGGTCGGACGACCTGGCGTGGCTCGTCCCCGCCGCGGCCACCGCCCTGCTGCTGCCCGCCGCGCTGCTGGCACTGCGGCGGCGCACCCGGCGCTGATCCAGGGGGTCCAGGCCGGCAATTGATCGTCGGCGCAGGGGTGGTGCGTCGGCGGCGCGCGCATCATGATCCCCCGCTACGGGTGCTCACGGCCGTCCCGAGCCCATGATCCCTGCCTGAGGGTGCACACGGCTGCACCGACGACCGTGAGCGCCCCCAACCCGGGATCACGCAGCCCTGAACACACTTAGCGGACGATCATGCCCGACCACCCAACCCCGGCCGCCTCACTCGCCGGTCTCTCTAAGCTCCCGTCGCACGAGCGAGCCGGCGCCGGACCGCCGGTCGAGGGCGTGCAGCCGGAAGAACGCCCACATCAGCGTGGTCGCGCGGGGACCACGGGGATCGCTGAACGACCCGTCCTTGCGTCCGCCGGACCAGGCGTGCCCCAGCCCGTCGACGAGCCAGTACTCCAGCACCTTGCGGCCGCGCCCGGTGTACCAGCGCAGCACGTGATAGGCCCGGCCGTCCGTCGTGCGCCCGGTGTCGGAGCGGCTGCGGCCGACCGCGTCGTCACCGACGGCCGCCGCCCGGTGCGCGAGCCACTGGTCGGCGACGCGATCCCCGTTCAGCGCCCGCACCACGGAGTCCGCGCCGCCCTGCACGACGATCGCGGGCGGCAGCGCGGCCGCGCCGGGCTCGGGCGGGGGCACCTCCGTCCGCGCCGCCATCGCGGCGAGCGCCTGTGCCGCCCGGGTCGACGAGCGGTACGCCGGGGCGGAGTGCACCCCGACGGCGGCGAAGACGTCCGGGTAGGCCGCGGCGACCGTCAGTGCCATCGCTCCCCCGGCGGACAGCCCGGCCACGTAGACGCGGCGCTGGTCCACGCGCCACCGGAGCTCCTCCGCGGCGACCTGCGCGACGATCCCGGCGACGACCGCGGGCTCCCCCGCCCCGCGCTGCTGGTGCGCGGCCTCGTACCAGCGCCAGCACCGCTGCGGGTGGTGGCGGGTCTGCTGGTGGGGCAGCACGAGCAGGAAGCCGTTGCGGTCGGCGGCCGCGGTGAAGCGCGTCGCGTCGGCGAACTCGGCGGGCGTCTGGCCGCAGCCGTGCAACAGCACGACCAGCGGCGCCGCCGTGCGCCGGCGCAGCCCGGCGGGGACGTACACGTCGTAGGAGCGCCCGCCCGCGGCACCGACGTGGGTACCGGCCACCCAGCTTCCGGCCACGGCCGGCCGGGGGGACTTCCGCGCGGGCGTCGCCCGCACGGCGGCGGGCCTGCGCCGCAGGTCCGGCAGCAGCGCGCGGAGTCCGGAGGTGAACGCTCGGGTGGATCGGCGACGCGGCATGGTTCCTCTCGGGGCCGACCCGGGGCGACAGCCACCGGGTCTCCGGTCGGGGCGCTAACTTTACCAAGCGCTCGGTGCCGGATCAGGGCGGCGTGCCGCGTCGGACGATGCGGGGGAGCCGGGCTGCGCGTCGGGCGCGCCGGTCGGTCTCCCGACGCCGGATCAGCCGATCGTCCCGCTGCCAGATGACGGTCAGCTCACGGCGGGCGCCGAAGCGCTCGAGGTGCCGGCCGAGGACGTCCTCGACCGCCGCCAGCGCCTCGTCGTCCGCCGCCGACGCCTCGAGGATCAGGTGGTCGGCCCGCGGCCGGACGACGCCGACACCGGACGAGAGGCGGAGCAGGCCGGCCTCGGGGTCGCCCTCGACCGGCTCCACCCCGGCCTTGCGTCCGAGGTGGGACAGCAACTGCTTCGCGTAGCGCGACGCCGCGTCCGTGGCCACGACCGCCGTGGAGGTGAGCAACGCACCCTCCCCTTTCAGGGGTTCGAGAACCGGGACCGGCGCGCGGGCGGATCTCGCAGGCCCCTCTCAGGCGCCGAAGACCTCGATGGCGCCGAGCTGATCGAACTCGAAGGTGACGCTGCCCCCTGCGATGACCGGGACCGGGGCGGTGACGCCGCCCGAGAAGATCAGCTGCCCGGCCTTGAGGCCATCCTCGCCTTTCGCCGCGAGCTCGTTGGCGAGGTAGGCCACCGAGGCTGCGGGGTGGCCCATGACGGCCGCGCCCGCGGCGGTCATGACGACCTCGCCGTCCACCCGGACGACGGCGCCGAGCAGCGCGCAGGTCCTCCAGCTCGTCGGGCCGCCGGGCGATCGGGCCGAGGTAGAAGGCACCGGCGCTGGCGTTGTCGGCCACGACGTCGGAGAGGGTGAACGTGAAGCTCTCGTAGCGGGAGTCGAGCACGTCGACGGCGCCGAAGACCACCTCGGTGGCGGCCAGCACCGAGGCGATCGTGGCGGGCCCGGTGATGTCGCGGGCCAGCAGGAACGCGATCTCGGACTCCACGCGCGGGTGGATGAACCGGTCGAGGCGCACCGGCTCGCCGTACGCGGAGAGCATGCCGCTGGTGACGCGGCCGTACAGCGGCGCGTCGAGACCCATGGCCTGCTGCTTGTTGCGGCTGGTGAGACCCGAGCTTCCAGCCGACGAAGGTCTCCCCGGCGTCGAGCTTGGACCGCATGAACAGCTTCTGCGCCTCGTAGGCGGTCTCGACCGGGATGTCGGGGTGCTCGTCGCTGAACTGCGCGATGCCCTTGCGCTCGCGCTCCGACGTGATGAGGGTGTCGGCGATCTCCTGCGCGGTGATGGCCACGGTCACTTCCCCCGTTCGACGACACTGCCCGAGAGAAGCTGCCCGAGTTGGAGAACCGCACGGTCACCGGGCCCAGGTGGGCGAACTCCGCACGGAACACGTCGCCCGGGTTCACCGGCACCATCTTGTGCACGGCACCGGGCAGGACGACGTCACCGGCCTTGAGCCCGGCGCCCAGGCTGCCGAGCTTGTTGGCCAGCCAGGCGACGCACCGCGCCGGGTTGCCCAGGGCGGCCGCCCCGGCGCCGGTGTCGATCATCTCGCCGTTGCGCGACACCACCACGCCGAGGAGGCGCAGGTCGAGGTCCTCGACCTTCCGCATCCGGCCGCCCAGCACGAGCAGCCCGGACGAGGCGTTGTCCGCGACGGTGTCGACGAGCTTGATCTTCCAGTCCGCGACGCGGCTGTCGACGATCTCGACGGCCGGCAGCGCGCCCGCGATGGCGGTCAGCGCCGTCGCGGTGGTGACGCCCGGTCCGGCGAGGTCGCGCTCCATCACGAACGCCAGCTCGGCCTCGACGCGCGGCTGGACCAGCCGCGACATCGCGATCGGGTCGCCGTCCTCGACGAACATCTCGTCCGTCAGCACGCCGAAGTCGGGCTCGTCCACCCCGAGCAGGGTCTGCATGGGCTTGCTGGTCAGGCCGACCTTGCGGCCGATGACCTTCTGGCCCGCGGCGACGCGCCGCTCGATGTTGATCGACTGGATCGCGTAGGCGTCCTCGATGTCGAGACCGTCGTGGCGCTCGGTGAGGGGGGCGATGGGCTTGGCCGAGCGATCGGCCTCCCACAGCTCGTCGGCGAGGTCCTGATGGAGGGCGGGCTGCACAGTCAAGAGACTCGTCCGCCGGTGTCCCCGTCGGCAACCGAGCCGCGCGCTGGTTCCGGCGAGTGGGAACGCGATCGCCGCGGTGGCTGCTCGGCGGGGTCGTCAGGCGGCCGCGAGGGCGCTCACGTCGAGCGGTGTGTCCGCGGTGGTGTACCACTCGTAGATCCCGACGATCGAGCGCGGCTGGTCGCGGATCGCGCGGCGGATCTTCTCCAGGCGCCGCACCTTGGTGCGCAGGATCGCCTCGATGCGCCCCTGCGGATCACCGAACGGGGTGCCGTGGCCGGGTAGCACCGTGCGTGGCCGCAGGTCGGCGACGGCCCGCAGCGACGTCAGGTAGCTGCGCAGCGGGTCCGCGTCGAACCCGCGCTCGAAGGTCACCGGCGGGGTGATGCCGGGCAGCAGGTGGTCGCCGGACAGCAGCGTCCGCTGCGCCGGGGACCACAGGCAGACGTGGCCGTCATCGTGTGCATCGCCAGCTCGGCACCGGTCAGCTCCATCAGCCGCCCGGCCAGGCCGTAGTGGTCGATGTGCGCGTGGGTGACCACGACGCGGCCGACGCGGCCAGCGCGTAGCCGGCGCCCTCCAGCCCGGCCTCGAGGGCCGCGAGGCCGCCGTCGGGGAGATCGGGCCGCCACACCCCGATGAGCTCGAGTGCCTTCTCGACGGTCACGGCGACATCATCGCGGTGGCCCGGCTGGCGTGGGGCCGCCTCCCGCTCGCCGGAACAGCGGGAGGTTTCGTGGCGCGCGGGGTTCAGCGAGCAGCATCCGATTTCCGCATCGTGTCATCGCCATTTCGGATGGAGCACGCGGAGAATGCACCACGCGCCGTCGCCACTGCCCGCGACGACCATTCCCGGCGCATTCCTCGACGAGTGAACGGAATCGGCAAGGGATCCGCCGGGAACGCGACGAGCCGGCATCGTCAGCCGGCGGACTCCTGCTCCACCTCGCCGGACGGCGTGTGGGGGGCGCGCGCATTCCGCCGCCAGGACGGATGCAGCTCACGCGTGAGCCCGTGCGCGGCGAGCGTCAGCACCGGGGTCACCGTCGCGATCGTGTCCGCGGAGAGGTCGTCGACCTCGACCTCGACCGCCGCGAGCGCGATGTCGCCGGGGCCGAGCACGGGCACCGCGACGGTCCGGACGTGCGCGCTGAGCTCGCCCCGGTCGAGCGCACGACCGTCGCACCGGACGCGATGCAGGGCGTGGTGGAGCTGGTCAGGGCGGGTCAGAGTGCGTGGGGTGAAACCGGGCAACGACGCCGTTCCGACCCGCCGCAGGACGTCGGCGGGCGCGAACGCCAGGAGCGCCTTGCCCAGGGCCGTGGCATGGGCGGGCCTGCGGGCGGCCGGGGAGAAGGACGTCACCGGGATGTGGCCGGGCGCCTTCTCGATGTAGCCGACCTCCAACCCGTGCAGCACGCCCAGCCGCGCCGGCAGGTGCAGGGCCTCCACGAGGTCCTCGACGACGTGCGGGGCGCGCTCGACCAGGGTGGGTGGCCGCGGAGCCGGGTCCGTGAGGTCGCGCAGAGCGGGGCCGATCCGGAATCCCCCACCGGAGCTGCGCTGCAGGAACTCGGTCGCCGTCAGTTCGGCCGCGAGCCGGTGCGTGGTGGACACCGGCAGCCCGCTGTGGCGGGCGAGCTCGGTGAGCTGCTGGACACTTCCCGAGGTGAACGACGTCAGAATCGCCGCGAGTTTGGCCGTCACCGACCGCCCCTGATCCGCCGCGTTCCCCGCCATGCCACCTCCGGTCGTCATCGACCTCACGGACCATAAATGGATGGCCGATCACGCGCACGACTCGTGCCCGATCCGTGACCCCGCTGAATCGCGGCCCGTCTCGTACCGGTGAGGATGCGCCCGCCCCTCCCGTCCCCCCTCGTCTGCCGTCGCCTGCGCGTCCTTCTCCTGCTTCTCCGCGAGGGTGACGTCGCCGGCGGCCCAATGGGTCAGCGGCACCTCCGTGACCACCACCCGGACGCTCGACGGCGGCGCGTCGAGCGACTCCGCGATCGCCGCGGTCACGGCGCTGATCATCGTGCGGATCGTCTCGGGCGGTCGGCCTTCCCGGATGGACACGAACGCGATGGGCACGGTGGCTCCTCGAGGTTCGGGATCGACAGGTGCGATGACCGCCTACCCCGATGGCTGCTCGGTCAACAGGGCAGCCAGCTGCCGGCGTCGGCCGAC
>CAWADQ010000054.1:0-55540 GCA_963780835.1 uncultured Actinomycetota bacterium | reverse complement strand
GTAGGGACGCGCGCCCAGCCGCTCGAAGGTGGCCAGCGCGGCGGTGAGCAGCTCCACCGCCCGCCTGCGCCGGCCGACCCGCCGCAGGAACCCCCCCGCCGCCAGCTCGACCTTCGCCCGTTCGAACGGCAGCGCCACCCGGCCGGCCGCGTCCAGTGCCTGCTCGAACGCCTCTGTCGCCCGCTCGGGCCGGCCCAGCGCCGCCTCGACCCGCCCGCGGGCCCGCGCCAGCCGCGCCATCGACGACGCCCTGCCGCGCTGTGCGGCCCGCTCCTCGTGGGCGCGGAGCATCTCGTCCGCCTCCTCGCTGCGGCCGACGCCGACCAGACCCTCGGCGTAGAGGTCCTGCCACGCCCAGAAGCCGGGCTCGTCGACGCCGTCCCGGATCGGGAACGACCGCACCGGCTCCAGGGCTGCCACCATCCCCGCGGCGTCACCCCGAGCCTCGGCCAGGCGGGCTCGGCTCATCGCGACGGCCACCACCGACCGCTCGTAGCCCCCCGGGTACCGCCCCGCGGCCCCGTCCAGTGCCGCCTCGGCCGCCGCCCACTCCCCCCGTGCGGCGGGCACCAGCACGGCGATGCCGACCACCGTCGACCAGGTGAAGCCCCAGTCCGCCTCGTCGTTGACGGCCACGGCGCGTTCGGCGTGGCCCACGGCGTCGTCCCAGGCGCCTGCGAGGTACTCGGCCCGTGCCAGGTAGCCCAGCGCGAACGCCGCGATGTTGAGGATGCCCAGCTCGTAGGCCCTGTTCCCGACGGCGGCGAGATCCGCCCGCGCACCGTCCAGGTCGTCCTCGACCAGCCGGAGGACCCCCCGCGCCGAGCGGGGCTGCAGCCAGCCCACCTCGGGGTCGTCCGCGTCGCCCTCCGCGCCGCCGATGCCCTCGACGGCCGCGAAGGCGTCGGCGACGCGACCCAGGTACCCGAGACCGTGCGCCAGGTACGTCCGCGCGGTGCGGCCCACGGCGCCGTCGGGCCCGGCGAGCTCCAGGGCGCGCCGGCACCACTCGACGGTGCCTGCGCCGTCGAGCCGGCCGAAGTGGTGCACCGCGCTCTGCAGGGCGATCGTCGCGGACACCTCGCGATCAGGGGAGTCCGCACCGCGCTGCTTCCACGCGCTCTCGTACATCTCCTCCGCCGCGTCCGGGTCGTCGCGCGCCATCGCCACCGTGCCCAGCACGCTGTCGCGCAGCGGGCTCGCGGGGAGGGCGCGCAGCTCCTCGGTGAACGTCGCGGCCGTCACGGCGTCGCCGGTCTGCAGCATCCAGGTCAGCGCGACGAGCAGCCTCCGGCGGCCCTCCTCGCGGTCCGGACACAGCCGGCCGGACGCCACGAGGTGTCGCGTGGCGCTCGGCCACTCCTGCCGCACCGCCGCACGGTGGGCGAACCCCGCGAGGTCGTCGGCGAGCGCGGCGTCGAGCGCGGGGGCGGCCGCGACCCGGTGGTGCAGCACCGCGACCTCGTCGTCGACGAGCCGGGCGGCGGCGAGGTGCAGCGCCGTGCGCCGGGCCGGGCCGAGTGCGTCGTGCAGGGCGGACCGGACGAGCGGGTGGGGGAACGCCAGCGTCCAGGGATGGCGCGCGGTGTCCGCGACCAGCAGGCCGCGGCGCACGGCCTCGTCGACGGCCTGCACCGGCTCGGTGACCCCGCCGACGGCCGCCGCGAGCGGCAGTGCCGCCCGGACGCCCAGCACGGCAGCGGCGTCGAGCAGGTCGCGGGTCTCGGCCCCGCAGGCGGCGTAACGGTCGCCGACCAGCCGGCGGAACGAGCGCGGTGACGGCAGGGGCTTCCCCGCGTCGGTCCACAGCCCGGGAGGGCTCTCGTCGAGTACCGCGCGGACGTGCAGCGGGTTGCCGTGCGTCCCGTCGCGCAGCCGCCGGGCGCCCCGGGAGGGGAGCGACGCGACCCCCAGCGCCCTCGCGAGCTCCCGCAGCTCGTGCTCGTCGAGGCCCGGCACGCGCACGACGGCACCGTGGTGACCCGAGACGATCCTGCGCAGGCTCTCCGGCAGCTCGGCGACGGCGTCGTCGCGCACCGCGAGCAGCACCAGCACCTGGTCGGCCACGAGCCTGCGCAACGCGAAGACGAGGGCGCGCACGGACGGCTGGTCCGCCCAGTGCAGGTCGTCGACGACGAGCAACACCGGTCCCGCCGACTCCAGCTCACCGAGCAGCTCGAGCAGCCGGCTCCCGGCGAGGAACGGCTCCGCGGAGGGTTGCGCCGACACCTCGGCCAGGGCCTCCCCCGCCGAGCCCGCGGAGCGCGCCAGCTGGTCGAGGACCCCGTAGGCGAGCAGCGTCTCCGCCTCCTCGCCGCTCGCCCGAAGGACCGTGGGCGCCGGTCCCGCGCCCTTCGCCACGGTGCTGGATGGTCGGCTCCCGGGCCCGGTCCGCTCCTCACTCGCCGGCGCTCGCTGCGATGCTCCCGCGCCCTTCGCCACGGTGCTGGATGGTCGGCTCCCGGGCCCGGTCCGCTCCTCACTCGCCGGCGCTCGCTGCGATGCTCCCGCGCCCTTCGCCACGGTGCTGGATGGTCGGCTCCCGGGCCCGGTCCGCTCCCAGACCGCTCGATCAGCGCGGTCTTGCCGATCCCCGCCGGCCCCTCGACCTGGACGATCCACGGCCGCCCCGCACGGGCGTCGGCGAGCCGGGAACACAGGACGTCGAGCTCTCCGGTGCGACCGACGAACGCGTGCATGCCAACCCCCGGTCGCTCGACGGGGTCATGAGCAGCGCCGGAGCGGCCCCGGCGCCGTGGACTGCGACCCTACTCCCGCACGGGTGCCGCGGAACGGACTGCCGCGGAACCGGTGGGACCCGACGACGGTGGCGCGGGGATGACGTCACGGACCTCGTGTGACGCCCGCGCAACGGGCACCGCCCCGGCGGGCGCCGGGGCGGCCAGGACCTCGCGGAGCAGCTCCCGGCCCAGTTCGGTGCCCGGCAGGGCGTCGTACCAGTAGGCGCTGACGCGACGGACCATCCCGGGCTCCGCCAGCGGCAGCAGGACGGTCTCGCCGTCGACGTGGGCAGCGTGCGCGGCGACCCCGGTCAGCACCCCGACGCCGATCCCCGCCCGGACCAGTGCCGCGACAGTCGCCGGACAGTCGGCCGTCGCCGTCGGGATCACCACCTCTCCGTGCCGGGCGAGCAGGTCGACGACCTCGGGCACCCCCTCGCCCGGGGCACCGATCAGCACCAGGGGCTCGCGCGCCAGGTCGCGCAGTGGCACGGGGTCCGGCCGGCTGGCGAACGGGTGTGCGGCGGGGACGAGTGCGTACACCGCCTCGTGCCAGAGGATCCGCTCCTGCAGGCCCGGCGCGGCCGGCGCCGCGAGCGCCGGCAGGACGGCGAACGCGACACCGTCGTCCAGGAACCGCCGCTCGACGTCGGGGCGGCCGTCCTCGAGCACGGTGAAGCGGATCTCCGGGCGCGCCGCGGCGAGCCGGGCCAGCGGGCCGGGGAGGAAGGCCGCACCGAGACACGGCGTGGTGAGCAGCGTCAGTCGGCCCTCGTCGAGGCCACGGGCGGCGCCGACCGCCGAGCGCGCCGATCCGACCGCGGCGAGGATCTCGCGGGCGTGGCCGGCCAGGACCTCACCGGCGTGGGTGACGCGGGCGGGCCGGCGGCTGCGGTCGATCAGCGTGACGCCCAGCTCCCGCTCGAGCGCGGCGACGTGGGCGCTGACCCGCGACTGCGACCGGTGCACCTGCTCGCTGGCTGCGGTGAAGCCCCCGCGGTCCAGCACCGCGAGGAACGTCCGCAACCAGTCGAGCTCCACGCCCCGAGCATGCCGCTACGCCGAGGCCGGTCGCCCCGATGAACGACCCGAGGATTCGCCCGGGGGATCCCGGGGTAAGCCGTTCGTGATCCGGGATCGGGTGGCGGTCTCCTGGGGTTCGCAGGGCTATCCGTGGAACGAATGATGTGTACCGTTCTGCGCGCTTGAGCGCCGGGGACGCTCCCGTGTTTCCTTGGAGTGCGGTACCGATCACACGATGCGGCGGGGTCCGGTTTCTCTCTCCCTGCCCGCGAGGACGCGGAGGCGACGCGAGATGGCGGGCAACTCGACCGAGTCCGGGCGATCGGTCACCAGCAAGATCACGTCGATCCTCATGACCTTCACCCAGGGCAGCGTGCACTCGCTCACCGAGATCGCCCGCCTGGCCGGGTTGCCGGTCTCGACCACGCACCGGCTGACCGCCGAGCTGGCGTCGTGGCGCCTGCTCGAGCGCACGGAGTGCGGCCACTACCGGGTGGGGCTGCCGCTGCGCATGATCGGCGCGGGCGGTGTCACGCCGCCCAGCGTCGCCGAGCGCGCTCCCGTGGGTGCTGGAGGACCTCGCCGCCGCGACCCGCAGCCGTGCCCGCCTCGGCGTCCTGGCCGGTACGGAGGTCGCCTACATCGAGAAGCAGCCCGGCCACCGCCCGGTGTCGTCGTTCTGCCCGACGGCGATGCTGCCGGCCCACCCCCTCGCGCTGGGCCGCGCGCTGCTCGCCTTCTCGTCCGTCGACGCCGTCGACGCGGTGATCACCGGTGGGTTGCGGGCGTACACCCGGCAGACGATCACCTCGCCGGACCGGTTCCGCCGGGCGCTCACGGTCACCCGCCTGACCCGCGTCGCGGTGACCCGCTGGGAGTTCGAGCACGGTGTGTCCGGCGTGGCGATGCCGGTGTTCGGGCCGGGCGGCGACGTCGTCGCCGCGATCGAGCTGGCCGCCGCCGATCTCGGCCGCGAGCTGCCGTCGATGACCGCCGCCCTGGCCGTGGCGTCCCGCAGCCTCTCGCGCGAGCTGGCGACCGAATCGCGGCGCATCCGCGCCGTGGGTCAGCGGACGCTCACCGTCCACTGACCCACGGGGGACCGTCAGCTGAAGACGTAGAGCCCTGGCGCGTCGCCCAGCACCGGGTGCTCGTCGTTGCCCATCGGCGGCGGGTCGATCATGTCGCCCGCGGTCTCGGTCGACCAGCGGGCCCAGTCCTCCCACCACGATCCGGCTCTTGCGCTGCGCGGTCTCCCGCCACGCTCTCCGGCGGCTCCCGCTGCGGTCTCCTCGTCGTGGGCAGGTACCACGCCTTCGGGTTCGGCGGGTTGACGATGCCCGCGATGTGGCCGCCGCTGCTCAGCACGAACCGCGCGGGACCGCTGACCAGCGACGTGGTCTTGTACGCCGTCTCCCACAGCACGATGTGGTCGTTGATCGCGCTGACGACGTAGGTCGGCGACTTGATCGCGCTCAGGTCGATGATGCGGCCCGCGATCTCCAGCGTGCCGGTCGCCAGCCTGTTCCGGACGTAGAAGTTGCGCAGGTAGAACGCGTGCATCGCGGCCGGCATCCGGGTGCCGTCCGCGTTCCACGCGAGGATGTCGAACGCCGGTGGGTCCTGGCCCATCAGCCAGTTGCTCACCACGTAGTTGAAGATCAGGTCGTTGGCCCGCAGGACGTCGAACGTCCCGGCCATCGACGTGCCCTCGAGGGTGCCCGAGCGGGAGATCTTCTTGATCAGCTTCTCGACCGTCTTCTCGTCGGTGAAGTTGCCCAGCGCGCCCGGCTCGGTGTAGTCGAGAATGGTGTTGAGCAGGGTCAGCGTGCCGATGCGGGTGTCGCCGCCCTGGATCAGGTAGGCGGCGGTGATCGCGGTCAGCGCGCCGCCGAGGCACAGGCCCGCGAAGTCGACGGTCTCGGCCCCGGTGATGTCGCAGACGACGTCGAGCGCCGTCGTCGGGCCGTCCAGCAGGTAGTCGTCCATCGTCGTGCCACCCATGTCCTTGGACGGGTTCAGGTAGCTGATGGCGAAGACCGTGCGGCCGTGCTGGACCGCCCACTCGACGAAGCTGCGCCCGGGCGCGAGGTCCATCACGTAGTACTTGTTGATCCACGGCGGGCTGAACAGCAGCGGCCGGGCGTGCACCTGCTCGGTCTGCGGCGCGTACTGGATGAGCTCCATGAGCTCGTTGCGGAACACGACCTTGCCCGGCGTCGCCGCGAGGTTGCGGCCCACCTCGAAGCCGCTGGCGTCGACCTGGCGCGGCCGGCCCTTGTTGTTCGCCAGGTCGTCGAGGAAGGTCATCGCGCCCTTGGCGACGCTCGCGCCCGCGGTGTCGAACGCCCGCTTCAGGGCCGCCGGGTTCAGCGCGAGGAAGTTGGTGGGCGCCATCGCGTCCAGGGCGAGGTTGAGCGCGAGCTCGGCCTTGCGGGCGACATCCTCCTCGACCGACGCGGCGGCGATGACGTCGCGGGCGTACCGGCACGTCGACAGGTAGGCCAGCCGCATGCCGTAGAACACCGGGTTCGTGCTCCACGTCGGGTCGGCGAAGCGCTTGTCCTTCGGGTCGACCGGCACCGGCGACTCGATCTCGCGGCCGAACCATCGGGTGGCGGCCACCATGGGGATGCGGGCGAGGTCCGTCGCCCACTGCAGGGTGGCGCGTCCGGTGTTGTCCGGGTTGGCCAGGCTCGACTTCAGGGCCGTGTTCAGCGCCTCGCCGAACCCCGCCGAGTCGAGGTCCTCGAACAGGTCGGACTCGGGCGCCAGCACCCCTGCAGCTCGTTCGGCAACCTCGCGCGACGACTCATCCACCATGCCCACCATCTTGCGTGGTAAACCGACCACTCCGCACCCCCTGCCGCTGACCGGAAGTTCACACGCCAGACACTTGCGCAGGTCGCAGACTTCCACCCAGTGGAGGTTCTGCTGATCACCGCAGACGGCGCACGACGGCGCTCGCCCGACGAGCTCGACACGCTGCTCGCCGACGTGTCGGCCGGAAAGGGCGTCGTCTGGGTGGACGTCCCGGCGTGGGACGACGCGGCCGCCGAGGTGCTGACGGGCCGGTTCGGCATCCACCCGAGGGCCGCGGGCGACTGCGCGAAGCGCAACCCGGTGCCGAAGGTGCACCTCTACCGCGACCACCTGTTCGTCGTGCTGCACTCACCGGAACGCGGCGCCCGGGGGCACGTCCACTACGTCGAGCTCGACCAGTTCATCGGCCCCGGCTGGTACATCACGGTGCACGGGCCGCTGAACCCGAAGGTCGCCCCCGAGGCGGCGCGGGTCGAGACGGACACCGTCACCCGCCGCCTCCTCGACGGCCGCTTCCGCCCCACGACCGCGCACGAGCTGTCGTTCGCCGTCGTCGCGGCGCTGACGGCCCGGCTGCGGGACTACCTCAGCGCGCTCACCGAGGAGGTGTGGCTGCTGGAGCGGCAGGTCACCGCCGGGCACCACGGCGACGCCGAGGAGTTCCTCGAGGAGCTGTTCCAGGTCCGGCACGGCCTGCTCACGGTGCGCACCATGGCGGCGCTGAGCCGGGAGGTGTACGGGCGGATGGCCGCGCTGCCTGCGGTCGGGGACGGCCCGCGCCCCCTGGTCGCGGACGTCGAGGACCAGTTCCGGCGCATCGCGCAGATGGGCGACGCGCAGCGCGAGTACCTGCAGGGCGTGATCGAGTTCTACCAGACCCGCACCAACACGAAGATGACGATCGCGGCGGAGCGCCTCGCCGTGATCGCCGCGGTGACCCTGCCCGTGACCGCCGTGTCGTCGGTCATGGGCATGAACGTCATCGTCAACGACAGCACGCACGTCAGCTGGCTCGTGGGCCTGCTGGTGTTCATGTCCGCGATGTCGGTGATGATGCTGGTCTGGGCGCACCGCCAGGGCTGGTGGTGACCCACTGGCCGGGAACCGCCCGCCGGTGGCTACCGGTCGCCCACGGGCTCGGCGAGGCTGACCTCGCTGCGTCGAGAGGGGAACGGGGATGTCCGTGTCCGCCGGGTCCGCGAGGGCCGTCGATCCGCACGCGGGGCCGGGGCTGGCTCCCCCGCGCACCGCCGTCGCCACGGTCTGCCTGTCCGGCACGCTGGACGACAAGCTCGCCGCGGCCGCCGCAGCGGGCTTCGACGGTGTCGAGATCTTCGAGCCGGACTTCGTCGCGTCGCCCACGTCGGCGACGGAGGTCCGGCGGCGCTGCGCCGACCTGGGCCTCACGATCGACCTCTACCAGCCCTTCCGCGACTTCGACTCGGTCGACCCGCAGCGGCTGGCGGCGAACCTGCGGCGCGCCGAGCACAAGTTCGCCGTCATGGAGGCGCTGGGCACGGACCTGATCCTGGTCTGCTCCTCGGTCTCCCCCGACGCCGTCGACGACGACGGCCGCATCGCCGAGCAGCTGCACACCCTCGCCGAGCAGGCCGCCGCGCATGGCATGCGGGTGTCCTACGAGGCGCTGGCCTGGGGCCGGCACGTGAACACCTACGACCGGTCGTGGGAGATCGTGCGCCGCGCCGACCACCCGGCGCTGGGCCTGTGCGTCGACAGCTTCCACATCCTGTCCCGCGGCAGCGACCCGGCCGGCATCCGCGACATCCCCGGGGAGAAGCTGTTCTTCCTGCAGCTGGCCGACGCCCCGCACCTGGACATGAACGTGCTCCAGTGGAGCCGCCACCACCGCCTCTTCCCGGGCCAGGGCGCCTTCGACCTGCCCGCCTTCCTCGGCCACGTGCTGGCCGCGGGCTACGACGGGCCGCTGTCGCTCGAGGTGTTCAACGACGTGTTCCGCCAGGCCGACCCGCGCCGGGCCGCGGTCGACGCCCTGCGGTCGCTGCTCGCGCTGACCGAAGCGGTCCGGGACCCGGCCCAGGGCCACCTGCCCGCCGGCGTCGAGGTCGGCGGGCGGAGCCTGCCGCCCACGCCGGGGCTGCACGGCTTCGCATTCGCCGAGCTCGCCGTGGACGACGAGTGCGAGCCCGCGATCGCGCGCACCCTCACCGCGCTCGGGTTCGCGCCACGCAGGCACCCACCGCAGCAAGCCGGTGCAGCTGTGGAGCCACGGGGAGGCGCGCGTGCTGCTCAACGCCGAGCCGACCGCACACGGCGCCGCCGTCACGGCGCTCGGCGTCGAGGTCGACGACCCACAGGCCGCCGTGGAGCGCGCGACGAGACTGCTCGCGCCGGTGCTCCCCCGCACCCGCGGGCCTGCCGAGGCGGACCTGTCGGCCGTGCCCGCACCGGACGGGACCGCGGTGTTCTTCTGCCGCACGGGTGCCGAGGACGGGTGGCTGACCGACTTCCCCGGTGACGGCGACGCCGCAGCACCCGGATCGGACGCGTCGTGCCCGGATCGACAACAGTCATCGACCACGTCGCGCTCACCCAGCCGTTCGACAACTTCGACGAGGCGGCGCTGTTCTACCGCAGCGTGCTGGGCCTGCAGACGCAGCACGCCTCGGAGGTCGCCGCGCCGTTCGGGCTCGTGCGCAACCGGACGGTCGCCGACGCGCAGCGCACGCTACGGCTCGGGCTGAGCGTGTCCGTGCTGCGCCGCGGCGAGTGGGCGCCCGGCGTCGCGGAGCCCCAGCACGTCGCCTTCGCCTGCACGGACGTGCTCGCCTGCGCCCGCGCGGCCCGTGCGGCCGGTGCGCCGCTGCTGGCGATCCCGGACAACTACTACGACGACCTCGACGCCCGGCTCGCCCCGCCGCCCGAGCAGCTCGCGACCATGCGCGAGCTGGGCGTGCTGCTCGACCGCGACGGGCACGGCGAGTTCCTGCACTTCTACACCGAGGTGCTGGGCGGGCGGGTGTTCTTCGAGGTCGTGCAGCGGGTGGGGGGCTACGAGGGCTACGGCGAGGTCAACGCCCCGATCCGGATGGCCGCGCACCGCCGCCTGCGCCTGCGATGATGCGGGGATGAGCAGGTCGGACGGGCGGTCTGAGCAGCGGGAACGACCGGGGGACGCCACGCGGCGGAATCAGAAGGGGCGGGCGGCGCGCGATGCCGGTCGCTGGGCACGCGCCGAGCCGAAGGCGGTGCCCGCCCGTCCACGTTCCCTGCGGGACATCCCGGACGAGGCGCTGCACCCGCGCGATCGCGGCCCGGTGCGCGCGCACGTCCGCGACGTCGTCGACGCGCGGCGCGGCCTCGTCGGCCTGTTCGTCCCGGCCTTCGGCGGCACCCTGATCGCCGCGCTGGGCCCGGCGTCGAACCTCCAGCGCTGGTTGCTGCTGATCTGTGCGGTGGCGCTGGTGGTCTCGGTGGTCGACGCCGTGGTGCTCGGCCGTGCGGCGACGCGTAGCGCACGGGCCCGGTTCCCGACGGATGTGGTCGACGGCCCGCGCACGGGCTGGTACGCGTTCATGCGGGCACACCGGATGCGCATCCTGCGCCTGCCACCTCCGCGGGTGGCTCCCGGCGACCCCCTCCCCTGATCGGACGCACGTGCGGCCGCGCGGAGTCACCGCTCAGCGGCGACGCCGCTTCATCCGGAAACCGTGGACGTGCATGTACAGGTTCACCCCGAGGAACGTCACGCCCAGGACGAGCAGCATCGCTCCGAGAATCCCCATGTCCGAGGCGTTCTCGCTCATCGTGAGCCACAGCCCGGCCCCGACGATCCCCAGGCTGACCAGAATGCCCACCATCTCCTCAGCCGGCCTCCCGCCCACCGGTGGGCACCTGCTCGGCCGAGCGGTCGCCCGGCGGCGCGGGCCGACGGCACCGCGCCGTCAGCGCTCGGCGTCGTCTGCTCGATCACGGGAGTGTCCGCCGGCGGCTGCGGGGTGGTGGTGCTCGACCTGCGAGTGCGCCTGCTCGAAGGTGATGATCCGGTGGCCGCGGTTCTTGGTGAACACCAGGGCCCGGGCCCACGTGTAGAGCGTGCCCAGCCGGTTGCCCCAGCCGATGAGGTAGGCCACGTGGATGAACGCCCACATGAGGTAGGCCAGCACGCCGGTGACCTTGAGGCCGAACGCGTCCGCCACGGCGGCCCGGTAGCCGATGGTGGCCATCGAGCCCTTGTCGAAGTACGTGAAGGGCGGGGGCGCCGGCTTGTCGTCCAGCCGCGCCTTGATGACCTTGCCGACGTAGTGGCCCTCCTGCAGCGCGGGCTGCGCCACGCCCGGGAGCTTGTTCAGCGACACCATGTCGCCGATCGCGAACACCTCCGGATGCCCCGCCACGGTGCAGTCGGGGTTGACCGGGATGCGGCCCGCGCGGTCGGTCTCGACGCCCGCCTGCTCGGCGAGCATCGTCGCCAGCGGTGACGCCGCGACGCCCGCCGCCCAGATGCGGGTGCGGCAGCGGATCGTCTCGACCCCGTCCGGGCCCTTCACCGTGACCGAGTCGTCGTCCATGCCGACGGCCAGGGAGTTGAGGTGGATCTCCACCCCCATCTTCTCCAGGACCCGGTGCGTGTAGGCCTGCAGCTTCTTGTCGAACGGCGGCAGCACCGCGGGCGCGCCCTCCAGCAGGATGATGCGCGCCTCGCGAGTGTTGATCGACCGGTAGTCGCGCGGCAGCACGGTGTGGGCCAGCTCCGCGATCTGCCCGACCGTCTCCACACCGGTCGGCCCGGCCCCGATCACCACGAACGTCAGCAGTTCGGCCCGCTCGACCGGGTCCGTCGACAGCTCGGCGAGCTCGAACGCCGAGAGGATCCGGTCGCGCAGGTACCGGGCGTCCTCGATGGTCTTCATACCGGGCGCGAACTCGGCGAACTCGTCACGGCCGAAGTAGGAGTGTGTCGCCCCGGCCGCGACGACCAGCGTGTCGTAGCCCAGGGTGAGCGTCCGTCCGTCGGGCGCCTCGGTGCGGCACCTCGCGCTTCGCGAGGTCGATGTTCGTCACCTCGGCGAGCAGCGCGTGGGTGTTCATCTGATCCTTGACGATGTGCCGCAGGGCCGGCGCGATCAGCCCCGGCGGCAGGATGCCGGCGGCCACCTGGTAGAGCAGCGGCTGGAACAGGTGGTGGTTCGTCCGGTCCACCAGCGTCACGTCGGCGTCGGCGTCGGCGAGCTCCCGGACGGCGTTCAGGCCGCCGAACCCGCCGCCGATCACCACCACGCGCGGGCGCGCACCCGTGGTGGCAACGGCGCCTGCCGCTGCGGCCTGCTCGGTCATGGGACCCTCCCGGTCTCGTCCGACTCCACCTGTCACAACAACCACGTACGACGAACCCGTACCCCGAACCGACCTCAGACTCCCGCCTGGTCGCCACACGAAGACCCCGTCGGGCCGCCGCGCCCGGACCAGCACGCCCCGCACCTCGTGGTGGGCGAGGTAGGCGAGGATCTCCGCCATGGCGAAGTGCCGCTGCGCTCCCGTCGTGACGGTCGGGAACAGCTCGGCGGTGAGCTCGGTGACCGTGCGCTCGCGCGCCTCCACCATCTCGCGGATCTGCGTCAGCCGCCGCAGCTTGTTCCGCGAGATGGAAGCGGCTCTGCGGGCGCCGTCGCGGAACGGCGGCCCGTGGCCGGGCAGCACGAGCTCCGGGCCGAGCATCGCGACCCGGTCCAGCGACGCGAGGTAGGACCCCATCGGGTCGGTCTCGAAGCCGCGCTCGAACGTCACCGGCGGCGACACGAGCTGCAGGAGGTGGTCGCCCGAGCACAGCAGCCGGTCCGCGGCGTTCCACAGGCAGATGTGGCCGGGCGAGTGGCCCGGGGTGTGCACGACCTCCCACGTCCGGTCGCCGACGGTGAGCCGCTCCCCGCCGTCGAGCAGCGTGCCGGGCCTGCCGATGGAGGGCATCACCGGGATCCAGTCGCACAGCCCGCGCGAGGTCTCGGTCAGCTCCGGGCCGTAGAGGCCGTGGTCGGCCAGCATCAGCTCGCGCCGGTCGACGGCCTCGTCGGGGTCGTCGTACTTGGCCAGGTCCAGCTCGGTGCTCCGGTGCATCCACAGCTCGCCGCCGCTGCGGCGCACCACCTCGCCCGCCAGCCCGAAGTGGTCGATGTGGGCGTGGGTGATCACGAGCCGCTCGATCCGCTCGAACCCGCTGCCGCAGGCGCGCAGCGCCGCCTCGAGGGCCGCGGTGCCGTCCGGGCCGGGGTCGCCGTCGGGGGTGGTCGCGGCGGCGATCCCGCAGTCGACGAGCGTGTCGCGCCCGTCGCCGCCGGCGAGCAGGTAGGCACTCACGGTCTCGACGCCGTGGATGCCCAAGGGCAGCGCCATGCGGTGCAGCCCGGGCGCCACCTCGGTCACCATCTCCGTCACCGGCAAACGATCACGCTCCGCCCCGGGCGGCGCAACTCAGCCTCTCGACCTTGGCGACGGCCCGCAGCTCCTCGGGAGTGGCGGTGCCGAAGCCGAAGAACTCCAGGTAGGCGGGGATCATCTCGAACAGCATGTCCTTGCCCACCTGGATCGGGCAGCCCTTGTCCTGCGCGGCGCGCAGGAACGGGGTGATCTCCTGCTTCATGACGACCTCGCCGACGAAGGTGCCCGGGTCGATCCGGTCGACGTCCATCGGCAGCGGGTCGTCGTCCTTCATGCCCAGCGGGGTCGCGTTGACGACCAGGTCGTGCCCGGCGGGGTCCTTGGAGCCGGTGAGGACCTCGAGGTCGGGGTAGGCCTCCCGCAACCGGGCGCCGAGGCTCTCCGACGCCGCGGCGTTCGGGTCGAACAGGCTCATCGAGGCCGACGCCCGCGGCGGCCAGCGACGCGGCGATCGGCGAGCCGACCCCGCCGTTGCCGACCACCAGCACCTTCGTGCCCTGCAGCGGGAATCCCTTGCGCTCCACGCCGCGGACGAACCCGGCGCCGTCGAACTGGTCGCCCAGAGCGTCCCGTCGTCGCGGCGGAGCACGGCGTTGGCCGCCCCGGCCACCCGCGCGGTCGGGGTCAGCTCGTCCACCAGCGTCGATCGTGGTGACCTTGTGCGGCATCGTCACCAGGCGCACCGCGGATGTTGGTCAGGTGGAACAGGGCCCGGAAGAAGTCCGGGTAGTCGGGCACCTGCACGCCCATCGGGACGACGACCGCGTCTATCCCGTTCTTCTCGAACCACGGGTTGTAGATCAGCGGCGCCTTGAAGGCGAACGTCGGATAGCCCAGGTGCGCGACGAGTGTGGTCTTCCCACTGAGCATGGATGGTCCCTTCGCATGGCTCTTCGGTCCATGCTCGACCCCCGCCGTCGGTCCACGACCCTCTCACGCCGGGCCTTTCGTCCAGCGGAAGCGAGACCAACGTCCGTGACGCGACTCGGCTCGTGCGTGATCTGGTTCACTCGCCGTCGAGCGGGAGTCGACGGCGCGGTACCACGGTGTTCGGGAAGCATGCGGACTCGAAGGGCCCGCCAAGCGCCCGGGATGGGATCACGGGCCGTCGAGGAACGGGAGCGTTATGACTGCGGAAGTAGCTTCGGAGCAGGCCGTGAGCACCACGGAGCGGGTGTCGACCGTCGGCGTCATCGGCGGCGGGATCATGGGCACCGGCATCGCGGAGGTGTCCGCACGGGCTGGATGTGACGTCGTCATCTGCGAGGTGAACCAGGCCTACGCCGAGAGCGCGCTGGGACGGGTCCGCAAGTCGCTCGCGCGCGCGGAGAAGACGGGCAAGATGACGACCGCGGACCGGGAGGCCGCCGAGGGCCGGGTCCGCGCCGTGACGGACATCGCCGACCTCGCCGACCGGGACCTGGTGGTCGAGGCCGTCATCGAGGACGAGGCCGAGAAGATCGCGATCTTCCAGGCGCTCGGCAAGGTCGCACGTCCCGACGCGCTGCTCACCAGCAACACGTCGTCGATCCCGATCATGAAGCTGGCGGCGGTCACGCCCCAGCCGCAGCGGGTGATCGGCATGCACTTCTTCAACCCGGTCCCGGTGCTGCGCCTCGTGGAGCTGGTGCCGAGCCTGCTGACCTCGGCCGAGACCGTGGCGCGGGCCGAGGCGTTCTGCATCGGGCAGCTCGACAAGCACATCGTGCACTGCAAGGACCGGGCCGGCTTCGTGGTCAACGCCCTGCTGGTGCCCTACCTGCTCGCCTCGATCCGGATGGTCGAGTCCGGCTTCGCCTCGGCGGCGGAGGTCGACACCGGCATGGTCGACGGCTGCAACCACCCCATGGGCCCGCTCGCCCTGTGCGACCTGATCGGCCTGGACACCATCCAGTTCGTGGCCCAGTCGCTCTACGCCGAGTTCAAGGAGCCGCTGTACGCACCGCCGTCCCTGCTGATGCGGATGGTCGAGGCGGGCCTCGTCGGCCGCAAGTCCGGCCACGGGTTCTTCGACTACCCGCAGCACAGGTAGCAGACGCCACTCCACCTGTGGACATACATGAAACGGCCCCGGTGCGGATCGCACCGGGGCCGTCGTCGTCGGGCGGCAGCCTTACGGGCCGCCGGCCTTGAGCTGCTGACGCATGGCTCCGAGGACGACCTCGGACGTGGAGCGGACGAAGTTGGCGTGTGTGGTGGCCAGCGTGGTGGCCCACTCGGCTCCGGTGCCCTTGGCCGCCTGCTCCTCGAGATCGAGCATGTTCTTGAGGACCGTCTCGTAGCCCTCCAGCCAAGCCAGGCCGTTCTTGCGGGCCTGCTCGGCGACCTGCTCGCCGAGCTCCCGGACGCGCTGGGTGGCGGCCTCGAGCTCGCCGCTCACATCGGGGGTGGTCATGCGACTGCACTCCTCTTTCGTCGGATAATGCCCCCGCGGTCGCGGGAGGCGTCGAGCCGCACCGGAGCGGTTGCGGCGCTCTGTGCGATACCACGTCCGGTGTCCCCTTGCACGACCCCGGCGGACCCGGGGCGGACCACGAACCTCCTGTCCCGCTCGCAGCCTGGCACGCCTCGGGAGCGGCGTCCAGCCGTCGCCTTCCGACCAGTGAGAGGCGGTGGCCGGGGTCGCGGACGTCGGCGAGAGTGGCCGCGACGACCGGAAGGGGTGCGGGGATGGCGGTCGAGGCATCCAACGGTGCGGGACGGACGCCGGCTCGGCACGGCAGCGCGCTGGACGTGCACGCGCACGCGATGCCGCTGCCGCTGCTGTCCCGTCTCGCCGATCGCAGCCTCGCGGACCTCGACGGCGTCCCGGACGGGATCGTCCGGCTCGACCCGCGGGTCAGCGGCGTCGGCCCCTGGGCCCCGCTGCCCCTGGCACGCAGCCAGTACGACGTGGCGGTGCGCCTGTCGGAGATGGACGGCGAGGGCGTGGACCGCCACGCCGTGTCGCTGCCACCGTTCCTGTTCGCCTCGACCTCCGACGACGCGCAGTTCGTGTCGGACGTGGTGCGGCCCGGCAACGACGAGCTGGCGGTCTACGTCGCGGACGCCCCGGACCGCCTGCTCGGGCTGGGTTCGGTGCCCCTCGGGTTCCCCGACGCCGCGCAGGAGGCCCGGCGCTGCCTCGACGAGCTCGGGCTGGCCGGGATCGCCATCGGCAGCCGCGGCGGCGGTCGCGACCTCGACGACCCCGTGAACGGCGAGCTGTGGGCGCTGCTGGCCGAGCGCGGGACGTTCGTCTTCCTGCATCCCAGCGGCGTCCCGGACCCGAAGCGGGTCGGCGACTGGTACATGCCGCAGCTCGTCGGGTACCCGGCCGAGACCGCGATCGCGATCGCCCGCATGGTGTTCAGCGGCACGCTGGAGCGCCACCCGATCCATCTGTGCCTGGCCCACGGCGGCGGCTGTCTTCCGGCGCTGCGCGGGCGCATGGACATGGGGTGGAACCGCAAGGAGGTCGCCCGGACGACCCCGCTGCCGCCGAGCGCGTACGCGGACCGCCTGTACTACGACACCGCGGTGTTCTCGACGACCCTGCTGCGCCGGCTCGTCGAGGACGTGGGCGCCGAGCACGTGATGATGGGCACGGACCATCCCTTCGAGCTGGCCGACTTCACGCCGGTGGAGACGGTGCAGGCACTCGGGCTGGACGAGACCGCCACGCGGGCGATCCTCTGGGACAACGCGGCGCGGCTGCTCGGGCTACCGGTCGCGGCCCGCTGACCTGCTCGGATCACGGCGTCGTCGCAACGGGCGTCCTGCAGGGGCCGCCGTCCCGGAGCGGCGCCGTCCTCGCGTCCGGCCGCGGCACGGGCTCCGGTACCGCCCGCACGATCAGCGCGACTGATCGTGCGGCAGAAATACGGACCCGGCAGGGCCCGAAACCGCCCACACGATCAACTCGGCCGGTGGCGAACTGATCGTCCGGCACTCTATGGCCGGATCCGGGCCCTAATATCGCCCGCACGATCAGTCCAGCCGGGACTGATCGTCCGGCGAGGCACGGGCCGGCGTACCGCCCGCATGATCAATCGAACTGATCGTCCGGCGACGGAGCAACCGGCTGACCGTCCGGTGACGCACGGATTCCGCCGGCCGGGGCAACCCGTCGGCGCGACGTCAGCTCACCGGAGCGATACGGCGGGGCAGGACGGCAGTGCCGGGGTCAGAGCTGGCCGCCGCGGCGCTCGATGCCGGCCCGCTGCGTCGCCTTCGCCCGCTCGTTGTGTGCCGTCAGCACCCGGCGCACCGCGGGCAGGTCCGCCCGCTCGAGCGCCTCGACCAGGTCGAAGTGGTCCGTGACGAGGTGCGGGTCGGTGTCGGTATCGCCCGGCAGCGCCTGTGCCATCAGGTCGGGCAGGCTGAGCTGCTCGTAGGCGTCCACGAGGGACCGGACGCCGGTCGCGTCGACGAGGAACCGGTGGAAGGCGTGACTGGCGTCGATGAAGCCCTCGACGTCGCCGAACCGGCCGTCGCGCACATGTGAGCCCGTCGCCGCGGCGAGCTCTCGCAGCTCCGCGAGCTGCTCGGCGGAGAGCCGGTCGCCCACGAGCTCGGCCGCTCCGAGCTCGATGGCCAGCCGCGCGTCGTGCACGTCGTCGGAGGTCGTCACGTCCAGCGGGGTGACGACGTGGCCCCGCTGCGGGTCGCGGCTGACGAGCTTGTCGCCCACCAACCGGGTCAGCGCGTAGTACACCGACGACGGGGAGACCGACAGCTGCGCGGCGAGCGGCTCGACCTGGAGGGGTTCGTCGGCTCCGAACCGCCGGTTGAGGATCGACCGGCGGAGCCGCCGGTAGACCTCGGCGTCCAGGCCGAGCTCGAACTTGCCGAACTTGCCCCGGAAGTACGCCAGCGGCGAGCCCTCGCTCGCCTCGGCGTGCACGGCCTCGGCGAGGAAGACCCGGTGCGTCCCTCCGCCGACCACCTCGGTGATCCGGCACTCGACGGTCGCCAGCACGTCGGCGAGCAGCGGCACACCGGTGTGGCCGGTCCGTGTCTCGAGGTCGGCGAACTTGTCGTCCGACCCCGGGCGGGCGAACCGCTCGGCGATGTGGCCCTGGTGCTCGGCGAGGATGTTGACGGCGAATCGGCCCGAGCGGCGGACCGCCTCCTGCGTCGCGCTGGCGGCGTTGAGGCAGACCAGCAGCATCGGTGGCTCGAGCGAGAGCGAGGAGACCGCGCTCACCGTCATGCCGCGCGGGGCTCCGTCGTCGACAGTCGTGATCACGACGACGCCGGTCATGAAGTTGCCGATCACGCGGCGGAACACCGTCGCGTCGAAGGCGGGTCCGGCGCCGGGCGGCGTCTCGACGGCCGACATGCTCTTCCTCCTCGTCGAGGCGGACCGGGGCGCGACACGGCGAACCGGTGGGAGCGGCTGCCCGCTCCCACCGGTCACCTCACGCGTCGGCCGGGCCTGGTCAGGGCGTCCAGGTGACGACGGCCATCCCGATGATCCACTCGTAGATCGCCTCGTAGGACAGGAGCGTCATCTCGTGCCCGCGCATGGCGCCTGCCAGGGCGACCCATGCCCGGACCTCCCCGGTGCCGTTCCCGGCCTCCATGAGCTCGTCGTTGGGCAGGTCGAGCAGCTCGCCGCAGTCCGGCTTGCCGAGCTCCTCGAGGAACCAGCGCTCGAAGTCCTCGTCGATGTCGCCGATGCGCGGCTCGCCGACGAAGTGGCACAGCCCGCCCCCGCCGACGAACGCGACCCGCTCGAGGCCGTCGTAGGAGCGCAGCACCTCACCCATCGCGATGCCGAAGTCGAAGCTGTCCCGCAGGGTCAGCAGCGGCGGCGTGGTGCAGTTGAGCACCATCGGCACGAACGGGAGCTGCCAGGTCGGGTCGAGCTGGTCGTAGACGGTGAGGAAGCCGTGGTCCGGCTCCATCTCGTACGACAGCGCGGGCCAGAACCTCCGCTCCATCAGCCCGGCCACGATGTGCTCGCCGAGCTTCGCCTCGCCGGGCAGCAGGGAGTGCTCCATGCGCAGCCACCGTGCCGACGGAGTGTTGTACTTCTCCGCCAGCCCGACGCCCAGCTGCGGAAGGGCGTCGAGGAAGTAGCTGGTGAAGTGCTCGCCCGACAGCATCACGACCGCCTGCGGCTGCGCCCGCTCGGCCTGGTCGCGCACGTGCTTGAGCCCGGCGAAGAAGTTGTCCGCCTGGTGCTTGGGAGCCGACTCGGGGTCGACCGCCTGCATCGGCGCGTGCGAGGCGCAGTACGCCGTCACGATTTCAGCCATCGTGGCTTCACCTTCCGCTCCGGAGGCATCGACCCGGCCAGCAGGGGCCGGTAGTCGGCCTTTCGGTATCCCATGTTCCGGGCCAACCCGTTGATGATCACCGGGTGGGTCCCCATCGCGTACAACGTCCCCAGGTCCAGGGACTCGACCGCCTTGCGCTCGTCGTCCGTGAAGTCGTAACCCTGGGCGGCGATCGTGGCGATGTCCGGCCTCTGGTCCTTCGGTGCGTGCTCCCGCGCACGCAGGTAGTCGAACAGGCACTTCTGCACCTGATAGATGCTCATCCGTCACCCCTTCACGGGATCGCGCCAAGCCTGGGTGCGACATCGTCCGTGCGACGCCCGTCGATCGAGCGCTCTGTTCAGAGCCTGCCATCCGCGGACTCCCGGCGAACCTCCCTTCCAACCAGTGGAGGACCGACGTCGATCGACCTGCACGACGGACGGGTCACTCCGGCGGCGGCGCGCCGGTCGACCCGCGCACCCGCAACCGGACCGGCAGGACGGTCCGCTCCGCGTCATGCGCGGGCCCGCCGAGCAGCACGTCCACGAGCACCCGGCCGGCCTCCTCGGTGGGCGCCGTGACGGTCGTCAGCGGGGGGTGGCAGAAGTCGGCGCCGAAGATGTCGTCGAACCCCGTCACGCTCAGGGTCTCCGGCACCGCCACCCCGCGCTCCTCGAGCCGGCGCAGCACGCCGATGGCGAGCAGGTCGTTGTAGGCGACCAGCGCCGTCGCTCCCGACGCCAGTCCGGCGTCGGCGGCGGCCGGGCCACCGTCGAGCGTGGGCGCGAACGGGCCGAGGCGCGCCGCGGCGACACCGGCATCGCTCGCCGCGGCGGTCAGTGCGGCCCAGCGGCGCCCCTCGCTCCACGCCCGCCGGGGCCCGGAGAGGTAGGCGACGCGGCGATGGCCGAGTGCCACGAGATGCCCCAGGATCTGCCGCATCCCGTCGTCGAAGTCCGTGACGACACCGGGAAGCCCGGGCAGCTCGCGATTGTGCAGGACGACCGGGCGGCGTCGGGCGAGCTCCCGCAGGTCCGCGTCCGGAAGCCGGCTGGAGGCGAGGACGATCCCGTCGACGACCGATCCCAGCCGGTCGAGATGGTCCGCCTCCAGCCCGGGGTCGCCGCGGGTGTCACCGAGCACGAGAGTGCGGTCCGCGGCGCGGGCGCGCTCCTCCGCGCCGCGGATCAGTCCGAAGTGGTGCGGGTTGGTGATGTCGGGAACGAGCACGGCGAGCATCTGCGTACGCCCCGAGACGACCGCCCGCGCGATCCGGTTCGGGCGATAGCCCAGCCGGCGGGCGACCTCCTGCACGCGGGCGCGCGTCGGCGGGCTGATCCGCTCCGGCTGGGTCAGCGCGCGGGACACCGTCGACACGGCGACGCCGGCCTCGCGGGCGACGTCCTGCAGCGTCACCATCCGCCGCGAGGCGGGGCCCGGCGTGGGAGAGGTCACGACATCCGTTGTAGCGCGACCACTCGGATCTGGCAAACGTTTGCCATAGTGGAGTGACCCATCTGAGAACCGGAAGGATCCCGTGACCACCCCCGTCGCACGTGCCCTGCCCGTCCCGATGTCGTGGGTGGTGTGGAGCGTCGGCGTGCTCGCCTACGTGCTCACCGTCATGCAGCGCACCACCCTCGGGGTCGCCGGGCTCGACGCATCCCGACACCTGGGGATCAGCCCCGGCACGCTGTCGCTGTTCGTCTTCGTGCAGGTGGCGGTCTACATGCTCGCCCAGCTCCCGGCGGGCTTCCTCACCGACCGTCACGGGGCGCGCGTCATGCTCGTCGTCAGTTCGAGCCTGCTTGCGGCGGGCCAGCTGCTCCTCGCCCTGTCGAGCGCGCTGCCGCCGGCCCTGCTCGGCCGCGTGCTGGTCGGGGTGGGCGACGCGATCGTCTTCGTCGCCGTGCTGGCGCTGCTGCCCCGGTGGTTCCCGGCCCGCCGGGTGCCGATGGTCACCCAGCTGACCACGATCCTGTGCCAGGCCGGGCAGATCCTCTCGGCGGTGCCGTTCCTCGCGCTGCTGCACGTCGCGGGGTGGACGGCCGCCTTCGGCTCGGCGGCGGCGGCCAGCGCGCTGGTGACCGTGCTCGCGCTGGTCGTGGTCCGCGACGCACCGCACGGCGGATCAGAGCGCGGGCCCGCCGTGTCCGCCCCCGAGATCGGACGGCGGTTGCGGGCGGTCTGGCGCCGGCCCGGCACGCGCGTCGGGTTCTTCTCGCACCTGAGCGTGCAGTTCTCGATGAACGTCTTCACGCTGCTGTGGGGTGTGCCGTGGCTGGTGTCGGCGCAGGGCCTCTCCTCGGGCGCGGCAGGCGCGCTGATCACGCTGTTCGTCGTCTGCACGATCGTGTTCGGCCTGATCGCGGGCGCCCTGACGACCTGGCGGCCGCTGCGCCGTTCCCGCCTGGTGCTGGTGGTCGTCGGCGTCACCGCGACGCTGTGGACGGTGGTGCTCATGCTGCCGGGGCCGGCGCCGACGTGGCTGCTGGTGGCACTGATCGTGGTCCTCGGGATGGGCGGTCCCGCGTCCGTGGTCGGGATCGACATCGGTCGCACCAGCAACCCGACTTCGAGCCTCGGCGTCGCGCAGGCAGTGGTCAATCTCGGCGGCTTCTCGGCCTCGCTCGGCGTGCTCGCGGCGATGGGTGCGGTACTGACCCTCTCCGGCGGGTTCACCACGGAGGCGTTCCGGCTCGCGTGGCTGGTCCAGTACCCGGTGTGGGCCGTCGGTGTGGCCTGCCTGCTGGCCGCCCGTCGCACGGCCCGCCGCGACGGGCCGGGCGACCCGGCCCGCCACACCGTCCCGGCCCTGGCCCGGTCCTGAGCCCGGGCCGGGTCAGACCGGGGATCAGGAGCGAGGGCGGTCGCGGGGTCCAGAAGTCGGCCACCGCGCCCTCGAGATCCGACCACGTGCGCAGCCACTGCAGCAGCGGGCGCAGCGAGGTCTCGAGGGTGCCGAGCTGCTCGTCGAACACCGTCAGCGAGGCGACCAACGCCTGCACCTGGGACCGGCGGGCGGCGATGTCGTCGACGACGGCCTGCAGCTGCCGCGCCGACATGGTCGCGGGCATGGGCGGAATCCCGGCCATCGGCGGCATGCCGGGGATCGCAGGCAGGCCGGGGATCGCGGGCAGGCCGGGCATGACGGGCCGGGCAGCGCCGGAACCCCCACTACCCGAGCCTGCGCGGCCGACCGCCGTGCCCGGGCCGTTGCCGGTCGGTGCCGCGCCCGACCCGGAGCTGGTTCCCGTGCCGGCCGCACCGGGCAGCGGCCAGCCGGGCAGGGCCCCGCTGAGCAACCGCTCGGCCATGTCCTTCATCTGCTGCGCGAGTTGGGTCATCGACCGGGCCGCGGCACCCGCGGGATCCGGCCGCCGCGCCTCGTCGTCGGCGGGCATGCGGACCTCCCGGTGTCGTCGGTGTTCGGGGCGTCGGCGCCGTCTGCGCGGCTCCCCGCTGCGGTCCGCCCATACTGGCCCGATCCGGGCGGTACCGCTCGCGGGGACGCCGCCGTCAGGACTCGACCGATATCAGCCCCAGCAGCTCGACCCGCCAGTCGGCGTACGACACGCCCGACAGCGACTCGACCGAGGCCGTGTGGATGGACTCCCTGCCCAGCGCGGCCAGCACGATGTCTTCGGGCGAGGTGCTCGAGCCGAGCACGCGCACGATGAGGTCGTCGCCCGCGTCGGCCTGAGCGCCGTGGGCGAGCACCCGGTACAGGGCGCGCCGGGCCTCGATGTCGTCGTCCGTGGCGACCTCGGCCGGCAGCGGCCAGGCCACGATGGTGATGCGGCCGCCCGGCTTGAGCGACGGCACCACGGCGTTCATCGCCGGGAAGCGGGCCATCACGCCCTTGGCGTAGAAGTGGTGCAGCCGCTCCAGCGCGGTCTTCCCCTCGATGGCGAAGTACGCGGGCATCTGCAGGTAGGCGTCGAACGCGTTCGCGCCGGCCTCCGCACATGCCGCGGGGACGTTGGCGAGGTGGTCGACCTCGACGACGGTGCAGTCGTGGTCGCGCAGCACCTTCGAGACCGGGGCGATGCGCTCCGGCGCTCCGGACACCAGCACATTGGTCGGCATGAAGCTTCTTCTCCTCGGACGTCGTCGTCGCGGCGGCACCGTCACTCATCGGAGATCATGATCAATGGCGGCGGGGTGGCGCGTAGAGCCAATCCTGCAACACTCGGGCCGCCCAGGGCATCACCAGCCATGTCATGAGGAAAGTCACACCCACCGTGACCAGCCCGACCCGCAGCGGAACGGCGAGTCCGAACGGCCCGACGAGCAGGTTGAAGGCGAGCTGGAGGGTGTAGATCGCCACGAGCGAGACCAAGAACATCTTCCATCGCGGCGGCGCGGGCGCGGTCCGCCCCGGCAGGGCGAACCACGTCTCGAGGCCGCTGACCCGGTGCATGTCCGTGGCGTTCACGAACTCGTCGCCGGCGTCCAGGTGCGCGACCCGCGCCGGGGACCGCTCCCACGCGTCCAGGTGCGCGGGCGTGTCGAAGCGGAACACGACGTGCCACGCCTCGCCGACGTGGCCGGGGCGCAGCAGCCCGGCACCGAGGAAGCCCGGAAAGCGGGCGGCCCGCCGGGTCAGCTCCGCGCTCCACTCCTCGAACTCGTCCTCGCGGCCCGGCGCGACACGCCGGGCGACGGTGACGGTGATCGGGTCACCGGGACGCCACCGTCCCCGCCACCAGGACCGCTCAGCCGACCTCCGCCTCCCAGTCGCGCTTCTCCAGGCTAGTCCCGGATGTGCATGAGGAACATCGACGCCGTCGAGCCGTCGAACGCCCGGTGGTCGTAGACCAGGCCGAGGACGCCCGTCGGGTGGATGGCGATCGCGTCGCCGACGGCCACCGGCCGCCGCTTGACCCCGTCCGTGCACAGGATGCCGACGTTGGGCTGGTTGATGATCGGCGCCGAGGCGTAGCTGGCGAACGGGCCGGGGTTGGTGATCGTGAAGGTCGACCCCCGCATGTCGTCCATCGTGGCCTTCCCCGAGCGGGCCGCGGCAGCGATCTTGGTGATCCCCTGGGCGATCCCCCGCATGTTCAGCTGGTCGGCGTCCTTCACCACCGGCACCACGAGGCCCTGCTGGTTCAGGTCGACCGCGATCCCGAGGTTGACGTACGGGTGCAGCGTCATGGTCTTGGCCTCGACGTCGATCGAGGAGTTGACCGTCGGGAACGCCCGCAGCGCGTCGACCACCGCCCGCGAGACGAACGGCAGGTACGACAGCGAGGAGCCGGTCTCCTTCTTGAACCGGTCCTTGTGCTTGGCCCGCACCTTGTCGACGTTGTCGTAGTCGATCTCGATGGAGGTCCACACGCTGGCCGCCAGCATCTGCGAGCCCTTGAGCCCGCCGGCGAGCGCCAGGCGCATGCGGGAGAGCGGCTGCACCTGGTCGCGCGGGTCGCCGCCGGCCTTCGGCGCTGCCGCAGCCGCAGGGGCCGCCGCGGGGCGTGGCTGCGTGGTCGCCGGGGCCGCGGCCGGGGCGGCCGGGGCGGTGGCCGCGGCGCCGCCGCTCGCGATCACCTTCTCGACGTCCTCGCGGCGGATGCGCCCACCGGCGCCCGTGCCCGGCACCGTCGCCAGGTCCAGGTTGTTCTCCGCCGCCAGCCGCCGCACGAGCGGCGAGAGCGGCGTGCCACCGCCGCTGCCGTTGGCGGCGGCCGGAGCGGGGGTGACGGCCGGGGCGGCCGCCGGGGCCTCGCCGGGGACCGAGACCGCGGGACCGGGTATCGACCCTCCTGTCGAGCCGGAGGCCGCGGTCTGGTCCCCGTCCCGGCTCGCCGATGCGCGCGACCGGGGTGCCGACCGGCACCGTCTCCCCCGACGCGACGAGGATCTCCAGCAGCACGCCGTCGTACGGGCTCGGGATCTCCGAGTCGACCTTGTCCGTGGACACCTCGAACAGCGGGTCGTCGAACGCGACGGCGTCGCCGACCTGCTTGAGCCAGGTGCCGACGGTGCCCTCGGTGACGGTCTCGCCGAGCTTGGGCATCGTGATGTCGTGCACCGTGCCGGAGGCGCCCGATGTCACTGCGCCGGTCGCCGCGGCCGGCGACCCGGGGAGCCCGCCCCCGGCGCCGCGGTCGCGGGCGCCGCCTCGGATCCGCCCGTCACCGGCGCGGCGGGGTCCGACGGTGCCGGGCCGCCCGGGGTGGACCCCGGCTCGCCGATCCGCACCAGCGGTGTCCCGACCGGGACCGTCTCGCCCGACGGCACGAGGATCTCCAGGATCACGCCGTCGTACGGGCTCGGGATCTCCGAGTCGACCTTGTCCGTGGACACCTCGAACAGCGGGTCGTCGAACGCGACGGCGTCGCCGACCTGCTTGAGCCAGCTGCCGACCACGCCCTCGGTCACCGTCTCGCCCAGCTTGGGCATGCGTGACGGTCCACGTCTCGCTCATCGGCCGCCCTCGCTCCGCGCGGTGACCGCTTCGCGGATCGGCTGTATCGATGATTCGCTCGCAAGCTCGCTCATGGGTGCCTCTCCCGCCTCGTGTCAGCCGTGCAGGGAACGGCCGGAGAAAGTGATCATGGTCTCGCCGATGGCCTCGGACAGGCTCGGGTGCGCGTGGATGAGGTGGCCGACCTCCGCCGGCAACGCCTCCCAGTTCACCGCGAGGTAGCCCTCGTGCATCAGCTCGCTCGCCCACGGCCCCACCATGTGGAAGCCGAGGACCGGGCCGCCCTTCTGCGCGACGATCTTCACGAGGCCGTCGGTCTCGCCCAGGATCATCGCGCGCCCGTTGCCGGCCAACGAGTGCTTGTGCACCTCGACGTCGTAGCCGGCCTCCTTGGCGTACGCCTCGGTCATGCCGGACCACGCCACCTCGGGGTGGGTGTAGACCACCCACGGCACCTTGCCGTAGTCGACCGGCACCGGGTTCTCGCCGAGGAAGTGCTCGCACCGCGACGACCGCCTCGGCGTAGGCGATGTGGGCCAGGCCGGGGGTGTTGACGCAGTCACCGATGGCGTAGACGCCGGGGCGCGAGGTCAGCATCGTGGTGGGGTCGACGTCGACGAACCCGCGGTCGGTCAGCCGCACGCCCGCCTCGGCCGCGCCGATGTCCTCGGTGACCGGGCGCCGCCCGATCGACACGAGCACCTGGTCGACCTCGATCTTGTCCGAGCCCTTGGGGGTCTCGAACGGCACGACGACCCCGGACCCGGTGTGCTCCAGCGTCCCGACCCGGGCCTCGCCGTGCACGGTCAGGCCGCGGCGGGTCAGCGAGCGCGCCAGCACGTTCGCGACGTCGCGGTCCGGGCCGAGCGGCAGGATCGGGTTCGGCAGGGCCTCCAGCAGCGTGGTCGTGACGCCCAGGTCGGTGAAGACCGACGCGAACTCCGCGCCGATCACGCCGCCGCCGATCACGGCGACCCGCTCCGGGAGCTTCTCGGCGTCGCTGTTGGTGCTCTGGTCCGAGGTGATGACCTTGACACCGTCGATGTCCATGCCCGGGATCGCGCGCGGCGCGGACCCCGCGCAGATGATCACTGCCCGGCCGGACAGGGTCTGGGTCCCAGACCGTGCCACCGCCCTCGGCCGTGACCGACACGGCGCCGTCCGCGGTGAGCCGGCCCCAGCCGAACACGACGTTGACCTTGCGCCGCTTCAGCAGGCCGGAGAGCCCCTTGTGCAGGTTGCCGACGATGCCGGCCTTGCGCTTGTTCGCCGCGGGCCAGTCGGGCTCGGGCGCGCCGCCACCGGGCAGCTTCACGCCGTGCTCGGCGGCATGGTTCACCGTCCGGAACACCTCGGCGGCGTGCAGCAGCGCCTTGGCCGGGATGCAGCCGCGGTGCAGGCAGGTGCCGCCCACCTTGTCCGCCTCGACCAGGGCGACCGACAGCCCGGCGGAGGCGGCGTAGAGCGCCGTCGCGTAGCCACCGGGGCCGCCGCCGAGGACGACGATGTCGTAGTCGGCCATGGCTCTAGTCCCCGACCCTCATGCTCGCGCCACCTTCATGCCCGAGCCACCTTTCGGAGCGTCTCGGCGATCTCCGCGGGCTGCGGGATGATCGCGTCCTCCAGCGGCGGGCTGGTCGCCGTCGGCGTGTTCTTCGCCGCGATCCGGACGATCGGGTGGTCCAGGTGCCAGAAGGCCTCCTCCTGGATCGTCGCCGCGATCTCCGCGCCGTACCCCAGCCGCTTGGCCGCCTCGTGCAGCACCACCGCGCGTGAGGTCTTCCGCACCGAGTTCACGATCGTCTCGACGTCCAGCGGGACGAGCGTCCGCACGTCGACGACCTCGACGGAGATGCCCTCCTTGTCCAGCTCCTGGGCGATCTCCACGCCCTGGTGGACCCCCGCCGAGTACGTGATCAGCGTGACGTCCCGGCCCTCGCGGACGACCTTGGCGACGCCCAGCGGGATCGGCTCCATCGACAGCGGGCCGGTCGCCCGGAGCCGCCGGTAGAGGTACTTGTTCTCCAGGTAGAGCGTCGGGTTGTTGTCCCGGATCGAGCTGATCAACAGCCCGGCGGCGTCCTCCGGCGTGCCCGGCATCACGATCTTCAGACCCGGGACGTGCGCGAAGTACGACTCGACGCTCTGGCTGTGGGTGGGCCCGGCGCGCAGCCTGCCGCCGAACGGCGCGCGCATCGTCACCGGCATCGGGTCGCCGGTGCGCCAGTGGTGGCGGGCCAGCACGTTGATGATCGGGTCGAACGCGCACGAGATGAAGTCGGCGAACTGGAACTCGACGACGGGGCGCAGCCCGACGAGCGAGGCGCCTGCGGCCAGCCCGGTGAAGCCGGTCTCGGCGATCGGCGTGTCGACGACGCGCCGCGGGCCGTACTTGTCGAGGAAGCCCTTCGTCACCTTGAATGCGCCGCCGAACTGGCCGACGTCCTCGCCGATGATGAAGACGTCCGGGTCGCGCTCCATCTCGTGGTCCAGCGCGGCGCCGACGGCCTCGAGGTAGGTGGGGTTCGCGGAGAGCTCCTGCGCCGGGCCGGGCTTGAGCACCGGTTGAGGCGGGGCCCCCGTGACAGTGTCAGTCGGCATAGACACCTTCCTCGATGTTGCTGGGCTCGGGCATCGGGTCGGCCAGCGCCTTGCGACGCGCGGCGATGGCTGACTGCCGGGCGTCGTCCCGAACCTTCTTGGCCGTGTCGTCGTCGAGCACGCCGGCCTTGAGCAGCACGTTCTCGAACAGCTCCACCGGGTCCTTCTTGCTGTACTCCTCGAAGAGCTCCTTGACGACGTAGTCCGCCGGGTCGTGCTCGGCGTGCCCGTGCATGCGCATCGTCACGCCCTCGACGATCGACGGGCCGTCGCCGGCGCGGGCCCGGGTCACCGCCTCGTCGACGGCGTCGCGCACCGCCAGCACGTCCGTCCCGTCGACGGTGACGCCCGGGATGCCGTACGCGGCCGCCTTGACCGAGAACGTGTCGGAGTGCGAGGTCAGCCGCAGCGGCGTCGAGTAGGCGTACTGGTTGTTCTCGATGACGAACACGTTGGGCAGTTTCTGCACGCTGGCGATCGTCAGCGACTCGTGGAAGTCGGCCCGCGAGGTCGACCCGTCGCCGCAGAACGCCAGGCACACCTTGTCCTCGCCGCGGTACTTCGCGGCGAAGGCCATCCCGGTGGCGACCGGGAAGTTCGCCGGGATGTGGCTGGGCAGGTTGTAGATGCCCAGGTCCAGGCGGCCGTAGTGCAGCGTCCCGTCGCGGCCGCCGGTCGGCGAGGTCGCCTTGCCCATGAAGCTCGCCATCACCTGCCACGGCTCCATGCCGCGCCACAGGTGCGCGCCGAGGTCGCGGTGGATGGGCGCCATGTAGTCGTCGGGCCGCAGGCACGAGGCCGCCCCGACCGAGATCGCCTCGTGCCAGTGCCCGGTGTAGAGCGAGCCGAGCAGGTCGCCGCCGCGGTACATGGCCACCATGCGGTCCTCGACGGCCCGGGTGAGGACCATGACCTCGTAGATGCGGCGCAGCAGCTCGGGGTCGCGGCCCTCGAGCGAGTCGCCCGTGGCCTTCTTTTCTTTACTCATCGCGGCGCCCCCTGCCCTTCTCTAGTTGCTCAGGAAGAAGTCGCGGACCTGGCGGTTGAAGTCGTCGCGGCGCTCGATCATCGACCAGTGGCCGCAGTGGGAGAACACCGAGAGATCGGCGTTGTCGAGCAGCTGCAGCAGCTTGAGCGACGTCTCCAGCGGGATGACCTGGTCCTCGCGCCCGTGCACGATCAGCGTGCGGTGCGGCAGGGAGCGGATCTCGTCGTCCGCCACCGTCATCGACTCCACCCAGCGCTGCCGCGGGGCCGGGAACATCGACGAGAACGACTCCTGGAAGCCGGGCTGCGTGGCCGCCCTCGAAGCGCGCCTGGGCGAGGTCGCCGCTGGTCAGCGACTTGTCGTAGGCGAAGTAGCCCATGACCGACTTCATGTGCTCCAACGTCCCCTGGAAGCCCCAGACGTTGTCGAGCCCCTCGGTGATCTCGAACGGGACACCCATGCTGCCCATCAGCACGAGCTTGTCCACGCGGTCCGGGTGCTTGGTGGCGAGCCGCAGCGCGATGCCGCCGCCGAAGCTGTTGCCCACCAGGTGCGCCTTCTCGATGCCGAGCGCGTCCATCACCCCGAGGGTCTGGTCGGCCCACGTGTCGAGGCTGTAGTCCGGCTTCTCGGGGCGCTCGGAGTAGCCGAACCCGACCATGTCGGGCGCGACGCACCGGAAGTTCTCCCCGAGCACCGGCAGCACACCGCGCCAGTTCGCGTAGGCCGTCACGCCCGGGCCCGAGCCGTGGACGAAGACGATCGTCTGGTCCCCGGAGCCGGCCTCCAGGTAGTTGGTCCGGATGCCGTTGGCCTCGACGTCCTTGCCGATGGCGGGGTTCGTGGCAGCCGGGTCCTGGGTCCCCGTGTCCGTGTCCTGCGTGCTCGTCATGCCGCTGTCTCCTCCCGACGCCAGGCGTACGTCGTTGGTTCGTGGTCGTGCTCGGGATGCGCAGGGGCCGCGCCGTCAGCTGTAGTAGCGGAAGACGAGGTCGGCCACGCAGCACGGCTTCGGCTTGCCCTCGACCTCGTAGGTCAGCCGCCACACGACCTCGACGCTGTCCGCGCTGAGCGGCTTCACCTCCGCGAGCTCGACGTGCGCGCGGTACCGGCTGCCGGTCGCCAGCATGGACGGGAAGCGGACCTTGTTGAGCCCGTAGTTGAGGATCATCCCGAAGCCCTCGACCACGCACACCTGCCACAGCAGGCTGGTGGACATGCCGAGGGTCAGGAACCCGTGCTGGATCGTCGAGCCGACCGGGGTCTTCGCCGCCCGCTCCGGGTCGACGTGGATCCACTGCTCGTCCCCGGTGAGCTTCGCGAAGGTGTTGATGTCCTCCTGCACGACCGTCTTCCAGTCGCTGACGCCCAGCTTCTGCCCGACGTGGGCCTCGAGTCCCTCGAGGCCGGTGATGACGACCGGTCCGGAGGTCTGGGTCGTGCCGACACCGTCACCGCTGGGCTCGGTCATCCGCGTTGCATCTCCTCTGCATCGGGGCTCCGTGTATCGGGCCCTGCATCTGGCCGCCCGTCCGGGCGGTACGAACCGGACGGTCGCGGGTACGACCGCGGCGGGCACCGGGACCGGCCCGGTCCTCCACTGCGGGCGAGTCAAGCACCGCGCGGGGGCGGCCTCCTACGCGCCGGTCCGGGTTTCCTGCTGAGTGGGAGTGCCGGCGGGGGCGTGGCGACGGCGCGGCGCGGCGGGTCACGATGGGGCGCACCCCGGGGGACGGCCGGGGGCACGGTCCGCGCCCGGGCACGACTGCGCATGGGGGTCGCGATGGCGGGAGGCAGCACCGAGTGGCGGGGCCGGTCGGTGATCAGCAAGGTGGTCGCCCTGCTGGACGCGTTCACCCCGGCCGCGCCGGAGCTCTCACTGAACGAGCTGGCCGCGCTGACCGGCCTGCCGGTGTCGACGACCTACCGGCTGGCCTCGGAGCTGGTGGGCTGGGGCGGGCTGGAGCGGGTCGAGGGCGGTGGCTACCGGATCGGGCTGCGGCTGTGGGAGATCGGCTCGCTCGCCCCCCGCGGGGAGACGCTGCGCGAGGTCGCCCTGCCGTACATGAACGACCTGTACGAGGCGACCCACGAGAACGTCCACCTGGCCGTGCTCGACGGCACGGAGGCGCTGTACGTGGAGAAGCTCTCCGGACGCCGTGCGATGCCGGTGCGCACCCGCCGGGGCGGGCGGCTCCCGCTGCACGCCACCGCGGTGGGCAAGGTGCTGCTGGCGTACGCGCCCGAGAGCCTGTTCCGCGCGACCGTCGAGGCGGGGCTGGACCGCTACACCGCACACACGATCATCGCGCCCGGCCATCTGCGCCGGGCGCTGGCCGAGATCCGCCGCACGGGGATCGCCTACGCCCGCGAGGAGCTGACGGTCGGCACCCTGTCGGTGGCCTCGGCGGTCCTCGACCCCGACGGGGGCCCGGCCGCGGCGCTGTCGGTCACCCTCCGCTCCGGACGGGGTGACCTGCGCCGCCTCGGCCCTGCCGTGCACACCGCGGCGATCTCCGTGTCGCGGGAACTGCAGGAACGCGCGCTGCTGGCCCGGGACCGGTCCGACCGGGCTCCCGTGGTCGCGGCCGGGCCCGGTGGGCCCGCCGGGGGGAGCTGACGGCGGGAGCCGACGTGTCGACGGCGGGCCCGGCGGTCAGCAGTCCTCGGCGAGCGTCACCACGGCGAGCGTGACGGGGCCGCCGCGGGGCGCGCCCGCGGCCGGCTCCTGGCCGCACACCTGCCAGCTGCGCGCGGCGTCCACACTGCGCCCGGCGCCCGTGGCGTCCCGCAGCGTCACGGCGTCCGTGCCCAGCGACCGGGTCGCCTGCGCGACGCTGAGCCCGACCACGTCCGGCATCCCCGTCGCGTCGGCGGACCCGTCGCCCTCGACCGCCGTCTCGGCACCCTGGTCGGTCACCGGGCAGGCCTCGCCCAGCCGGACCGCGCCGAGCACGACCAGCGTCGAGCCCGCCGCGAGCCCCGGTGCCGGGTCCTGGAAGCACACGGTCCACTCGCGGTCCTGGACCTGGTCCCGGCGCCGGCCGAGGGCGTCGTGCGAGGCCAGGGCGAAGAACCCCGCGGCCTGCGCCTCGTCCTCGGCCGCCTGGAGGCCCTTGCCCACGAGGTTCGGCAGTGCGACGGCGGGCGGCTCGGGCTCGGCGGTCCGCGCGGGCGGGGGTGACGGGGCGGCCGCCGTCCGGTCGTCCGCGCCCGTACCGCCGCACCCCGCGAGCACCCCGAGCGCAACCGCGACGACCGCCACACACCGCCGGTCGCGTCGTACGTCCATCCTGTCCCCCCGAGACTGTGATCGATCCGAGTCCGACGCGTCCACCCCGCACTTCGTGCGAAGCGGCCGCCCCGACCCGGATCAGTGATCGATTAGGGGCCCCCGCCCCGACGGCGGCGGAGCGTACTCGATCGATGACGTGCTGCTACCACCGGTCACCGTGCCGCGGTACCGGCCGCCGGGTGGGCGTGCCCGCGGCGGTCATACTGGCCCGGTGCCCGAGCCGCTCATCCGGTCCCGACCCGCTCCCGCGTCCGCCCCGCAGACCGGTGCCGCGGTGGTGACGCACCGCGCCGCCGTGCTCGGCATGCCGATCGAGCACTCCCTCTCCCCCGTGCTGCACACCGCGGCGTACGCGGAGCTGGGCCTGTCCGGGTGGGACTACGGGCGGTACGCGGTGGACGAGGCGGGCCTGCCCGGGTTCGTCGCCGGCCTGGGCCCCGAGTGGGTGGGGCTGTCGCTGACGATGCCGCTCAAGCGGGTCGCCCTGGAGGTGGCGGACGAGGTCACGCCGGACACCGCGGCCATCGGCGCGGCCAACACCCTGGTGCGCCGCGCCGGCCAGCCGACCGTCCCACGCGGAGGCGAAGGCCGGGTGAGCATCGCAGGGAGCGTCAGCGACCGAGGAGCGGAGCCCGGCCGGGAGCCGACCATCCCACGCGGAGGCGAAGGCCGGGTGAGCATCGCAGGGAGCGTCAGCGACCGAGGAGCGGAGCCCGGCCGGGAGCCGACCGTCCCACGCGGCGCGGGCTGGCTCGCGACGAACACCGACGTCGTCGGGATCGAGCAGGCCCTGCGGGCGGTCGGGGTGACCGCCGTCGAGAGCGCCGTGGTCGTCGGTGCGGGTGGCACCGCGCAGGCCGCACTGGCGGCGCTGCGGGGCTCGGCGAGACCGCACCGACGGTGCTCGTGCGCGACCCGGCCCGGGCCGGTGCGCTGCGCGACACCGCGGAGCGCCTCGGCGTGACGCCCCGGATCCTCGGCGGGTTCCCGAGCACGCCGCTCCCGCCCGCGGACGTCGTGATCTCCACGGTGCCCGCCGGCGCCGCGGACGTGCTCGCGGACGTCGCCTGGGACCCCGCGGCGGTGCTCCTCGACGTCATCTACGCGCCGTGGCCCACCGCCCCGGCCGCCGCTGCCGCGGCCGCGGGCTGCCGGGTGGCGGGCGGGCTCGAGGTGCTGCTGCACCAGGCCGTCGGCCAGGTGGAGCTGATGACGGGCCGCCCGGGCCCGACGGAGGCGATGGCGGCGGCCCTCGCGGCCGCCGCGGGCGACCGCCGCCTGTAGATCGCGCGCCCGTGAGCGGCGCCGGTGATCTCAGGCCCGTGGTCTCGGGCCTGAGATCACCGGTCTGGGGTCAGCCGCGGGTGCCGTCGGCGAAGTCGCCGTCGTCCCGGTCGTCGTCCCGGTCGTCGTCGCGGTCGATCGGGCCCGCCGCGAGCGGGACCTCGCGGGGCGGGACCGTGCCCGACGCCAGGTAGCCGCCACCCATCGCGACCTCCTGAACCCGCATGCGGTCCAGCCGCGGCGCGAGGTGCGTCCAGGGGCGGCCGAAGCCGGTGAAGTCGCGCACGTAAGGCGCGTGCAGCGCGAGGATGCCCGCGTTCAGGCCCAGCGCCCAGGCCGGCGCCCACTTGCCGCCCCCCGCGGCCACCGTGCCCCCGTCGCGGACGTGCGAGAGGACGTTGTCCAGCGCCGCCGTGGACTGCAGCACGTCGTGGGTGGCGCAGAAGAGCGCGTGGTCCGCGACGACGGGCAGCTCGGCCTCCTCGATCGGCGCCTGCACGAGCAGGACGTTGCGCCATCCACGGTCGGCCACCCGGCGGGCGGCCATGGCGAGCATCTCGCGCGAGGCGTCGACGCCGACGATCACGCCCTCCGCCCCGACCCGGCTGCGCACCTGCTCGAAGCACAGGCCGGTGCCGCATCCGACGTCGAGCACGACGTCCCCGCGGCACAGCGGCAACAGGTCCACCAGGCGGCGCCGGTAGGCCTCGAACGCCGATGTGCGCGTGTCGTACGCCGAGGCGTCGCGGGTGTAGGCGGTCTGCGGGCCGGCGGGCCTCCAGGCCGCCGGGAGGGACGGGACGAGGACAGGCAGAGCGAAGGAGGGCATTGCGTTCTGAGCCTCTCGAAAGCGACGGCGGCACTGCGGCAACGGCGGCACAGTGACGACGGCGGTGCAGGGAAGGCGGAGCAGGTCGACGGTGCTGGTCAGCGGTACAGCGACGGCGGACGAGTGACGGACGGCCGGCGGGACCGGTCATGCCGACTCGTGTGCGTCGGCTCGCTTGACCGATACGGTGCCGGATTCAGTGTGCCTCGTGGCGCCGCGTGACGGAACCCCTCGACCGCCCCGATCCATCGGTGCGGCGAGATTTCACCGCACGAGTCACGTCGCGCTCGACCGCATGCCTCCCGGGCTTCGGCCGACCGGCGCACCCGCGCGATCGCGATCCGGCCCGCCCGTGGGCTCGGGCTCTGCCGCGTCGGGCCGGGGCGGCCGCGAGAACAGCACGAACATGTAGACCAGCGCGGGCACCAGGACGAGCGAGCCGAGCACCAGCACGACGGTCATCGCCACCAGCGTCGGCCGGCTGCCGGCCGCGTCCTCGATGGTCAGGTACGGCAGCAGCAGGTACGGGTACTGGGCCACGGCCCAGCCGATGAGGATCGTCGCCACGGCCACGGACGAGGTGATCCGGGCGAGCCCGTAGCGGCGCACGACCAGCAGCACGATCGACGCCAGCCCGGCCACGACGGACACCACGAGCACCGGCAGCGCGCGCCCGACCAGGCCGTCGAACAGCAGCGGGGCGTCGGCCCGCAGCACGAAGATGCCCACCAGGCCGACGGCGCCGGTGGTCGCCGCCGTGCCCAGCGACCGGATGCGGAACTGGTCGGCGAGGTCGTCGTGCCCCTCCCGGCGGGCGTCGAGGCAGAGGAACACCGCGGCGAGGTAGGCGCACACCAGCACGGCGAGCACGCCGCCGAGGATCGAGGTGGGGTTGAGCCACGAGGTGACGACGTCGCCCGTGGCGATGCCCGGGGGCACCCGGCTGGAGGCGACCCCGCCCACCACCGTTCCCAGGAAGAACGGCGTGGCCAGCGACGACGCGGCGAAGCAGGCGCCGAAGAAGCGGCGCATCGGGAGCGAGCTGATGCTCTTGCGGAAGGCGAACGCGGCGCCACGGGCGATCATGCCGAACGCCGCGAGCGTCAGCGGTATGTAGAGCGTGGTGACGATGGCGGCGAAGCCGGTGGAGAACGCCGTCCACAGCACGACCAGCACGAAGATCAGCCAGACGTGGTTGGCCTCCCACACCGGTGCGATCGAGTGCTCGATCTGCGCGCGCTGTCGGGCACCGCGCTTCGTGCCGCCTGCGAGCAGGTCCCAGATGCCGGCGCCGAAGTCGGCGCCGCCGAACAGGGCGTAGGCGATGAGCCCGACGAACATGACGCCGAGCAGGATCTCCGGGAGCGTCATCGCACGCCCGCCTTCCGGTCGTCCGCGGCGGCCTCGCCCCCGCCCTCGTACGGTGCGGGCACGTCGTACCCGCCGGCGAGACGGCGGAGCACGTACACCGTGAACACGGTCAGCACCGCGTAGATCGCCACCACCGCGTAGAAGCCGAGGAACAGTCCCGGCGCGGGGCTCACCGCGTCCGCGGTGCGCAGGTGCCCGTAGACGATCCACGGCTGGCGGCCGACCTCCGTGGTGACCCAGCCGGTCTCGAGCGCGGCCACGGCGAGCACCCCCGAGACCGCCACGGCCCGGAGGAACCACCTGTTCTCGATCCAGGAGCGCCGCTTCCACATCGCGAAGCCGTACACGAGCGCGAGCAGCAGCAGCGCCGAGCCGGCACCGACCATCGTGTTGTAGGCCAGGTGCACGACGTTGACCGGCGGCCGGTTCTGCTCGGGGGTCTCCTCCAGGCCGGCCACCACGCCGTCGGGGTCGTGGTGGATCAGCAGCGAGAGGCCGTAGGGGACCTCGAGGGAGTAGTGCAGCTCGTTGTCGTAGTAGATCCCGCCCAGCGACAGCGGCGCCTCGCCCGCGCGTCTCGTACTGCGCCTCCATCGCCGCGAGCTTGGCCGGCTGCAGCTCCGCGACGGTGTTGGCGATCCAGTCGCCGACGCCGATCTGGATCGGCGCGAAGATCGCCCCCACGGTCAGCGGGATGAGCATGCCCATCCGGTGGTAGCGGTCCCTGTGCCCGCCGTCCCCGTGCCCGCCGTCCCTGCGCCCGCGCAGCATGCCGACGGCGTAGACCGACGCGATGCCGAACCCGGTGACCATGAACGCCGCGATCCACATGTGCGCGACCTGCGGGGGCATCGACGGGGCGAACATGCCGCGGATGGGGCTGACGTTCGTCAGCGAGCCGTCCGGGGCGACGTCGAAGCCGACGGGGTTGTTCATCCACGCGTTCGCGGCGACGACGAAGAACGTGCCCGCCATGCCGGCGAGGATCATCGGCACGGCGCACAGGATGTGCGCGCGCGGCGACAGGCGGCTCCAGCCGAACAGGTAGATGCCGACGAAGATCGCCTCGATGAAGAACGAGAAGCCCTCGAGCACGAACGGGAACCCGAAGATCTCGCCGTAGGTGTTCATCAGGCCGGGCCACAGGATGCCCATCTCGAAGGTCAGGAGGGTGCCCGACACCGCGCCCGCGGCGAACAGCACCCCCATGGCCTTGGCCCACGTGTGGGCGAGCTCGTGCAGCGCCGCGTCGCCGGTGCGGTACCCGCGCCACTCGGCGAACATCACCATCGCGGGAAAGGCGACGCCCAGGCAGGAGAAGACGATGTGCCAGCCGAGCGAGACCGCCATCTGCATCCGGGCGGGATAGAGGTTCTCCGCAGCCTCGGCCAGCACGACCTGCAGGGGTGCCACGTCCACCTCCGTGTGTCCCGCGACCCGGCGGGGCGGATCACCCCCCGGCGTTTCCACCCTGCCACGTCGGCCCGGATGCGGCCGGTCGTCGTCCGGCCAGCGGACACGTCATGCGCGACACACCCCAGGAGCGCTTGACATACTTATCATTGATGCGTAACTTAGTGAGCAGTTGCACGGCCAGACTACGCAAGGAGAGAGAACATGACTGCCGCCGTCCCCACCACCGAGAAGTACGTCGCCTTCGCCCGCCGGGGCCAGGAGATCGCCACCGCCGCCGCCGAGGGCTACGCCGGTGCGTTCAAGACCTACGCCGACACCGTCATCCCGCAGGGCGCGCAGCCGCTCGACCCGCAGGCCGCCACCGCCGCCGCGTTCGACCTCGCCGGGACGCTCCTGACGGTGCAGCGCGCGTTCGCCACCGCCGCGATCGCCCTCGTCAAGGAGGCCGGTGAGACCGCGACCGCGCAGGCCTCGGCCGCAGGCGAGACGATCAAGGCCCGCACCGAGCAGGCCACCGAGCGCGTGATCGACCTCGCGACCGAGACCACCCGGCGCGCCGCCACCGCCGCCCGCAACGGCGTCTCCGTCTGACGAAGGGCGCCGAGAAGCCGGGACTTGCGCCTCTGGTGGGCTCGGCCTCTTCTCTCGGGATCCTCGTATGAGTCGGGGCGGCGACGTCGCGTTCGCCGCCCCGAAATCCTCTGGAAATCGGGGCTCGCCATGGAGCGTGACGCGCGCTACACTGCGTACTATACCAAGCGAAATGATCGACGTCCGGGAGGCCGCCGTGATGGACCCGAGGCTGCGACTGCAACAGGTCCTGGCGGGCCAGGAGTTCCCCGCCGAACGGTGGGAGCTGATCGTCGTCGCCGACCTCTACGGCGCCGACGCCCTGACCAAGTCGGAGCTGCACGCCCTCCCGGCGGTGCGGTTCCGCAGCCTGGCCGACGTGCTGCACGCCGTCGAGCGCGTCCGTAAGGACGCCCTGGAGCGCGAGCAGAGTCGCCGGTCGGCCTGACCGCACGGCCAAGCACCATCAGCTCGGCACTGTCGCCTGAACGCGACGTCCGGTGCGTCCTCCGCACCCGACGCCGCGTTCACGTGTCTTCGGGACCGGGTGGATAGCGTGTCCGCGTGAACCGGATCGCCCTGCACCAGTCCACCGTCCACCCGCTCGACCCGGTGGCCCTGGTCGAGGTCGCACGCGGCGCCGGGCTGGACTCGATCGGCCTGCGGGTCGCCGCCGTCGCCGACGTCGAGCCGTGGTGGTCGCGCGGGATCGGCTCCCCCATGCTGCCCGACCTGATCGAGGCCCTGCTGACCCACCGGGTGACGGTTCTCGACGTCGGCCGGGTGCCGCTCGGCCCCGAGCTGTGCGTGATGGACATCGGCCACCCCTACGGCCGGGTCCTGGAGGTGGGCACCCGCCTGGGCGCGCAGTTCGTCACCGTCCGCGCCGGGGAGCCGGCCGACGACCCCGCCGAGTTCTTCGCCCGGCTCGCCGAGACTGGCCGCGCGCTACCACCTGCGTCCCCTGCTCTCCCCCGCCGCCGGCACGGCCGTGGCCACGCTCGAGCAGGCCGTCGCGGCCGTCGGGGGCACCGGCGGCGGCGTCGTCATGGACGTCGTGCCGGGCCGGGACGATCCCACGACCGTCGACGAGACGGTCGTCGAGCTCGGAAGCCTGCTCGGCTACGTCCGGGTCCCCGTCCACGCACTCACCCACACCGCAGCACCCGGGCTGCTCGCGACGCTCCCCCCGCAGGTCCCGGTCGCCATCGGGGCCGGAAGGGCGGACGACGCGGTCCGCCTGGACGTTCCCGCCCAGATCGCCCGCGCCACGGCCATGCGCGCCGCGGTGGACGCGATGTTGCGCCACCCCCACGCCGCCGGGCGCTGATCCCCACGCGGCCGGGCGCTAGGGCCCGCGGGCCGCTCACGGCGTGTCGGAGCCGTGCCGCGCGTCGGGCGGCGGCCTGGTCCGACGAGCTGGGCGTCAGCCGGCCGCGCGGCCGCTCCCCGCGCCGACCCCGCCGCCGCCGTCGCGCGCTCGCGCGGGTCGACGGCCAGCTCCCGGGCCAGCCCGCGGGCCGCCAGCACCATCGCCGGCACCACCCGGCCCAGCGTCGCCGGCTCCAGGTCCGCCACCTCGACCCCGACCGCGGCGATCGCCGTGCCGCACGGGCCCGGCACCGGCACGGCCACCCCGCAGTGGCCCGCCTGCAGCTCCCCGCAGCTGGTCGCCATGCCGTGCAACCGCACGCACTGCAGCGCGCGGTGCAGCTGCTCGGGGGTGGTGAGCGTCGCCGTCGTGTACGCCTGCAGCGCCGGGGTGAGCACCATGCGCACCACCTGCGACGGCGCGAAGGCCAGTAGCGCCTTGCCCAGCGCGGTGGCGTGCACCGGCAGCCGGGCCGCGGTCGAGAACGTGCTGGCCGGGCGGTACCCGGGCAGGCGCTCGATGTAGGCGACCTCCAGGTCGTCGAGCACCCCGAGTCGGGCCGGGGTCCGCGTGGCCTCGCACAGGTCGTCGACGATGAACGGGGCACGCTCGCGCAGCGTCGGCCGCTCGGCGACCTCCCCGCAGAGCATGCGCAACGGCAGGCCCACCCGGAACTCGCCGTCGTCGGTGCGCTCGAGCAGGTGGCGGTCGGCGAGCTCGCGGGCCAGCCGGTGCGCCGTCGAGGTCGGCAGCCCCGCCTGCCGCGCGAGATCGACGAGGGCGTGCCCGCGACCGTTCGTGAACGACATGAGGATGGCGGCGACCTTGGAGGTGACCGACCGACCCGGCTCCGTCGAGTTGCCCGCCATCGGACTCCCTTCGTCGACCCCCGCCCACCCCCGGCGACCGTAGGCACAGGAGGCCCCCCGACGCCGGGCGGAACCTCGTGCACACGTTTGTTCCCGCTCATCGGAAGCCGAACCCGGCACGTACGCTCCCTCCGTGGCCCCCGTCTCGCCGCTGCCCCAGCGGCACGGCCTCGACGCCGTCCGTCTGCGCACCCCCGACGACGGGCCGTGGGCGACGATGCGCGACCACCTCGTCGCCCGCCTGCCCCGGCTGCCCGCCGCGCGGCTGGACGCCATGCTGCGCGAGGGCCGGATCGTCGGCCGGGGCGGCGCCGTCGGGCCGCACGACCCCTTTCGGCCGCGGGAGTTCCTGTGGTTCCACCGCGACCTGCCCGTCGAGGTGCCGGTGCCGTTCGCCGTGGACGTCCTGCACCGCGACGACGACCTGCTCGTCGTGGACAAGCCGCACTTCCTGGCGACGATCCCGCGCGGCCGCCACGTCGTCGAGACCGCGCTGGTGCGGCTGCGCCGCGAGCTGGACCTGCCCGAGCTGTCGCCCGCGCACCGGCTGGACCGGGTGACCGCCGGCGTGCTGCTGTTCGTCGTGCGCCGCGAACGGCGCGGGGCGTACCAGACGCTGTTCCGCGACCGCAGGGTGCGCAAGACCTACGAGGCCGTCGCCCCGTTCGACCCGGGTCTGACGTTCCCGCGGACGGTGCGCAGCAGGATCGTCAAGGAGCGCGGGGTGATCCTCGCCCAGGAGGTGCCCGGGCCGGCGAACGCCGAGACGCACGTCGAGCTGCTGGAGCACCGCGGCGGGCTGGCCCGCTACCGGCTCACCCCGCTGACCGGCCGCACCCACCAGCTGCGGCTGCACCTGCGCGGCCTCGGCCTGCCGATCCTCGGCGACCGGTTCTACGGCACGGCATCCGGCGGCCCCTCGGACCCGGGACCAGAAGACACCGCGCTGGACGACTGGACGCGCCCGCTGCAGCTGCTCGCGGCCACCCTCGAGGTGCCCGACCCGGTGACCGCCGTCCTGCGGCGGTTCACCAGCCGCCGAACCCTGCAGGCGTGGACCGATCCCGCCGGCTGGGCCGCCGGCCCGCGGAAACCCGCCGGACGATCAGCACACGCGCCCGAGAGCTGATCATCCGGGCCCAAATCGGCGCAGAACCGCGCGAATAGCCCTCCGACGATCAGCTCACTCCCCTGCGAGCTGATCGTCCGAGGGCAAAACGGCCGCCGCGCGCACCCGAACCCGCCGGATGATCAGCGCCCGCCCCCGAGAGCTGATCATCGGGTCCAGATCGCTCAGCAGGTCAGCGTGAGCTCGAAGGAGTAGCGGCTCGCCCGGTAGACGTGGGAGCCGTACTCGACGCCCCGCCCGCTCTCGTCCCAGGCCGTGCGGGTCATCGTCAGCATCGGGGCCCCGCGCGGGTCGCCGAGCAGGCGCGCCTCGGTCGCGGTGGCCGCCTTCGCCCCCACCACCTGGTTCGCGATCCGCGGCACCCGCCCGGCCGAGCGGAGGATCTCGTAGAGCCCGCGCTGCTCCAGGTCCTCCGCCCGCAGCGCCACGACGTCCACCGGCACCGCGTTGTGCATGATCGCCAGCGGCTCGTCGCCCGCGTAGCGGATCCGCTCGAAGTTCGTGACCAAGGTGCCGGTCGGGATGCCCAGCGACTCGGCGACGGCGTCGGTGGCGGGCCCGACCTCCAGCGAGCGGATCTCCGTCCGCGGTGCGCGACCGGTCTTCGCAAGATCGTCGTAGAGGCTGGTCAGCTCCACCGGCCGGCGCACCTTCGGGTGCACGATCTGGGTGCCGACGCCGCGGCGGCGCACCAACATGCCACGCTCGACCAGGTAGCCGATGGCCTTCCGCATGGTGGGCCGGGACACACCGAGCCGGTCGGCGAGCTCCACCTCGTTCTCGAGGCGGCCGCCCACCGGCAGCTCACCGCCCTCGATCTGCTCCTGCAGACGGGTCGCGACCTGGAAGTACAGAGGGACGGGGCTGGATCGATCGAGAGCAACCTTCGGGACGAGCACACCGTCGAGCGGCTGTTCCGGCACCGCACACCCCCGCGAGTTTGACACTTTGTCAGGACAAAGTATTGACGTACCTGTTACCCGGACGGTACACCTTTAACCCGTGGCCGGGGTCACCACCCGATCCGGCCGGACGACGCGATTCGAGCCGCATGGCGACGAGGCTGGAGAGGCTGATGCAGCGATGACCGCCCCGACGAAGGAGCCAGCCCAGGACCGTGAGTCAGGCCGCACCGCGGACGAGGTGCTCACGATGGGCCGCATGGGGGTCGACATCTATCCCCTCCAGGTCGGGACATCGCTCCGCCACGTCGAGAGCTTCGGCAAGTTCCTCGGTGGCAGCCCGGCCAACGTGGCCGTGGCCGCGGCCCGGCTCGGGCGCCGCAGCGCGATCATCACCCGCACCGGGGCCGACCCGTTCGGCGAGTTCCTGCACGACGCCCTGCAGGGCTTCGGGGTCGACGACCGCTACGTCACCCCGGTCGCGGACCTCCCGACGCCGGTGACGTTCTGCGAGATCTTCCCGCCCGACGACTTCCCGCTGTACTTCTACCGCCGCCCGAGCGCACCGGACATGCAGATCACCGCCGACGAGCTCGACCTCGACGCGATCCGCGACGCGAAGATCTTCTGGGTGACCGTGACCGGGCTGTCCGAGGAGCCCAGCAGCGAGGCCACGCTGGCGGCGCTCCGCGCCCGGGCCGGCCGCGGCTACACCGTGCTCGACCTGGACTACCGGCCGATGTTCTGGTCCTCCCGCGAGGAGGCCCGCAAGTGGGTCCAGGAGGCGCTGCCCTTCGTCGACGTCGCCGTCGGCAACCTCGACGAGTGCGACAGCGCCGTCGGCGAGCGCGAGCCCTATGCGGCGGCGCGAGCGCTGCACGAGCGCGGTGTCCCGTTGGCGATCGTCAAGCAGGGCCCGAAGGGCGTCCTCGCCCACGACGGCCAGACGCACGTCGAGGTGCCGCCGGTGCCGGTCGACGTGGTCAACGGCCTCGGCGCAGGCGACGCGTTCGGCGGGGCCCTGTGCCACTCCCTTCTCGCTGGATGGGATCTCGAGCGGAGCATGCGGTTCTGCAACGCGGCCGGTGCGATCGTCGCGGGGCGCCTGGCGTGCGCCGACGCGATGCCGACTTCTGCCGAGGTCGAGGCCAAGCTTGTCGAAGCCGGGAACCAGGAGGCCGCACGTGGATGACCACCGCTTCCGTGACCTGGTCGCCACCCGTGTGGGTCGCCCGGCCGCGATCGCCGAGGCCGCGGCGAAGCGCCGCCGCCCCACCTCGCTGCTGGGCGACCACGGCCGGCTGATGATGATCGCCGCGGACCACCCGGCCCGCGGCGCGCTCGCCGCCGGCAGCCGCCCGTTCGCCATGGGCGACCGGGTCGACCTCCTCGACCGGCTCGTGCTGGCGCTGTCCCGCCCGGGCGTCAACGGCGTGCTCGGCACCCCGGACATCCTCGAGGACCTGCTGCTGCTCGGCGCGCTGGACGACAAGGTCGTCATCGGGTCGATGAACCGCGGTGGCCTGGCGGGCACGGTGTTCGAGCTGGACGACCGGTTCACCGGCTATGACGCACAGGCCATCGCGGATGCCGGCTTCGAGGGCGGCAAGATGCTCACCCGCATCGACCCGAACGACCCGGCCACCGTCGCGACGCTCGAGTCGTGCGCGGACGCCGTCAGCGACCTCGCCCGGCACCGGCTGATGGCCATGGTCGAACCGTTCATCTCCCACCGCTCCGACGGCCGGGTCCGCAACGAGCTCACCGCGGACGCCATGGTGCGCGCCAACGCGATCGCCGCGGGCCTGGGCACGACCTCGGCCTACACCTGGCTGAAGGTGCCGATCGTCGACGAGATGGAGCGGGCGATGGCCGCCACCACGCTGCCCGCGCTGATCCTGGGCGGCGAGGTCGCGGAGGACCAGCAGGCGGCGTTCGCGAACTGGCAGAAGGCGCTCGCTCTGCCCACGGTGCAGGGCCTGGTCATCGGCCGGTCGCTGCTCTACCCGCCGGGTGACGACGTCGCGGCGGCCGTCGACACGGCGGTGGGCCTGCTGTGATCGCCAAGAACGTGATGACCGACAAGTTGGAGATCGTCGTCCCGGCCGGCACCGGTGGCGCGGGCGACTACGCGCTCTCGATCACCCCGGAGCGCGCCGGCTGGGCACACAGCAGCCTCAACGTCCTCGAACTGGCCGCGGGCGGGACGCACACATTCGACACCGGCGAGAGCGAGTGGGTGGTCCTGCCGCTGTCCGGGTCGTGCACGGTGGCGTGTGACGGACGAGACGTTCGCCCTCGCCGGGCGCCGCGGCGTCTTCACCCGCGTCACCGACTTCGCCTACGTCCCCCGCGACGCCACCGCCACGGTGACCTCCGAGCAGGGCGGGCGGTTCGCGCTCTGCGGGGCCCGCGCCAACCGGCGGCTGACCGCCCGCTACGGCCCCGCCGAGGGCGTGCAGGTCGAGCTCCGCGGGGCGGGACAGGCCAGCCGGCAGGTCAACAACTTCTGCACCCCGGCGTCGTTCGAGGCCGACAAGATGATCGCCGTCGAGGTCATCACCCCGGGCGGCAACTGGTCGTCGTTCCCGCCGCACAAGCACGACGAGGCGGGCGAGAACGAGTCGCGGCTGGAGGAGGTCTACTACTTCGAGGCCGACTCCCCGTACCCGGCAGGCCACGCCGGTGCCTGCGGCTACCAGCGGGTGTACGGCTCCGGCCCGGGCAAGGAGATCGACGTCTGCGCCGAGGTCCGCTCGGGCGACGCGATCCTCATCCCCTACGGCTGGCACGGCCCGGCGATGGCCGCGCCCGGCTACGACCTCTACTACCTCAACGTCATGGCAGGCCCGGACCCCGAGCGGGTCTGGAAGATCTGCGACGACCCGGCGCACGCCTGGGTCCGCACCCTCTGGGACGGCCAGGAGATCGACCCGCGCCTGCCGCTGACCAGCACTGTCGAAATTCCACAACGGAGAAGGAGGAGGTCCGTTGAGGACCATCACGCACTGGATCGGCGGCAAGCCCGTCGCGGGGTCCTCGGACCGCACGAGCCCGGTCTGGAACCCGGCCACGGGAGAGCAGCAGGCCGAGGTGGCGCTGGCGAGTGTCGACGACGTCGACTCCGCCGTCCGCACGGCGAAGGCCGCGTTCGAGCGCTGGGGTCAGTCATCGCTCTCGCAGCGCGCCAAGGTCCTGTTCGCCTTCCGTGAGCTGGTCAACGCCAACATCCAGCGGCTCGCCGAGGCGATCTCCGACGAGCACGGCAAGGTCGTCTCGGACGCCCGCGGCGAGGTGCAGCGGGGCCTCGAGGTGATCGAGTTCGCCTGCGGCATCCCCACCTTGCTCAAGGGTGACTTCTCCGACCAGGTCTCCACCGGCGTGGACGTCTACTCGTTCCGCCAGCCGCTCGGGGTGTGCGTCGGCATCACGCCGTTCAACTTCCCGGCCATGGTGCCCATGTGGATGTACCCGGTGGCGATCGCGACCGGCAACACCTTCGTGCTCAAGCCCAGCGAGCGCGACCCCAGCGCGTCGATGCTCATCGCCGAGCTGTGGGCCGAGGCGGGCCTGCCCGACGGCGTGTTCAACGTGGTGCACGGCGACAAGACGGCCGTCGACGCGCTGCTCACGCACCCGGACGTCGCGGCGGTGTCGTTCGTCGGCTCCACGCCGATCGCCAAGCTACATCTACGAGACGGGCACGGCGAGCGGCAAGCGCGTCCAGGCCCTCGGCGGCGCCAAGAACCACGCGATCGTCCTGCCCGACGCCGGCATCGACTACGCCAGCGACCACCTCGTCGCCGCCGCGTTCGGCTCGGCGGGCGAGCGGTGCATGGCGATCTCCACGGCCGTCACCGTCGGGTCGGCTGGCCGACGACCTGATCGCCGCGGTCAGCGAGAAGGCCCGCGCCGTCAAGGTCGGCCCCGGCCGCGAGGCGGACAGCGAGATGGGCCCGGTGGTCACCTCCGCCGCCCGCGACCGCATCGTCGGCCTGATCGGCACCGGCGCGGAGCAGGGCGCGCGGCTCGCCGTCGACGGGCGGGGGCTGACCGTCCCCGGTCACGAGAACGGCTTCTGGGTCGGCCCGACGGTCATCGACGAGGTCACCCCGTCGATGGACGTCTACACGCAGGAGATCTTCGGTCCGGTGCTGTCGGTGGTCCGGACCGACACCGTCGACGCGGCCATCAACCTGATCAACTCCAACCCGTACGGCAACGGCACCGCCATCTTCACCTCCAGCGGCGAGGCGGCGCGCCGGTTCCAGCGCGGCGTGAACGTCGGGATGATCGGCATCAACGTGCCGATCCCGGTGCCGATGGCCTACTACTCCTTCGGCGGCTGGAAGGACTCGCTGTTCGGGCAGAGCCACATCCACGGGCCCGAGGGCGTCGCCTTCTACACCCGGGCCAAGGTCGTGACGGCCCGCTGGCCCCACGTGGAGGGCGCGAGCGGCTCCAGCTTCCACTTCCCCACCTCGAACTGACGCACCCATGACGATCACGTATCGATCGTCTGCGACCTGTCCGAATCCCTCCTAACGTGTCCGTGCTCACCCTCGCGGGAGACCCCCGCGGGGCGTGCACGAGGCCCCCGGCCCCCGGGCCCGACCTGATACGCCCGCAATCCCCGCACGACCAGGGCAGTACCCCGCAGGACATCGCAGTCCGCCTCCCGGCCGGCTGCCAGGAGAGAGGGAATGATCGATGAAGATCGACCGTTCGCGGAGGTCCCTCCGCGTGCTGGCCGTCGTCGGCTGCCGCCTCGGCCGCGCTGGCCGCGTGCAGCAGCCAGGGTGGCGCGCAGAGCCAGTCCGGCGGGCAGCAGCGGCGGTGGCGACACCAGCGGCAGCAACCTGACGATCCAGATGATCACCCACGAGCAGGCGGGTGACACGTTCTGGGACAAGATCCGGGCCGGCGCGGAGGACGCGGCGAAGGCGCACGGGATCAAGCTGCAGTACTCGAACAACGAGAACGGCCCCGAGCAGGCCACGCTGGTGCAGAACGCGATCGACAGCGAAGGTCTCGGGCATCGCGGTCACCCTGTCCAACGCGGACGCGGTGATCCCGGTGACCAAGAAGGCCGCCGAGGCGGGCATCCCGGTGGTGGCGTTCAACCAGGGCATCACCGACTACAAGGAGGCCGGCGCGAAGATGTACTTCGGGTCGGACGAGACGCTGGCCGGCAAGACCATCGGCCAGAAGCTCGCCCAGCAGGACCCGGGCGGCAAGACGCTGTGCGTGATCCAGGCGCAGGGCTCGGTGGCGCTGGAGGCCCGCTGCGCCGGGGTGAAGTCGGGCTACGCCAGCACCGAGAACCTGCAGGTCAACGGCGCCGACCTGCCGTCGGTCCAGCAGACGCTCCAGTCGAAGCTGGCCGAGGACAAGTCGATCACCAATATCGTCACCCTGGGCGCGCCGATCGCCCTGGCCGCGCTGCAGGCCGAGCAGAGCGCCGGGAGCACCGCGAAGATCGTGACCTTCGACCTGAACCAGGACGCCGCGCAGGCGATCAAGGACGGCAAGATCGCATTTGCCGTCGACCAGCAGCCCTACGTGCAGGGCTACCAGTCGGTGCTGATGCTGTGGATGAACATCACCAACGGCAACGACCTCGGCGGCGGCGGGCCGGTGCTGACCGGACCGTCCATCGTGGACTCGACCAACATCGACCAGATCCTGCCCTACACCAAGAACAACCGGCGCTAGCCGCACCCCCGGGGGAGCCGGTGTGCGTTTCCGCCTGGTCACCGCAACCGCTGGTCACCGCATCCGGCTCTCCCGGTCCGCCCTCTCCACTGGAGTGAGATCATGAGCTCTCCCGCTACGACGCCGGCCACCCAGCCGCCGAAGACCTCCGAGGCGCCCGCGCCGGTCAAGAAGTCGCTGTTCGCGCGTGTGCTGACCCGTCCGGAGATCGGTGCCGTGGCCGCGGCGATCGCGATCTTCATCTTCTTCTTCGCGATCGCCCCGGCGTTCCGCACCCTGCCCTCGTTCGCCACGGTCCTCTACGCCTCCTCCACGATCGGGATCGTCGCGGTCGGGGTGGCCCTGCTGATGATCGGCGGGGAGTTCGACCTGTCCTCCGGGGTCACGGTGGTGACCGCCGCGCTGTGCGCCGCGCTGATCACCTTCCAGCTCTCGCTGAACATGTGGGTCGGGGTGTTGGTGTCCCTGCTGGTCGCGCTGGGCATCGGGTTCATCAACGGCTACCTGGTCGTCAAAACCAAGATCCCCAGCTTCCTGATCACCCTGTCCACGTTCTTCATGCTCCGCGGCATCAACCTCGGGGTCACCAAGGCCGCCACCGGCACCGTGGCCAGCGACAACGTCTCCGGCCTCGACGGGTTCCTCGCCGCCAAGGCGGTGTTCGCCTCCGACATCCCCCTCGGGTTCATCACCGTCAAGATCACCGTGCTGTGGTGGCTGCTGTTCGTGGCGATCGGCACCTGGATCCTGCTGCGCACCAAGGTCGGCAACTGGATCTTCGCCGCCGGCGGCAACGCCGACAGCGCCCGCGCGGTCGGCGTCCCGGTGCCCAAGGTCAAGATCGGGCTGTTCATGGGCGTGTCGTTCCTGGGCTGGTTCTACGGCATGCACCTGCTGTTCAACTTCTCCTCGGTGCAGTCCGGGCTGGGCATCGGCAACGAGTTCATCTACATCATCGCCGCGGTCGTCGGCGGCTGCCTGCTCACCGGCGGCTACGGCTCGATCGTCGGCGCCGCGGTCGGCGCGTTCATCTTCGGCATGACCACCCAGGGCATCGTGTTCGCCGGGTTCGACCCCAACTGGTTCTACACCTTCCTCGGGCGCGATGCTGCTGCTCGCCGTGCTGGTCAACCTCTACATCAAGAACTACGCCGCCACCCGCCGCTGAGCAGTCGGACACCGTGCACTCCGAGCGCACCGATCGAGACGAGACACACTCATGACTGACACGCTCGCCGAGCACGCCGACCCCACCCTCCACGCCGGCGAACCGCTGGTCGAGATGGAGAACGTCGGCAAGTCCTTCGGCCCCATCGTCGCCCTGCAAGGCATCAACCTCACCGTGAACGCCGGCGAGGTCGCCTGCGTCCTGGGCGACAACGGCGCCGGCAAGTCCACCCTCATCAAAATCATCTCCGGGCTGCACCCGCACACCGAAGGCACCCTGAAGGTCGACGGCAACCCGGTCACCTTCGGCTCGCCGCGCGAGGCGCTCGACCACGGCATCGCCACCGTCTACCAGGACCTCGCCGTCGTCTCGCTGATGGAGGTGTGGCGCAACTTCTTCCTCGGCAGCGAGATCCGCAAGGGCAACTACCCCCTCGCCCCGATGGACATCAAGGCCATGCGCGAGATCGCCAACAGCGAACTCCACAAGATGGGCGTGGTCGTCAAGGACATCAACCAGCCCATCGGCACCCTGTCCGGCGGGCAACGCCAATGCGTCGCCATCGCCCGCGCCGTCTACTTCGGCGCCCGCGTCCTCATCCTCGACGAACCCACCGCCGCCCTCGGGGTCAAACAATCCGGCGTCGTCCTCAAATACACCGCCGCCGCCCGCGACGCCGGCCTCGGGGTCGTGTTCATCACCCACAACCCCCACCACGCCTTCCTGGTGGGCAACCACTTCATCATCTTGAAGCTGGGCCGCCGCGTCCTGGACAAGACCCGCGACGAGGTCACCCTCGAAGAACTCACCAGCGAGATGGCCGGCGGCCGCGAACTCGCCGAACTCAGCCACGAACTCAAAGGCCGCTGAGACCCCCGCGGCGCGGCGATGATCTCGGCGCGCCGCGGTGGACCACCCTCCGACGGGCCGGTCCCGGCATTGCCGGGGCCGGCCCGTCGCTCGCAGCCGGGCCCGGTGATCGATCCGGGCGAGACACTGGTGCTGTCCCGACAACCCTCCCGTCACGCTCGCGGCGCGACCCGCTGATCGCGGAACCGCATGTCTCCAGACAGCGGCTTCTCCCGCGACCTCCCGCCCGACCGCCCGGCCGGCCTCGTACTCAGCAGTCCGTTCCGGGGGTCCGCGGCCCGCGCGGCCGGCCTGATCAGCCCTGCTACGGCTCCGGGGTGCTGATCGTCGGGGTGCTGATCGTCCGGGGTATATCGAGCCGGCGTGGGCGCCCTTCCGGCCCGGATGATCAGCTCGGCTCCCAGTCACCTGATCATCCGGGGCCTATCGGCCCGGCTCGGGCGCCTTTTCCGCCCGGATGATCAGCCCGGCTCCCGGTCACCTGATCATCCGGAGGGCCCGTACCTACTGGACATGGCCTACCCGGCGATCCGGCTCGCTGTCGAGTACGACGGCAAGACCCACCGCACCCAGGAACGTGCCCTGCGCGACCTCACCCGGCAGGCCTACCTCAGCGGAAAGGATAGAAGGTCCTGCGCTTCACCGCCGTCCAGGTGCTCCGCCGCGCGGTGATCGTTCTGACAGGGACACCACCGCTGGCCGGACAACACCCACGTCACCCTCGCGACCCGCGTACGTTCACCGATGTGCGGCTGGGACTGGTGGGGTACGGGGTCGGCGGGCGGTACTTCCACGCCCCGTTCGTCGTCGCGGCGGAGGGCGTCGAGCTGGCCGGTGTGGTCACCCGCTCGCCGGACCGGCGCGCCGAGCTGGCCGCCGACCTCCCCGGCGTGCCCGCCTACGACTCGCTGGCCGACCTGCTCGCGGCCGGGGTCGACGCCGTCACGATCACCACCCCGCCGCACACCCGCCGCACGCTGGTGCTGCAGGCGATCGCCGCCGGCGTGCCGACGATCGCCGACAAACCGTTCGCCCCGGACGCGCAGGGCGGGCGGGAGCTCGTCGCCGCCGCGGAGAAGGCAGGCGTGCCGCTGAACGTGTTCCACAACCGCCGATGGGACGCCGACATCCAGACGCTGGCCGCGGTACTGGAGAGCGCCGAGCTGGGCGAGCTCTGGAGCGTCGAGTCCCGGATGGACCAGGCCAACGCGGCCACGCTGGAGGTCGGCCCGGACGCGGGGTTGCTCCGCGACCTGGGCAGCCACCTGGTCGACCAGATGCTCTGGCTGCTCGGCCCGGCCCGCACCGTGTACGCCGAGCTGGACCACGTCGAGCCGGCGGGCGGCCGCACCGACTGCCGCTTCGCGCTGTCCCTCACCCACGCCGGTGGGGTGCGCTCCCGGGTGTCGGCCAGCAAGATCAATTATATCGAGGACCGCGAGCTGCGCGCCTACGGCAGCGCCGGCTCCTACGTGGCCCACGGCACCGACGTCCAGGCCGAGGCCGTCTTCGCCGGCAGGCGCCCGGTCGACGAGGGCGACAGCTGGGGCTACGACGCCCCCGAGCACTGGGGCACCCTCCACACCGCCGCCGGGTCGAGACCGGTGCCGTCCGAACGGGGTGCCTACCAGGACTACTACACCCGGTTCGCCGCCGCGCTGCGCGGCGACGGCGACTTCCCCGTACCGGCCACGCAGGCCGTGCACACGCTCGAGGTGCTGGATGCCGCCCGGGTCAGCGCCGCCGAGAACCGCGTGGTCGACCTCCCGTCTCCGTAGCCGTTCACGCGCCGGTGGCGAACCGCCGCGGGGTGGTCCCGACCAGGCGGGTGAAGTGCCGATGCAGGTGGGACTGGTCGTGGAAGCCGACTGCGGCGGCGACACGCGGCTGCCGGGCGAAGTCCTGCCGCACTACCGCAGCGGACGATGATAGTCGGCGAGCGCGACAGCTGCGGCGGCGATGTGCTCGCCGTCGAGCAGCCGGCGGCGGGCCGCTTCCACCCGCCTACCGACGAGGTAGCGGTGCGGCGGCAGACCGAACTCCCGGCCGAAGCTGCGCACGAGGTGGGCCGGGTCCGCGTGCAGCAGCGCGCCCGCTTCGCGCAGCGTGATCCCCGTGGCCAGCCGGCTGTCGAGCAGGTCGCGGAGCGCGCCGGCCAGGCCGGCCCGGGCGGGTGGCGCCGGCCTGTCGAGCCGCCGGGCGATCCGGTCGGTGATCAGGGCCAACCGGCTCTCGGCCTCGAGCACCCCGCCCGGGTCCTCCAGGACGCGGTGCAACTGGTCGAGCCGTAGGTGGAGCAGGTCGTCGGGAAGCGTCGGCTCGTCGACGACCCGCCCGGCCAGCGCCGTGTCCACGACGTCGGCCTCGAGATAGAGCACTCTCTTGTGGAAGCCGTGCGGCGTCGCGGACCGGCCCGTGTGGGCGATGTGCGGCGGGAGCAGCAGCACGGTCCCGGTGGGTGCGCCGTGCTCGTGGCGGTGCAGGTCGTAGCGCACCACGCCGTCGTCGACGATCATCAGCGTCCACGTGTCGTGGGCGTGCGGCGGCCAAAGCTTGTCCTGTAGACCGACGCCGCAGCGAAGCAAGGCGGCGGTCTACAGGTGGAGTGACCAGACGTGGTCGGTGAAGCGCGCGTGGAAGACCTCGGCGATGCCCGGTACACCGGGCACCCACGCGCGCACCTGGCTCACGTCACGAACGTACAAGAACCGCGGCGCCTCCCCCAGCACGCTCGACACCATGCGCTTCGACACGAAGATCGTCATGATCGTCCGGGACGACCTGGAGAACTGGCAGCGGCTCAACGTCACCGCGTTCCTCGCGAGCGGGATCGCGGCGAACCCCGACCTGCACGGCGAGCCCTACGCCGACGCCGACGGCACCCGCTACCTGCCGCTGTTCCGGCAGCCGGTGCTCGTCATGGAGGGCGACAAGAACGTCGTCGCGGCGGCCCGCGAGCGGGCGGTCCGGCGCGGGGTGCCGACCGCGGTGTTCACCAGCGACATGTTCTCGACCGGGCACGACGAGGCGAACCGGGCCGTCGTCGCGGCCGTCCACGGCGCCGACCTCGACCTGGTGGGCGTGGCGGTCCACGGACCCCGCAACGCCGTCGACAAGATCGTCAAGGGCGCGACGTTGCACCCGTGACCGGTTGCTGATCGCCGCGAGCGGAACGCCGAACGGCGGACCGGACGCTCGTCCGGCCCGCCGTGCTCACGCGACCGTCGCACCTACATCTTGGCGGCGGCGGCGCGGAGGTTCTCCGCAGCCAGGGCGAGGCCCTCGAGCCGGCCGTAGTCGGCGTCCTCGTGCTCGATGTTGACGGCCATGTCCGGGTCGACCTCGGCGAGGGCGCGCAGGAACTCGGTCCAGTACTCCACGTCGTGGCCGACACCCACGGCGACGAAGCGCCAGCCCGGGTTCTCCGGCCAGGAGTTGCACCAGAAGCCGTAGCCGGTGGGAACCTTGCCCTGCGCGTCGGCGGGCACCCGCCCGAACGAGGTGTCGAGCACGCCGCGGATGTCGACGCCGGGGGTGATGGCGGCGTCCTTCGCAGCGGAGTGGAACACCAGCGGGCCCAGCCACTTGATGGACGCGACGATGTCCATGCCCTGCCACATCAGGTGCGACGGGTCCATCTCCGCGCCCACGTTGGTCGCACCGACCAGGTCGACCAGCTTCTTCAGCGTGACCGGGGAGAAGACCAGGTTGTGCGGGTGCATCTCGATGGCCATCCGCGTGTTGTTGGCCCGGGCGAGACCGTCGATCTCGGACCAGAACGTGGCGGCGACGTCCCACTGGTAGTCCAGGACGTCCATGTAGACCCCGTCCCACGGGTTGACCACCCACGACGGGTACTTCGCGTCGGGGTCCGAGCCCGGGGTGCCCGACATGCAGACGATGTTGTTGATCCCGAGCGCGCCGGCGAGCTCGATCGAGCGGCGCATGTCGTCGGCATGCTTCGGGCCGACGCCGGGCAGCGGGTTGAGCGGGTTGCCGTTGCAGTTGAGCCCGGTCAGCTCCATGCCGCGGGAGGAGAACTCGCCGAGGTAGTCGGCGCGGGCCTGCTCGGAGGACAGCAGCAGGTCGACGTGGCAGTGCGGGGACGGGATGAACCCGCCGGTGTTGACCTCCACCGAGGTCAGGCCGTTGCCCTTGAGGACGTCGAGGGCCTCACCGAGGGGACGGTCGTGCAGGCAGGCGGTGTAGGCGCCGAGTTTGAGAGTCATTGCTGGGTGACCTTCCGGGTCGAGGAGGCGCGGATCAGGCGGACGGGGCCGGGACGGCGACGGCGGCGCCGCCGGACTCCGCCGACGTCACGACCGCCTCGATGATCTCCATGCTGCGCAGGCCGTCCGCGAACGACGCGTTCGGCGGCAGCGGGTCGGCGACCCCGGCGATCTGGTCGAGGAACGCCCGCGCCTGGTAGTTGAACTGCTCCTGGTTGCCGATGCCGACGCCGGGAGCCTCCATCGGGTAGCCGCCCTTGAAGTACGGCATCTGGGGGCCGACGATCACCCGGCGCAGACCCTGCGTGCGGGCCTCGGGCTGCGCGTCGTCGATCTCGTACTCCGCAGGCCGGTGGAAGTCGAACGAGCACCGGCCCCCGGTCCCGTAGACGTCGAAGCCCAGGCCGTTCGGCATGCCGAACGCGGTGCGGGACACGGAGAAGGTGGCCGCCAGGCCCGACTGGAACCGGGCCGTGAAGGTGGCGGTGTCCTCGTTCTCGACCTCGCCCATCTCGCTGCTGACCGGAGCGGCGCCGTGCCCGATGACCGCACCGAGCGGCAGCGGTCGCTTGGCGATCTGGATCGAGACGTTGCCGCCGGACACCGAGGCGATCGGGCCGCAGAGGTACTCGCCCTGGTCGATGATGTGCGCGCCGATGTCGCCGAGCGCCCCCGACCCCATTCCGCCCTTGAACCGCCAGATCAACGGGCCGCGCGGGTCGCAGGCGTAGTCGCACCAGTAGCGGGCGTGGAGGGTGGTCAGCTCGCCCAGCTCGTTGTTGCGGATGTGGTCGCGGATGGCCGCGATCGCCGGGGAGCGCCGATAGCAGTAGCCGACCGCGGTGACGACCGTGCCCTGCTTCTCCAGCTCCACCATCGCCCGGGCGTCCTCCATCGACCCGGCGAGTGGCTTCTCGCACAGCACGTGCTTGCCCGCGGCCACGAGCGCCTCGGCGATCGGCCGGTGCAGCGCGTTGCCGACCACGATGCTCACCGCGTCGATCGACGGGTCCTCGGCGACGGCCTCCCAGCTCGGCAGCGCCTTCTCGTAGCCGTAGCGCCGCGCGCCGTCCTCGGCCAGCGCGATGTTCGCGTCGGCGATCGCGGCCAGCCGGATCGGCGGGAGGCCCGGGCCCGGAGACCGAGCCGGCCATCCGGTAGGCCGCCGCGTGGCTGCGGCCGGCCATTCCGGCACCGATGACCGCGACGGAGATCTGCTCCGGCATGTTCTCAAACCCTTCACTCGTCACTGA
>CAWADQ010000053.1:0-98414 GCA_963780835.1 uncultured Actinomycetota bacterium | reverse complement strand
CATCCACCACCGCGAACCAGGGCCGCTGGTGGCCGGGGTCGCGGCGGTGCGCCTCGGCGAACGCGTCCGCGATCACCTCCCCGGCCGGGCGGCGGACGGAGGCGAACAGCGTCTTGCCGTGCGCGTGCGGCCCGGGTTGCGGGGCGGGACCGCCGCCGCCGCCGCTGCCGCTGCTGCTGCGGGCGGGGCCGAACAGGGCGGTGATGATGTCGCCGGCGGTGCGCGGGGCGGGCGGGATGTCGGCGACGGCGGCCAGCTCGGCCATCCGCTTGCGGGACTTACGCAGCTCTGAGGGGTTATCGGGCCACCCAGACTCCGCCGCCTGCCGGGCGCGGGCCGCCGCGGCTTTCGCGGTGGCCGCGCGCAGCGCGCCGGGCAGGACCGGGAACCCCGACCCGTCGGCGGTCAGCAGCAGCCCGGTGCCCGCCTGGCACGGCTGCGGCAGCCGCGAAGCATAGAACGCGTGGAAATCGCCGGCCGCGGCGATCGCGAGTTGTGCGCACTGCCGCTTGCCGAGCCGGATCGCGCCCTGCGCGCTGACCTGCTCGACCGCCTGCTCGAAGGGACCCGCGGCCACCGCCCCGGCGTTGCGGGCGACGATCCCCGCCGAGTACGCGTGCTCACCCCAGTTCAGCTCCGCGTCCTGCGGGTACAGGTTCTCCTTGCCCCGCCTGCGGTAGGCGATCCGGGTCGTGCGCACCGGCCCGTAGATCATCACCCGGGTCCGCTCGTGCCCGTCCTCGCAGCTCGTGCGCGCATCCCCGCCAGCGTCCGTGACATCGTGGCGGGGCTGCTCCCGGGCCGCGCGCAGGTCCAGGTGCGCCTGCGTCAGCAGCCGCATGAACTCCAGCCCGTCCCGCATCGCCCGGCTCTCCAGCTGCCCGTTGTCCAGCGCCAGCGCCTCCGCGCTCCCCGCCCACGCGATCATCGCCTCCGCGTGCCCGCGTACCCCCGCGAACAGCGCTTCGTCGCTGTCCGCCGCCCCGGCGTCCCCGTCGTCCCTACCCGCGACATGATCGTGTGCAATGCTGGCGTCCACGGCCACCGTCTCCGCTCGTCGAGGTCCAAGACGCCACGAAGAATCGAGGCGGTGGCCTTCCCGCAGACGCACCCGGGCAGCCCGGCTGAGCCCATCCGCCCGCCCCCGAAACCCGGCAACCTGACTGCCTGCCCAAACGCAAAATCAGCCATGGCGGTACACGCCGATATGTCAAGACACTCCAGCAGCGACCGAAATACCCGGTTCCAACCAGAATCTGGTACCTCTGATGGAGCCGCACCCCCCAGGGTTCACCGGTGCGCGTCAACGTGCACGACTTTCCCGACAAAGAGCTGGGCAAGGCGATCCCGTACGGCATCTACGACGTCGCCGCGAACACCGGCTGGGTGTCGGTCGGCGCCGATCACGACACCTCGGCGTTCGCAGTGGAGACGTTGCGCCGCTGGTGGGACACCGTCGGCGGCACCGCTACCCGGACGCCGACCGGTTGCTGATCTGCGCCGACGGTGGTGGCTCCAACGGCTACCGGGTCCGTGCCTGGAAGGTCGAGCTCGCCCGCCTCGCCGCGGAGACCGGCTTGACGATCACCGTCTGCCACCTGCCGCCGGGCACCAGCAAGTGGAACAAGATCGAACACCGGCTGTTCTCCCAGATCACCCTGAACTGGCGGGGCCGGCCCCTGACCAGCCACCAGATCATCGTCGACCTGATCGGCGCCACCAGCACCGCCACCGGGCTCACCGTCCGCGCCGAACTCGACACCGGCACCTACCCCACCGGCATCAGATACACGAAGAAGCAGGTCGACGCCCTGCCCATCATCCGCCAGGACTTCCACGGCGAGTGGAACTACTGCGTCTCACCTCCACCGGCCGACACGCCGACACCGACCTAGACTATTTCTCCGCGGGCCCTAACGCCACGCCGTGCCGGGACCGGGCCTACATACACGATCAGGGAAGCCGCTCGGAGCAGCCCGTGGCCGCGGTCGCCTGACTCCGGTCGTGCTGTCCGCGTGCTATTCGGTGCGGTCAACAGCGGTCAGAATCCGTAACGCCAGCCAGTTGTCGTTGCCTGCTCAGGCCCGCCGCGCGGCCTTGATCGCGGCCTTCCAAGCCGGGGCTCCGATGTCGACAAAGCTGACCATGACCTGGCCGTAGGAGATCGACCGGACCAGGCGGGCAAGGTGAGCCGCGACGGTCATAGATGCGGCTACTCGTGCGATTGGTGTCACCCCGCGAAGCCGCGATGTGATCAAGCTGTACCGTCTGCTCCGCGTCGGCGCCGCTCCCCCTTGGTGCGCCGAGCAAGCAGATTGGATCATCCATGTCCAACGACGACGACGAGCAGGCTGGCACGGTCGACCCGTACCTGGACGATTTGTACGACAAGATCACCGACGCGCTCCGCAGGAAGTAGCGCGAGGAGGTCGGGGGTCCGGCCCAGCGCACTCACCGCATTCCCGGGCCCCCGGCCAGCCGGAGACAACAGGTGCCGAGTTCAGTCGTCGACGAGCGCGTCGAGGTCGTTCAGGGCGTGCACCACATGTCCCTCACCTTCTGCGAACAGTGACGAGATGAGGCGCCGATCTGAACTCTTTTCGTAGGTAATGTGACCAACCCACGCGGTCCCTACTTGTAAGCGGTAGGCCATTCGTCCATCGCTGACGACTGTCTTCGGGCAGCGGGTAGTCGGGCACCCCCTGCTTTACTCCCGGTATTGGACGACAGACAACGACGCTGCGCAGCAAGGGATGCCAGAGTCGCTCTCTCCATCGAGCAGGTCGCACCGGGTGTCGGCAAGTGGCGGGCGACGACGGGGCAGAGTCGATCTTGTTTCGCAGGGTTGTTGGTTTGAGCCCACGCTGGGGGTTCCTTCTCGGATCAGCAGCTTGACGGCTCGCCCAGGCTTGCTTGCTCTGGGATGCCGTCGCATGGATGCGAGTTCCTGAGCCACCTGTGCCGCGCGCGCATTGCGCGGTGCGTGGGCGTGTTTCGGGCTTGAAGTGTCCGGCGCGACGGCGAATCATGGCGGGGCCGTCTGGGCGTTGTGCGGGCTTCTGGGCGGAATCGGCCGTTCAATGAGGTGGGTGCCGTGGTCTCTGACGTTGTAGTCGTGGGTGCGGGGTCAGCGGGGTGTGTGTTGGCCGCGCGCTTGACCGCCGTCGGCGGCCGTTCCGTCGTGCTGATCGAGGCCGGGCCGGACTACCCGTCCGTCGCGGACCTGCCCGATGACATCGCTGATGGGTCCGGTCCCACGGTCAGCCACGACTGGAACTTCACGGCCGAGCCCGACGGGACCCGAGAACCGGTCGCGCTACCCCGCGGTCGCCTGGTCGGCGGCTGTTCGGCGACGAACGGTGCCGTCTGGGTGCGCGGCTGGCCAGGCGACTATGACGGCTGGGCCGCAGCGGGCAACTCGGGATGGACGTTCGAGGACCTGCTTCCCTTCTTCTGTGCGGTGGAGTCCGACCAGGACTTCCGGGGCGAGTGGCACGGCAGCGACGGCCCGATCCCGGTGGAGCGTCTGCAACCGGACGAGCTCGACGAGCGCCCGCAAGCGTTCGTCGCCTCCGCGATCGCCTGCGGACACGCCAGGTGCGACGACCACAACCGGCCGCGAGCGCTGGGTGTTGGGCCGTGGCCGCGCAACGTCCGCGACGGTGTCCGGATGAGCACGGCCCTGACCTACCTGGCGACGGCCCGGACGCGGCCCAACCTCGAGATCCGCGCCGACACGACAGCTGATCGGATCGAGGTGGAGCACGGCCGGGCACGTGGGGTGCGTCTGCAGGGCGGCGACGTCCTCGAAGCCGGAACCGTCGTCCTCGCCGCCGGTACCTATGCCAGCCCGGCGATTCTCCTGCGAAGCGGGATCGGATCGGCCACACAACTCCGAGAGCTCGGTCTGCCGGTCGCGGTGGACCTCCCCGGCGTCGGCGCCAACCTCGTCGACCATCCGCTGGTCGCCGTAGACCTGCCGGTTGCGCCCGGCCGTCGGGGACCGGCCCTCCAGGTGGTGCTCACGATGCGATCCGCCCTTGCGGGTCTCGAGGATCCGCCGGACCTGCAGCTGTTCACCTCCGGTCCATATGATGACGCGGCGATACCCAGCGGCGCGGTCTTCGGGTTGGCCGTCGAGCTTCTGGCGCCTCGGTCGCGCGGGTCGTTGCAGTTGCGGTCCGCCGACCCCGCCGACCCGCCGCGGATCGATCCGGCACACCTTCGTCATCCCGACGACATGGCGAGGATGGTCGAGGCCACCCGTGTCGCGCGCCGGATCAGCCGGACTCCGCCGCTGGCTGACCTTGTCCTCGGCCCGGAGATCAACCCCGGGAACGGGATCACAGACGACGACGGTGACGGGCTCGCGCGTTCAATCCGCAGCCGGGTCAGCTCTTGCCATCATCCTGTCGGTACCTGCGCGATGGGTCCGGACCCAGCCAGGGGTGCCGTGGTGAACGCGCGTGGCGCCGTGCATGGGATCGAGGGGTTGTACGTTGCGGATGCATCGGTCATGCCGACGATCCCGGCGGCGAACACCAACCTGCCAACGATCGTTGTCGCCGAGCGGATTGCAAGCTGGCTCGGCGTGCACTAATCGACCGGTCAGTTTCGGCATTCAGTCTGCCGCACGCCGCGGGCGGTGCCGTGACTCGGAATGTGTTCGCGAGGGCGACAGCAGGCTGCAGTTCGACCGAGTGAACCTGGCGGTCAAGCAGAGCACCCAACGAGCGCCGGTAGCAGCGATGTAGCAACGGCCTCGGACCGAACCGACCTCATCCGACCGGTCAAGCGGTCCGAGGCTGCTCGCCCACGCGGTGTCGAAACGGCAGTACACGGTGTCCCGACACCTTGAAAGAGAGACGGGCAACCCTCCCGCGTCCGCTGGTCAACGGCTCGCCGGATCGTCGTGGGGGTCGTTGCCGGCCCGTCTTGACGGCACCCGGACGACGTGCGGCGGCACACCGAGGGCGAGCAGCAGTGACCTTCGGCAGCGGGATGACGGCGTCCGACGCTTCGGACCCAACAGTTACAGGTCGTTGCCGGCGTACGAGAGGTTGAAGCTCTTGTTGACCAGGGGGAAGTCCGGCACGATCGTGTCGGCCAGTGCGACCGGCAGCGCGGGCCAGTTGAAGAAGCTGGGGTCGACGATCTTCACACGGCTCAGTAGCCCGTCGGGTCCGAGTTCCACGCGGTGCACGATCGTGCCCCGCCAGCCCTCGACGATGCCCACACCTGAGCCCGCTGCGCCGCCCCCTTCGCCGGCGGTCGTCGTGCCGCTCGGTGGGGTCGTGTCGCGGTGGCGTCCGTCGAGCTGCTCGACCCAGGCGGTGATCATCGCGACGGACGCGGTGATCTCCTCGGCGCGGGCGAGGAACCGGGCGAGTACGTCACCCTCGGTGCGCGTGTGCACGGTGCGGGGGTGTGGTGCGGCCAGGGTGGGGTGGTCGTGGCGGGCGTCGAGGGTCAGGCCGCTGGCGCGGGCGACGTAGCCCAGCGTGCCGAGGTCGCGGGCCTGCTCGGCGGTGAGCACGGCGGTACCGGTGAAGCGGTCGCGGACCACGCCGTGGTCCAGGGCCAGCGCCACCACCTCGCCGATGTCGGCCGCGATCGCGTGCAGCTCGGTGGGGTCGGGCAGTCGGTGGAGGTCGGCGCCGCCGGGATAGAGGGCGCCGCGGAGCAGTCGATGTCCGGTGACCTGGTCGTTGATGCGCAGTAGCTGTTCGCGGATGCGCCCGGCGTGGGCGTTGAGGATGGAGTGCCCGACGTCGTTGCACAGCGCGCCGATGTCGGTGACGTGGTTGTAGAGCCGTTCGAGCTCCAGCAGGATTCCGCGCCGCCGCTGGGCGTCATCGCTGATCACCACTGATCGGGTGTCCTCCACGGCCTGGCAGAACGCCAGCGCGTGCCCGACGGAGGTGTCGCCGCTGACCCGTTCGGCCAGCTCGAGGGCGTCTTGCGGGGTGCGACCCTGGAAGAGTTTCTCGATGCCGCGGTGCACGAACCACAGCCGGGCCTTGAACTTGAGGATGGTCTCGCCGACGACGGAGAAACGGAAATGCCCAGGCTCGATCATGCCGGCGTGCACCGGGCCGACCGGTATCTCGTAGACCCCTGGGCCCTCGACGATGCGGAACGGGTACGGGCCGTCCAGGTCCCCGAAGGCCGGCGGGTCCCCGGCGTCGGCGAGCATCGGGTACCAGCCGCGGGGCCAGTGGAAGTGGCGCACCAGTCGTCGGGGCAGTGGGTGGTCGACCGGGACGATGCCGAACAGGTCACGCATCTCGCGCTCGAACCGGCCGGCGGGGTACGACAGCCCCGCCAGGCTGGGGACCTGCGGCCGGTCGGGGTCCAGCGGGACGTGCAGCTCGACGCGACGGTCCGGCGCGATGGCGGTGAACAGGTACACCGCCCGCAGCGCCCCGCCGCTCCCGCGCACGCCGTCGCTGTCGTCGTGCCCGGCGATCAGCGCTACCCGGAACCCGGCGTCCAGCAGCGCCGCAGCGCGGTCGGGCAGCTCGTCGGGGGTGAGGGTGCTCGCGGTGCGGCGGTGTCCGACCACCTCGTCTGCGGTGGGGGGTTCGGTGGTCGCCGGGCGAGTGGTTGCCCGGGGGGCAGGCGTGATCATGGTGTTCCTGTCAGGACGTCGGCGGCCAGGTGCAGCAGATGGTCCAGGGGCGGCGCGCTGACCCCGATGAACGCACACACCGTGAGCGCGACCACCAGCGTCGCGACGGTGCTCGCCGTCATGGTGCGGGTCGCGGTGGCCGCGCCAGGTCCGTCGGGTCGGGGGCCGGCGGGGGAGGAGTTGTCGGGGGAGGGGCCGAGCAGCATCCGGCTGGTGTGGCCGACCAGGGTGGCGGCGATGACGAGGACGAGCACGAAAACGGTCGCGGTGAGCCATCCGAGGCCGGCGCCGAAACCGGCGCGGGCGAGGGCGAACTCGCTCGCGAAGATGCTGAACGGGGGGAATCCGATCAGTGCGAGCACGCCGGCGGCGAAGCAGCCGGCGATCACCGGTGCGCGGGTGGCCAACGCGCGAACCGTGGCGATCTGGCTGGTGCCCGTGGTCTGCAGGATGTGCCCGGCGCTGAGGAACAGGGTGCTCTTGGCCAGGCCGTGACCCAGCATGTGCAGGAGCACCGCGCTGGTGGCGAGGGGCCCGCCGATGGCGGCGCCCAGTGCCAGCAGCCCCATGTGCTCGATGCTGGAGTAGGCAAGCATCCGTTTGTAGTCGCGCTGCGCGATCAGGAGGGTCGCGGCCACCAACAGGGAGGCGAGCGCGATCACGGCCAGCAGGATGCGGGCGAAACCGGTGCCCAGCGTCACGTCGGCGATGACCTTGACGCGCAGGATGGCGTAGAACGCGACCGCGAGCAGCACCCCTGACATCAGAGCGGACACCGGCGCGGGGGCTTGGCTGTGCGCGTCGGGCAGCCAGGAGTGCAGCGGGGCCAGCCCTGCTTTGGTCCCGAATCCGAGGATCAGCAGCACGACCGCGATCCGGGTGACGCCGGGGTCCAGGCCTGCGGCGTTCGCGGTCAACCCGGCCCAGTCCAGACCGGTCCCGGCGCGTCCGGCGGCATAGTTCAGCAGGAAGGTGCCCAGCAGGGCCATAGCGATCCCGGTCGAGCAGATCACCACGTACTTCCACGCCGCCTCGACCGCCGCGCGGGTGCGGCGCTGCCCGACCAGGAACGCGGTGACGATCGTGGTGGCCTCCACCGCGACCCACAACAGGCCCAGGCTGGAGGCGAGCACCGCCAGCGCCATGGCGGAGAGGAACACCTGGACCAGCACGCTGTGCTGGGTTGCGGTGCGCGTGCGCGCCCGCCCGGCGCTGATCTCGCCGCGCAGGTGCGCCGGGGTGGCCGCGCAGGCCACGACTGCGACAACGGCGACGACCAGCAGCATGAACGCGCTCAGGGCGTCCGCGCGCAGCAGCCCCCCGGCCGTGGTGCGGGGGCCGGACGTGCTGACCTGCGCTGCGAGCGTGATCACTGCAGCCAGCACGACAACGGCACTGCCCGTGCTGAGCCATACCGTTCGCGGGCCCCAGCCCGCGACCAGGTAGATCGCGGCGGTGAGCAGAGGCAGCAGGACCGGAGCCAGGAGCACGAGCGCGACCAGCACGGTGGAGGGCACGAGGTTGGGGGGCATCAGTCGTGCAGCTCCCTCAGCTCGTCGAGGTCGGTGTCGCCGAAGGCGGCCTGCATCCACCCCGTGAGCACGCCCAGCACCAGCACCGCGAGGAGGATGTCGAGGGACACTCCGAGCTCGACGACCAGCCCGATCCCGGCCGTCGTGAGGAACCCGACGGTGGTGATGCCGTTGTCCATCAGCAGGAAGCCGATCAGCTGCGACAACGCGCGGCGGCGGGTGACCAGCACGAAGAACCCGATGAGGACCACTGCCATCCCGACCGGAATCGCCGCGGTGGCCGGTGAGGGAGCGAGAGCGACCAGGGGCGCGGAGACCGCGAGCGCCAGCAGGGTCAGTCCCGCGGCGGCCAGTAGAGAGGCGGCCACGTTGACCAGTGGGCGGGTCTCACGCCGTTGCGGCCCGGCGGCGGTCAGGGCGCGGCGCAGCAGGTGGGGCAGCAGCCCGGCGCGCAGGGCCAGGACACCGACGGCGAAGACGCCGAGTTCGGCGGAGGCTTCGTGCACGGCCACCACGGTGACCAGTCCGGCGAGGGCGACTCCCTGCACCGTGAACACACGGATCACCGTGGCCAGCTCACGGCGCCACAGCACCAGCACGGCGGTGAGCAGCACGATGCCGCTGGTCAGGCTGAGCAGCTCGACGTAGACGGCCTCGCTCATCGCACTCCCTCGCTAGCGCTCGGTCGGCGCTTCGCGTATGCGCTGTGCTGAATTGTTCGCTCGCTCCGCTCGCTCACCGCACTCCCTCGCTAGCGCTCGGTCGGCGCTGCGCGAAGGCGCTGTGACACTGATTCGCTCGCAAGCTCGCTCATCGGGTGTCGGTGTGTCCGATGCGCCCGCGCTGTCATGTGCACTCCTGTGCCGGGAAGAGGGTTCAGCCGAAGAAGAACGACGCGACCACCGCGAGCAGCGCCAGGACGAACGATCCCGCCAGCAGCTCCGGTACCCGGAACAACCGCAGCTTGGCCAGGAACACCTCGCCCGCGGCCAGCGCCGCGCCCAGGGCGGTGACCTTGACGGTGAAGACGAGCGTGCCGAGCGCGAGCGCGCCGGCGCCGGCGTCGGCGGCGATGCCCCAGGGGGCGAACAATGTCGCCCACAGCCCGAGGAACACGCTCAGCCGCATCGCCGAGGCCAGCTCGACCAGCGCCAGGTCCGGCCCGGCGTACTCGAGCACCATCGCCTCGTGCACCATCGTCAGCTCCAGGTGGGTGGATGGGTTGTCCACCGGGAGCCGGCCGGTCTCGGCGACCAGGGCCAGCCCGAGCGCCACGCCGGCGAGCAGGTTGGCCGGGGTGATCGCCCTGCTCGGGTCGTGCAGGATCGAGGTCACGATGTCGGCCAGGTTCGTGGACCCGACCGGTACCGAGAGCGCGAAGATCGCCACCAGCAGGGTGGGTTCGACCAGGGCCAGGATGGTGATCTCCCGGCTGGCGCCCATACCGCCGAACGCGGTGCCGGTGTCCAGCCCGGCCAACGCCAACGCGGCAGCCCCCAGCGTCAGCAGCGCCACCACCACGAACAGATCCGTGCCCGCGCCGGGCACCGCTGCGATGGTCACGAACGGTGCGACGGCCACCACCGCGATGGTGGTGGCCAGCATCAGCAGTGGCGCCGTGCGGAACACCTCGCTGGTGCCGCGCGGGGTGATGGGCTGCTTGCGGGCCAGCTTGCGCAGGTCACGCCACGGCTGCAGCACGCCCGCTCCGGCGCGGCCCTCCAACCGTGCCCGGATCTGGCGCATCACCCCCACCAGCAACGGTGACCCCACCGCGACCAGGGCGATCTGCAGGAGTGCGCTGATCACACCGGCGACGCTCATCGCACTCCCTCGCTACGCTCGGTCGGCCCAGAGGAGTTGAACACGGTGCGTAAGCGCTGTGACATTGATTCGCTCGCAAGCTCGCTCACCGGGTCACCACCAGCAGGATCAGCGCGCCACACACGACAGCGAAGCCGTAGCCGAGGTAGAGGTGCACGCTGCCGTTGGCCAACCGCGGCCCGGCTCGGCCCCAGGCCCGCACCCCGGCGAGGACCGGGCGGTAGAGGCGGTGCTCGACGCGGTCGGGTACCCGCAGCCGGTAGCTGACCTCGTCGACCAGGTAGCGCGACTCGCGGTAGTGGGTGATGTCGACGTCGTGTTCCGGGCGCACCACGTCGTCGAACACCCGCTGCAACGGCTCGGCGAACGAGGTGGCCGTGTACTCCATGCGCGCCGAGAGCGGTCCCGCTCCGCAGTCCCACAGCCGCGCCGACACCCGGGCCCGGTGTCGGGCCGCGAACAGCCGCGCCAGCACCGCGACCGCCATCGTCGCGGCCACCACCGCTGCGGCCACCAGCAGCGGCGCAAGGGACCCGGCGAACCCCTGCAGCCGCACGGTCAACAAGCTGGCCGACACCGGATCGGTCGCACCGAACACCCGTCCGCTCGCCCCGCCGACCGCGGGGAGCACCAGCGCCGGCGTCAACGCCAGCACGACGCAGGCCACACCCGCCACGCCCATCCCGGCCAGCATGGTCGGTGGGCTCTCCCGGGCGTCGGCGGCCTGCTCGGAACGGGGCCGCGCGAGGAACCCGACGCCGAACGCCTTCACGAACGTCGCCACCGCCAGCCCCGCGGTGAGGGCGACGGTGGCCACCGCGATCGGCATCATGACCGCCGTGGCGACGCCGCCCGCGGCCAGACCGTGAACGAGGGCCTGGAGCAGCAGCCACTCACTGACGAACGCCGGGCCGAGCGGCAACGCCGATCCGGCGAGCGCGCCGAGCCCGAACGCCGCGGTGGTGCCCGGCATGCCGGGGCGCAGCCCACCCAGCGAGTCGAGGTCACGGCTGCCGGTGGCGTGCAGTACCGAGCCGGCCGCGAGGAACAGCAGCGTCTTGAACGCGGCATGGTTGATCACGTGCAGCAGCGCGGCGGTCAACGCCAACCCGGCCAGCAGCATGTTCCCGGCCGCCGCGAACAGCCCACCGGCGCCGACACCGATCAGGACCAAGCCCATGTTCTCGGTGGTGGAGTAGGCCAACAGCCTCTTGAGGTCGGTGCCGATCGCGGCCTGCAGGATCCCGTAGACCGCTGATACCGCGCCCAGCGCCAGCACCAGCAGCCACCACCAGTTGGCTCCGCCGCCGAGCAGGTCCAACCCGACCCGCACGATGCCGTACACGCCCAAGGTCACCATCGCTGCCGACATCAGCGCCGAGACGTGGCTGGGCGCCTCGGGGTGGGCCCGGGGCAGCCAGGCGTGCAGCGGCAGAATGCCGGCCTTCGAGGCGAACCCGATCAAGGTCAGCGCGAACACCAGTCCCGCGGTGGTGGGGGAGAGCGTCGTGGCGGCGACACGCAACGCCGGGAACGAGTCGTTGTCGGCGTGTCCCGTCAGCACCAGCAGTCCGATCAGGATGGCCACGAACCCCAGATGGGTCATCACCGCGTACCAGCGCGCGGCCGATGCGACCTCGGCGCGGTGGCTGTGCTCGGCCAGTACCAGCAGCAGCGACGTCAGCGCCATCAGTTCCCAGCACACCAGGAACGTGCCCACACTTCCTGCCGCGGGCACCAGCAGCATGGCCGCCACGAACAGCGGCTCCGTCGCCTGCACCAAGCGCCCGTCCAGGCCGTGGCGGGCATACCCGATCCCGTAGATGCCGACCGCGATCCCGACCGCTCCGATGACGGACAGGAACACCCCGCTGAGGGTGTCCACGGTCAGTACCACACCCGCCAGCGGCAAGAGCCCCGCCAGAGCGGCCGACCATCCCTGACCGGCCAGGGCAGCTGTCCCGGCAGCCATTCCCGCCGCGCCGCACAGCGCTGTGCCCGCGCCGACCACGGCCGATCGCGCCGGCCGCGGGACCAGTAGCGCCGCAATCGCGGTGGCGACGGCTACGACCATCGCGCCCACAATGGCGGTGGCGACCAGGTTCATCGGTCGGTCAGGGTGCGCAGTGCCTCGACGATCGCCTCCGGTCTCGGGGGGCAGCCCGGGACGTCCAGATCGACCGGGACCACATCGGCGACCGCGCCGGCCACTCCGTACGCGCCGGCGAACACCCCGCAGTTGCGGGCGCAGTCGCCCACCGCGACGACCACCTTCGGGGCCGGGACCGCCTCGTAGGTGCGTCGCAGCGCTCGTTGCATGTTCCGGGTCACCGGCCCGGTCACCAGCAACGCGTCGGCATGCCGCGGCGAGGCGACCAGCCGGGCCCCGTACCGCTCGGCGTCGTAAACCGGACCGAACGCCGACCCGATCTCCACCTCGCAGCCGTTGCACGAACCGGCATCGACATGGCGGACCTGCACCGAGCCGGCCAACTCCACCGCCGGCCCCACACGACCGCCCGCCGGGGGCGAGGGCGCCGGTTCGGCGACCCTCCCGACCTGTCGGATCTTGCGCCACAGACCTCGCATCAGGAACCAACCGCCCTAAGAAGTCACAATTATGGTGCGGCCACCCTGCCAGAGGTGGGGGAGCGGGATGCCGCAGCTCAGCGACGCCGTGCCGTCGACACGGTCACCCGAGGGCGGGGACTCTGCAGGTCCTCCAGCAACTCGACCTGACCGGCCAGCACCGACGTCAGAATTCTCCGGGCCACCGCCAGCAACTCGGCAACCTCCGGGCTCGTGAGGGAGTAATGCACAGTCGAGCCCTCCTTGCGGGCGACCACCAGCCCCGCCCGGCGCAGCACCGCCAACTGTTGCGACAGGTTCGCCGGCTCGATCCCGACCTCCGGCAGCATCTCGGCCACCGAGTGCTCGCGCTCGCCGAGCAGTTCAAGCACGCGGATCCGAGCCGGGTGCGCCAACGTCTTGAAGAACTCGGCTTTCAACTGGTAAAGCGGCTTGCTCATCTGGACCGCCTCTCCGTGGATCCCCCACCGCAGCACGCAGCAGTCGCAGTCCAACGCTTGCGAACCTTAGCAACTCTTCAACGCTCGCGCCGCGAGTGATGATCATTCGCCCTGGTGATCGCCGGCGCCGTCGGTCGCTTCGGTGAGGCAACGCAGCGTGCGGGTTCAGTGACTCGTGCGGGTGGCGTCTTGCTGATCTTCCGGGGCAAGCCCGACGAGGCGACGACACGCTGACGCGATTCTCACGCTCGAGAGCGGGCGGACGTCGATGGGGTGTCGCCTAGAATTCCCGATCGTGCCGTTCCCTGTCGCTGCGGAGGCTCCGTTTCCTCTCGCTGTGGAGGCTCCGCGCCGAGGCCGCGATGTGCCGAGGCCGCCTGCTCCGGTGTGGACGGCTGCACGCGTGCCACGTTCGCCGGTCCGAGGCACGCGGAGTGCGGCATTGACGGTTGACACGTGATGCCGCGACGGCGCGTCTGGCGCGAGCCCGAGGTCGGTGGGTCGATGACGTCTGTCTCGGACCGGACGCTCGTCGTCGGCATGCTCGCCGTCGCCGTGGCGGGCGGTGATCTCGCCGTGTGGTTGCTGAGCGCCGCGCCGGCGCACCCGGATGCCGGCAGTGCTGCATGGATCGGCCTTGCTCGGGCTGCTCTCAGCCTCGTGGTCGGAGCCGCCGCGGCGGTCGGCCTCTGGTTGGCGCTCCGCCAGCGCTCGGCCGATGTCCGCGCGGTGAACACGATGAAACTCACCATCGAGCGGCGGGTCAACGAGATCATCGCCGAGGCGGGCGACCAGCTCGGCAGCGACACGGCGAGCATTCGTCTGACGGGGCTCTACGCTCTGGAACGGTTGGCACAGACCTATCCAGGACACCGGCAGGTCGTCGTCAACGCCCTGTGCGCCTACTTGCAGGCTCCCTGGACGCCGCCGGGAGGCGTTCCGGTTGCGCGGTCTGACGGTTCAGGCGAAGGCCTTGAGATCGAGCACGATTCGGCAGCCGAGGACGGGGCGCAGCCCAAGAAATGCCCCCAGCCGCCTGAAGATCAAATGCAGGAACATCGAGTGCGCAGGACCGCGCAATGGATCCTGCTCCGTCACCTCGCGAAAGAGGCGCCGCAGCAGCAGCGTTGGGAATCGATGATCGATCTCTCCGGTGCCTATCTGGGCGGAGCCAGCCTGTACGAGGCCGACCTGAGAGTTGCTGTTCTCGCCGGAGCCGACCTGACGAATGCAGATCTGCATGACACGGACCTGAGGCGGGCCGACCTCCGGCGGGTGAACCTGACGAAGGCGGACCTGATGCATGCGTGTCTGACCGGTGCGAACCTCGAGCAGGCGTCGTTGCAGATGGCCGACCTCGCATGGGCGAACCTGAACGGCGCCCGGCTTTCCTGTACGAACCTGACCGGCGCCAACCTGCGTGGGGCGAACCTCGCCGCCGCAGACCTGGTCGAGGCGGACCTCTCCGCCGTGTACTGGACCAAGGAGACGATCTGGCCGCTCAGGCTCCAGCGCGAGATCCTGCAGCATTCGACAGAGGTCGAGACGGCGGCCGGTGAGGTCGCTCTCCTGGTGCGGTCCGGATACCGGGTGGCCTGAGTCGCCGGAATCGTCGTCCGCGACTCAGCCCGCGGACAGGTCGGCGCGGACGTGTAGACGGCCATGTCGTCGTGCCACACCACCATCGACCCGTCGTTGGTTCCCTTCCGGTACATCCCGATCTTCAGGTACGCCTTGGGCGAGTTCATGTTCGCGGACTTCGGCGAGGTCCTGGGAAGAACCAGCTGTCCGTCGCGGTGCACCTCCTCGAAGGCCGTGCCGGGATCGTTCGAGAACTTCACGTGCAGCAGGTAGCGATGCCACACGCCCCGGTCCAGCGAGCCGATCGGCATCAGTTCCTTGTCGCCGACCTGCAGGTAGAGCTTGTCGTCACCGTCGTTGCCGCACTGCAGGTTCAACGCAGGGGAACCCTCGGCCGCCGAGTGGTCCGAGTTCGCCGGGTGCCACTGCATCGGATCGCACCATCCGTCGGCGGGAACCGGGAACGACTTGTCGAACATCATCGAGAACGAGTACCAACGCTCGTCCCCGTCGCTCACGTCCGTCGAGTCCGGCAGCTTCGCCTCGGACCGCTCGCCCGAGTCGACGGGGGTGTCCCCGTCGCGGACCTCGAACCGCCCCGCCGTCCGGTGGCCCGCTCCACCGTCGGCAACCCGCAGGCTGTAGCCCTGAGCCGTCTCGAGCTCCCACTGCGACGTGTTGTCCGTGTCGAAGTCGCCCCGAAACTGCACCGCACCCCCGGAAACAGTCCCGGAACTGGGCCGGGAGGCCGTAGAGGGAGCGGCGTGCGACGACGAACTCTTGGACGGGGTCGCCGCCGTCGTGGTCTTTCGCGAGGTTGATGCGGGCGGCCGGGTCACGCTCGATTCGGCCGGCGTAGGAGCGGACGTCGGCGTCGGGGCAGCGGTCGGGGGAGCGGTCGGCGTCGAGATCGTCGTCGTGGGGGGCGGAGGTGGTTCCGTGGCCACGCCCCCGCTGACGCTTGCCCGCGGTTGGGGTAGCGCCACGTCGAGCTCCGGATCGGTCTTGTGCGCGAACTGCCCCGCGACCGCAGTGCTGGCCGCCACGACGACAGTCAGGACTCCGGCGGTCACCGGTGCCATCCGGCGGACCCGACGATGACGCCCCGCAGACGTGATCAGGCGATGTCGACCGTGGCCGCCTGTCGGTCCCTGGTCGCCCGCGAACCGAAGGTCTGGCCGGTCCTCCAGGTCGAGGGAGGTTCCTTGCATGGCATTGGACGATAAGAAGGCTCACCTGTCCCTACGGCTTAACCTGAGAGGCCTGGTTCCACGGGCGCGCCGACAGGTGTAGCAAGGGCGCCGAACGTGGTGGTTTCGTGGGTGGGTGATCTTCTCTACGCCGTTCGGCTCAATCACTCTCTCAGGCAGGGGCGATGGAAGGCATCGCAGCGGTGTTCCCTCCGTCTGTCGCTCCCACGGCGCCGCACTCTGATTCGATGTCACAGGGAGTGACTGTCGGTGAGAGGTGCTTTCCCCGTCCGCCGCTCCGACAACGCCGCACGCCGCGGCGACCGGCCGGATCGTCCATGGACTCCGTTCCGGCGCCGCTGCGACGGTGCGCACCGATCGAGTGACACAAGGTAACAGCGGTGATCATCGCTGCGAGTACGCCTCGGGGAGTACGTGATGGGGCGTGACGCTGCCGTTCCGCGTCGAGGTCTGCGGTCGTCGCTGCTCTCCCGGACATGCCGCGACGACGAGCCGGAGGACCCGATGCTCAAGTACAGCCACCCCGTGCTGGCGCTGATCCTGGAGTACTGGCCCATCACGATCTTTGCGCCGACGATCCTCCTGCTCATCGCCACACTCGCCTTGATCACCCGCTGGTGGGACCGGCGCGACCAGGAGGCTCGGGAGAACCTGATGCCGCAGGCTCCGGCCACCGGCGTGGTCGTGAGCTGGAACTCCGGCCGTCGCAACGAGCCGATGAAGGCCGGTGCACCTCGGGTGGACCCCCAGTTCCGCGGTGACGCGCCCGGCACCCGTGCAGCGTCCTGACGCGTTGTTCCGGTGACTGCCCAGCCGCCGGAATCGGCATCACCCGCTCGCCCGCGTGATGACTGAGAACTCCGTCCCGAACGGGTCGGACATCGACGCGATGCGGCCGTAGAGCATGTCGAACGGGTCGTCCGACTTGCCGCCTGCGTCTCGGGCTCGACGGACCGCCTCGTCCGTATCCGCCACCTCGAAGACGGTGTTCCACGTGGAACTCCGGGCGGCGGGGTTACCGAAGATGCCGCCGACCTCGTGGCCGTCCGGACGACGGAGGAAGGTGAAGTCGGCCTCCGGCATGTCCTCATTGCCGTCGAGGCCGAAGTCGAACACCGCGGCGTAGAACTCCCGTGCCGGCTCGGGCGTCGGAGTGACGAGGTCGTTGCGAACCAGCGAACCAGGCTCGTTCACCACCTCGCAGCCGACGTGTCCGCTGCCCTGCCAGAGGCCGAACTGCGCACCGACGGTGTCGCTCAGCAGCGCCCCCCGCCCCTGCTCGGGGATGTCGAACGGCCCACCCACCACGTGTCCGCCGGCCTCGATGGCGCGCGCGATCGTGGCATCGACGTCGTCCGTTGCCAGGTAGACGTTCCACCAGAACTCGGTGGCCGCAGGGTCCGGGTTCGGGGCGAGTGCGGCGGCCCGCCTGCCGTCGAGCAGGCAGGTCGTGTACCGGCCGTACTCCTCCGGCCCGACGTCGAACGTCCATCCGAACAGTGCACCGTAGAAGGCGATGGCGCGGTCGAGGTCAGGAATGCCGAGGTCGATCCAGGTGGGGGTGCCGAGGGGCTGGTTCTGGGTGATGTGGCTCATGGCGGCGACGGTAGACCCGGGCACCGACAGAACCGGTCGAGCGGAAATCGATGGTGGTCCGCGCTACCGTCGGCTCATGCCGTTCCGTTGACGTGCTCTCCCGCTCCCGGCCCGCCCGCTCGCCCGGCGCATCGTCGTGTGGGCGCTGGTGGGTGACCTGGTCCCGATCTACCCGCTGTACGCCCTGCTGTTCGCGGACGCAGGCGTGTCCGATGTGGAGATCTCGGCGCTGTTCGCACTGTGGTCCGCGGTCGGGATCGTCGCCGAGGTCCCCTCCGGGGCGCTCGCGGACCGCTTCGGCCGCCGCACCGCGCTCGTGGTCGGCGCCCTCGTGCAGGCGCTCGGCTTTGCGTCCTGGGTCCTGTTCCCTGCGTTACCCGGCTTCGCGGCGGGCTTCGTGCTGTGGGGACTGGGTGGCGCCCTCGTGTCAGGTGCGCAGGAGGCGCTGTTGCACGACGGGCTGGTCGCAGTCGGCGCCGCGCAGCACTACGCACGGGTCCAGGGTTGGGTCGGCGCGGCAGGGTTGGTCGTGCAGGTGCCGACGGCCGGGATCGCGACGGCACTGTTCGTCGTCGGTGGTTATCCCGCGGCCGGGTGGGCGAGCGTGGCGACGTGCCTCGGTACCGCTGTCCTGGCCGCGCGGCTTCCGGAAACCGAGGACAGGTCGTCGACGGACCCACCAGCGGGCGACGGCGGGGCGGCCGGCGTCGTACCTGGTGACCCTCCGGGAGGGTGTGGCGGACGTCGTCGCGCGGCCGCCGCTCCTCGGCGCGGTGCTGGCGTTCGGCCTGCTCTACGGGCTGGACGCGTTCGAGGAGTACTTCCCGCTGGTGGCCCGCGACCTACGGGTGTCCACCGCGCTGGTGCCCGTGGCGCTGCTCGCCGTGCCGCTCGTCGGCGCAGTGGGCGCCGCTCTCGGAGGCCAGGCGAACCGACTCGGTGCCGGAGCGCTCGCGATCGTGCTGGCGACCGGTGCCGCCCTGCTCGCAGGAGCGGCGGCGGTTCCGCATCCGGTGGCTCTGGTCGGCGTCGCGCTGTACTACGGCCTGTACCGCGCGGTCCTGGTGGTCGCCGACGCCCGCCTGCAGGAACGGATCACGGGGCCGGCCCGCGCGACGGTGACGTCGGTGGCGAACGTCGTCGCCGAACTGCCGTCGTTCGCCGTCTACGCGGCGTGGGCGCTCGGCGGAACGGCAGCGATGACCGTGCTGGTTGCGCTGGTCGCGGCCCTACTGCCGGTGCTGCTGCGGCGCCCTGACAGCACGCCGCACCGATCGGCCGGCATGTCGAACTCGCCCTGACAAAGGTGCCGACTCGCGCCGGCGAACGTGGCGACTCGCGCCGGCAAAGGTGCCGACTCGCGCGGGATTTACGACGGGAGGGTGCCCGCCTCGGCCATCAACCTCCGGGCCCGCTGCATCCGCGGCGGTTCCGGCGGGCCGGGGATCCGGGTGACGGTCGCGCGCAGCGCCTTGAGCGCGAGCGTGGCGCTGAGGTCCGTGGTCGGCAGGCCCGGCGAGCCGTACATCCGGCGGGCCCAGCGCGGCATCGTCGCGAAGGCGAGCGCCGCCACGGGTGGCTGCGTCAGCTTCACCGACCACGGTGCGGGCAGGCGTGCGGTGAGCAGGTTGACCGTCCCGGTGATCGCCTCCTCGGTGAGCCGCAGGCGCGGGCGCACCTCGTCGAAGTACGCCTTGAGCTCGGCCCGCGACCGCGGGGCGTCCACCGCTCCCACGATCTCGGCCGCACGGACGCTCTCGGCCACGTAGCGGTCGGCGTCGGCGTCGTCGAGGATCCCGGCGCGGACGGCCACGTCGACGTAGGAGTCGATCTCCCCGCAGTGCACCCACATGAGGCCCTGCGGATCGTCGAGCCGGAACGCCCGCCCGGTCGCCGGGTCGTGGCCGCGCAGCTTGGCGTGCAGCCTCCGCACCCTGCCGGCGGCCGCCTCCACCTCGCTCGTCGTGCCGTAGGTGCGGATGCCGACGAACTCGGCGGTGCGCACGAAGCGGGCGAACGCCTTCGCCGGGTCGAACAGCGCCGAGTTCTGGTAGGTCCCGAGCATCACCCACGGGTGCAGGGCCTGCAGGATCAGCGCCCTGATCCCACCCACGTACAGCACCGGCTCCAGGTGCACCCGCCAGGTCACGGAGTGCGGGCCGAAGAGCCCGGTGTCGATGTCGTCGGTAACGGCCGTCATGCGGACCTCCCACGTCCAGCATCCGCGATTCCGCCGCCCCCCGCGCGTCGAATCCGGGAGGCGGCGGACCGGCTGCGTCACACAGCCACCGCGACCGTCGCACATGTCCCAACAGGTGCGACGGTCGCGCCCGCTGTGTGACAGCGCAGAACGTGTGCGACGTGTGGCCGAAACCGACGAGCAGGGCCGGCCGTCAGTCCGGGTCGGCGAGGAACGCCGCCGCCGCGGCGACGAGGTACGCCGGGTCGTCCACCCCGCACAGCTCCCGCGCGGAGTGCATCGACAGCACCGGGATGCCGACGTCCACGGTCCGGATCCCCAGCCGGGTCGCGATGATCGGCCCCACGGTGCTCCCGCACGGCACGGTGTTCCGGGAGACGAACACCTGGCTCGGCACGCCCGCGTCCCGGCACGCCCGCGCCCACGCGGCGGCCCCGGGGGCGTCCGTGGCGTAGCGCTGGTTCGCGTTGACCTTCAGCGCCGGCCCGCCGTTCGGCACCGCGCGGTGGGCGGGGTCGTGGTGGCCCAGGTAGTTGGGGTGCGCGGCGTGCGTGACGTCGCACGAGAGCGCCCGCGACGCCGCGAACACCTCCGCCCGCGCGTCGAACCCGCCCGCCAGGCGGGTCAGCACGTTCTCCAGGAGCGGCCCGGCCGCGCCGGTCGCCGACGCGCTGCCGACCTCCTCGTGGTCGAACGCGACCAGCACGGGCACCGTCGCGCTCTCCCGCGCCTCCACCAGCGCCGACAGCCCCGCGTGCACCGACACCAGGTTGTCCAGCCGCCCCGCCGCGAACAGCTCCCCGGCGCCGCCCAGCGCGGCGGGTGGGGTCAGGTCGTACACGACGAGGTCGTGCCCGGCGACGTCGCCGACCTCCGCCCCGGCCTGCGCCGCGACGAACTCCAGGAACCCGCCCGGCGCGCCCAGCCCCCAGACCGGCAGCAGGTGCTGCTGCGGATCGAGCGTCAGCCCCTGGTTGACCGCGCGGTCCAGGTGGATCGCCAGCTGCGGGACGCGCAGCAGCGGGCGGTGCACGTCGACCAGCGCCGACGACCCGTCGTAGCGCGCGAGCCGCCCCGCCAGCCCGAGGTCGCGGTCGAGCCACGAGTTCCACAGCGCGCCGCCGTAGACCTCGACCGCCACCTGCCGCCATCCGGCCGTACCTGCATCGGGATGCGGCTTGACCTTGAGGGTGGGCGAGTCGGTGTGCGCGGCGAAGATCCGCAACGGGGCGGGCTCCGCGCGCTGCCACCAGGCAAGCAGAGTGCCGTCGCGCACGAGCCAGCGGCCACCCGGGTCGCGCGACCACGGCGAGGTCTCCACCTGCTCGGTGAAGCCGGCGGCCGCCAGGCGGCGGACGGCCTCGGCCACCGCGTGATAGGGCGTCGGACTCGCGGTGAGGAAGGAGCTCAGATCGGCGAGGGGAGCCACGGCGGTCATCCTTGCTGTTCCGGTCGGCCAGCACACCGACCGGACGTTGAGAAAAGGTCGGTGGGCGCTGCCATCCTGGACCCGTGGGACTGGAGTACGACGTCGTGGTCGTCGGTGGCGGCTCGGCCGGCTGCGCGCTGGCCGGGCGGCTCGCCGCGGCCGGCGCGTGCCGGGTGCTCCTCCTGGAGGCCGGGCAGGTCGGCTGGATGCCGGAGATCCTGGACGTCACCTCCCTCGCCGCCTGCGTGCCGGGACACCCGGCCAACTGGGCACACCCGGTCGAGCTGCGCACCGGAAGTGCCGCGAACATCCCCCGCGGCCGCGTCCTCGGCGGATCGGGAGCGGTCAACGGGGCGGTCTGGATGCGCGCGACCTCCGCCGACGGCTGGGGCCTGCCGGGCTGGACCTGGGCCGACATGCTGGCGCGCTACGTCCGGTCCGAGGCGGACGCCGATCTCGGCGATCGGCCGGGCCACGGCGCCGACGGCCCCGTTCCGGTCGCCCGCCCTGCCGGCGCGCTGTGTCACCCTGCCACCGAGCGGTTCCTCGCCGCCGCCTCGACGTGCGGGTTTCCGGCTGAGCCCGACAAGAACGCCGGCGGCGCGCCGGGTGCGGGGCTGGTGCCGGGCAACGCCGTCGACGGCGTGCGGATCAACCCGGCGATGGCCTACCTGACCGGAGGCTCGTGGTCTCGACGGGCAGGCGACCGTCCGGAAGGCCAGGCGCCGGGAGGATCCCGGGCCGCTCACCGTCCGCGGCGACAGCCCGGTCGAGCGCGTCCTGCTCGACGGCCCGCGCGCCGTCGGCGTGCGGCTGGTCGACGGCACATCCGTCCACGCGGGCGAGGTCGTGCTCGCCGCCGGGGCCGTCGGGACCCCGCACCTGCTCCTGCGGTCCGGGATCGGACCGGCGGACGACCTGCGCGCCGCCGGCATCGACGTTCGGCACGACCTGCCCGGTGTCGGTCGCGGTTTCACCGACCATCCCGCCGTCTTCCTGCCGTTCATCACCGGTGATCCGCCCGCGCACCCGCACGCCCGCGCCGCTCAGGCCGCGCTCGACCTCGACGCCGGGGCCGATCCGGCGGGCGACTGTGAGGTGCTTCTGTTCGCGCGCCCGTTCACGCCGGGTGGCGCGCTGCACCTGATGTGCCAGCTGATGCGCCCCGACAGCCGCGGCCTCCTCACCCTGCCCGCCCGCGACGGCCCGCCCCGGATCGCCTACCGCTACCTGCGTACCGAGCACGACCGCCGCCGCCTGCGGCACGCGGTCCGGGTCGCCGCCGATCTCCTCCGCGCGGGCCTCGGGACCCGGGTCGAGCCCGCCGGTGCGGTCCTCGGCTCGGACCGTGGGGTGGACGGGTGGATCGCCGCCCACCTCACCACCGCCCAGCACCTGTGCGGCACCGCCGCGATGGGCTCGGCCGACGACCCGCTCGCCGTGGTCGACCCCGCGCTGCGCGTCCACGGAATCGAGCGGCTGCGGGTCGTCGACCTCTCCGTGCTGCCGGTCGCGCCGCGCCGGGGAACGGCGGCCACGGCGGTGGCCGTCGGCGAGGCGGGGGCGGAGTTCCTGGGTGCCCGGCCCGCCGGGACGGCAGGATGAACCACATGACGGACGGGTCCGCGCTGCTGCAGAGGTTCGGCGCCGCGGACGCCTGTGCCGCCCACCTGCTGTGCGACGACCATCCGGCCGACGACGTAGCGTTCACCGTGGTGGAGCCGGACCTGTCGGCCCGCGAGCTGACCTACGGCGAGCTCGGCAGTGAGTCGGCCCGCTTCGCCGCAGCGCTGGCCGACCTCGGCGTCGGGCCGGGCGACCGCGTCGCCGTGCTGATGAGCCGCTCGATCGAGCTGATCGTGACGCTCCTGGGGATCTGGCGTCGGGGTGCGGTGCTCGTGCCGCTGTCGACGGCGCTGGGCCGCCCGGCGATCGCCACCCGGCTACGGGCCGCGGACGTGGCGCTGGTGGTCGTCGACGCGGACCGGCGAACGAAGCTGGCCGCGGGGGAGGGGGTGCCCGCCGATCCGCGGTGGCAGGTCGTCGTGGTCCGCGGCGAGCCGGGTCGCCGTGAGTTGTCGTTCGAGGCGCTCATGGCGCTCTACCTCGACGACTCGCTGCTGCTGCCGGTCGCGGCCGGCGGTGGCGGGCCGCTGGCGCTCGTGTTCACGGCGGGCACGACCGGGCCGCCGAAGGCGATCGCCGTGCCGGTCCGCGCGCTGGCCGCGTTCGCCGCGGCCTGCCTCGTCGACGGCGACCGGCCGACTGACGTGCACTGGGACACCGCGGACCCGGGCTGGGCGACCGGCCTCTACTCCGCGATCCTCGGCCCGCTCGCCACCGGGCGCCGCAGCCTGCTCACCCGCGGGGCGATCGCGCCGGCGCCGGCCTGGGGGTTGCTCGCCCGCTACCGGGTCACGCACCTGCACGCCGGCCCGGCACATTTCCGGACGATGGCCGCCGCGGGACCGCCCCCGCCCGGGCTGGCGCTGCGACACGCGTCGTCGACCGGCGAGCCGCTGCCCCCGGACCTCGTCACCTGGGCCGAGGAGGTGCTCGGCCACCCGGTGCACGACCGGTACGAGCAGGCAGAGCTGGGCACCGTGCTCGTCGACGACACCGGATGCGGTCCCGGGACGATGGGCAGGCCGTTGCCCGGGTGGAGCGTCGCGGTGCTGGACGACGACCGCGACGAGCCCGCGCCGACCGGTGCCGTCGGCCGGCTCGCGATCGACCGGTCGGCCAGCCCGCTGATGTGGTTCACCGGCTACGCAGGCGACGACGAGCGCACCGCCGCGTCGTTCACCGCGGACGGACGGTGGTACCTGACCGGCGACACCTCCGAGGTGGACGCCGACGGGTGTCACCGCTTCTCCGCCCGCGTCGGCGACGTGATCGTCACCGCCGGGCACCGGATCGCCCCGTTCGAGGTGGAGAGTGTGCTGATGCTGCATCAAGACGTCACCGAGGCCGTGGTGGTCGGGGTCCCGACCACGCGGCGCGGCACCGTCCCGGAGGCCTACGTGGTGCTGCGGCCGGGCGCGGAGCCGGCGTTCGGGCTGGCGGAGGATCTCAAGCAGATGGTGCGCACCAAGCTGCCGGCGTACGCGGTCCCGAACGTGGTGCACGTCGTCGACGCGCTGCCGCGCACTCCCGGTGGCTCGGTCCGACGGGCTGCGCTGCGCGAGCGGCGGGCGAACTGGTGAGCGGGAGCATCGACGCGTTCCTCATCGCGATCCCGCCACTCGTCGTGTACCTGACCGTCGGGTTCGTGGTCGGCATCGAGAGTCTCGGCGTGCCACTGCCCGGCGAGATCGTGCTGGTCAGCGCCGCGTTGCTGTCGTCGCGGCACGAGCTCGACGTCTCGCCAGGGTGGATCGCGCTGGCCGCGACGATCGGTGCGGTGGTCGGCGACTCCATCGGCTACGCCATCGGACGCCGCTACGGAATGGGCCTGTTCGCGTGGGCCGGCCGCAAGATGCCGCGGCACTTCAGTGCGGCGCACGTGGCGGCCGCCGAGCGGCTCTTCGCCAGGTGGGGCGTGCTCGCCGTGTTCTTCGGCCGGTTCATCGCGTTGCTGCGGATCTTCGCCGGGCCGCTGGCCGGTGCGCTGCGCATGCACTATCCGCGGTTCCTCATCGCGAACGTCCTCGGTGGCATCTGCTGGGCGGCGGGCACGACCTTCGCGGTCTACCTGCTCGGCATCGCCGCGGAACGGTGGCTGCAGCGGTTCTCGTGGATCGGGCTGGTCGTCGCCGTGATCGCCGGCCTCACGATCGGCGCTGTGGTCAAGCGGCGCACGGCGCGCCTGGTGGAGGACGAGGGGTGACGGATGCCGACTTCGCTCACGGCGCCGCTGGACGTGAGTTCCTGAACCCGCTCCTCACCCCGAGCCCGCATCCCGTTCGGCTTCCCCGACTTCAGCGCGATCCGTGAGGAGCACTTCGCCGAAGCCTTCGAGGTCGCGATGGCCGAGCACCGCGCCGAGGTGGCCGCGATCACCGCTCGGCCCGGACCGCCCACGTTCGACGACACCGTCGTCGCGCTCGAACGGTCGGGCGCCACGCTGCGGCGTGTGTCGGCGTCTTCTTCGTGCTCGTCGGGTCCCTGTCCACCCCGGCGATCCGCGAGACCGACGCGCGGGTGGCGCCCCTGCTCGCCGAGCACGCCGACGCGATCTCCCTGGATCCGGCGCTGTTCGGCCGGCTGGACGCCCTGCACGCCGTCCGCCACGAACTCGGTCTGGATGCCGAGTCGCTGCGCCTGCTGGAACGTCGTCACCGCGACGCGGTCCGAGCCGGTGCCCGCCTCGGCCCGACCGCTCAGGAGCGGTTGCGCGCGCTGAACGCCGAGCTGTCGACGTTGTCCACGGAGTTCGGCACCCGCCTGCTCGCCGACACGAACGCCGCGGCCCTCGTCGTCGACGACCCCGGGCGGCTCGACGGGCTGTCTCCGGACGCGGTCGCGGCGGCCGCGCGCGCCGCCGAGGCCCGCGGTCACGCCGGCCGCTACGTGCTCCCGCTCGTCCTGCCCACGCACCAGCCCGCGCTGGCCTCCCTCACCGACCGCGGGCTGCGAGAACGGCTGTTCCGGGCGTCGATCTCACGCGGCGCGCGGGGCAACGAGCACGACACACGGGACGTCGTCCGGCGCATCACCGCGCTGCGTGCCGAGCGGGCGGGGCTGCTCGGCCACCCGCACCACGCCTCGTGGGTGATCGAGGTGGGCACCGCCGAGACGGTCGAGGCGGTCGAGAAGATGCTCGCGGCGCTCGTCCCGCACGCGGTCCGCAACGCCGACACCGAGGCCGCCGAGCTGGCGGCCCGCGCCGGACACCCGATCGAGCCCTGGGACCGCGCCTTCTACACGGAGGTGATCCGCCGTGAGCGCGCCACGGACACCGCGGCGCTGCGCCCGTACCTCGAGCTGGAGCGCGTTCTGCACCACGGCGTGTTCGCCGCGGCGGGCGAGCTCTACGGGCTGCGGTTCACCGAGCGGCACGACCTGCCCGGGTATCACCCGGACGTACGGATGTTTCACGTGGAACGTGGCGGCGAGCCGGTCGGCCTGTTCGTCGCCGACCACTACGCCCGCGAGACCAAGCGCGGCGGGGCCTGGATGAACAGCTTCGTCGTGCAGTCGGGGCTGCTCGGCACCCGGCCGGTGGTGCTCAACACCCTGAACCTCACCAAGCCCGCAGCCGGGCCGACGCTGCTGACCGTCGCCGAAGTCGTCACGCTCTTCCACGAGTTCGGCCACGCCCTGCACGGGCTGCTGTCGGACGTGCGGTACCCGACATTCGCGGGTACCGGCGTGCCCCGCGACTTCGTCGAGTTCCCATCGCAGGTCAACGAGGTGTGGCTGCGCGACCCGGAGATCGTCCACCGCTACGCCCGCCACCACGTCACCGGTGCACCGTTGCCCGACGACCTGCGGGCCCGGCTGATCGACCCCGCGCCCGCGTTCGGCGAGGGCTTCGCCACCACCGAGTACCTCGCCGCTGTCCTGCTCGACCTGGCCTGGCACCGCCTCGCGCCCGGCGAGCAGGTGGACGACGTCGAGGCGTTCGAGGCGGCGGCACTCGCCGCGGCGGGCATCCCCGCGCAGCTGCCCCCGCGCTATCGCAGCGCCTACTTCAACCACGTCTTCGCCGGCGGGTACTCGGCCGCCTACTACTCCTACATCTGGAGCGAGGTGCTCGACGCCGACACCGTCGAGTGGTTCGGGGAGCAGGGCGGCCTGCGGCGCGAGAACGGCGAGGTGTTCGCCGAGGCCTTGCTGTCCCGCGGGGGCGCGGTCGACCCGATGGAGGCCTATCGCGCCTTCCGCGGCCGTGATCCCGAGATCGCCCCGCTCCTGACCCGCCGCGGCCTTGCCGGCTGATCACCCGACCGCGAGCGCACTCCGGGTGTCGGCGACCAGCTGACCTGTGGCGCGCAAACGCCCGAAAGGCGCGCTGTTGCTGCTGCGGTGTGATCGAACAGCAATGCTGCGCCCCTGGCCTGCGCATCGGGGCTGGTCCATCCAACCTCGGCACCGACACAACACCGCCCCGCCCGGTGGGGAGCTCCGGGCGGGGCGGGTGGGAAAGTGGTTCGCTCTACTCGTAGATCCGCATCCAGTCGACCTGGAGCTCCGAGGGCTCGGGGGAGTCGCCCTTCGGGAACCAGTCGAGCTGGATGACGGGATGCACCGGCCCACGGGGGAGCGTGTCCGGGTCGGTGCTCTCGAACCACTTCTGGCCATCGATGAAGCCGGTGACACCGCGGGAGGTCACCTCGACCGCGTAGTTGTGCCACTGGGTGAGGTCGATCTGTTTCTCGGCGACCTTCTGGTCACCCGAGCCGTGATGGAGGAAGAACGACACCGAGTCCGACGCGCTCGTCGTCTCGGCGAAGTCGACCTCGCCGTCGTCGGACCCGCCGTCGCCGGGCCACAGCAGCAGGACGGGGTGGTACTGGGGGTCGCCCTTCGGGAACTTCGCGCGCATCTCCCACCGGCCGGTCTTCCGGTCGTCGCGGTAGGACATGCCGCCGGTATTGCCGTCCGCGTCGCCCCGGATCGTCAGCAGGCCGTTGCCCACCGAGAGCGCGTCCGGAGTGCGGCGGCCCTCGCCGTCGTTGCCCGGCCCGTCGTACGGGCCCCAGCGGTCGCTGACCGTCGAGCCCGCGAACTCGTCGCGGCCGATCAGCTTCCAGCCCAGCGCGGTGGCGGCCTGGGTGCCGTCGTTCGACGACCGGCTGCGGCGGGCTTCCGGTGCCACCGCCGCGGCGTCGCGTCGTAGTCGGGGCGGCCGTCTGCGAAGTCTCCTGGTCGACCGGGACGTCTCGTCGGGAGCGGGGACCTCCTCCGCAGTGGGGTCCGGGGTCGCGGTCGGGTTCGGCCGACGCCGCGCCGACCAATGCGGCGTCGAGATCGGGGCCGGCGGGGGTGTCGCCGGGGCGCAGGGTCACGGCGACGGTGGTCGCCACCAGCACGGTCGTCACTCCCGCAATCGCCGGCGCGAGCCGACGCCTGCGAGAACGGCGGGTGTCGGGATCCAGCAGGAGGCGGTGCCGCCCGGTCGTCTCGACCGGCAGGCCCCGCTCCACGGAGATCCGTTCGATCAGCTCACTGACATCCAGCCGATCCTCCAGGTCCTCGGAGGTTCGTTGCATGGCCGGGAACCTTATGAAGGTAACGGCGCGTGATCGGCGAACCTGAGAGGCGGGGTTGCGCAGGCGCGCCGACAGGTTGCCGAAACGCGCCGGATCGACCCGAAAGCCCTGCTTGGCGATGCGCGCTCCGCCGTTCGGCGGAGAGTCATTCTCAGGTTGCGACAAACGGTCGGACCGATGGAGCGATGTCCCTCCGTTAGCCGATTGTGACCGACCATCAGTAGCGGGCAGAGTGTCGATGATGCTCCCCGTTGCTCCCCCGGGGGGTGTGCCCCTTTCGTCGCCGGTGCTGTCGGTGGCGGGAACACCCATGCCCCCGAATGAACCTGTACTCCTGGCGCTTCCTCCGACGGCCGCGTCTGCCTCAGTGCTGCGCACGCTCCGGTCGGAGGGAGTGTCGGTCAACCCTGTCAGCGACGGGATCGCGGTGCTGGACGCCGTGCGTGCCCGCGATCCTGCGCTGCTCGTCCTCGACGTCGAGCTTCCCGGGCCGGACCAGGCCGCCGTGCTCGCGGCCGTGCAGTCCGAGGCGCCGAACGTGCCGGTCATCGCGGTGACGCCCCGCGAGCGCCGCGCCGGCCTGCTCGCCCAGCTGCGCGGCGACCGCGACGACTACCTGCTGCGCCCGTTCGCCGTCGACGAGCTGGCCGCGCGCATCCGGCTGCGCCTGCGTCTCGGGCCGGTGAGCGGCACCACGGTGCTCCGCCACGGCGAGGTCACCGTCGACACCGAGTTCGGCGAGGTGCACGTCGACGGGCGGCGCGTCGCGCTGTCGCCGACGGAGTTCTCGGTGCTGCTCGCGCTCGTCGCCGAGGGCGGCTCCGTCGTGCCCGCGGACCGGCTGGCCCGGCAGGCCTGGTCGGAGCCGGTGTCGGCGAACCTCGTCCAGGTCTACATCTCCTACCTGCGGCGCAAGATCGGTCCCGAGCGGATCCGGACGGTGCGCGGCGGGGGCTACGCGCTGGAGGCCTGACCGGCCGCTACCGCGGGAACGACAGCGCCGCGGCGAGCAGCGCATCGTTCTCGTCGGGCGTCGAGACCGTGACCCGCACACCCTCCGGATGGAACGGGCGTACGACGACCTTCTGGTCCAGACAGTGAGCCGCGAACGGGGCCGTCCGCTCACCGAGCGCCACCCAGACGAAGTTGGCCTGCGACGGCGGCACGGTGTAACCCGCATGGAGCAGCGCGGCCCGCACGCGCTCCCGCTCGGCCTCCACCTCGGCGCACCCCGCCAGCAGCTCGGCGCGGCAGTCGAGCGCTGCCAGCGCCGCCGCCTGGGCGATCGCGCTCACGGCGAACGGCGAGCCGACCTTCCGCAGCGCCTGCGCGACCTCCGGCGCCCCCAGCGCGTAACCCACGCGGAGGCCGGCGAGCCGGTACGCCTTCGAGAAGGTGCGCAGGACGACGAGGTTGGGGTGCGCGTCGAGCAGGGCGGTGCCGTCGACGGCGTCGGGGTCGGTCACGAACTCGCGGTAGGCCTCGTCGAGCGCGACGAGCACGTCCGGACCGACCGCCTGCAGGAAGCGCTCGAACTCGTCGCGGCGCACCGCGGTCCCGGTGGGGTTGTTCGGAGTGCAGACGAAGACGAGCCGGGTCCGCGGCGTGACGGCGGCGGCCATCGCCTCGAGGTCGTGGCGGAACTCCGCGTCCAGCGGCACGATCCGCTTCGTCGCTCCCTGGACCTGGGTCACGATCGGGTACGACTCGAACGACCGCCACGCGTAGACGACCTCGTCGCCCGGCTCCCGGCACGTGATCGCCACCAGTTGCTGGCACAGGCTCACCGAGCCGCATCCGACCGCGACGCGGGCGGCGTCGAGGCCGAACTCGTCCGCGAGCCGGGCGGTCAGCCCGGTGACCGAGAGGTCGGGGTAGCGGTTGGCGCCCGCCGCGGCCTCGGCGATCGCCGCCAGTACCCGCGCCGGCGGGGGCAGCGACACTTCGTTGCTGGCCAACTTGATCGCACCCGGGACAGCCCGGCCGGGCACGTAGGCGGGCAGGCTCTCGAGATCCGGACGAATGGGCGCCATGCCCCGACACGGTAGTCCGCCCCGTCCCCTATGACCTGGGGTGTCGTGCCACTCTTGACATCGGTGAGCGAGGCACCGACCTCGTGGCGAGGGAGTGCAATGAGTGAGATCAGGACCGAGACCGTCCCCCTGGTGGACGGTAGCGACCTGCGGTTGACCGTCGCGGAGCCGCTGGGCGCGGTGCGCGGGGGGATCGTCGTGCTGCACGAGGCCCGCGGGGTGACCGACGCCGTGCGCGGCCTCGTCCGCGGGCTCGCGGCGGAGGGCTGGCTGACCGTCGCCCCGCACCTCTACCACCGCGACGACACCGACGAGATCGGCGAGGACGACGGCGACCGGATCCGCGAGCAGCTCGACCGGCTCGACGGCGGCCAGGTCATGGCCGACACGGACACCGCGTTCGGCTGGCTGGCCGAACACTCGGTGACCGCGGACCGGATGGGTGTGCTGGGCTTCGACATCGGCGCGACCGTGGCGCTGCTGGTGGCCACCGAGCGGACCATGGGTGCCGCGGTGTCGGTGGCGGACGAGGCCAGCGTGTCGTCGGTGCGCGACCAGCTGCCGTCGACGGCGGACGCGATGGCCGGCCTGACCTGCCCCTGGCTCGGCCTCTACGGCCGCGAGGACGACGGCGACGGCGACGCGCATGCCGCTGAGCTGCGCGACGCCAGCATCAAGGCGGAGTCGGTGACGAACGTCGTGGTCTATCCGCGTAGCGGGCACCGCTTCGACGCCGACCCCGCGGCCGCCGCGGACGCCTGGCAGCGCACGCTGAACTGGTTCGACGCCCACCTGCGCTGACTCAGGGGATGAGGCCGGGACCGACGTCGGTGCCGCGCGTCTGTGCTCAAGTCTCCCGGCCTCATCCCTCTGACAGCGGGTGGGTGTGGGGCCACGCGGTGCAACCTGTACCCTTGGCGACGCTGGCGGCCGACAGGCCCCGGGAGGCTTCGCCTAGTCTGGTCTATGGCGCCGCACTGCTAATGCGGTTTGGGGTAACCCCCCATCCCGGGTTCAAATCCCGGAGCCTCCGCTGACCCCGCTCGGGCGACCTCGGTCGCTTCGGGTAGGGTCGAGGTACAAGTTCACGAGCACGCGCCCGTAGCTCAACGGATAGAGCATCTGACTACGGATCAGAAGGTTAGGGGTTCGAATCCCTTCGGGCGCACTCAGCAAATCCGCAGGTCAGAGCCCGGTTCTTACTTCGGTGAGATCCGGGCTCTCGTCATCTGAGGGCCGTTCGTCTCACCATTTCTCACACGGTGGTTTCAGAGGGCCGTGCGGTACAGCTCGCCGAGGGCGACCGCGCCCGCGGCCAGGTCCTCGTCGTTCACGTGCACGTAGTTCGCCAGCGTGAACCGGGCGTCGTGGTGACCGGCCCACGCGGACAGGATCGCGACCGGCACGCCGCTCTTCGCCAGCAGCGACAGCGTGGTGTGCCGCGCCTCGTGCAGCACGCCGCGCGGCAGCCCGGCCCGGGCGAGCAGCCGGCCGAACTCGTCGGAGAACCACTCCGGGTGCACCGGCGCGCCGACCTCGTCGACGACGACCCACCCCTCGTCGGTGTAGTCCGGCCCGGCGGCGAGCCGCTCGGCCGCCTGCCGCACCCACAGGGCCCGCAGCGCCGCGGCCGCCTCGACGTCGAGCGGCAGCGTGCGCCGCCCGTTGGTCGACTTCGGGTCCTTGACGATCACCCTGTACCCGACGAGCACCCGCGCCGTGTCGACCCGCACCGTGGCCGAGCGGTAGCCGCTGCCCGGGCTGTAGCAGGGCGCGCACCACCGCTCCCGGTGCGTCGAGCACTGCTCGGCGAACGAGCCCCACTCGACGGCGTCCCAGCGCAGGCCGAGGACCTCGCCGCGGCGGAGCCCGTAGAGGCTCATCCGCCACGCGGCGTGCAGCCGGTCCGCGGTCGCGACGGCGAGGAAGGCGAGCACCTGCTCGACCGTCCACGCCTTCCGCTCGCGCTTCTCGTGCGGCGGCGGCTCGACGAGCGCGGCCGGGTTGCGCACGAGCTTGCCCTCCTTCACCGCCATCTCCAGGGCCGCGGTCAGCCGGCCGAGGGTCAGGCCCACCGAGCGACCGGAGAGCCCGGTGCCGACCTTCCCGCCGCGCCTGCGCCCGCTGGTCAGCATCCACGTCACCAGCTTCTCGACGTCGGCCTTCGTGATGGCCTGCAGCTGCTTGTGCCCGAGCCGGTCGCGCGCCGGCTGGAGCGCGTCGGCGTAGTTCCGGGCGGTGGCCTCGGCGAGCGCCCGGCCCTTCCCGCGGGCGCTGCCGCGCAGGACGGCGGGGAGCCACTCGTCGAGGTGCTCGTTGAGGGTCATCTTCGACGGCCGCACGTAGGTGCCCTTCGCCGTCGCGCTGCGGATCTCCGCGAGCGCCTCGCCGCGCCTCCCGCTTGCAGGTCGTACGTGTACGTCTTCTGCTGCCTTCCCGGTAGTCGGGTCGCGGCCGATGTCGACCACGAACCTGTACCGGGTCCGCCCATCCTTGAGCGCCGACCCGCTTGATCTCGGCCAACTCTCTCCCTCTCTCGTCGGTGCAGGTGCCTCACCTTGGAAAAGCACCCTCAAAACCCTCAGAACCCCGCCTCAGCCCGCTCGGCCCTGCCGGGCCGGCGGCCAGAAAACCGCGGCGGCGAGCCTCGTGAATCCATCGGTGCACCGTCGTCACGGGCACGCTGGCCTCTTCCGCGAGCACCTTGGCGGGCTTTGACGTGCCGCCCACCAGCTCGGTGTACGCGGCGGCAACCCTTCGATAAAAGCCGTCGGGATCCGTGCCGTCGGGCCGCTGCAGCTCTCCCGGGTGGTGCGCCCCTCGGGAGGGAACGACGGTTCCGGCGAGCCTTCGAAGTACTGCGTAAGCGCGGCGTCCACCCGCGCTAAGCCCGCTTCTACCTGCGCCAACTCGTCATGGTGCGACTGCAGCCACCGTGAGCGCACCGGCTCCTGCAGCCGGCCTCCGAGGTCGTGCTGATGAAGTAATGCCTCGATCCTCGACATCGGGATTGACCGAAGTGACGCGGCCCCGACTGCGTCACCGCTTAGATCAGCCTCTCGACCACCCATCGACCGTCCCTGCTCCCGACCTTCACGAGTGCTTTCGCGTCCATGTCGGGCACGACGACGGCAGCCCACCCCGGCGCGCCGGTCTCCGAAAGCTGGAGTTCCACGCCGCGGAGGCTAGACCTTCGGACTTGTCCGCACAAGTCAGCTACGGTCAAGCGCGGGGGCCAGCGGACTTGTGCGACACCTGGAGCCCGTGGCATGCTCCGCGTTGGGTCGCGTAAGCCACGTGGCTCTTCGGTACCCGGAAGGAGTGATCACATGTCCGAGGCTTCTCGGCTGCTCCTGTCGCCCAAGCGAGTCGAGGACCTGCTCGACATGGGCAGGACCAAAGTGCGCGAGCTGATCTCAACGGGCGAGCTGGAGTCGGTGTGCATCGGCCGCAGTCGGCGCGTGCCCGTCGACGCCGTCACGACCTACGTCGAGCGCCTGCGCTCCGGTGAGGACGCGTCGTGACGGGCTCGACGGTCGGGGCCGGCCGCCGCGGCGTCGCCAGCCTCGACGAGATCCGCGAGTGGGGCGCCACAGTCGACCTTGCGACGTCCTCAGTCCGAGCGTTCGGGATCAGCAAGTCCTACGGCCACGAGCTCGCCAACCGCGGTGAGTACCCCTGCCGCGTGCTGCGGGTCGGCCGGCGGTGGCGCGTCCCGACGAACGCCATCCTCGCCGCGCTCGAAGGCCCCCCGAGCGGTGAGACGGCGTGAGACCCCGAGCTGTCACCGCAGGTCAGAGACCCCGATGTGGGCCCCATCTGACCAGGCATCAGACGCAGAACGGCCCGAGCAGCGCTCTCGCGAAGCGCTGACCGGGCCGAACCACCACTAGAAAGGGACCTGACCGTGTCCTGTCAGACCACCGTAGCCGGTGCGCCCATCCGGGGACAGCAGGCGGACGCTGCCCGCACCGTGCCGGTCGGTGCGCCGTGACGTTCTACGACGTCGTGCTCGGCGACCGGCCCGGGATCGTCTGCCTCGCCTACGGCCGCCGGCCGTTCCGCACCGAGACAGGCAAGTACGAGCACGCCGAATGGCAAGAGGTGCTCCGCGCCTGGCCAGCCGAGCGGGAGCAGCTCGACGCGGAGATCCGCCAGGAGGTCAGCACGGGTGTCGTCGACGTGTATGTGTGCCCGGCCGTTCGCCATGCGGGCGCGAAGGGTCGCAGGCAGGGCGATGCGCTCCCGCCCCTCGTGTGCTGGGTGGATCTCGACCAACCCCCGATCGATCCGGTGCTCTACGGCCACCTGGTCGCCGCTGGAGGCCTGGTCGGGCGCTCGGGCAGCAACGATCACCAGCACCTCTACCTGCCGCTGACGGCACCGGTCGACCTTGGCACCCACAAGCGCCTGAACCGTGCACTCGCGGCGCGCCTCGGAGGTGACGCGAAGTGGCCGGACAACTCCCTGCTCCGCATGCCCGGCGCCTACAACTGGAAAATGACCGTTCCACCCGCAGGCGCCGCAGCGGGGGAGCCTGCGCCGGTCGTGGTCGAGTCATGGAACGGGCAGCGCGTCGACCCCGGCCAGCTCGCCGCAATGCTCGGGGTGGATCTGACGGCACCGACATCCGCAACGAGCGCCGCGCCGACCGGCTCGATCACCCCCGAGCCTGCGCCGAGCCCACTTCCCGAGCACGTCAAGTGGGCGCTCAACCACCCGGATGTAAGCGACCGGTCTGGGGCGCACCACCGGCTGGTCGGCGCCTGCGCCGACGCCGGCCTGACCGTGGGTCAGGCGCTCACCATCGCGGCCAGCTTCCGCCCGAGCGTGGAGAAGTACGGGCACCGGCTGGCCGTGGAGGTGGCGCGCTCGTGGGAACGGGTCGCTGCGAAGCCGATGGTGCTCTCCACGGGCTCCGGGCCGACGGGCACGACCGGTTCTGAGGGTTTTGAGGGTGTTTCTCTGGGGGAGTGGGAGTCACCGTCGCCCCTCCCCGGGCGAACGGACCCATCCCGACCGACGCCCTCGGCCCGATGCTCGGACCCCTTCGGAGGCTGTGGGCACGGCTCTGCAGGTGCCGACCGACCTGGTCGTGAACCTCGCGCTGCCGATCATCACGACCGCCGCGGCTGGCGGCTGGATCGCCGAGGCTGAGCCGGACTGGACTGAGCCCCTCTGCCTGGACACCCTGTCCGCGCTCCCGTCCGGCGAACGCAAGTCGCCGACGCTGAAGGTGCTCGACGCACCGCTACGGGAGTTCGAGCAGACGGCGCAGCAAGCGGCTCGGCCCGAGCGCGCCAGAAGCTGGCGGAGCGCAAGCTGGCTGAGGACCAGGTTGAGGCTCGCCGGAAGGACGCGCTCAAGGCGATCGACGCGCCAACAGCGCGAAGCGGAAGGCATACCTCAACGCGGCAGCCGACCTCGACAAGATCGAGGTGATGCCGCTGCCCCGGTGGCTCGCCGACGACGCCACACCCGAGGCCGTCGTGAGCCTGCTCGCCGACTACGGCTCCATCGGCGTGATCTCGGCCGAGCCGGGCCTGTTCGGCATCCTCGCGGGCCGCTACAGCAGTGGCGCCCCGAACATCGAGTGGTTCTTTGAAGGCCACCAGCGGCGAGGCGATCAAGGTCGACCGGATGGGCCGCGACCCGCAGGACGTTCCCAACCCCGCCCTGTCGCTGGCCTGCTGCATCCAGCCCGGACGACTCGTTGAACTCGGCCAGGTCAAGGCGTTCCGAGACTCGGGCCTGCTCGCCCGGCTGCTCTACGTCGTCCCCCCGTCCACCGTCGGCGAGCGCGGCCGAACCACGCGCGTCCCCGAGCGGCTCGCCGCCGCGTGGGACGAGCAGATCACCGCCCTCGCCGCCGCCGGGCGTAAGCGCCGCAAAACGCCCGACGTCCTACCGCTCGACGAGGCCGGCCGCGACGCGCTCGACGAGTTCCGCGCCGAGATCGAACCGCACCTGCACCCCGACCACGGGCGGTACGCCGCTATCGCGGACTGGATGAACAAGCTCCCCGGCGCGACCGTCCGAATCGCCGCCGCGCTCACGCTGATCCACGAGCCGGACGCCAGGAGTCACCGGCGCGACCATGCGCAACGCCGTGCGGGTCGGCAGAGCTACATCAGCCACGCCGTCGCCGCATTTGGGCTGACCAGGCCCAACGCCGAAGTGTTCAGCCAAGCCCGGCAGGTGCTCGCCACCGCGCACCGCCTCTGCCGCGACGGCCTAGCTGCAGCGTGTCGCCGCGAGGTGCACCAGAAGCTCCGCGATCGGGCGTGGGTGGAAACCGCGGACAGCCTCGACACCCCGATCGAGCTGCTCTGCGAGTCCGGCCACCTCCGTCGGCGCGAGGTGCAGCCATTCCCGCCGGTGGTCGCCCGTCCGAGCTGCTCGAACTGCACCCCGTCCACCTCACGGACGTGGCCCGATGAGCCGCAGCGCAGCCGCCCGGACAGCACTACGTGCTCGACGAGCTGTACACCACCCCCCGAGGACGGCAGACGATCACCGAGATCAACCGGTACGCCCCGACCGCGCTCGCCGACCAGGGCCGCGCCGCAGCCGACGACGCGCTCCACTTCCTCAAGCTGGAGGCCCCGTTCCTCCGCGCTCCCGTTTCCGAGGTCGATATCGCCGAGCTCCCCGAATGGCTCCGACTCGACCTGCTCACCACGTGGACCGGGTGGACGGCAGGAACCGGGCGAACCTGCATGCACAGCCCACACCCCGACCGGCCCGAACCCGTGTTCGCCGCGGCGTGGCGACCTGGACTCGTCGCGTGCGCGCGATGCGTGCACTTGACCGTGCTCGCCCGCGGCAGCCGCGCGGACCGGACCTGTGATCGTTGCGGGTACGTCGTCGCCGGCATCGAGCACGGCGAGGGCATCCACCCCGGCCGAGTCACCTTCGGCCCGATCGTCTTCGCCTACGGGACGTGCCCGGACTGTCGCCCCGACGACCACGGACGCGACCAGTGAACGCGCACGCGCTGCCCGGCAACCCATCACCCCGCCGAGCCGAGGCTGACCCATCACATCCCCGACGGTGCACGGCGGCGAGCCGGCGCCAGGACGGGGCAGCGGTGCCGGGCGTACGCGATCCGCGGCACCAACGTGTGCAAGGTCCACGGCGGCCGGGCGCCGCAGGTTCGGGCTGCGGGGGAGCGCCGGTTGGCACGCGCCGAGGCGGTCGCCGCGCTGCAGCTGGTGGGCCGGCCGGTGGAGAACGCGGACCCGGCGTCGCTGTTGCTCGACGAGATCGCGCACACCGCAGGTTCGGTGCAGGCGCTGCGGGGGCTGCTCGCCGAGCTCGACCCGAACGACGTGGTACTCGGCGGTGGCCGGCCGTTCCTGGACCTCTACCTCGAGAACCAAGCGTCGCTGATGCGGTTCGCCGAGCTCGGGGCGCGCCTCGGGCTGGAGCAGCGGCGGACCGCACTGGCCGAAGGCCTGGCCGGACTCGTCGTCGCCCTCATCCGGACCGTGCTCGGCGCGGCCGGCCTCACCCCGGACCAGTACACCGCGGCGATGGCCGCGCTCCCCCCTGCTCTCGCCGAGCTGCGCGCGCAGCTCGACCCCCAAGGAAGGACGACCTGATGACGATCGACGACGAGACGGTGCGCCGGATCCTGGACGCCACGTTCGGCGCGGTGGAAGCCGACGTCGCTGTGGAGGCTGAGCGGGGCCCGCTCGTGCACGTCGCCCCGGACGGCCGCCGGATCTACCAGAAGCAGGACGGCGACACGTCCGTGATCACCATGACCGGCGCCGGCCGGGCGACCTCCGGCACGAGATCGTCGGCGTGGACCTCACGGATATCACGTGATGACCCATCAAGTGAAAATTACTACTGCGTCTCTCTGACCTGCGGTGTTCCCAGCCGGGTTCACAGCGTCGCACAGCCTAGGAAGATCGGAAGGACCGAACGATGACCTTCCCCACGAGACGCGGCCGCCCCGGCGTCACCCGCCACGCCCCGCAGATGTCCAGCCGCGAATGGTGGCGGCGGGCGTCCGCGGCGTTCGTGGCCGCCGTCGCCCAGGACAACGAGATCCAGGCTCGCGAGCAGCTGCGCGCGGAACTGCGCACGGCCGGCTACCCCGCCGACCGGTTCATCGCCGACCTGGCCGCCGGTCACCCGCTGCAGGTCGTGCTGCGCCGGCATGGGTTCGATCCGATCGCCCGCCAACATCCCGCCGGGCAGCTGTCCAACCTGATCGCAACTGCGCGGCGGTTCGCGCGGTGATGGCCAAGCACGACGTGCGCCCCGGCCCCGACACCCGAGAGGACGACCCCCGATGAAGACCGCTACCCCCGAGGTCCTGCAGTACTGCGGCCAGCAGTGGGTCCGCGACGCCGCGGACGCCACCGTCATGGAGTCGTGGCCGGACGGTCACGTGCGCATGCGGGCGGACGACCTGCGCCGGCTCGACGAGCACCAGGCCGCCGCCGCCGAGCGGGAACGGGCGCAGCGGGCGGCAGCCGAGCGAGAGCATGCCGCGTTCCTCGCCCGGCCGCGCGTGACGCTGCGCGGGCAAGAATGGGTACGCCACAATCCCCGCAACCCCGGCTCGCTGTGCTCAGTCGACCGCACGGTGACAGCGCGGGAAGCCACGCTGCGCGAGATGGACGCGCGCGACGCCGCGGACGCCCAGCACGCCGCCGACCAGCGGGCCGCCCGCCGCAAGTCCATTCAGGACCAGCTCGACGAGCTGCAACGCCAGATCGACGCCACGCCGGCCACCCCCTGACCTGTGCACCACCGCCCCGGCCTCCCGGTCGGGCGCTCCCCCTCGAACGGAGAACGACATGCCCGTGACCTACCCGCACCCGCCGACCCGCAGCGACTACGAGACCGCCAAGAGCAACCTCGCCCTGCTCGCCGGTCCTACGCCGCCCAAGACGATCGCCGTGCCCGCCCGGCCCGGTGACGGCAAGCCGGCGGCCGACGTGGAGACGAACCCCGCCCACACCGCGTACGTGCAGGCGCAGAACACCTGGCACGCCGACCGGGCGGTGGTGGCCGCGTACGAGGGCTTCGCCGACGAGCACCGCGACCGGTACGAGGACTGCCGTACCAGGGTCGATATCGGCAAGGGCACGACCGGTGACGGCGAGTTCGTGCGGCAGTACGAGGAGCTGCTCGACGCCCAGGTGTCGGCAGCCTGACAAGACCCGGCGTCGCCCCCGCATGGCCCTCAGCGGTGGCCGGGGGCGGCGCCCGGACAATCGAGAACGGCGCCGGAGCACACCCCCCCCGCTGCTCCGGGGCCGTTCGGGTGCGCGCAGCGTCGTGTGTCCTCTCGGGCTGCGCGGCAGAGACGGGTCCGCGGCTGAGGTCGGGGGTGTCCAGCCGCGGACCGTCGGGAGAACGCTCGCACGCCATGATCATGGCGTTACTCGACGCACTGGCGGCCTCTTCTGCCAGCGCCAACCGATCCCACGCTCGGCAAGCCACCCGGGGAGACCGACCTGGGCCCGGCTGCATCCCACGCCTAGCGCCGCCGCCAGTGTCGCGGTGCGCGCAGCTGCACACTGCCGTGTCGAGGTGGCCGACGGCGGGTACCGGCTAAGTAGCCGATGGCCGTGCCGAGCAGGATCAGTCCGACCCACACCGTGCCCTCGACAATGTTGCCGCTCATCCCGGAAACTCGTCTCGCCCGTCTGCTGGCTTCGGAAGGCGGACCGTGGCGTGTCGGTTCAGGATCTCGGCCGGCACGCACCACTCCCGGTACGGCTTACCGTCCTCGACCAGCTCGAACTCGGCGATGGTCACCTCGTCGACGAGTTCGACGGCGAGGACCTGGGCACCCGTGGCGCCCTCGTTGCAGTCGACCGGCCGGTCCGCGATGAAGACGCCGGTCAGCGTGAGACCGCTGAACATGTAGTTCCCGGTCCCGTCGCGGAAGCCGTCCCGCAGGATCACGTAGGCCGCGTCGGTGCTGTGAAAGTAGGTCGGCACCGTAGTTCAGCCGGCCGCTTCGCGCGTGAGCAGCAGTCTCGCCGCCAGCAGCGCAGACACCAGGTCCGCTGCCGCCTCCGGCGTGTCACGCTCGCCCCCATCCCACGAGATGTCCGGCGAGGTCGACCCCACGATCGTGCCGTCGACGAGGATATCGACGGACTGCCAGAGCAGCACGGTCGCGCCGCCCACCACCACCCCCCGGCGGTGCGCGAGGGCCCAGATAGGACCACCGTCGGCGGCGCTGTCCACTGGGATGGCGTCGGGACCGAAGTCGTCGGTGTGGTCGCGGTTACACCAGCTCGGGCACGGTGGCAGCACGGTCGGGCGCGGCAGGTGCCGCCACGGGCTCGGCGTGTTCTCCGGGCGCTTCATGTCGGCCTCGACTTTGTCGAACACTGCGCGCAGGGGCTCGCCCCCGCAGTGCGCGCACACGCCGTCGTGGCTGATGATGGGCAGGGGCCCGGTTTCGGGCAGCATAATATGGTCACGGTCGCAGGTCTCCTCTGCGGTCGAGGGCCCGGAGCCGGTGGTGACGCACCGCCCGGGCCCGGTTTCTGTGTGCGGAGCGCACTAGGCGGTTACTCGTTCCTTGATCCGCTAGCGCTACGTCAAGCAGGTAGATCCACACTGTCCACGGGTCGTTGACGGGCGAGGTCGTGCCGGTGTCGGCCGCGGCGCGCGTTGTGAGGGCCGCTGCACCTGCCGCGACGTAGCGTGCAGGTTTCGCCCACGACCAGCCGATACCGCGCTCGGTGAGCCACTCCGCCGCGGCGGTGATGCCGTCGCGCTCGCCGACCCCGAAGAACACCTCGAGCACGACGCGGAGCCGGGGCCAGTCCTCCGGGTCGATGGCGATCAGGTCGTCGGTGCCGAGGTCCTGCTCGGCGATCTCCTCGTCGGTGAGCGCCTTCTCCCGCCCGGTGGCCCGCCGCCGGATCGCCTGGGCACCCTTCGACCAGGTCAGGAAGCGGTAGCCGCCGCCGTTGACGGTCCGTTCGAGCTGCTCCCACGCCCCGAACGCCTGCACCTTGTAGGAGGCGATCACCTCGCGGAGCAGCCCGAAGATGGAGAACGACCCGTCCCGGCGGCTCTACCCGGGCTGGCGCGCGGGGTGTGGCCGATGCCCCGCAGACGAGCGCCCAGACGGGCTGGGGATGCGCACCGAGCGGACGAGCCGCGATCATGCTGCTCGCCGCGCCCGCGCTGTTACCCGCCGAGCAGCATCCGCGCGCCACACACGACTCGCTCCCAATGGAGCCGTCCCCCACACGGCCGGAAGCCACCCCCCAAAACCGGTGTGGGGCTGACCCTCAACCCTCAGGAGTGCGCTCACCATCCCGTTGCACGGTGGGGATATCCCTACTGATTCGACGGTGGGGATATCCCTACCCGATATCGGGGGCCCGCCCCGCGCATCGGCGGGAAGACACCATCGATTGCCACGCGCGCCCACAGGACCCTTTCCAGCATCGGCAGACGGGGCTTATGACGCCAGCCGCGGGTCCGTTGGGCTCCGGGCGGCCGGCGGCGGTGGGGTGGAGCCCGTGGTAAGCCGCTGGAAGGGGTGCGTTGCCATGAGCGTGATCGTGTGGGTGTGCGCTGGCGTCGCAGTTTGGCTGCTCGCGGCTGTCCTGCTGGGCCTCGTCCTCGGCCGCGTCATCCGCAATCGTGACACCCAGGTTCCACGGGAGCAGCCGCGGGCCGAGCCCGCCTGCCCTGAACTCGTCACCACTGGTGAGCGGGCTGACGGCCAGCCGTGACGCTGTTGTGCGCGCGGAGGCCGGGGCCGCACGCTGAGGTCATGCCGTCGATGCGTCCCGCCTACAACATCTGCCCCGGTGACCGCCTCGAGGTCGAGGTCGTGCAGCCAGACAGCGGAGGCGGCCGGCGGTCGGGCGCTACGCATCGTGGTGTGAGAGGCGCGGATCACGGTGCTGCCGGCGCGGTAGCCGCCTCCTCGCAGAGTTCTGGCTGCCCCGCCGCGCCTTGACGGCCACGAGGACGAACGCGGCGACCCCGCCCACCAGCCAACCGACCACGGCCCATATCGAGCCGTTGGCGACGAACGCCGCGATGACCCCGGCGAGGGTCAGCGCTGACCAGAGGCCGACGGCGTCCGGGTCAGCGAGGACGCGCCCCACGACAGGAATCATCCCGCAACGAGCAGCCACCCTGTCCAGATGGGCGTATCCGCCTCGGGGCACTTCTGCACGGCGGGGTGGTCGAGGTAGCCACCGCCTCACCCTCGGCGCCGCCACATGGGGCGATGCCGGGTGCCCAGGGCGGACCTTCCAACTCGCGGAAGATCAACAGCGCGTAGAACCACGCCGCGCGCGTGAGGGCTGCGGACACGGGCCGGTCCTCGCTCGGGGGGCGTGCCGCGTGCGAGGGCCGACCCGAGCAGTGTCCCCTGAATCGGCGCCGGCAACACCCTCTCGGCTCCCCGTGACGGAACTCGGGGCCCTTCGGCGCGGCGGGGTGGTCGAGGTCCTGCCACGGGGCACTCGTCCGGTGCGCGGAGGGGAATGTGCTGCGCGGACCGTCGGGGGAGCGCTCGCACGCCGTGGTCGGGCCGTTACCCGATCAGCATCCGCGCTCCGCGCAACGTCTGCTCCCGCACCTCGGGCCGCAGGTCGCGCCAGTGCAACGCGAGCTCGTCGAGCACCAGTGCCAGCCCGAATGCGAAGTGCTTGCGCCCGGAGACCCGCGTAGCCGGCCGTGATCGCACCGCGCCGTAGCTGAGCGCGGCCTGCTCGATCACCTGCCGGTCGGCCCGGTCGACCTCGATCCCGCTGCGGTCGTGCTCGTCGGGCATATGCCGCTCCCCGTGGTCGCGCTCCTGGTGGGCGCGCGGGGAAGCGGGCGGGAACAGCATGCCACGCCGCGGTGGTTAATCCTGCTCGAACTTCTGCGCGATCCGGGTGGCGAGCAGATCGATATCGTCCTCATGCAGCCGCGGACCGGCGTCTCCCCCATAGGTCCCTGGGTGCTGGGGGTCGTCGAGAACGATCGTGGTGTAGCCGTCCGCGTCCGAGGCATCCGTGGGATGCCACGCGTAATGCCATATGTCGACGACTCGATAGCCGCGACAACCGCGACGCGGGTCGCCACCGTCCACATGTTGCACCGCCTCGCCGATGCGTGGAAGGACGCGGAAGTACCTGACGTCCTCAACGTGGTCACCGATCATGACCAGGGTCGGGATGAAGCCGTCGATCTCTTCGATCACGCGTTCCCGGTCGAGGTGACCGCCGGGCGCGTTACCCCGGATCCAACGGCCTCGTAGCTCACTCGGTCCAGATCACGACCCGCGTCCCGGCCGGCGCCGGAGCGTCCAGGCCGGTGACGAGTTCGCCGTCGACGCGCAGCCGCCCGGCGGTCATGTGCTGCTCGATCCGGGCGTCGGACAGTCCGGCCGCGGTGAGCCGGTCGCGCACGGTCGCCGGGGCGGGCTCGTCGTCGGTCACGACCTCATGATGCAGCGGGCGCCGACAGTTCCGTGCGGGTCGGTGCGGCTCGTCATGGTGAACGCCCAGCTCACGCGCGGCGACGCACGCTGGCCGCATGCCGTTCCTCCGCCCGTCCTACAAGATCGGCCCCGGTGACCGCATCGAGGTCGAGGTCGTCCAGCCCGACGGCGGGCGCGCCCTGGTCGTCGGGAAGCTCGACGCGGTGCCAGAAGTGGCCGGCGGACGCGCACTGCGGATCGTGGTGTCCGACGCGCGGATCACGGCGCCGCCCGCGCGGTAGGGCGCTGGCTCGTGCCAGCCGGGAGCCGGGCCGTGCTGCGGCTCGAGAGTGATCTATGACGTCGCACGCGGTCCGATACCGTCGAGAGCGTGGCCCTGCCCGTCGCGAACTGCGTCCTCTGCGGATGGCCGATGGATGGCACGGTCGACATCCTGGAGGTGCGCATCGGCACCGCACTGTATCGCGCGTGCGCCGACGAATGCCCGCCGGCTGGGGTAGACCGGCGGCAGCGACACCTTGCTGAGCGTCGTGCCGACGCCGACCGAGTGGAGCGTGAGATCGGCGAGGTCATAACCGCCCTGCGGAAGGCAGGCTCCCCGTGGGCCGACCTCTAGCGCCTAACCGATCTTCTGCAGCGCCACTCCCGCCTGCAGGGTCTCTCCACCCCACGGCGCGAGCATGTGGACCCTTCGGCGGCTGCGGGTCTCCGGCCGCCGAGGTCGTCGAGCGGGTGCGTGAGCGTTTGCGCCGTGAGAACGAGGAGACCTGACGCACTCCTTCGTAGCTGCGTGCAGGGCTACTCCTTGATCGGATCCACAAATATGCGCGAAATATGCGCGGAGAATGTTGAGCAGGCGGCTCGCATCGCGCACCTGATCGGTGATCAGAAGGGTGCGCATCTCCTGAGGCACAACCTGCGGATCTACTCCGCGTCTCACTCTCATCTCACGCATGGCCACCTCGTATCCGGGCCGACCGCGCTTGCCACGGGCCAGAGCTGTTCGCGTACCCGAGGGCGACGTCGTGTCCCACGGCGATCCGATCCCGTTGCGCCTCGTGGCCGGCTGCACCGCAGCGCCTACGGCCACGCCGGGCACTGGCGGAGTTCCCGCGGGCAGCCGACGAGTTGGCCGGGAGGCGAGTTAGGCGCCGACGCGACCCCAAGCTCTGGGCGTCGATGCCGTTCGACTGGCACCTGGGCACGCTGGAGCTTCCCAGCGGCAAAGGGATGCGCTTGGCTGGGTCGGTGCATATGGGTGAGGTCGGTCCGTGGCGGGTGTTCATTTCGCACACGGGCGAACTGCGGGATTTCCCGAAGGGGACGTCGTATGTGGCCGAGGTGGAGCGGGCGATCGCCGCCGCTGGCCACGTGATCGTGGACATGGCCGACTTCCCGGCCGCGGACCGGCCTCCGGCGCAGCTGTGCATCGACACGGTCCCGGGACTGCGATGTGTACGTGGGGGTGTTGGGCACCCGTACGGTTCCCCGGTCCGGAACCAGCCCCGAGGCGTCGTACACGGAGTTGGAGTTCGACACCGCCACCGAAGCGAACCTCGACCGGCTGGTGTTCGTGCTCAACATAGACGCCGCCGACGTGGGCATCCCGCTGTCGAAGCTGATCGACAGCGAGTATGGGGCCCGGCAGGACGCGTTCCGCCGCCGGGTGCAGGACAGCGCGGTGACCACGCAATCGTTCGCGAGCCCGGCCGAGCTTGGGCGGCTGGTGGAACGGTCGCTGCGGGCGCTGGCCGACACCCGCCGCCGTATGACCAGCGGGCTTCAGCGGGAGCAGGTACCGGCGGAGCCGCAGCTGGTGCGGACGTCGAAGTTCGTCAACCCGCCACCGGCGGTGGCACCGGGCTGGTTCCAGGATCGGCAGGTCGAAACCGCGCTGCTGGCCCGCCACATCGGCGACCCAGGTATCCGTATTGTGACCGTGCTCGGCCGCGGCGGCATCGGCAAGACGGCCATCCTGCGCCGCCTGTTGAAGGGGCTGGAGGCCGGCCGCATCCCCGATATCGACGGAGACGCCGGCCGGATCAGCGTCGGCGGAATCGTCTACCTGAGCCACAACGGGGTGCATCAGGTGAACTACCCGACGCTGGTCGCCGACCTGCTGCGGCTGCTTCCCGACGACCAGACGCAGCGACTGCAGCGTCTCTATCAGGATCCGCAGCACACGCCGCGGCAGGTGACGTTGTCTGCTGCTGGAGGCGTTCCCGGTCGGCGAGCCGGTGGTGGTGCTGCTGGACAACCTCGAGTCGGTGATGGACACCGGGTGTGAAGCTCTTGCGGAGCTGGCGTTGTACGAGGCGCTGACCGCGGTGCTGACCGGGCCCGCGCACGCGGTCACGGTGATCGCCACCACGCGGGTGCGGCCGGTCGCCCTGCTCGGGCTGGAGCCGGCGGCCCAGCGCGAGTTGCGATTGGAGGAGGGGCTGGGGTCTCCGGACGCGGAGATGGTGCTGCGAGCGCTCGACGATGGTCACCTCGGGCTGCGCGACGCCCCGGACGCGGTGCTCGACGGGCTGCGGCGGCACACGCGCGGCTTTCCGCGGGCGTTGGAGGCGGTGAAGGCCATCTTGAGTGGCGACCCCACGCTAACCCCGCAGGACCTGCTCGACCGCACTCGCGACCTGCCCGGCGACCGGGTCGTGGAGGTGCTCGTCGGCGAGGCCTACCGGCTGCTCGACGCCCAGCTGGAACAGGTGATGTAATACTGGCGGTGATCCCGCGCCGGTCTCCGCGGTCGGGGTCGACTTCCTGCTGCGCCCGGTCAACCCAACGACCAACGCCGCGCCCCTCCTTTTACGGCTGGTCCGCCGACACCTGGTCCGCTTCCACGACGGGCACTACTACCTGCACCCGGTGGATCGAGACTACGCCCGCGCCCGCTACTCCCACCTGGCAATCCCGGTGACTCCGCCGACAGCGTTCACCCTCAGCGGTCTGCAGGCACACGCCGCGGACTACTACGCCCAGATCCGCACACCACGGGAGTCGTGGCGCACGCTGGACGACATCCGGCCACAGCTGGCTGAATTCGAGCTGCGCTGCCACACCGGCGACTACGACACCGCCGCCAACGTCCTCGACGACATCGACTTCGATTACCTGCAGCTTTGGGGGCACTATCGCACCCTCGTCGACCTGCACGCACAGATTCACGAACGGATCACCGACCCACAGCTCAACTTCGGCCACCTGGGCAACCTGGGGAACTGTTACTTCGGTCTTGGTGAGTATCGGCGGGCGATCGACTTGCATGATCAGGCGTTGGTGATCTCCCGGGAGATCGGTGACCGCCAGTGTGAAGGTGCAGCCCTGGGCGGCCTGGGCCGGTGTTACGCGATTTTGGGTGAGTATCGGCGGGCAATCGACTTGCATGATCAGGCGTTGGTGATCTCCCGGGAGATCGGTGACCGCCGGGGTGAAGGTGCAGACCTGGCCGGCCTGGCGGTGTTACGCGAGTTTGGGTGAGTATCGGCGGGCGATCGATCTGCAGGATCAGGCGTTGGTGATCGTTCGGGAGATCGGTGACCGCCGGGGTGAAGGTGTAGCCCTGAGCAACCTTGGGTTGTTCTATTCGAGGATGGGTGAGTATCGGCGAGCGATTGACCTGCTGAACCAAGCGTTGGCAATCGCAAAGGAAGTCGGCGATCGGTACAACGAGGCGAGCGCACTCAACTATCTGGGCCGGACGTGGCTGGGGTTGAATGACACGCCCCGGGCGTTGATGCTGCACGAGCATGCGGCCACCCTGGCTGAGGGTACGGGCGATACCGAAACCGCGGCGGAGGCCGCGTCAGGCTTGGCGCGAGCTCGCCTGGCGCTTGGGCGATCCCCAGGGGGCGCTCGCAGCGACGAACACCGTACGGGGTCAGGCGTATCCGACTGAGGAGCCGATGATGCGCGTGCTGGAGGCGATAGCGCTTCGACCAGCTGCGCCGCACCGACGAAAGCGCACACGCATTTGGCGCCGCGCTCGCCGCTGCCGACGTCTTACTGGATCTCGCGGACAGGAATATCGCCGCGCTGCACGCCCGGGTCCTGGCACTCAGCGGATTCACCGTGACGAGACCGGACCCGACGCGGTCCGTCGAGGCCACAGCTGCCAATGCCAGGGAGATGAGTGGTTTCGGCCTCGGCCGGGGCTGCTGCCGGCGGTCACGTTGAGTGAGGTCGGGCTGGTGGGGTGGCCCGACTGTGATCGGGCGTGCTCGGCGTGGCGTGCCGGGGATGGGCGGAGGCTCCCGGTAGAAGACCCCGTGTCTGAAGCCGATATTCTCCCCTGGAGCCTCCGCGTGTCTTTCTACCCGGTCTCGTCCCGGCCCGCGATCGCCGGGGTGGAGGCCCCGGCGGGATCGGGCGCGCCCGGGCGGTGGTGGTGGCCGTGCCGGTGTCGGCGCTGGTCTGGCCGGTGCGGGCGGGTTCGGGCGGGGACGGCCGGTCGGCGCTGGTGGTCGCGGGCACCTCACCGATCACGACGGGCGAGCCGGTGGTGGTGCACGGTGGCGGTGACCGCGCCGCTGTGGTGCGCCGGGACGGGCGGTCCAAGCGCGGGCCGGCCGTGTGATCATGCCCGGCTCGGGGCCGCGGAGCAGGAATTGGACCGCCGCGCGGGCCGGGCACGATCGACCGGATCGCGGCCGGCGTCCGCCGACCGGGAAGAAGATCAAGGCCGTGGCGCGGCGGGAGATGAGCGTCGCGTTCACGATCCGGGCGGTGCTGCTGATGACCGTTGATGCCCGACGCCGACTCCCGCGAGGTGCTCACCACGCTGTCGGGGAGTTGACCGCGGTGCCGTGGCAGCGGCCGCACACCGTGCCCTCGGGCACGGTGCTGTCCACCTGGCGGACCGCGATCGGCGGGCGCCGTGCAACAGCTGCAGCGGGAGCTGCTGGCCGCGGTCATAGCCGAGCACCGAACGGAGCGAGAGCGAGAGAGACGGCGAGAGAGACGGCGAGAGAGACCCAGGGAGACCCGGCGCTGCCCCGGGTGGAGGTGGGCGGCGGGCTGCGGCTCGGGGCGATCGACGGAACGGTGACCCGGATGCCCGACACCGCGGTCAACCGGGCCGCGTTCGGTACCGCCGGGCAGGCTGAGACCGGCTATCCGCAGATCCGTCACCTGCACGTCTCCGACGCGCTCACCCGGGCCACCCTGGCCGTGGTGTGTGGCCCGGCCGGTGGGGACAAGGCCGGTCGGGACAAGGGCGAGGCCGAGCAGCAGCTGCTGGACCGGATGCTGGCCGAGCAGCCCGACCTGTTCGGCCCCGACCGGTTGTGGATCATGGATCGGAACTTCCCCGGCGTCCCCCGGATCGCGGCCATGCTCGCCACCGGCAGTCACGTCCTGATCCGCGTCAAGTCCGACATCCGGCTGCCCCGCATCAGCCCCTTCGCCGAGGATGGGTCCTACCTGACCACCTTGTCCGGCGGCGGCACCACCGTGACCATGCGGGTCGTCGAGTACCACGTCACCCTCGACGGGGCGACCACGCCCGAATTGTTTTGCCTGGTTACCGATCTGCTCGACCACCACACCCACCCGGCGCATCTGCTCGGCGCAGGCCTATCGGTGGCGGTGGGACGGCTCGGAGACCGCGCTGCGGGAGGCCAAGTCGGCCATCCACGATGCCGGCCCGGCCACCGGGGCGATCCTGCGCTCGGCCACCCCAGAGCTGATCCGCCAAGACACGCCGCCTGATCGTCGCCACCGAGCTCGTCCACGCCGCCACCCGCTCCGCCGCCGCCATCGCCCAGCCCTTCCGGAAGGGCCCCCGTACCGGCCAGCCGGTCGCGGCCCGGCACCTGTCGTTCACCACCGCCCGCCGCACCCTGATCGGCACCGTGCGGGCCGGGACTGCCACCGCCTCGCTGCCCGCACCCGCCCGGGCCGCCGCCCACCAGCGCGCCCTGGCCGTGATCGCCACTGCCCGGGTCACCACCGACCGACATCGCCACCGCGACCACAAGATCAAAACCAGGCAGCCGTTTCCGCACGCACCCCGCAGCATCACCACCCGCACCGCCCCCGCCCACCGTGCACGTCTGCGGCACTACAGCGGCCTGACCCCGCACCGTCTCGTCCCCCGATCCCCGATCAGGACTCCCCGGGCCCGGAACCCGGCGCACCCGGCCAGACGGCCGGGCCACCGCGATGCGCCCCGCCCGTTATCACTCTCCGACACCACTCGAAATCATCACAAGGGTCCGCGGCTCCGCGAACTACCTCATCTCCCTGGCATTGCCACAGCTGCCCTCGCCGCCCGTGCCGTAAGTGACGCAGCGGGCGATCCGGTGACCTCCGCCGCCTTCTCGACCATATCGCTGCCAACGACCCGACCGGCGTGGTCGCCGAACTGAGCAGCACACTTACCGGCTGAACGAGCGCAGCCACACCGGCCACGATGCCCGGTCACCGCCCCCCAAGACGCGAACAATCCGCCCGTGAATGAGCTCCAGGGCCATCGTGGCACATCAAGTCCGAGCAGGGGCAGCGAATCGGGCCGCCGGTGGGGGATGGGACGTGGTTGCAGGCTTGTACGATCAGCCTCTCGGCCACTGCTCACGTCGTGGGACTGGCGTTTTCAGCGCCGCTCTGGGGCCCTGCGGTTGGGCAGGCCCGGATCATCTCGTCGCACATCCGTCTCACGGATTGCGGCTCACGGACAGGGCCGGGAGCTCCGACTGGACGTAGAAACCGGGCTCTGACCCGCTACACAGACGGGAGCGTCCTTCGTGGACAACGTCCGTCCGACTACGGATCAGAAGGTTAGGGGTTCGAATCCCTTCGGGCGCACCATGTTTTGCCTCGTAGATCGCTTGTATCGCGATCACTGATGATCCACACCCACCGCGCGCACACAGTGTGATGTCGGTGTGTTGCCGGGAGTGCTCCCGCAGCAGGGCAGGGGGTTGGGCGACTGGTGAGAGCCGCCCAACCTCAACTCACTCCGCAGGCGACGAGGTCTTCCGGCTTCGACGTCGCCTGGCAGCTTCCATGACCGTGCCGCTGCCGACGGTCGTACCAGCACCGAGGACGGCTGCACCGATCGCGCCAACCTGGGGAGCGGCCACCCAGGTGATGCCGAGTGCGAACGTGGAAGCACGACGATGTAGAGCAGGCCCAAGACCGCGCGTGTCCAGTCGCTGAGGAGCCACTGAATGAAGGTGATGATGCTGGTCACCTTGCACGGGGGCTTACCCCCGAACGGCGCAGGGGATATCATGTTGGTGCTGCTCCTGTCTCCATGAGTGGGGTCTGGGCTTGCGGCATGGGGGGCGGCGATCGTTGGTAGCGGGGCCGCCCCCTTCGTTACGACGTCGACGGTCCCGCAGTGATCGCCAACTGCTCCTCGATGGCGAGCGCGCTGACGACCTTGACGACCCGCTCGGCCTCACGCTTCGTGAGGTCGTCCGGCAGGATCAGCTTGCCCTGCACGCCCGGTCGAAGCGGGATCGGGAACTCGATCATCCCCGGCCCCGGCGATGTAGCCGGAGGCGTGACAGCCGACGTATCCGTGGTATCGGGTGTATCGTCTACGGACGGTGTGGGCGCCGACATCTTCGCCCTGGAGGTCGTCTTGCTGGTCGAGGCGCGCGGCTTCGGCTTCCAGGTCGGATCGTTGTCCAGGTACTTCAGGTACATGGACACGGCCTTGCGGAACCGGCCCTCGTACGTCGCCCGACTCTTGTCGTTCAGGTCGACCTTGCTCTTGATGTGGAACCGCCGTAGCAGGTCGTCCTGGTCGAGGTTCCGCAGGTCGAGCTGGTCATCGCCGTCGATGTCCACGACCTTCTTCGACCCGACCCGCAGGGCCACCCCGGTCGGCTGGGGGATGTCACCCCGCTTCATCGCGAGGTCGAGGAACTTGTACAGACCGACAGGAGTGCCGCTGTTCAGGAGTTCCGCGTCCTCAGGGTTCGACACGGACACGTAGACATCACCTCGTTCTGTATCCCGGTCCTGCCAGGCTGTACGCAGTATCGCCAGACGCTGTACGTGCACGCAAGCCGAGTCCCTTGTACACGGCGGAAGGTCGTGTACACGCGCCGAGCGGTACAGCGCCTGTACAGTGAGTCACGCCGAGATCGTTTACGTGTTCGCACCCCTGTCACCACCCTCGGGGCGACGTCTGCCCCCGCCAGCAACGCGCTGGGCGCCTCCTGGCAGCCTCCTGCTATGCTCGCCCGGCGCTACAGTGATGTGGCGAAGGCTCGATCTGCGCGCTCACGCGTGGCATCGTGCGGTCCGTCCGGAGAAATGAACGTTCTTGGCTTGGACTCCGGGTACCGAGCGGATCGCGCGACCTACACCCCTTGGGTTGAGTCGAAGTGCAAGGCATCACTCCAGGTTAGTGGCTCGCGTCTCGGTCGCGCGCCACTCCAGACTTGGGGTGTGGTGTGTCCGCAGTCAGTGTCGGCGTTATCGCCGCTCTGCTCTCCTTTGTCGCCATCTTCGGTGACGCTCTTCGCACGTTTCTGCAGATCCACGTGACGAGCTGGAGCCTGCGCCTGCAGGGCGTTGAGGCCAAGGAGATCCACAAGATCGCGCTGGCCAAGGCGCGCTGCGAGCGTCAGAACGTGCTTGTCCAGATCCTCAAGCTGCTGCTTGAGTTCATACGGTCGCTGAGAAGGTGACCGTCATGCCTCGTGACGACGTGACCGAGGGACGATCGCCGCAGTGGCCTCGGCTGCGGCGGTGGCGAGGTCCGGGAAGATGCTGGTGTACGTGTTCGCCGTCAAGCCGATGTTGGCGTGGCCCAGCGTCTCCTGAACGACCTTCATGTCCACACCAGCCGCGAGCATCAGCGAGGCCGCGCCGTGCCGGAGATCATGTAGCCGGATCGGTGGCAGCCCGGCCGCGATGGTCAGGTCCTCGAACTGGTCGGACACGTCGTTGGGGTCAAGCAGCGAGCCGTCCGCAGCCGTGAACACCTTGTCCGACGTGACCCACCGACGACCAGCGGCAAGCCTGTCTGCCATCTGCTGCTTGCGGTGTGAACGCAGGACAGTCACTGTCTGCTGGTCCAACGGGATAATGCGAACACCGGCGTCGGACTTCGGGGTGTCCTCCACGATCACGCCCGCGACGGAGATCCGCTGTCGCACGATGGCGATGGAGCCGGCCACCAAGTCGATCTCGGGCCATTCCAGCCCGCAGGCTTCTCCCCGCCGCAGTCCGCGGAAGGCGTACAGGTGCCAGAGCGCGTAGAGACGGTCATCGTGCGCGTGGTCGAGGAACTGGCCGAGCTGGTCGGGCCGCCAGACCATCACCGGGCTGGGTGTGGGAGTCATGGCGCGGGCCTTCTTGAGCCGCTTGCCGCCCTTCACCAGCTCATCTACCTGTGACTGCCACCGGCTCACCCTGTCGTCGGTCCACACCAGGCCCTTCGGCCGCTTCGCCTTCGGCAGCTTGACCAGGGAAGCTGGGTTCGTCGAGATGAGCCCTTCCCGCATGGCATCGCCCAGAGCTACTCGCAGTGTCGCTCGGATGCGGTGAACTGACGTCGGTCCGACCGGCCGTGTGGATCGGCCCTTGCGGCACAGATCGTTGTGTTCCTCGATGGCCCCGAAGACCTCGGCGACGTGATGCACCCGCAGATCGGCGAGCCGGAGATGCCCGAGGTGTGGCTCCCAGTACCTGTCGATGTGACCCGTGTAGCTGGTCAAGGTGTTGAGCTTGATGTCCTTCTTGCCCGCGATCCACTGCCGCAGGTACTGGCCGACGGTGAGCCGAGACGCCACGTCCACACCCCGCGCAGCCTTGCCCTTGAGCTCGTCCATAGCGGCTTGGGCGTCCCGCTGGCTCTCGAAGCCACCACGGACGACTCGCTGGCGCTTCCCTCCCGAGCCCTTCACCGAGATAGCGAAGGTCCACGTGCCGTGCCGTGGATTCCACGCTCCATCGGGCCGGCGCAGTTTCGGACAGTTGTCCGCGAGCTGTCGTCTCTTGCCGTCTTCCACCACGGTGCACCCGCAGCGCTTGTAGGTCGACCCCTTGCTGCTCATCGCATCCTCTCTCTTGAGTTCCTGCCTGGAGATATGGCGATGGCCCCATGAGCGACATCTGCTCACAGGGCCACCGAGAGGTGTAGTTAAGCGGCTAGATCCTCGTCTTCATCGCGGAAGTCGAGTCCGAGCTGTTTGAGCCAGTCTTCATAGTCATGCCACTCCGGGCTGTTGAGCGGCACTCTGGATAACGACGATGCGGTGGCCGTTCGTCATCGATGCTGCCGACGTTCCTGACCCGGGGCGCTCTTCCTCGGCGCCGTCACCGCGCAGACGACCCGGCCAAGCCCACCACCGCGGGCGGTCCAGCGCCCCTCGTCGTCGGCGCGGCGCGGCCGGCGGGTTCGTCGGCACGACCGTGACGGCCGCGGGCCAGCGGCGTGGACCAGCAACACCAACCTGCCCCTGCCCAGCCAGCGGTGTGATAGGACACGCTGGCCGACATGAACGGAGTCGCCCTCGGTGATCGTGGTGGCGTGCCCGGACCGGGCCGAACGGATCCTGCAGGCGGGCAACATGCACTGCCCGCGCTGCCCCGGTCGGCTGCGCCCGTTCGGGCACGGCCGCACCCGCACCGTCCGCGGCCGTGGCACCGCCACGCTGCGGGTGACCCCACGGCGGGCCCGCTGCGGTGACTGCGGGGGCACCCAGATCCTGCTACCGGCCAACGAGCTGGGTGTGGGAATGAGCCTCGCCGAAGTTATGCCGCCCCGAGTGAGGAGAAGGATCCAGAGCGTGGCCAAGAAAGTCCGTCATGAGGGACCCCGGATGCACGATGACACTCTCCGGGCCAGAACATTTCGCCGCCTGGCTCAGCAGGAAGTTCGACTGCTACGACGAGCCGCCCACTCTGGCGGAAATTGCCGACGCTCACCCGCTCTACCGCACCGAGGCTTCATTGGAGCCGCTAATCCTGGCGGCAATGGGCCACGGCTACGTCGAGTCCCGCCACTCCGACGAGGGCACGGTCTACATCCCCGGCCCTGAACTTCGCTGATCGCATCGCTCCCCACAGCAGTCCATAGACTGCGTGAAAGGAACATCATATCTGCTTACCCGCCCCACAGCGTCCGCAAGGCGAAGCGCTGGCCCTGGATCGTCGGAATCGTCGTCGCCTTCTTCGTCGGCCTTCTGGTCGGCGGCGCGTCCGGCTCCACGGAGACCCTGTCGTCGGCCTCCAGCTCGCCCGTGACTCAGTCCGCACCCGAGTCCTCGCCCAGCGCTTCCGAGCCAGCCGCGACGGGCAGCTACGGCGACGGCATGTACGAGGTGGGCAAGGAGATCGAGCCCGGCACGTACAAGACCGACGGCCCGGGCGACGACTCGCTGATGAAGCTGTGCACGTGGACGAAGTACAGGGACGCGACCGGTTCTGCTGACGCCATCTCGTCGTTCAACTCGGTGACTGGTCGCTCGACTGTGGCCATCAAGCCCGGCGGATACATGCAGTTCTCCGGGGGCTGCACCTGGCAGGAGCAGTAGCCCCAAACTTCCAGCGCCCCGTCCCGTCAGCCCGACGAGGCGGGGTGGTCTGGTAGATGCCTGGGGATTAAGTGCGTGTCCGGCCTTGGCCATCAGTGTGAGACATGTCACAACTTGGTCACGTCGCCTTCCCGTTGCCTACCATCACGGTAGAGTTAGGCCGTCTCGGGTCTTGGCGTGCCCAGATTGGCCATGGTCCCATACAGGCATGCCGATTAGCCAGGCACTCGACGCTCTGTCGAACTGGCCTGCGCTGGCAGTCATTGCGATCATTACGGTGATCTTCCAGCCCCTCCGCGTCTTGCTCATGGGCCTGGTGTTCCGCTGCATCGGGGTACCCAAGGACAAGATCGCGAAGTGGGCGCTGAAGCATGCTGACAGCTTCAGGTTTCTTGAAGTGCTGCAGGTGCTGAGGAGCCCTAGCAAACCGGACATCGACAAAGCCAAGGGCGGCACTCCTCCGGACGACGTCAAGGACGACCCTCCCCCGGATCGGCCAGACGAGCCGCCCCGGCCCCACGTAGTCAAGTGACAACGCTAGACCCGTGATCGTCCCTGACGGGGTGGCCGTCGTCGCCCTACACACGTCACACGGGCGAGCGGGTGCCGAGCGCGTAGGGACGAACTGAGGCGCCGGCACGACGAGCCCGTACGCACGTCACGCGACGATTCGACGCTCGCATGTCCACCAGAAGGCCCCACACCCCCGGATCGAGGTGTAGGGCTCTGGTCGTTCGGATTCAGGCGGCGGTCGTCGTCTTGCGGGCACGGCTGCGACGCGCGGCCGGCTTGGCCCTCGGCTCGTCCTCGTCGTCGGCCTCCTCGTCCTCGGTGTCGTCGTCCGCGTCGTCGGACTCGGTGGCCTTGGTGGCGGCCTTGTCCTTCTCCTCCTTGGCGGCCTTCTCCCGAGCGGCCTGTGCAGCCTCACGCTCGGCCAGCCACGCGGTGAACCGGGTCTTGAGCTCGGGCAGGTCGTCCTCGGTGAAGGCGTAGCGGCCACCCGAACCCACCGCCTCGTAGTCCTTCGACGCCCGGAGGAACACTCGCAGGGTGCGGGGTGTGGTGTCGCACGCCTCGGCAGCTGCCTTGGAGGAGATGGTGTCGCTCATCGGGGGCTCCTTGTCGTCGTCATCCTCGGTCATCGAGGTACGAGACGAACCGTAGGAGAGCCGTCGCGTCAGTCCCTAGGACGACGATGTAACAACTGACCACAGAGCCTCAGGCGTCCAGCCGATCAAACAGGACGTGATAGCGCGCGTGCTGCATCTGTGCAATCGGACGGGCCAGAGTAACCGCACCACACAGCCCGCAGACGTGTAGCTTGACCTTGCCGATAGAAGCGAAGACCGAGAACAGCGATTGGCGGTGTGGTGAGGCGATCCAGTGACGTCGGCGCATGTCAGCGATGCTAAGTACGCCATTGTCCACAGCACAGGTGTCGGGTGAATTGTGTGTGCAGGTGTGTTGACGGTATGACGCGCCCCGTTCCCGCACGTCGTTCAATGCGAGGTCGTCAATGCACAGTTCTTGCTGCAGAAACGGCATCTGAGTAATTGATGCGGGAGTCTGAACTATTGAGCGAAAGTCTTGCTATTACTCACTACGGATCAGAAGGTTGCAAGTTCGAATCTTGCCGGGCGCACCAGCGACACACTAGCCCTGACCAGCACGAATGGTCGGGGCTAGATCGTTTCGAGCGATCTTCAGACGATCACGATCCACGGTCTGATCCACGGCGGTTGCTAGCTTCGCGCGCATGACGGCCGGAGGCGAGTCGGGCAAGCCCCGGTCGCGAGGCAGCATCCTGCGCATGCGTGACCGCGTGCAGGTGCGCGTCTCCGCGGGCGAGGACCGACCACCGGTGAGCGGATCATCATCGTCGACAGCATGCCGATCGAGAAGCCCGGCAACGAGCGCTCAGAGCGCGCGGCCCTCCGCGAGGCAGAGAAGCTGCAGACCAAGAGTCCCAGACCCGCCGCTACATCACCCCCAATCCAGGCGACGTCCCGCTCGTGCTGCTTGTCCGCGACGCATCGGAGCGGCTGAAGTTGCTCTACAGCCGGCTGTGTAGATGCAAGTCGCTCTGCTCCGGCAGGCCGTTGTCGAGCATCACGTCACCGAGGACACGCGCGACTGCCTTACGAGCGGCTGTACGATCTCGACGCGCCCGCGTGGCTCGCGTCGAGGTCGCTGGACAGCTGACTGACTATGCCGGCGGCTCCGTCGTCGGTGGTGTCGTGGTTGTAGTCGTGGTCTCGGTTGTCTGCACAGGCCCCGTCGTGTCGGCCGTTGTACCTGTAGACGTACCCGTCTTCTGGCAAGTCATCGTGATCCCGCCAGAGGCGGAATATGCAATCTGCACGACGCCGGGTTCCGCGTTGTTCATGTCGCAGGGCAGACCGATAAGTTGATCGAGATATTCGATGCCGCCCGGGTCGCCTGCCGCAGACGCAGAGACGCCGACTGGCTGAGTCCCGCCGCCCTGGGTCCACTGGATTGCGGTTTCCTTGAGCCGGTCGTTATTTGTGATGCAGCCCTGACCCTTCGCGGGGTCGATCACACGCAACACACCTGTTCGGCTGCTCACGCAACCATGAGATACGCCAGCGCCGCTGTCTGGCACGGCCGCCTGAGCGGCGGTGGTCAAAACGGAGGCGCCGAGCGCTACCGGGAGCGCGATGAGCATCTGTTTGGCGAGTCTCACGACTGAATCCCTTCGCGCAGCTTCTGGGCGTGAGTCGACTCGTTGGGCGGGCCGTGGGTGTTACGCGCGGGCGGAGTGCTCACCGAGCAGCTGGGTCAGAGAATGATCTGCCACTGATCTAACCTGGTGTCGACGGTCATGCCGGGAGGTAGCATTCAGAGGTGTGAGCTAACGCCTACGTCGTCACTGTGGAGTACGACGAGCGGACAACAGGGCGGCGAGCCCGGCCAGAATCAGCAGAGCGCCGAGCGCGGCCGAGCGCGCCACGGCGTCGTCGTAGGCGGGTATCGCGGTGGCGAGGCCGGCGATGCCGGTGAGCGATCCGATCGTCAGACCGGCGCAGACGACCGCAGCACCCGTGAACACCGCCCGCTCGGCGCGCCTTGAAGCCGTCGCAGCCAGCCAGACGGCCACGAGCGCCGGTCCAACCAGAGTGCCGGTGGGCGCGAGAACGGCGTCCACGAGCGAACCCACTGCGAACAACGCCAACGGCAGCCACCATGTCCGGCGTCGGGCGGGCTCCCTCGGCGTTCGGCCGGTGGCGATGATCACGCTGAACCACACGGCCACCGCAACGAGCACCACGGCACGGAGGTCGTCGACGCGACCCCCGCTGTTCTCACGACTGCTGCTCGCCGTCAAGAGATACGCGTCGGTCTGGCGCTGAACGATCGTCCGCCAACCCGCCTGCGCCGAATCGGGCCGAATCCATCCTGATAGCGTCATCGCTTTCGTCAGGTTCAGCGTCGGCGATGCAGTAACCCTGACCACGGAGGCGTCGCCGTCGAACCGAAGGGCATCACCGTACCGCCCGGACGCCCACGTCGCGCCACGGATTTCACCCGTGGCGCCGTGCCCAGACGAGTCCACGGCGACGTTGCCCGATCCCGTATCGAACGCGTAAGCCGCGACCAGCCCGGATGCCGGCGCAACGGGCGTCGCCATGTCGTGCGCGATTTCGCCCTGGGTAAGGGCGCGGTCATAGACGCGCACCTCGTCGATCTCACCGTCGAAGTGCTCGCCGTACGGACGGTTGCCGCCGATCCACAGCGGGTCGTCGGAAGCCTGGATGGCGCCCGCGGAAGGACGGCTCGATACCTGCTCACCGTCTACGTACATGCGCAGCGTCGCACCGTCGTAGGTGACGGCCACGTACGACCAGCGATTGACGGGAACCGACCTCGTTCCCCACGTCTTGCTGATGGTGTCGTCGACCGTGGCGCCGCCCGCCGGTACCAGCGGACCACCCGACTTCGCAACTATGCCAGCGAGCACAAGCAGCGCACCCAACAGCACGGCCGACACCGGCCCTGCCCAGCCGCCCGGCGCGCGTGGTGCGAATCGACGGCGAGCCGCCGCTAGCACGAGCACCACGAGCGGGACCGCGAGCAGGTCCCCTGTATCCAGGCCGTGGCTCCCGGACAGCGCCAGCACAGTGGGTCCATGCCAGAGCTCCAGCGCGACGATGCCGACGATGGCGACGATGGCGCCCAGCATGAGCACGACGAAGATGAATGAGCTGAGCCTTCGCAAAGCAGGCCTCGATCCGCGAGGGCCGACACTGGTTCCGCGATCGACAGGCGTCGAGTCGCCTCCCACCTGGATGTCGCCTCCCACCTGGATACCGCCGAGGCGACGGGATCACGACTAACGTTCGGCTAGCTCGGATGGCGCCCTGGCGCAGCTGCGCGGCGTCTGCTCGATCAGTGTCCGGTCGGCCCGGTCGACGTCGATCCCGCTGCGGTCGTACTCGTCGGGCATGTGCCGCTCCCCGTGGTCGCGCTCTCGTGGGCGCCCGGGGGAAGCGGGCAAGGCCAGGATGCGAGACCAGCCTGTACGGCGCAACGCCGTGATCGACGGAAAAGCTGTGATCGACGGATGAGGTCGACCGCCAGCTCGACCAGCGACGCGCCCAGCACGAAAGGCTCTCGCCTATTGCTGCCACGGTTGTCCGGCGGAGGCTGCTGCGTCATCGAATCTCCGAGCGACGACCACCATCGCGCACTACCCGTGCAGCGTCGAGAACGTCTTGCGGGGCGTTGTGTCGGATCCAGCGTCGTAGCCACCATCGTGCCTGCTGTGTCAGGGGTGGTTCTTTCGGTACGGAGACGAACTCCTTGTTGTGCTCGAGCGCGACCAGCGCTCGTTGGACGACGTCGTCTGGCTTCAGCCAGTCGGAGCCGTCGTCAACAGATTGACCGGCACGGGCATGGAACTCGGTTCGCACCCAGCTTGGCCGTATACAGGTTACATGTACCGGGGAATTGAGCAGTTCGTCGCGGAGGGAGCGGGTGAAGCTGTCGACGAAGGCTTTCGAGGCGGCGTAGACGGCGAGGTTGGGTTGCGGCCACCGACTGGCGAGGCTCGACATGTTGACGATGCCCCCACCCACCTCGAGCATGGCGGGCAGGATTGCGCGGGTGAGGTGCACGAGTGCGCTGCAGTTCAACTCGACGGTCGCGGACAGCAGTCGGTCCTCGTGTGTGGCCACAGGCCCGTACCATGCCGCTGCGGCGTTGTTGATCAATATCCGGATCTGGCCGGGATGTCCGGACAGAAACGTGTCGACCTTGCGCAACCCGTCAGGATCCGTGAGGTCGGCGGCGACTACTTCGCTCGGATTGGAGAGCCGCCCCGCCGTCCGCCGCAGTGCTTCAAGGTTCCGGCCGATAAGCACCGCTGAATAGCCGCGCCGGTCCAAGGCCTCCGCGAAGGCCGCTCCGATTCCTGCCGACGCGCCCGTGATAACTGCCAAGGATGCCGCACCGCCGGATCGAGTCGCCCAGTTCTCGAGATGTGTTGTCCGCGATGACCCGGAGGCTGGCTGCCACAGATTCATGAACCAGGGTTCGTAGAGGATCAGCTGACCGTTACCGAGCCGAAGATAGACATATTGGATGTTTCACATCATATGAACAGTGAGCGTGGAGCATTGCGAACAATACGGGCAAACCTGGCCCCGACCGGGCCTCTATCAGGCAAGTCCTGGACGCCTCCGACAAGGTCATCAACCTCCTTGGGGGTGAGAACCCGCAGTTCGGGTGGTTCGTACTCGTGACGTGCGGTCTCACGCATGTCCGTGTCGTCGCTCATGGCCGATTTGCCCCCTCGTTCGGGTTCCATCCCAGCTCACGTTCGGGGAACACGCTCGGCCTGTTATCAGCGGCTCGGCAGGTCGGGGGAACATTCGTCTGCCCGTCGGAACAGGCAGGGCCGACTGGCCGCAGATCGATATGCGTGTCCGTGCGAGCGTTTCCCAGCAAGTTCTAAGAAACTGTAGATCATATTCGCGCCTGTGCGCTCGTTTCGAAATACCAAGTGGGCGATCGACGAGAGCTGTTTCGGCTCGGCTCAGGCCTGGCAGCCATGGCGACGGCGCGATCACTGTCTACCCCTGACGGCGCAGCTACCTGTCGCGCCGCGTCTTGACCGAGCCGCCGGCATCGACCGCATCGGGCCGCCGGCCTTGGAGGACGCGGGGGCGTCGGAGAACGGTCGAGGCGTCAACCGGGGTCGGTGGCGCGTCGGCGTTCGAGGAAGACGGTGTCTCGCCAGGTGTCGTGGTGTCGGCCGATGCGTTCGCGGACGCCGAGCGTGCGGTAGCCGGCGGAGTGGTGCAGGGTGATCGAGGCGCGGTTCTCGGGGAAGATCGAGGTCTGCAGGGTCCACAGGGCGGCCTCGTCGGCCGCGCACACCTGGCGGTGGATGAGTGCGGTGCCCACTCCGCGGCCGCGGTGGCCGTCGCCGACGTAGATCGACGACTCGGCGACGCCGGAGTAGACGGGGCGGGTGGACGTGGCGCGCAGCGCGGCCCAGCCGACGACCTGCCCGTCGAGCTCGGCAACCCAGCGGTGGTCGGGTAGCCACGTGCGGTCGAGTTCGCGGCGGTCGGGGACCTCGGTCTCGAAGGTGGCGTGGCCGGTGGCGATGCCCTCGGCGTAGATCCGCCGCACCGCGGCCCAGTCGCGGGACTCGAGGGCGCGGACGGTGACGTCGGCGGGCAGGTCGGTCGGGCAGCACGGGCGCGGGGCGAGCATCCCCATGACCGCGTCCGCGGCGTGCGGGAGTCCGGTGCAGCAGTTGGCGTTGACCGAGACGAGGGTGGTGGTGCGTTCCTTGCGTAGCAGCACGAACCCGACGTCGGCGAGCTTGCGCACGTGGTGGGAGCACGTGGACTGGCTGATCCCGAGCTGCTCGGCGAGCTCCCCGACGGGCACCGCGCGCCCAGCGACGGCGACCGCATGCAGAAGCCGCACCCGGGTCGGCTCGGCCAGGCAGGCGAACCACTCCGCGTAGGTCGCTGCCTCGGCCGAACCGAGCTGGACCGGCGGGCTGGACACGTCGCTCAGCGGCAGCACACTGCCGGACAGGCTCGCGCTCATCGGCAGAGTATCGACCCGCATCGATGGTTGCGTCAATCGATGCGCGTCGATACAGTCCGGATCCCCGAGGATCGATGAGTGTCGATGGAGGTCGTCGTGGACGAGAACGTTCTGCCCGTGGTCGTGGTGGGGGCTGGGCCGATCGGGTTGGCGGCGGCCGCTCAACTGCTCGACCGCGGGCTGGAACCGCTGGTGGTGGAGGCCGGGCCTGCGGCAGGGGCGAGTGTGCGGCAGTGGCATCACGTGCGGCTGTTCTCCCGGTGGGGTGAGCTGGTCGACCCGGCAGCGGAGAAGCTGCTGGCCCAGACCGGCTGGCGGTCCGCGGATCCCGACACGTACCCGACCGGAGCGGAGTGGGCAGTGCACTACCTGCAGCCCCTCGCGGACGCCCTGGGGCAGCGCATCCGGTTCGGTGCTCGGGTCATCGGAGTGGCCCGACAGGGGCGTGACCGGGTCGTCGACGCCGGCCGGGACAGTGAGCCGCTGACCGTGCATGTGCGGACGACGAGCGCAGGTCGGGTGGGGGAGGAGCGAATCACCGCGCGCGCGGTGGTCGACGCCTCGGGTACGTGGACGACGCCGAACCCGCTCGGCGCCGACGGCCTGCCGGCCCTGGGAGAGGCGGCCGCGGCGGATCGGATCGCCTATCAGGTTCCCGATCTGACCGCCCGGGCGGTCCGGGCGCGCTACGCGGGGAAGCGGGTCGCGGTCGCCGGGAGCGGGCACTCGGCGTTGACGGCGCTGGTGGCGTTCGCCGAGCTCGCCGAGCAGGTGCCGGGAACGCATGTGGTGTGGTTGCTGCGTCGCGGGCAGGTCGGGGACACCTTCGGTGGCCGCGACGCCGATCAGCTTCCCGCGCGCGGGGCCTTGGGTGACCGTGCCGCGGCAGCAGTCGAGGCGGGGCACATCTCCACGGTGACCGGGTTCCGCACTGCCGCCGTCGACCAGGAGGGGGACGGCCGGCTGGTGCTGGTGTCGGTGGACGGGCGACGGCTCGACCCGGTCGACGAGGTCGTCGCGGTGACCGGGTTCCGCCCGGACCTGTCGTGGCTCTCGGAGGTGCGCCTGGACCTGGACCCGGTTCTGCAGGCCCCGCGGGCGTTGGCCCCGCTGATCGACCCGAATGTGCACTCCTGCGGCACGGTCTACCCGCACGGCGCCGCCGAGCTGGCCCAACCCGAGCCGGGGGTGTTCCTGGTCGGGATGAAGAGCTACGGCCGGGCCCCGACGTTCCTCGCGATGACCGGCTACGAGCAGGTCCGCTCGGTCGCCGCGGCGCTGGCCGGGGATCACGAGGCCGCCGCCCGGGTCGAGCTGGTGCTGCCCGAGACCGGGGTCTGCGGCGGCGCAGGCCTGTTCGACCAGATCGAGAACGCCGGATCGGACGGCGGCTGCTGTGGGACGCCGTCCGGACCGATCGGGATCAGCCTCGGTACCGGTGCCCCGGGCATGTGAAGCGGGTGAAAGCGACAGTCACCGGACGATGTGACGCAGGATCGCTTCGAGCTGCTCGGCGTCGAACGTGTCACTGGTGGCGACCTGCCAGTAGTAGCCGGTCAGCGCGGCCGCGATGGCGGCGACGGCCGTCGGGTCATCGCTGAACCGGGAAGCCGTCGCGTGCAGGCTCGCGTTGTACCTGTCGATCTCGCCGCGGAGCCGCTCGTCCCGGGCGGCGAGCATCCACAGCTCCAGCTCGGCCGTCGCCTCGGCGCGGGTCGGCCGAGCCGCCTCGACCGTGACGACGGCCAGAGCCCGCAGCGGGTTGTCCCCGGTCGTGTCGACCCCGTCGAGCTGCGCGATGAACCGCTCGTTCACCTCCACCAACGCGGCGGCGACGAGATCGTCCAGGGTGGCGAAGTAGTAGTACACCGCGCTGGGCGGGACGCCGGCTTCCGCCGCGACCGATCGCTGGGTCGCCGCGGAGAGTCCATCCCGGCCGATCACCGACAAGGCGGCGTCGATCAGGATGCGACGGCGCTCCTGCCCGCGTCGTCGGCGCCCGTCCTTCTCCGTTCCGGTCGGTCCGGTGTCCTCGTCGCCCGGTGCCCCATCACGCATGCGCTCCCCCCAGCTCCAGGGCCAGGACGCCGCCGACGACCAGCGCGAGCCCGCCGATCTGGATCGACGTGAGCGACTCCCCGAGGAAGGCCGCACCGATGATCGCGACCAGGGTGACGCCCAACGCCGCCCAGGTTCCGTAGGCGACCCCGACCGGCATGCCACGCACGAGGGCCTGGGACAGCGCGAAGAACGCCGTTCCGTACCCCAGCACCACGAGCAGGGACGGCACCAGCCGAGTGAACCCCTCGGTGAAGCGCAGCGTGATCGTCGCGAACACCTCGGCGACGACCGCGCCGACCAGCCAGAACCACACCAGCCACCTCCACTTGTAGAGCAGTCGCTCTAGATTCTAGAACTAGCTGAGCGCCTGCTCTATTTCCTTGTGGAGGTGATCGGCATGCCGAGTCAGACGGCGGGTGTCAGTCCGGGCCGTCCTGTCTGGGCCTGCGGTGGCGGGCCGGGCCCCAGTGGACCTGCTTGCGTTCCGCCGCCAGCCCGAAGGCGACCTGACGGATGGCGTGGATACCGACGTCGACGTGATCGATGGCCTCGATCAGGCACTGGCGGACGGGGCCGTGCGTCATGGCCAGCGCCCCGTCGAGCCGTAGGGCCGCCGCGAACAGGTGGGACACGACCTCGTCGTTGAGACCGGACGCGATGCGCAGCTTCTCGTGGACGATCGCGGCCGTCAGATCCTGGGTGTGGTCGTCGTCCCCTTCGCCGGAAGCAGCGTGGAGCGCGAGCCGTGCCGTGGCCCCGCACGACGGGCACGGAGCCGTCGCCGAACGCCCCAGTATCAGCCTGACCATGAACTCGCGGGGCATGGGCAACGCGCAGTGCGGGCACTGCATAGCGTTGTCCACACACTCGTCCTGCTCCTCCCAGGTCTGGGCGATGAAGCGGGTCCGGTCGGCGAGCACCCGGCAGGTCTTCGCCATCAGCCGGTGGTCGACCTCGGTGGGTGGTCGCAGATCGACTGCCGACTGCTCGTGCTGGCGGGCCGCTTCCTCGTAGGAGTCGGTCAGACCGCGAGCGACAGCTACCAGTCGAGATTGGAGCTGAGCTGCTGTCGACCGCGCTTGCTGGGATCGCGCCAGCTGGTCACTTCGGTCGGAGTCCATCGTCCCTCCAAGTGGGGACTGTGGGTGCGTGCGGACTCCTACACTGCACCCCCCCGTCCGACCGCGGCAATGGCCACGCACCCGGAACGAGCTGGTTCGGGGCTTTCCGAGAAAAGAATCTCACGGAGGTGTCGTACGGGGCCGCTCCCGTTCGTAGCCCCGGTGAGAGACCGGCACAGGGCCGGTCGCCGTCCCACCGGAGGCCATCGTGACCGCGACCTACACCGCCGCCCCGCGCAGCACGACGACCGGTTCGCTGCTCACGACCGGCGTCGCCGCCGCTGCCCTCGCCAGCGTCGCCACGCCGATCGTCGCGGCGGCGGGCCGCGCCGCCGGAATCGGCCTCGACGTCGGGGGTGCCCCGATCCCCGTCCAGGGGTTCGCCGTGCTGACGGCCGTCTTCTCGCTGATCGGCGTGATCCTGGCCGCCGTCCTGTCCCGCACGGCCCGTCGCCCGCGCAGCACCTTCGTCCGCACCACCGCGGTGCTCACCGTGCTGTCCCTCGTGCCGGACGTGATCGTGGACGCCGCCCCGGCGACGAAGGCGCTCCTGATGCTGACGCATCTCGTCGCGGCCGCGATCGTCGTCCCGGCCGTCGCGCGCCGGCTCGCCGGGTGACCTGCGGCGACTCCAGGCCGGCGGCCGGATCGATGCGGCGGGCCCGGACCTACCTCCGTGCCAGTGCTCCCTCCAGGGCCTGGACGATGTCCTCCACGCGGTCCTTGGCGTCGCCGAAGAGCATCTGGCTGTTCTCCTTGTAGAAGAGCGGGTTGGCGACACCCGCGTAGCCCACTGCCATCGACCGCTTGAAGACGATGACGTCCTTCGCCTCCCACACCGTGAGGACCGGCATGCCCGCGATGGGGGAGCTGGGATCGTCCATGGCCGCGGGGTTGACGGTGTCGTTCGCGCCGATGACCAGCACGACGTCGGTCTTGGGGAAGTCGTCGTTGATCTCGTCCATCTCCAGGACGATGTCGTAGGGCACCTTGGCCTCGGCCAACAGCACGTTCATGTGGCCGGGGAGCCGACCGGCCACGGGATGGATGCCGAACCGCACGTCGACGCCCCGCTCCCGCAGGCGGCGGGTGAGCTCGGCGACGGGGTACTGGGCCTGGGCGACGGCCATGCCGTAGCCGGGGGTGATGATGACGCTCGATGCCCCGGCGAGCAGGTCTGCCGCGCCCTCGGCGTTGACCTCGCGGTGTTCGCCGTAGTCCTTGGCGTCGCCCGACGGCGCCTCGATGCCGAAGCCACCCGCGATGACGGAGATGAACGAGCGGTTCATCGCCTTGCACATGATGTAGGACAGGTACGCACCGGATGAACCGACGAGCGCACCGGTGATGATCAGCAGGTCGTTGCCGAGCAGGAAGCCCGAGGCCGCCGCGGCCCAGCCGGAGTAGCTGTTGAGCATGGACACGACGACGGGCATGTCGCCGCCGCCGATCGAGGCGACGAGATGGACGCCGAGCGCCAGCGCGATCACGGTGACCGCGATGAGCACACCGAGCGTCGGGGCGATGACGAACCACACCGTGAGCACGGCGAACGCGACCAGCGCGCCGATGTTCAGCAGGTTCTTGCCGGGCAGCACCAGCGGCGCCGACTTGAACCGCGCGGAGAGCTTGCCCCATGCGACGATCGAGCCGGTCAAGGTCACCGCGCCGATGAACACGCCGATGACCACCTCGGCGTGGTGGATGCCCAGCAGCGTCGGGTCGAGCCTCTCCCCGATTGCTTCGAGCACGCCACGGCCCTCGACCTCGAGGTAGCCGTTCCAGCCCACCAGCACCGCGGCGAGGCCGACGAAGCTGTGGAACAGCGCGATCAGCTCGGGCATGCCGGTCATGGGCACCCGGGCGGCCCGGAACAGGCCGATCGCTGCGCCGAGGGCCATGGCGACGATCAACAGCGCCAGCTGAAGAGCGGTGAACCCGCCCTCCAGCGTCAGCACGAGCGTGGCGACCAGGGCGATCGTCATGCCCGCGATGCCGAACATGTTTCCTGCGGGGGCCGTCTCGTGCCGGGACAGCCCGGCGAGGGCGAGAATGAACAGCAGCGCGGCGACGATGTAAGCCGCGCTGGCGGCGGACTGTGCGGTCATGGTGTCAGCTCCGTCGGAACATGGCCAGCATGCGGTGGGTCACCGCGAAACCGCCGAAGACGTTGATGGTGGCCAGCAGAACCCCGGCGGTCGCCACGAGCGTGACCGCGAGGGAGGGCTGCCCGATCTGCAGCAGCGCGCCGACGAGGATGATGCCGGAGATCGCGTTGGTCACCGACATGAGCGGGGTGTGCAGCGCGTGGTGCACGTTCCCGATGACGTAGTAGCCGATCACGATGGCCAGCGCGAACACGACCAGGTGGCCGATGAGGGCGGGCGGCGATATCGCCGTGATCAGGAACAGCGCCACCGCGGCCACGCCGATGATGCCGAACCGCCGCGCCGGGGACGCCGGCGGCTTGGCCTCCTTCGCCGTCGCCGCCGGGGCGGCCGCCGCAGGGGCCACCGCCGGGGCGGCCGAGACCGAGACCGGCGGTGGGGGCCAGGTCTTCTCGCCGTCGCGCACCACGGTGATCGAGCGCTGGACGACGTCGTCGAAGTCCAGCACCAGCCTGCCGTCCTTCTCAGGGGTGAGCAGCTTCATGAGGTTGACCAGGTTGGTGCCGTAGAGCTGGCTCGCCTGCGCGGGCAGCCTGCCTGCCAGGTCGGTGTAGCCGATGATCGTGACGTCGTTCGACGTGACGATCTTCTGGCCGGGCACGGTGCCCTCGACGTTGCCGCCGTTGGCGGCGGCCATGTCGACGATCACCGAGCCGGGCTTCATCGACGCCACCATCTCCGCGGTGATGATCCGTGGGGCCGGCCGGCCGGGGATCAGCGCGGTGGTGATGATGATGTCGACGTCCTTGCACTGGTCGGCGTAGAGCTGCGCCTCCCGCGCCTTGTAGTCGTCGCCCATCTCCTTGGCGTAGCCGGTGGTGCTGACCTCGACCTCGGGCGAGGAGATCGACGAGGTACTGCCCGCCGAGCGAGCTGACCTGGTCGGCCACCTCCGGTCGCGGGTCGGTGGCGCGCACGATCGCACCCAGCGCGCCTGCCGCGCCGATCGCCGCCAGCCCGGCCACCCCGACACCCACCACCAGCACCTTCGCGGGCGGTACCTTCCCGGCGGCGGTCACCTGCCCGGTGAAGAACCGGCCGAACTGGTGCGCGGCCTCGATGACGGCCCGGTAGCCGGCGATGTTGGCCATCGAGCTGAGCACGTCCAGCGACTGGGCCCGCGAGATCCGCGGGACCGCGTCCATCGACATCGCCGTGATCGGCCGGCGACCGAGCACCTCCACGAGCTCCGGGTTGAACATCGGCTGGAGCAACGCGATCAGGGTCGCCCCGGACCTCATGCGGTCCAGCTCGTCCTCCGACGGCGCGTTGATCCCGAACACGACGTCTGCCTTCCAGGCGTCGCCGATGGTCGCGCCGGCTTCGACGAACCCGTCGTCCGGGAAGTCCGCGTGCGCCCCGGCACCCTGTTCGATCACCACCTCGTAGCCGAGCTGTTGTAGCTGCTTCACCGTCGCCGGAGTCGCCGCCACCCGGGTCTCACCGGGCTTGGACTCCCGAACCACACCGATAATCACTGTCAGCTCCGTCGGCGTCAGTCGTGCAGATTCAGCGGCCGCGGCCGCGAGGTGCAGGTGCGCGTCGAGTGTGGAGGTCCAGGGGCGGGTCGCCAATCCCGTGTGGGCCTTCATGCACTTTTCGGCTGTCGCACGGCCCCGCGCGGGTCGTTCCACCCTTGTGAGGTAAGACGACCCGCGCGGGTTGTGGCGAACCTACGACGTGTGGTGCACCTCTTGCAGCCCGTACACGGGCGACGGAATACCTTCCGCCCGCGCCTTGAGCTGAAGTGCGAGGTAGAGCGAGTAGTAGCGGGACTGGTGCAGGTTGCCACCGTGGAACCAGAGCCCATCCTGTTGGGTGGGCTTCCACATGTTGCGCTGCTCGCCCTCCCACGGGCCAGGGTCTTTAGTCGTGTCGGATCCCAGGCCCCACACCTTGCCGACCTTGTCGGCGATCTCCTGGCCGACGATGTCGGCGGCCAGACCGTTCATGGAGCCGTAGCCGGTGGCGTAGACGACGAGGTCAGCAGGCAGTTCCTCGCCGCTGTCGAGCTTGACGCCGGTCTCGGTGAGTTCGAGGACCTGGCCCTGCTTGACCGGGACCTCGCCGTTGGCCACCAGGTCGGCGGCGCCGACGTCGATGTAGTAGCCCGACCCGCGGCGCAGGTACTTCATGAACAGCCCCGACCCGTCGGCGCCCCAGTCGTGCCGGAAGCCCGAGGCCTCGAGGCGCTCGTAGAAGTCCTTGTCCCGCTCGGCCATCTGCTGGTAGAGCGGGATCTGGAACTCGTGCATGATCCGGTACGGCAGCGAGGCGAAGATCGTGTCCGCCTTGAACGTCGTCACCCCGGCCTCGAGTGCGCTCTCGGAGTAGAGGCCGCCGAGGCCGATCTCCATCAGCGAGTCGGACCGGACGATGTGGGTGGAGCTGCGCTGCACCATCGTCACGTCGGCGCCGACCTCCCACAGCGCCCCGCAGATGTCGAACGCCGAGTTGTTCGAGCCGATGACGACGACCCGCTTGTCCTTGTAGGCGTCCGGGCCGGGGTGCTGGGAGCTGTGGTGCTGCTCGCCCCGGAAGACGTCCTGGCCGGGCAGCGTCGGGATGTTCGGCTTGCCCGAGACGCCGAGCGCGAAGACCAGCTGCTTGGGGTGCAGCACGACCTCCTCGCCGTCGCGGTCGAGGGTGACCGTCCACTCCTTCTTCGCGTCGTCCCAGGTGGCGTCCTTGGCGGTCGTGGAGCCCCAGTAGTTGATCTCCATGACCCGCGTGTACATCTCGAGCCAGTCGCCGATCTTGTCCTTCGGCGCGAAGACCGGCCAGTTCGGCGGGAACGGCAGGTACGGCAGGTGGTCGTACCAGACGGGGTCGTGCAGGCAGAGCGACTTGTAGCGGCTGCGCCACTGGTCGCCGGGCCGCGCGTGCCGGTCGACGACGACGTGGTCGACGCCGAGCTGGCGCAGCCGCGCCCCGAGCGCGATGCCGCCCTGCCCGCCGCCGATCACCACGACGTAGGGGTCGCGGTCGCGGCCGAGGCCCTCGACCTCGGCCGCGCGCCGCTCCCTCCAGGTCACCCGGTCCCTGCGGGCGCCGTGCTCGACGCCCTTGGGCCGACTGGCGCCCTGGTTCTCCTCGTGGCCCTTGAGCTCGTCGAGCGTCGTCAGGAAGGTCCAGGCGCCCTCCTCGTTGAGCCGCAGCAGACCCGAGCCGCGCCCGACCGCGGTCTCGAACGTGAACCAGGACGTCACGACGCCGTCGGCCTCGGCGGGCTCCTCGCCCTCGGTGACCCGGAAGGTCGTCGCGTCGGTCGTCTCCATCGTCTGTCCGCAGCAGGTCGGCCACCCCGTCGCGGTTCTCGACCGTCTTGAGGTTCCAGGTGAACGCGATCAGGTCGCGCCAGTAGCAGGTCGTGGCGAACAGGCCCGCCGCGCGCTCGACGTCCCGGGCGGCCAGCGCGGCCTCGAAGTCGGCCAGCCAGCTCTCGACCCGCTTGCGGGCCGCGGACGGCTCCGCGACTGCGGTGGGCTCGAGGGTCTGCGTCATCGATGTCTCCTCCGTCCGCGCCACCTCGATGCGGCGCCGTGACGCAGGCAACATCACGGACGCAGCCGAGGGGAACCGTTGCCGCAGCGTTGCAACCCGTTCAGGCGTACGGACTCCGGCGTGCGTCCATGGTGAGGGAGTAGGGACGAAACCGCGACCATCGGCCCTAGTTGGGCTCCCCGGTCTCCTGGATGCTGGGCCGCCCAACTCAGAGGACTGCAGATGCTCGTGACATCTTCTGCAGCAACCGACAGCCAGCGGTGGCGGTCGGTCGAGATCCGGATGCGCCAGCTCGGCCACCGTCCCGAGGGTCTGATCGAAGTGCTGCACACCGTGCAGGAGACGTTCGGGCATCTACCCGGTCGATGCACTGGAGCGGGTTGCCGCATCGCTCGGGGTGCCGCTGTCCACGGTCTACGGCGTCGCCACCTTCTACGCGCATTTCACTCTCCGGCCCTACGGCAGGCACGTGTGCGAGGTGTGCACCGGGACGGCCTGCCACATCGGCGGCGGCGAGGCGGTCCTGGCCGCGGTGCAGGACCATCTGGGACCGCCGTGGGCACGACGACAGCCGACGGGAAGCTCACCGTGGTCACCGTCCGGTGCCCGGGCCTGTGCAGCCTCGCGCCGGTCATGGTGCTGGACGGCGCGGCCATCGGGCGAATCACCGGTGAGGGCGCGGTCGCTCGGCTGGAGGCATTGTGACCGAGCCCAGGGCAGTGCAGGTGTGCGAGGCCGCGAGCTGTCTCGCCCTGGGCGCGGACCACGTCCGTCGGCAACTGCGTCGGGTCACCCCCGCGGAGGTCCAGGTCCAGCGCGTCGGTTGCCTCGGCCTGTGCTCGGCGGGGCCGCTCGTGCGGTTCGCTCCGATCGGCGCGCTGGCCGTGCGGGTGGGCGTCGACGACGTCGAGCGCCTCGCGGCGGCGTCTCCCCGAGCCGCCGGCGGTCGACGTCCCAGCACGGTTCTTCGCCCTCCAGAAGCGGGTGGTGACCGAGAACTTCGGCCGGATCGACCCGGAGAACCTCGACGACTACCTCGCCGCGGGCGGCTACGAGGCGCTGCGCACCGTACTGCCGACCATGACCCCGGATGCAGGTCGTCGACCAGGTGCGGCGCAGCGGACTGCGCGGCCGGGGCGGGGCGGGCTATCCGACCGGGCTGAAGTGGTCGACCGTCGCGAAGGCGGTCGGCGACCGGAAGTTCGTGATCTGCAACGCCGACGAGGGCGATCCCGGCGCCTTCATGGACCGGGCGATCCTGGAGAGCGACCCGCACCGGGTGCTGGAAGGGATGGCGATCGCCGGCTACGCGGTCGGGGCGCGCAAGGGCTACATCTACTGCCGCGCGGAGTACCCGCTGGCCATCGCCCGGCTGCACGTCGCGATCGACCAGGCGCGGCACGCCGGGCTGCTCGGCACCGGCACGGCCGACGCACGCCACGGCTTCGAGATCGAGATCCGGCTGGGCGCAGGCGCGTTCGTCTGCGGCGAGGAGACCGCGCTCATCGCCTCGGTGGAGGGTCGCCGCGGCACTCCCCGGCCCCGCCCTCCCTACCCCGCCATCGCGGGCCTGGACGGCCTGCCCCACGCTGATCAACAACGTGGAGACCTTCGCGAACGTGCCGACGATCATCCGCGACGGCCCCGACCGGCTGGCCGCGCTCGGCACGGAGAAGAGCCGGGGCACGAAGGTGTTCGCGCTGACCGGCCGGGTGGTCAACGTCGGGCTCGTCGAGGTCCCGATGGGGATGACGCTGCGGGAGATCGTCGAGGACATCGGCGGCGGGATCGTCGACGGCCGCCCGCTCAAGGCCGTCCAGACCGGCGGCGCGTCCGGCGGCTGCCTGCCCGCGGACCTGCTGGACCTGCCGGTGGACTACGAGGCGCTCGCCGGCGCGGGCTCGATCATGGGCTCCGGGGGGATGGTCGTGATGGACGACACGGTCTGCATGGTCGACGTGGCCCGCTACTTCATGGACTTCTGCCGCGACGGAGTCGTGCGGCAAGTGCGTCCCCTGCCGGGTCGGCACCACCCAGCTGCATCTGCTCCTGACCCGGATCACCGAGGGGCAGGCGAGCATGGCCGACCTCGACCGGCTGGAGCGGCTGAGCAGGACGGTCGGCCGGACCAGCCTGTGCGGCCTGGGCCAGGCCGCACCGAACCCGGTGCTGAGCACGCTGCGTCACTTCCGGTCAGGAGTACCTCACCCACATCCAGGACCGCGCCTGCCCGGCCGGGGTCTGCCCGCTCCGCACGCGGGAGGCTCGTGCCGTGACCGCCGTCCACATCCTGACCATCGACGGCACGGGAAGTCGCCGGCGCGGACGGGCAGACCGTGCTCGAGGTCGCCCGCGAGCACGCCATCGACATCCCCACGCTGTGTCATCTCGACGGGCTCAGTGACGTCGGTGCCTGCCGGCTGTGCCTGGTCGAGGTGCGCGACGCGAAGCAGCTGCTGCCCGCCTGCATGACCCCCGTCGCCGAGGGCATGCAGGTGACCGCACACTCGGAGCAGCTCGCCGAGCACCGGCGGGCCGTCGTGGAGCTGCTGTTCGTGGAGCGCAACCACGTCTGCGCCGTGTGCGTGGCCAACAACGACTGCGAGCTGCAGGATCTCGCGCGAGCACCTGGGGGTCGACCACGTCGACCTGCCGGCGGTGAGCCCGGACGTCGGCGTCGACGCCAGCCATCCGCTGTTCGCCGTCGACCACAACCGCTGCGTGCTGTGTACCCGCTGCGTGCGGATCTGCGACGAGATCGAGGGCGCGCACACCTGGGACGTGGCGGGCCGCGGCCTGGACGCGCGAGTGGTCACCGACCTGGGCACCCCGTGGGGGGCGTCACCGACCTGCACCAGCTGCGGCAAGTGCGTCCAGGTCTGCCCCACCGGCGCCCTGTTCGAGAAGGGCCGCGCCGTGGCCGAGGGCGCCAAGCACCGCCGCCCCTTCCTGCCCTCCCTGCGAACGTGGCACGACGGGAGGCGACACCCATGAACCGGCCGCGGCTCGCCACGATCTGGCTGGACGGCTGCTCCGGCTGCCACATGTCCTTCCTCGACCTGGACGAGCGGCTGATCGAGATCGCGGAGCGGGCCGAGCTGGTCTACAGCCCGCTGATCGACGTCAAGGAGTACCCCGAGGGCGTCGATGTCTGCCTGGTCGAGGGCGCAGTGGCCAGCGAGGCGGACCTGCTGAAGATCCGCCGAGTCCGGGATCGGACCCGGACGCTGGTCGCCTTCGGTGACTGCGCCGTCACCTCGAACGTCCCCGGCATGCGCAACCCGATCGGCCCCCAGCCGCTGCTTGCCCGCGCCTACCTGGAGAACGTCACCCTGAACGCCCAGGTCCCGTCACAGGTCGTACCCCGGCTGCTGCCGAAAGCGCTGCCGGTGCACGCCGTCGTCGACATCGACGTGTTCCTGCCCGGCTGCCCGCCGTCGGCCGACCTGATCTACGCCGCCCTCGACGACCTGCTCGCCGGCCGGCGGCCGGACCTGTCGCACCGGGCCCGGTTCGGCCGGTAGGAGCCGCAATGAGCGCGCCGACCGAGCGCAGCGAGGGAGTGCGATGAGCCGCGACATCGTCATCGACCCGGTGACCCGGATCGAAGGTCATGCGATCATCACCATCCGGCTCGACGACACCGGACAGGTCGCCGACGCGCACTTCCACGTCACCCAGTTCCGCGGGTTCGAGCGGATCGTGCAGGGCCGGCCGGTGCACGAGATGCCCTCGATCATGGCCCGGATCTGCGGGATCTGCCCGGTCAGCCACCTGGTCGCCTCCGCCAAGGCGTGCGACGAGATCCTCGCCGTGCAGCCCCCGCCTGCCGGCGCCGACCTGCGGCGGGTGATGAACCTCGCCCAGGTCGTCCAGTCGAACGCACTGAGCTTCTTCCACCTCTCCGCCCCGGACCTGCTGTTCGGCTTCGACGCCGACCCCGCCGGCCGGAACCTGATCGGCATGGTCGCCGCCCATCCGCAGCTGGCCCGGGACGGGATCGCACTGCGCCGCTTCGGCCAGCAGGTCATCGAACGGCTCGGCGGCAAGCGGATCCATCCCGCCTGGGTGGTGCCGGGCGGGGTCGACACGCCGCTGTCCGCCGCGGCCCGGGACGCGATCCTCGCCGCGATCCCCGACGCTCTGGCGGCCACCACACGGGCGCTGGACTGGTACACCGGCTCCGTCGAACGCTGGGCGGACGAGGCTGCGCGGTTCGGCGCGTTCCCCTCGGCGTTCCTCGCCCTGGTCGGCCCGGACGGCGAGCCCGAGCACTACGACGGGCGGCTCCGCGTCGTCGACGCGGACGGCCACCGGCTCGCCGACGACCTCGATCCGCGGCCCTACGGGACCTACTTCGGGGAGGCCGTCGAGCCGTGGTCCTACCTCAAGTCGGTGTACTGGCGTGAGCTCGGCTACCCGGACGGCGTGTACCGGGTCGGTCCGCTGGCCCGGGTCAACGTCGCCGAGAAGATGGGCACCCCGCGAGCCGACGAGGCGCTGGCCGCGTTCCGGGCCAGACTGGGACCGATCCCCACCAGCTCTTTCCACTACCACCACGCCCGGCTGATCGACACGCTGCACTGCCTGGAGAAGCTCGAGGCCCTGCTGCGGGGCCCCGACATCCTCTCCCCCCGGGTCCGGGCCGTCGCCGGGATCAACGCCCGGGAAGGCGTCGGGGTCGCCGAGGCGCCGCGCGGCACGCTCTTCCACCACTACCGGGTGGACGACGACGGGCTCGTCGAGTGGGTGAACCTGGTGATCGCCACCGGGCACAACAACCTCGCCATGAACCGCAGCGTGCTCGAAGTCGCCCGGCACTACATCCGCGGCGACCGGCTGACCGAGCCGATGCTCAACCGCGTCGAGGCCGCCATCCGCTGCTACGACCCCTGCCTGTCCTGCTCCACCCACGCCATCGGGCAGATGCCGCTGCACGTCCGGCTGCTCGACCACGGCGGCACGGTGCTCGACGAACTGCGCCGATGAGAGCTGGGCCGATGAGAGCTGGGCCGATGAGAGCTGGGCCGATGACCGAACGGAACCTCGTCGTCGGCTACGGCAACCCGCTGCGCGGTGACGACGGCCTCGGGTGGCACGCAGCCGCTGCCCTCGCCGCCGACCCCGGACCGGCCGACACCGACGTGCTCACCCGCCACCAGCTCACCCCCGAGCTCGCCGAGGACATCGCGAACGCCCGCCTCGCCGTGCTCATCGACGCAAGCCTGGGCGACACCCCCGGGTGCGTCTCCATCCGGGATGTCGCGCCCGCCCCTGCGCCGTCCTCTCCTGCGCCGTCCTGGTCACACCACCTGCGGCCGGAGGACGTCGTCGGGCTTGCCCAGGCGTTGTTCGGCGCGACGCCGCAGGTGTTCCTGGTGACGGTGACCGGTGCCCACTTCGGCTACGGCACGCACCTGTCGCCGGCGGTGAGCAGCTGCGTGCCGAAGGTCCTCGCGATCGTCACAGCGGCGCTCCAAGCGTCTGACCTCAGGTCGCGTTGAGCTCCCCGTACCTCCGCCGCGCGGCATCCAAGGCGGCGACGTAGCCGGCCCGTTGGTAGACGTCCGGGTCGACACCGGCGGGTACGGCGAGCCGCGCCCGCGCCTCACGGACCGAGTCGAATCCCTTGCGTTTCAGCCACTCGGTGAGGCCGTCGATCAGCACCTCCGCGTGCCCGAGCCCGTGCCGCAGCAGGGCGGAGGCGGTCATGACGACGTCGGCTCCGGCGAGCAGGTAGGCCGCCACGTCGCGGGCGCTCTCGACACCCGTCGTCGCGGCCAGCGATGCGCGCACCTGCCCGGAGAGGATGGCGATCCACGAGCGGGCGAGCCGCCCTTCCTCCGGCGTGGACAACCCGACGCCCGGGGTGACGACGAGGGTCTCCGGGTCGACGTCCGGGTGCAGGAACCGGTTGAAGAGCACGAGCCCGTCGGCGCCGGCGTCGTCCAGCCGCAGCGCCATGTCGCCGGTGGAGCTGAAATGCGGGCTCAGCTTCACCGCGACCGGGATCGAGACTGCGGCCTTGACCTGACGAAGTATCTCGACGTGCCGGTCCTCGACCGCGCGCCCCGAGGTGTGCGGGTCGCCGGGCACGAAGTAGATGTTGAGCTCGAGCGCGGCCGCGCCGGCATCCTCCATCCGGAGGGCGAAGTCGGTCCAGCCGCCGAGGCTGCTGCCGTTGAGGCTGGCGATGACGGGGATGTCGACCGCGGCGGCGGCCTCCCTGACCAGGCTGAGGTAGCGCCACGTCGCTCCGGGCAGCTGGGTTCCGGGGACGACGGGGAAGTAGCCCTGCGCCTCCCCGTGGACGTCCTCGTACGGCTCGGTGAATCCGATCTCGCGCAGCTCCTCGGCGATGACCTGTTCCTCGTAGAGGGAGGGCAGCACGACCGCCCCCACCCCGGCGTCGGCGAGGGCTTTGACCCGGTCCACGGTGCTCGTCGCGGGTGACGGGCTGGCGACGAGCGGGTTGCGCAGCGAGAGGCCGAGGTAGCTCGTCGTGAGGTCGACGACGGGCTGCGCGCCGACCGTAGGGCCGCTGCCGGTTCTGCCGAGAGTGTCCGAGGTCGTCACCATGCCACCTTCTCGTCGACGATCGTGACCCGTCCACCCTGCCCGTTTGTGTCCGCGTCCCTGACCCGGGCGTCGGCCGGGAAGCGTTGCGCGCCGCGGGTGGCCATCTCCTCGTAGGTCTGCCAGCGCTGGTTGACCGCCTCCTGAGCCAGCTCCAGGAGCCGCTCGGCTTCGGCGGGATCGCGGTTGCGCAGGATCTTGTACCGCAGCTCGTTGTAGATGTAGTCCGCCAGCGGGATCCGCGGGCGCGGGGAGTCCAGCTGGAACGGGTTGCCTCCGCGTGCCCGCACCGTCGGGTCGTAGCGCACGAGCGGCCAGTGACCGGAGGCAACGGCCTTGTACTGCTGGTCGAGCCCCTTGCGCAGGTCGTAGCCGTGGGCGATGCAGTGGCTGTAGGCGATGATGAGGCTCGGCCCGTCGTAGGCCTCGGCCTCCCGGAACGCGGTGAGCGTCTGGTGAGGGTCGGCGCCCATGGCCACTCGCGCCACGTAGACGTTGCCGTAGGCGATGGCCTGCAGGGCGATGTCCTTCTTGTTCATGGTCTTGCCGGCCGCGGCGAACTTGGCCACGGCACCGATCGGAGTGGACTTCGACGACTGCCCGCCGGTGTTGGAGTAGACCTCGGTGTCCAAGACGAGGACGTTGACGTCGCGCCCGGTGGCCAGGACGTGGTCGAGCCCACCCGAGCCGATGTCGTAGGCCCAGCCGTCGCCGCCGACGATCCACACGCTGCGCCGCAGCAGGTGGTCGGCCACGCTGCGCAGGTCGTCGACGGCAAGTCCCGAGTGCCCTTCCAGGCGCGGGAGCAGCTCGGCCACCCGTTCCCGCTGGGCCGCGAGCTCGGATTCGCGGACCTGCCGGGCATCGAGGATGGCGTCGGCGAGGTCGGCGCCGACGACGTCACGCAGCTGTGTCAGCCGGTCCCGGGCCAGCTTGGTGTGCAGGTCGGCGGCCAGGCGCAGCCCGAGGCCGAACTCGGCGTTGTCCTCGAACAGCGAGTTCGACCAGGCCGGCCCGCGGCCGGCCGCGTTCTTCGTCCACGGCGTGGTCGGCAGGTTGCCGCCGTAGATCGAGGAGCATCCGGTGGCGTTGGCGATGGTCGCCCGCTCCCCGAACAGCTGGCTCAGGAGCTTGAGGTAGGGCGTCTCGCCACAACCGGCGCAGGCGCCGGGGAACTCGAAGAGCGGCTGGAGGAACTGGGTGCCGCGGATGGTCCCGAAGTCGACCCGGGAACGCTCGTTGAACGGCAGCGTCTCGAAGAACTCGATGTTGGACCGCTGGGTCTGCAGCTGGGGCTCGAGCGGCTCGAGGTTGATCGCCTTGCGGGTGGGGTCGGCCGGTTGACTCACCGGGCAGGCCTCCACACACAGGCCGCAGCCCGTGCAGTCTTCGACGTAGACCTGCAGCCGGTACTCCGCCGTCGGCAGGCCGACTGCGTTGAGCGGCAGCGTCGAGAAGGCCTCCGGTGCACCCGCGAGCGCGGCAGCGTCGACGTACTTGGCCCGAATGACGCTGTGCGGGCAGACGAAGGTGCAGTTGCCGCACTGGATGCACGTGTCCGGGTCCCACTCGGCGACGAACTCGGAGATCCGGCGCTTCTCGTACGTCGTCGTGCCGGTCGGGAAGGTGCCGTCCACCGGCATGGCGCTGACCGGCAGGGACTCGCCGCGGCCCGCCATCATCGTGGCGGTCACCGTGCGGACGAACTCGGGCGCGGTGTCCGGGACGACCAGGGGGATGGGGTGCCCCGTCCCCGCCGCGGCCGGGACGGGGATCTCGGCCATCGCCGCGGCGGCGCTGTCGACCGCCGCCTCGTTGCGCCGCACGACCTCCTGGCCGCGCCGGCCGTAGGTCTTGCGGATGGTCGCCTTGACCCGCTCCAGCGCCTCCTCGCGCGGCAGCACCCCGGAGATGGCGAAGAAGCAGGCCTGCAGGACGGTGTTCGTCCGCCCGGGCAGCCCGGCCTCACGAGCGACGGCGTCGGCGTCGATGGCGAACAGCCGCAACCGCCGGTCGATGATCTCCTGCTGCACCGGCGTGGGCAGCGAGTCCCACACCTGGTCCGCCGGGTGCGGCGAGTTGAGCAGCAGCGTCGCGCCGTCCTGGGCGGTGGACAGGACGTCGACCTTGTCGAGGAGGGTGAAGTCGTGGATGCCGACGAACCCGGCCTTGGTCACCAGCCACGGCGCGGCGATGGGTAGCGGGCCGAAGCGCAGGTGCGAGACGGTCAGCCCGCCGGACTTCTTCGAGTCGTAGACGAAGTAGGCCTGGGCGTGCACCTGCGGGTCCTCGGCGAGGATCTTCACGGTGTTCTTGTTCGCCCCGACCGTCCCGTCGGAGCCGATGCCGTAGAAGACCGCCCGCAGCGTGGCGGGGTTCTCGATGTCGAGGTCGGGGTCGTACGGCAGGCTCGTGCCGCTGACGTCGTCGTTGATGCCGATGGTGAACCGCTGACCGGGGGGACTCGGAGGCCAGCTCGGCGAAGATCCCGGCGACCATGCCCGGAGTGAACTCCTTGGAGGACAAGCCGTAGCGCCCGCCGATGACGCGCGGCATCCTCGCCAGCTGTCCGCGGGCGTGAGCCTCGCTGAGGCTGCTGACGACGTCGAGGAACAGCGGCTCGCCGGTGGATCCGGGTTCCTTGGTCCGGTCGAGGACGGCGATCCACTCCACCGTGGGCGGCAGCGCGGCGACGAGCTCGGCTGCCGGGAACGGGCGGTAGAGCCGTACCAGCAGCACGCCGACCTTCTCGCCGGCGGCGACGAGCGACCTGACGGTCTCGCGAGCGGTGACACCACCGGAGCCCATGACGACGATGACCCGGGTGGCCTCGGGGTGCCCGGAGTACTCGACGAGCCGGTAGGCGCGCCCGGTGCGCTCGGCGAGGGCGTCCATCGCCTCCTGGACGATCCCGCCGACCCGGGCGTAGTACGGGTTGACGGTCTCGCGGGCCTGGAAGTAGACGTCGGGGTTCTGTGCGGTGCCGCGGATGAACGGCCGCTCCGGCGTCAGCGCGCGCTGGCGGTGTTCGCGGACGAGGTCGTCGGAGACGAGGGCCCGCAGGTCGTCGTCCTCGAGCCGCTCCATCGTCGTGACCTCGTGCGAGGTGCGGAACCCGTCGAAGAAGTGCAGGAACGGCACCCGGCTGCGCAGGGTGGCCGCCTGCGCGATGAGCGCGAAGTCGTGCGCCTCCTGGACCGACGCCGACGACAGCAGGGCGAAGCCGGTCTGACGCACGGCCATGACGTCGGAGTGGTCACCGAAGATGGACAGGCCCTGGGCGGCGAGCGATCGGGCGGCGACCTGGAACACCGTCGCGGTGAGCTCCCCGGCGATCTTGTACATGTTCGGGATCATGAGCAGCAGGCCCTGGGACGCCGTGTACGTCGTGCTCATGGCGCCGCCCTGGAGCGCGCCGTGCATGGCCCCTGCCGCGCCGGCCTCGCTCTGCATCTCCATGATGGTGGGGACCGTGCCCCAGATGTTGGTGCGGCGGGCGCTTGCCCAGTCGTCGGCGAGCTCGGCCATCGTCGAGCTCGGGGTGATCGGGTAGATGGCACACAGCTCGGTGAGCCGGTAGGCGACGTCGACCGCCGCCTCGTTGCCGTCGATTGTTCCGCGCATGTGCCTCAGACCTCCGGAACAGGGATAACGGCGGCGCCGCGGCTGCTGGCGCCCTGCGGTGCCCGCTGAATGGCCCCCGACACCGGGAACTCGCTCTCCGCGAACTCACTTTCGGCAACCATCTCGATGGCGTGCACGGGGCACTGTCGGTAACAGGCGGTGCAGCCGGTGCAGCTGTCGTAGTTGTACTCGTACCGGTTGCCCTTGCCGAGGCGGATGATGGCGTCCTCGGGGCACGCGCCGAAGCAGCCGTCGCACTCGAAGCAGTTGCCGCACGACAGGCAGCGCCCCGCCTCGAAATGAGCCTCGTCGGTGGACAGGCCGGCGACGACCTCGCCGAAGTCCTGCACCCGGGACGCAGCCTGCCGCTCGGGCTGCTGGCGCCGGTCGTGGTCGCCGAAGTACCAGAGGTTGAGCTTGTCGAACGACGCCAGCGGGTGCTTGGGGCCGGACGCGAACGTCTCGCCGCGCAGGTAGGCGTCGATGCTGCGCGCGGCCTTCTTGCCGTGCCCGACGCCGATCGTGAGGGTGCGCTCGCTCGGCACCGCGTCGCCGCCGGCGAACACGCCGGGCGCCCCGGTCATGAGCGTGGTCCGGTCGACCTGGACGACGTCACCGTCGAACTGCACCCCGGCCAGCGCGTGGAGGAAGCCGGTGTCGCTCTCCTGGCCGAGGGCGAGGATGACGGTGTCGGCTTCGAGCTTCTCGAAGCGCCCGGTGCCGTGGGGCTTGCCCTTCTCGTCGAGCTCCTGGATCTCGACGGTCAGGTCGCCTTCGCCCATCGAGCTGATCGTGCGCAGCCAGTTGATCCGGATGCCCTCCGCCTCGGCGTCGGCCGCCTCGTCCTCGTGGGCGGGCATCTGCTCGCGGGTGCGCCGGTAGACGATGATCGTGTCGTCGGCCCCGAGCCGGCGGGCGACCCGGGCGGCGTCCATGGCGGTGTTGCCGCCGCCGTAGACCGCGATCCGGCCGGACAGCGGCTGTTGCTCCCCGGACCCGACGTCGCGGAGGAAGCTGACGGCGTCGACGACCCGGCCGGCGTCGGCGTTCGGGATGTCGACCCGCTTGCTGAGATGCGCGCCGACCGCGACGAAGACCGCGTCGAAGCCCTGCCGCTCGGCCTCGAGGTCGGTGACCCGGTGGTCCTGCTCGAAGACGACGCCCATGGCCGCGATCCGGGCGATCTCCGCGTCGAGGACGTCGCGCGGCAGCCGATAGGCCGGGATGCCGTAGCGCATCATCCCGCCCGGCAGCGGTCCGTTGTCGCGGACGACGACGTCGTGCCCGATCCGGGCCAGGTGATAGGCGGCCGAGAGCCCGGACGGGCCGGAGCCGACGACGAGCACCCGGCGACCGCTGCGGATCTCCGGAACGGGGAACTGCCACTTCTGCTCGTTCGCGAGGTCCCCGAGGTAGCGTTCGACCGCGTGGATCGACACCGAGCCGTCGAGCTCCTTGCGGTTGCAGCTCGACTCGCACGGGTGGTAGCAGACCCGGCCGTGGATCGCGGCGAACGGGTTGTCCGCGGTCAGCTGCCGCCAGGCGGCCTCGTCCTCGCCGACCCGAGCGTGCGCGAGCCAGGCCTGGATGTTCTCGCCGGCCGGACAGGCGTTGTTGCACGGCGGCAGCAGGTCGACGTAGACCGGGCGCTGCTCGCGCACCGGACCGGAGCGCAACCGCCCTCGGCCGAGCGGCGCGAGGGGGGTGAGGTCGGGCAGGAATTCGACCATCACGGCTCCTGGAGGTGGGGGACGGCGTCGGCTCAAAGTAGGGCGGGCGCCGCGGAGCGTGTAGAGCCGAAGGTCACCCATCGCAGCTCGACCCGGGCAGAACGTCAGTGACGGTCGGGACCTAGGCCCTTGCCGGCTTCGCATCTCCGGGACCCGTTGCCGCGGGCGGGATCGGACGCAGGACGTCGAGCGCGTACTCCAGCTCGGCGACCGGGCGCCGGGGCGGCAGCACGAGCACCGGCAGGTCCGCGCCCGCCCGGTACCAGCGGTCCACCGCGGCCCGGCCGCTCCCCGCGTCGCCTCGGACGGTGAGCTCGTCGAGGAGTGCCTCCGCGGTCGCCGGAACGTCCGTGGTGCGCTGTGTCGGGTTCGCCGCGAGCACCGCGTCGACGGCCGTGCCGAGACCGTGGCGGCGCAGTGTGGAGGCATACACCGGTCCCATGCGCATGAGGTAGGTCGCCACCCACCACGACGCGAGCGCCCGGGCGGCCTCGGGATCCTCCGTGACCGCGACCGGCAGCCCGGGGCTGACCAGCGGCACCGGGCGACCGGCGCGTGCCGCGCCTTCCCGCAGCAGCGCGATACCGTCCGTGAGCCCCGATCGCGGGATCAGGAAGGGATACCAACCGTCGGCGAGCTCGCCGGCCAGCCGCACGGCCCGGGGCCCGAGCGCGGCGAGGTGTACGGGAATCTCCCGCGTCGGCTCGACGGCCAGCCGCAACGGCCGGCGGGCGGCCCGTTCACCGGCGAGCAGCGCTCGGACCTCGCGGGTGACCGACCCGAGCTGGGCGACCGGGTCGGCGAACGCTCGGCCGTGCAGGCCGGCGAGCTGCGGCGATCCCGCTCCCAGGCCGAGGACGAACCGGCCTCCGGTGACCGCGTCCAGGGAGGTCGCCAGCATCGCGATCGCGGCAGGGCTGCGTCCCCAGATGTTGAGCACTCCGGTGCCGAGCCGGATCCGGCGGGTCCGCCCGGCGATCGCTGCGAGCAGGACGGCGGCGTCGTGCCCCCACCCTTCCGCCAGCAGGAAGGCGTCGTAGCCGAGGGCCTCCGCCCGTTCCGCGAGGTGCACCACGACGTCGTGCCGGGTCTCCATGGGGGTGACACCGACGGCCAGGGTCGGCGACGGCGTGGTGGATGTGGACATCTGGTCCTCCCTTCCTGCCCGCCGCTACTGTCGATTGCGCCCATTGCAGTCCGATTGCAGGAACGCCGATTGCAGGAACGACGACAGGGCGGGCGGCGAGGACAGGTGCGCTTCCGGATCCTCGGACCGTTGCAGGTCGAGGATGTGGACGGACCGGTCGCGCTCGGCGGTCCGAAGCCACGCCTGCTGCTCGCGGTCCTGATCGTGGCTGCGGGCGAGGTCGTGCCCGCCGACCGGCTGGTGGCCGCCCTCTGGCGGGACGCGGTGCCCCCCGGTGCCGTCACCGCGCTTCGGGCCTACGTCTCGCGGCTGCGCGGTGTCCTCGCTCCTGGTGCCGCGCTGCGGCACCGCCCACCGGGATACTGCCTGATCCTGGACGAGGGCACGCTGGACGCTGCCGAGTTCGAGCAGCTCGTCGGCGCCGGACGGGCCGCCGCCGCCGCGGGGGACCACGTCCGCGCGCTGACCGACCTCGACGCGGCGCTCGCGTTGTGGCGGGGCGAGGCCCTCGCCGAGTTCGCCGACGACGAGTTCGCGATCGCCACGGTCGCGCACCTGACCGAGCTCCGCACCGGCGCGCTCGAAGACCGTGCGCTGACGCTGCTGGAGCTGGGTCGGGCCGCAGAGGCGCTGCCCGGGCTCGAGGCATTGGTGGCTCGCCACCCGTCCCGGGAACGACCTGCGGTGGCGCTCATGCGGGCGCTGTACGCCGTGGGCCGGCAGGCCGACGCGCTCGCCGCCTTCCACGACCTGCGCGCCCGGCTCGACGACGAGCTGGGCGTCGAGCCCGCCGACGATGCGCGGGCGCTGTACCGGCGGATCCTCGTCCACGATCCGGCGCTGTCGACGGCACCCCCGAAGGGCAACCTGCCGCGGCGGGCGAGCGGTCTCGTCGGCCGCGGTCAGGAGATCGAGCGTGTCGGTGCTGCGCTCCGGGCGGGCCCGCTGGTGACCCTGACCGGCGTCGGCGGGGCGGGGAAGTCGCGGCTCGCGGTGGAGGTGGCAGCCCGGGACCGGGCCCGGTTCGCCGACGGAGTGTGGCTCTGCGAGCTCGCCGGCCTCCCCGACGGGAGCCCGATCGACCACGCCGTCGCCGCCGCGCTGGGCATCCAGCAGCGTTCCGGTCTGTCGATCGAGCAGACCGTGATCGGGTACCTCCGCGGACGGGCGTTGCTGCTCGTCGTGGACAACTGCGAGCACGTCCTCGCCTCCGTGGCCCGGCTGGTCTCCCGGATCGTGGAGCACTGCCCCGCCGTGACGGTGCTCGCGACCAGTCGTGAAGCGCTCGCGGTCGACGGTGAGCAGCAGTGGCCGGTCCCGCCGCTCCCCGTCGACGACGCCGTGGCGCTCTTCGTGCAACGGGCGCGGGCCGTGTCGCCCGACTTCCGGCTCGACCGTGCCAACGCCGAAGCCGTCGCGGCGATCTGCGCTCGCCTCGACGGACTGCCGCTGGGTATCGAGCTCGCAGCGGCGCGGATGCGGGCGATGAGCCCGGTCGAGGTCGCGCGTCGGCTGGAAGGGGCTCCGCTGCTCGGTGGTGGCCGAGGCCCGGTCGCGCGGCACCAGAGCCTCGCTGCGGCGATCGACTGGTCCTACCGGCTGCTGCCGGAGCCCGAACAGCGGCTGTTCGCCGCCTTGTCGGTCTTCGCGGGTGGTGCCGACCTGCGGGGGGTGCACCGTGTCACCGACCCCGGCGCGTCCGAGGACGACGTCCTGGACCGGCTGGTGCGGCTCGTCGACCGGTCGTTGGTGGTCGCCGTGAGCGCGGTGCACAGTCGATACCGGCTTCTGGACACGCTGCGGGCGTACGGCCGACACCGCGTCGAGGCCGCGGGCGCCGACCGTGCGCTGGCCCACCGCCACGCCACCTACTACGTCGAGTTGGCCGAACGGGCGGCGCACGGTCTGCAGGGTCCGGACGAGCGGGCCTGGGTGGACGACGCGCTGGCCGACTACGACAACATGCGAGCCGCCTTCGTCTCGGCCTGTGCCGACCGGGACGCCGACCTCGCCGTCCGGCTGGTCGCCTCCATACCCGAGCTCGTCCACCTGCGCATCGGGTACGAGGCCTCGGGCTGGGCCGAGCGGGTACTGGTCGAGGCGGATCCCGAGCACCCGCGATATGTCGCCGCGGTCGGTGCCGCCGCACGGGGGGCATGGAACCGCGGCGACTTCCCGCTCGCCCGGCAACTGGCTCACCGGGCCACGGGCCGCGTACCGCCCGCGGGCACCCCCCGTATCGCCCATCCCGGTGACGTCCTGGCCGACGTAGCCCTGTACGAGGGCGACGTCGATCGTGCGCTGCGGCACTACACCGCCGAGGCGCAGCGTGCCCGTGCCGAGGGCGACCGGATCAGGCTCGTCTGGACGCTCTACTACGTGGCGATCTGTGAGGCCGTCCGGCGTGCCCCCGAGCGCGGCGTCGGGCCGGCGCTGGAGAGCCTCGCGGTCGCGGACGCGACAGCCAACCCGACGGCCCAGTCGATGGCGCGCTACGCGGTGGGCCTGGTGCTGAAGAAGGTCGAGCCCGACCGCGCGCTGACCCTCTTCGACGACGCGGCCGAGCTCGCCGCGGCCGTGCGCAACTTCTGGTGGGAGGGGATTGCCAGGATGGAGGCGGCCGCCACCCGTGCGGTGCACGGCGACCCGATGGCGGCCGCGCGCGCCTTCCGTGTCGTGCTCGACCACTGGGACCGGGTGGGCGACGCCACCCAGCAGTGGCTCAACCTGCGCTACATCGCCCGGCTCCTCACTCGGCTCGACGCCGCGTCCGACGCCGCCGTCCTGCACGACTTCCTGGTCGCTGCGGGCAAGCCCTCCCCGTTCGACCGGCCGGCCGCGCGCCGCGGGCCGCCGTCGGCCGGGCGGGTCGAGGCGCCGGTGGCCTACGCCCGCGCCTGCCTCGAACGGCTTGCCTCGGACGCCGGTGACCCCGGACGGTGATCGTCGTTCGGGCGTCCTGAGCGTTGGTCGATCAGCAGCTGACGCGCGGGTTCGGTGATCGACCGCAGGGAGCGCGCAGAAATGGTGATCACGCGCGTCCTCCGGCTGCATCCCGGTTGCAACTGCTCTGCAACGCGGTGGTCCCAACCTCCTCGCGAGTCGCGGGTCGACGCGACGACCCGCACAGGAGGAGACGAACGATGACCGAGACGATCGATGCAGTGACGCAGGATCGGGCGATCAAGGCCCGACACCGCGCCATGTGGGCGCTGGGGGACTACCCGACCGTGGCGAGCGAGGTGATCCCCGAGCTGGGGCCGGTGTTGGTGACGGCGACCGGTGTCCGCCGCGGCGACCGGGTCCTGGACGTCGCCGCGGGCAGCGGCAACGCCGCCGTACCCGCAGCGCTCACCGGAGCCGCGGTCGTGGCCTCGGACCTGACTCCCGAGCTGTTCACGGCCGGCCGGGCGTTCGCGGCGGCCCACGGCGTCGACGTGACCTGGGAGGAGGGTGACGCGGAGGCGCTGCCCTACCCGGACGCCGCATTCGACGTCGTGCTGTCGTGCGTGGGCGTGATGTTCGCCCCGCATCATCAGCAGGCCGCCGACGAGCTGGTCCGGGTGTGCCGCCCGGGTGGCCGGATCGGCCTGATCAGCTGGACGCCGGAGGGGTTCGTCGGCGAGATGTTCCGCACGATGAAGCCGTACGCGCCTCCGCCCCCGCCCGGGGCGCAGCCCCCGCCGCTGTGGGGCGACGAGGACCACGTCCGCGCCCTGCTCGGCGACCGGGTCTCCGACGTGGTCGCCCGCCGGCGGACAGTGACCGTCGGCGGCCACGCGACACCCGAGGCGTGGCGGGACTTCTGGAAGTCCGTCTACGGTCCGACGATCGCCGCGTACCGCAACATCGCGGGCGACCCCGAGCGAGTCGCCGCGCTCGACCACGACCTCGCCGCGACTCGCCGCGCGGTACGACCACGGCACCAGCGGGACCGTCCTTGACTGGGAGTACCTCCTCCTGACGGCCCGCCGCGTCTGAACGGGGCGGGTCAGGGGAGATGACCGCTCACCCCGGGGACGACCGACCCTGCGCCCGGAACGCCTCCACCGCCGTGGGCAGGGTCATGAAGATCCGCTCCTCGCCGATGAGGTCCAGCAGCCCCGCGGCCCGGAGGTCCGCGCGCAGGTCCTGCTTGACACGGGCGAGCGCCAGCACGATCCCGCGGCGCCGCAGCTCGGCGTGCAGCGACTCCAGCGTCTGGGCGGCGGTGCTGTCGATCTCGACGTTCGCCTCGGCGTTGAGCAGGAACCACCGCGATGGCTCCGGTTCGGCGTCCAGCGCGGCGAGCGCGCGCCTGCGGAAGTTCTCGGCGTTCGCGAAGCACAGCGGGGCGTCGTAGCGGTAGACGAGCAGGCCGGGCACGGGCTGGGCGCCGGGGTAGTCGTCGACATCGTGCATCCCGGCGACCCCCGGCACGTAGCCGAGCACGCCGTCGTGCGGGCGGGCGAGGCGGTGCAGCAGGTCGAGCACCGAGAGAGCGACCGCGACCAGCACCCCGTACAGCACGCCGACGGTCAGGACGGCGATCATCGTCGCCACGGAGATCGCCGCCTCGCTCCGGCGGAAGCGGGCGATCCGCCGGAAGCCGGCGACGTCGATCAGGCGCAGCGCCGCGAAGATCACAACGGCGCCGAGCGCGGCCCGCGGGAACCGGGAGAGCAGCGCGCCGCCCGCAACCAGCACGACGAGAACCAGCGCGAGGGCGACCAGCGAGTGCAGCTGGGTGCGGCTGCCTTGAGCGTCGCCGATCGCGGTGCGGCTGCCGCTGCTGCTCACCGGGAAGCCGCGCAGCAGGCCCGCAGCGAGGTTGGCGGCGCCGAGGGCGCGGAGCTCGGTGGCGCCCTGCACGGTCTCCCCGCGGCGCGCCGCGAAGGCGCGGGCGGTGAGCACGTTGTCCGAGTAGCCGACGATCGCGACGCCGACGGCCGGGAGCAGCAGCGTGACGACGTCATGCGCCGACAGCGCGGGCAGGCCGGGCACGGGCAGCCCGTTCACCGCGGAGCCGACCAGCCGCACTCCCAGGTCGTCGAGTGAGAACACGGCGACCGCGGCGGTGGCGACGAGCATGCCGATCATGGGTATCGGCCAGGTCGGCCGGAGCCAGTTCCCGATCAGGATGCCGGCGAGCAGGGGCAGCGCCACCGCGACGGTCGGCAGGTGCGCCGCACCGAGCCCGGAGAGGAACGACATCACCTCAGCTGGAGGCGAGCCGCCCTCCACCGGGACACCGGTCACCGCGCCGAGCTGGCTGATGATCATGATGATCGCGATCCCGGCCATGTAGCCGACGAGCACCGGCTGGGACAGCAGGTCGGCCAGCGACCCCGCCCGGACCAGCCCGCCCAGGAGGCAGATCGATCCGACGACCAGCGCCAGCCCGGCGGCGAGGGCGGCGTAGCGAGCCGGGTCGCCGAGCGCGAGCGGGGCGACGGCCGTCGCCGTGATCAGGGCCGTCGTCGACTCCGGACCGACGGACAACTGGCGCGACGATCCGAGGACCGCATAGATCGCAAGCGACCCCAGGCACGCCCACAGCCCGGTCTGCGGCGGGAGCCCGGCGATGCCGGAGTACGCCATCACCTGCGGGACGAGGTAGGCGGCGACAGCCACGCCGGCCAGGAGGTCGCCGCGCAGCCACTCCCGCCGGTAGCCCGCCAGCACGGCGACGCCCGGCAGGCGCATCGCGCGGTCGCGTGCCGTCACGATCGTCATCGTCGACGGCCCGCGGTCCCGCGTCCAACGCGGAACCGCTCAGCAGGTGACAGGGATCCCCGCGTCGGCCAGCGCCGTCGTCAGCGTGCGGACCCGGCCGGCGTGGCCACCCCGCTCGACGATCTCCGCCAGGTCCAGGACCTGCCACTCCTCCGCGCAGGGGAGCTGGGCGCCGAGTGTCGCCACGAGCCGCTCGCGCAGGCCCTCGCTCTCGAACGGGCAGCCCCCCACCGCGGCGCCGCAGCCCGCGCATCGGACGTGCATCGCCCCACACGGGGCGGGGCAGAGGAAACGGTCGACCCTCCGGGTCGGGTGGGAGCACCAGATGGTGGCCATGACGAACACGTTAACGCCGAACTGGAGCGCACTACAACACTGATGGTGGACGACTGGTGGCTCTGTGGAGTCGAACGGTCACCGGGTTCCCCGAGGCGGGTGAGGCGCGGCCCGCGCCCGGGGTGAGCGGTCCCCGTCGGGCTCAGCGGGTGGTGAGCACGATCTTGCCCGCCACCGCCCGGTCTTCGATCAGGCGGAACGCGGTGGCCCCGTCGGCCAGGTCGAACGTGGCCCCGACCAGCGGCCGCAGGCCGTCCTTGACCAGGGCGGCGAACCGGTCCGCGGTGTCGGCGAACAGCCCGGGATCGACGTCGAGCAGTTCGCGCCAGGCCACCCCGACGACGTCCGCGTTGCGCAGCAGGAGCCGGTTGGCCGCGGCGGACGGGATCGTGCCGGAGGTGAACCCGACCGTGACCAGCCGTCCCTCCGGGCGCAGGCACCGGACGCTCTGCTCGAACACCGTTCCGCCGACCGGGTCGACGATCAGGTCCGCACCGCCTGCGTCACGCACGGCGTCGAACCAGGTCTCGTGGTCGTAGACGGTGCTCGCTCCGGCCTGGGCGGCCAGCTCGCGCCGCTCGGGGCTGCCCGCCACCGCGAGCACCTCGTTGCCGAGGGCGGCGGCGACCTGCACCACCGCACTGCCCAGCCCGCCCCCGGCGCCGTGCACGAGCACCCGGTCGCCCCGCTGCAGCCGCCCGCGGCGGACGAGCGCGACGATCGCGGTGTGGTGGTTCACCAGCGACGCCGCCCCCTCCACGGCGCTCAGCTCCGCGGGCAGCAGGGCGAGCCGGTCCACGGGCACCCACACGCTCTCCGCGAACCCGCCGCCCATGACGTGGCCGACCACCGGGTCGCCGTGCGAGAACCCGGATCCCGGCGGGGCGGACTCGACCGCGCCGGCCACCTCCAACCCGGGGATGAACGGCGTCTGCGGCTTGACCTGGTAGCGCCCGCGGGCGAGCAGGGTGTCGACGAACCCGACGCCCGCCGCGTGCACCTCGACCAGGGCCGCCGCCTCCCCCGGCGGTGGGGGGACGTCGACCTCGTCGAGCCGTAGCCCGTCCGGACCGATCGGCTCGTGGACCCGTAGTGCGCGCATGCCAGCCTCCTTCTAGCGGGTGACCAGGGTCTCACGCCGCGCCGACATCGTCCGGCCCTTCGGCGAGGTCGGGACGTGTGCGGGCCCGCCGACGGCGTGGCGATCTTGCTTGCCGGTCGGGCCTGGGTGATCATCGTTGACCCGTCGGAATGCCCGTGACTCTCCGTCATCACGTCGGGGAAGGGGTCGGGGCCGTGGCGAGCGCGTCGGGGCGGACCACGCTGATCACGGCGGCCGGTGACGTCATGCGGGAACTGATGGCCCGGGCGGTGCTCTTCCAGGACGCGGTCGCCAAGTCGGCGGGGCTGAATGCCACCGACATGCAGTGCGCCAACCTGCTGCTCCTCTACGGCCCCGCCACCCCGGGCGAGCTCGCCGGGCTGGCCGGGCTCACGGCAGGCGGGGCGATCACCGGCGCCCTGGACCGGCTCGAACGTGCGGGCTTGGTGCGCCGCAGCCGGGACGGTGCAGACCGGCGACGGGTGGTGGTGACCGCCGACGCGGACGAGCTGTGGCGGCGGGTCGGGTCGAGCTACGAGCGGATCGCGACCAACTGGAACGCCTTCCTCGACACGCTCACCGACGAGCAACTCGAGGTCGCCGACGTCGTGCTGCGGCAGGCGTCGGAACTGAACGCCGAGGAGATCCGCCGGCTGCGGGGAAGTGCCGCCGACGACCGGTGACCGCCGCTGTGGCGACCGGTGATCCTGATGTATCGATCCAGGTCCTTGTCCTGAGCTACACGTCCGGTCACAATCCCGGCGTCTGAGCGGCGACGTGCACGCTCCCGCCACGTCGTCGCCCGGGCCCGACGAGAGGTAGGGGATGAACCACACCCCGGACGGCCCAGCCGCCGACCCGCCGGCCGAGCGCCGGACACCGCGGATGCCTCGTCCGTCCCGGCGCCGCGCACCGAACTGGAGCCGTTGCCGCAACGGGTGCGCGGTGCCTCCGGAGTCGCGACGAACGGCAGCACCGCGAAGGCGCCGGTGGACGCCGAGACCCTGCACCGCCTGCTCACCAGGCTCCATGACATCTGAGCGGACATCTGAGCCCTGACATCTGAGCCCTGACTGCTGACGCCCGTCCGGCGGCTCGCCGTCGGGGCTCTCGACCGGCATGGTGAGGCCACTTCCGGGAACATCATCCGGGATCGACGACGACGGTCGCGGCGGGAGAGGTGCACACCCATGAGCACGGGCGCATCGCAGCAGGGCACCGGGGGATCCGGCTCGGACGAGGTGAACGGTGTGGCACCGCTCGCCGCCGACCGCCCCTACGTCGACGGCACCGCCGTCTCGGCCGAGGAGCTGCGGGCCGAGGTGGAGCGGCTGAGCAACGAGGAGCTGCAGCATGTCGACGACCTGCGCGAGGAGGTCGGCGACTCGGTGGCCGAGCTGGCCGCGCGGTTCGACGTCAAGGCCAGGGTCGCCGAGCGCAAGGAAGAAGCGGTCGCGACCGTCCACCAGAACCTCGACCGCGCCCGGCACATGGCCGCGGACGGCGTCGTCACTGCGAAGGACACGGCCGCCCAGAAGCCCGGGCTGGTCGCCGCCGTCGTCGCGGCCCTGCTGGTGCTGCTCGTGGTCGTGCTGCGGCGCCGCCGGGGGTGACACCGGAACGGGGGGCCTACCGTTCGTCCCTACGGGGTAGTCGGCGACGACGGAACGGGGGAGGAGGCCGGTGAGCAGCGACGGGACATCCGCCCCCGACGACGCCGAGCGGCTCGCGGCGGCGCTGGACGGTGCGGGTGACGTCGACCCGGAGATCGCCCGCGAGGTCGCGATCGCCCGGCGGCTGGGCGCGCTGGGGCCCGCACTCGATCCCGACCCGCAGGCGCGCGAGCGGGCCCGCAAGCGACTCCTCGCCGCGCTGGCCGAGGAGAAGCCCCGGTAGGCGGGCCGCCGCGCGCCTCCTGACCGCGGTCAGTTGCGCCAGGCGGTGGCCTGCACCATGTCCTCCAGTGCGGCCGTGGCGGAGTCGGTCAGCTTGCGGAGCGTGTCGAGCGCGGCCGCCGACACCTGCGCGTTGACCGTGAGGAACGTCGCCAGCTCGCGCTCGACGACGACGGCCTGGTCGGCGAGGTCGAACATGCCCCGGACCAGCCGCCGGAAGCTCGACGCCTGCGTGCCCGCCGCGTCGCCGACCGCCTGGACCGTGGTGGTCCACGACTGGAACACGTCCGTGGCGGCGTTCTGGCCGCGCTCGGCGAAGGCGGTGAGATCGGCGACGACGTTCTGGGGGGTGCTCATGGGTCTCCTCAGGGTGTGTGATTGGTGCCAGGGATGTGATTGGTGCCAGGGATGTGATTGGTGCCAGGGATGTGATTGAGAAAGTACGCACGCTACCGCGTGGCGGCCCGGGTCGCCCGCGGGACGCACGCGACGCCGGTCACCCCCGACCGCCTGCAAACGACAATCGTTGTCGTCTACTCTTCGTCGGGTGACGCTCCGTGCCCTGTCCGGTCTGCTCGCCCTCGCCCTGCTCCTGCCCGCCTGCGGCGCCCCGGACCGGGCCGCTGCCCCCGGGACCGTCCCCGTCGTGGCCTCCACCGACGTCTATGGCGCCGTCGTCCAGGCCGTGGGGGGTGACCGGGTGACCGTCACCTCGCTGATCAGCGACCCGGCGGTCGACCCGCACTCCTACGAGGCCCCGCCCGTGGCCGCGGCCGCGGTCGCCCGCGCTCGGCTCGTCGTGGTCAACGGCGGCGGCTACGACGAGTTCGCCGAGCGGCTCACCCCCGGTCCGGGCGCCACGGTGATCGACGTCGTCACGCTGTCGGGGCTGACGGCTCCCGCGGGCAGTGAGCTCAACGAGCACGTCTGGTACAGCCTGCCCACGATGAAGAAGCTCGCCGGCCAGATCGCGACCGACCTCGGCGCGGCGGACCCGGCAGGCGCCGCGCAGTTCACGGCGAACGCCGCCGCGTTCGAGGTCCGGGTGGACGGACTCGTCGGGCAGGTGGAGGCGCTGAAGGCCGCGCACGCGGGCACGCGCATCGCCGTGACCGAGCCGGTGCCGCTGTACCTGACCGACGCCGCGGGCCTGATCGACGCGACGCCGCCGGAGTTCAGCAAGGCCGTCGAGGAGGACGCCGACCCGCCCGCCGCGGTCGTCGCCACGACGCTCGAGGAGTTCACAGCCGACCCGGTGCGGGCCCTGCTGGTCAACGCGCAGACCCGCACGCCGGTCACCGACCAGGTCGAGAAGGCCGCCCGGGCGGCCGGAGTGCCGGTCGTCGAGGTGGGGGAGACACTGCCCGCCGGAACCACCGACTACGTCGAATGGATCAAGCAGCAGCTGGACGTCCTGAGCGAAGCGCTCGATCGGCCCTGAGCCGCACACGCAACGCACACGATCGTGAGGCCATTCGGGGAGTTACGCTTGTGGTATGGCTCCCCACCAGACCTGGCCGCGCCGTCTCCGGCCGGTGATTCCGTCCCTCCTCGTCGCCCTGCTCGCCGCGACCGGCTGCAGCGGGGCGAACGGATCGTCCTCCACCCCCGCGGCCCCCGTCGGGGTGTTCCCCGCCACCGTGACCCACGAGTACGGGCAGACCGTCGTCAAGGAGGCTCCCCAGCGGGTCGTGTCCCTCGGCTACACCGACCAGGACGCGATCCTGGCGCTGGGCACCGTGCCCGTCGCGATCCGCGAGTTCACCGGCAACCGGCCCTCGGCGACCTGGCCATGGGCCACGGACCGCCTGAAGGGTGAGCAGCCCCAGGTGCTGCCCGCGGAGGAGGTCACGCCGGACGCGGTCGCCGCGCTCGAGCCGGACCTCATCATCGCGATCACGGCGAACCTGACCCGCGAGCAGTACGACGCCTTCTCGAAGATCGCACCCACCGTCGCCGCCCCGGCGGGCGCCTCGGGCGATGCCGTGTCCTGGGAGGACGCGACGAAGCTGACCGGCGCCGCACTCGGCCTGCCCGGTGAGGCCGACCGGATCGTCGGCGACGTCGAGGAGAAGTTCGTCGAGGTCGAGGAGAACCACCCCGAGCTCGCGGGCGCGACGGTCGTCCTGGCCCGGCCGAACCCGACGGACGCCGCGTCGTTCATGGCGTGGAGCTCGAAGGACCTGCGCGGGCAGTTCCTCAAGGAACTCGGCGCCCAGGTCCCGTCGCAGGTCGACCAGCTCGCGGGTCAGGGCGCCTACGCCACGCTGCCGGCGAACCAGCTGACCACGCTCGACACCGCGGACGCCCTGCTCGTGGCGGGCACCCCGGACGAGCAGGCCGCGTTCGCCGCCATGCCCGGCTACGGCCAGCTCAAGCTCGTGCAGCAGAGCAAGGTCGTCACCCTGGACGACGAGCAGTCGGCGGCGCTGGCGTTCGGCAGCGTGCTCAGCCTGCCCGCGGTGATCGACGAGGTTGCCGGGCGACTGGCCAGGGCGGTCGAGCGCTAGCTACGCTAGCTTGCAGAGGGCCGGCGGGCGGGTTCCGCCGGCCGATCGGCACCACCAGCGGGGTCCCGGTCACCGGGTCCGGGACCACCCACGACCTGGTCCTGGTCGGAATCGGTGCCTGCGCGGAGCTCGGCGCGCAGGATCCGGGCGGACCGGCCGATGCTGCGCGCGGCGTCCGGCAGCCGCCGCGATCCGAACAGCAGCATCGCCACGACGGCGACGATCGCCCAGTGCCACGCGCTCAGCTCACCCACGGTCCTGCCTCCTTGTCCTCAAGGACAGTGTGGCGAATCGGGGGAGCGACGGTACAGGCGCGGCCCGAACCTCAGATGGCTCTCAGCAATAGCCCGGTTGGGGCCGGATGTCCGCACCTGCACCGGGGGGTGACACCCGAACCGACGATTTTCCGTGAAGTGGGGCCACGGCGACCGTCGGGAGCGGGACGCTGTGCCCTGTGCGTCGCCGGGACCTCCTGACCGCTGCCCTCTGCGCCGCCGCGCTGGGCGGCTGCTCGGCGGTCGACCGCCTGCGCGGGACGCCGTCCGCCGCCGCCCCGGCCGCACCGAGCGCCCCGCCTGCCGCCCGGCCGACGCCGGGCTCGCCCGCCCAGATCGCGGCGCGCAGCACCGTGCCCGTGCTCTGCTACCACCAGGTGCGCGAGTACACGGCGGCGGACGGCGCGGGCGCACGCCCGTTGATCTGTCCGCCCGCCGTGCTGCAGCGCCAGCTCGAAGGCGTGCTGGCCGCGGGGATGCAGCCGGTCACCGGCGAGGCGTTCGTCGACCACTTGCAGCTGGGCACCCCGCTCGCCGACAACGCCGTGCTCGTCTCCTTCGACGACGCCTCCGGCGGCCAGTACACGAACGCCCTGCCGATCCTTCAGCGGCTGGGCGTCCCGGCCACGTTCTTCGTCATGACCGTCGTCCTGGACCGGCCGAACTGGCTCTCCCGCGACGACGTCCGCGCGCTCGACGCCGCCGGCATGACCATCGCCAGCCACACCTGGGACCACCACCCGGTCACCCGGTACGGCGAGAAGGACTGGGCGACCCAGCTCGTCAAGCCGCGCGAGCAGCTGGAGCAGATCGTCGGACACGCGGTCGACCTGTTCGCCTACCCGTACGGCCTGTGGAACCAGGCGGCGCTCCCGCACGTCCAGGCGGCGGGCTACCGGGCGGCGTTCCAGCTCACCGAGCAGCCGCAGGACGCCCGGCTGCCGCTCCTGACCGTTCGCCGCGTGCTCACCCTGCCCACGTGGGAGGTCCCGACCCTGCTCGCGCGGATCTCGGGGAGCCACCCTGCCGGGTGATCGCCGCCGGACGCGAAGTGGGTACCGCTCGACGTGTCGTCACGCAGAGCGAGCAACCGTTCAGCGTCGTCACCTGTTGGTGACCGTTCCCCGCCGCCCGGTCGGCGACGGATATGGCGGAGTTGCTCGGCAACCGGTCACGGTCCGGTTACGGTCCATCTCGCCGGTCGACGGCTGAGTCGGCCGGTGCGCTCGCGCCGGCACCCCGCTCCCCGCCCGCCGGCAGCTCCCCCCGGGCGCCCCGACAGCTCAGGGCGGAAGCATGCCCACCGCGGTCCCGCGGTGCGCGCGTGCCGGGGTCGAAGGACCCGTTCATGCACCGTGCGAAGCATCGGGCCGCCGGCCGCGCCAGCGCCGAGGTCCTCGCCGCCACCCTCATCGAGCGGTTCGCGGTCGACGCCCGGTCGAGTTCGACCCGCCACGCGACCGCCGCACTGCCGCCGCGCGGCGCCGTGGCCGTCCTCGACGAGGAGCCGGCCGAGGGCGGCGATCTGCGCGATCCCGGCCTGTACGGAGTGGACCTGTTCGGCGCCGCGCCCCTGACCGGATCGTTCCTCGCGGTCACCGACGACGCGGAGCAGGCCACTGCCCGTGCCGCCGCTCCGCTGTTCGACGCCGGAGAGCAGCCCGACGACCGCTCGCCCTTCGGCGCGGCCCGGCACGCCGCGTGCCGGCGTCCGGCCCCGTCCGTGCCGGACGTCGAGCACCCCGTCAAGCACAGCAAGCTGCGCTCGCAGCCGGTCGGCGCTGCGCTGACCGTGACCGTGCTCGGCGCCGCCGCGGCCGTCACCGCGGTCGTGTCCCCGCCGGTGTCCGTCGAGGCGACCGGCGAGCTGCTGCCGGTGCAGAAGGCCGCACCCGCGCCCGCGGCCGCGGCCCTGGCCGCCGCCCCCGAGGTCGCCGCACCCGCGCCGGAGCAGCCGACGATGCAGGTCTCCGAGCTGGTCAACGGCGTCACCGCGCAGATGGAGAAGATCACTCCTGCGACCGAGAAGCCGTACGCCACCGTCGCCGCCGCCAGCCCGATGGCCTCGGCCGCGGCCATGCGCAAGGCGGCCATGACGAACGCGCTGGCCAAGCTCGGCAAGCCCTACCGCTGGGGCGCAGTGGGCCCGAACGCATTCGACTGCTCCGGGCTGGTGAAGTGGTCGTTCGGGCAGGCGGGACGGTCGCTGCCGCGCACCTCCCGCGCGCAGGCGGGAGCCGGCATGCCCGTCTCGCGGGCCAACCTGCAGCCGGGTGACCTGGTGTTCTTCTACAAGCCGATCAGCCATGTCGGGATCTACATCGGCAACAACAAGATCGTGCACGCCTCGCGCAGCGGCCAGCCCGTCAAGATCTCCGACATGAGCAGGATGAAGTTCA
>CAWADQ010000052.1:0-181101 GCA_963780835.1 uncultured Actinomycetota bacterium | reverse complement strand
CAACAGGTGCAGCACGTGGTATTGGTCGGCCCGCAACGCCGCGGTGATCTCCGCAAAGGAGGCGACCTCCAGGATCCGCACCTGGGCCTGATCGCCCAGCGCGGTGGCGGTGACCGCGTCGAGTAGGCCCTGCATCTCCGCCTCGACGTCCACCGCCCCCGACCCGGTCGCGGTGATTTCCGGTGCGGCGACCGCGGCCAGGATCTTCAACGGACCCGCCAACCCACCCACCGGCGCCCGGTCGATTCCGGCCAGGCGGCGGGTTAGCTGTACTCCGGCGACGGTGGCCAGCAGCCGCTGATCCGTCGGCACCCGTAGCAGTTCCACCGGCAACCCGGACAGGGGTTCGGGCAGGTGAAAGACCAGGCCGACAGTGGTGCCCAACGGTGAGGTGTCGATCAACTCCAACAGTCGCCGCCCGGTTGCCTCCGAGAACAGCGCCTCCCACAACCCGAACCCGATCCCGGCGAGCCGGTCGGTCGCGCCGGGGGTGTCCAGGTTGTCCCAGCAGTGATCAATCCCTACCGGCAACCATCCCGTGTGCGGGTCACCGAGCCGGGTACCATTCAAAGACACCGTCGCGGTCACGCCGGACTCGCCCACCGCGATCTCGACGTCGACCCGATGGTGCAGCACCGGTACGGCCGCCGCAGTGGGAGGGCCGGCCGCGGGCCCATCCGTCGCTGCGCCGGTAGAGGTGATGCGGTGGTCGTCGAGGCGGAAGGTCCGGGGCTGCCCCGAGGGCGGGTTCGACCTCCGCCGGGCGCCCCAGCAGCACCCGCAACAGCGGCTCCGCACCCTCCACGGCGAATGCCGAAACCTCGTACACGGTGGCGATGGCCGGGGTAAGGAAGGTCGGCAGATTCTCACGGCCGCCGCCGGGCAGCACCACGGGGAGGAACCTCTGTGGCGCGGACTGGTCGTCGTAGAACAGGTTGCGGATCAGGCGGGCCTCGTACTGGACCCCACGACCCTCGCCCGGATCGGCCTCGTGGCTGGCGCGCTTCTTGTAGGCGGGGGAGCCGACTACCAGGATGTGATCGGCCTCGGCGACGTGGCGCTCCATCCACAGCGTCCAGTCCTGGCGCTGCTCGGCCGCGACCCGGTCGATCCGGGCGTCGATCCCGTTTGCCCGCAAAAAGATCCACAGATCCCGCACCTGCTCGCGGTGGGCGTCGGAATCGTGGGCGTAGGAGATGAACACCCGCGGCACCCGTACCGACCCCGTCGGCGGCCCGGCCCCAGTCGGCGACGGCGAAGTCGGCGACGGCTCGCTCACACGATCCCCTCCGCCTTCGCAACGTCGCGTTACGGTACAGGGTCGAGACGTTGCAACCGCGCACAACCTGCCACGCCGTGCTGATGGCCGCCAGAACCGCTGACGCACTCGGCACGCCTCGTGGCCTCCAGCGGCGTACTGATTGAGTGACTCGACGGTGCCGGTGGTTGCGCTGCGGCCGCCCTCCGCAGGCTATTTGATCTCTGGCGTGGCCTCCTTCGTGGCCTCCAATGGAGTTCCCCGGTGTCCGATTCTGAGTACCGTGAACACTTCGACGTGCACGGATGGCCCCCCCAGAGCATGGTGATAGCGAGGTCGGGCGTACTCGTAATGCGTAGGTATGGAGTTCACTCCCGAAGGCGGCTCCGTCGCTTCTCGGTAGCGGTGCCATGGTCGCGGAGATCGATCGTCGTTTGGTAGCGGGCGCCGTCGGGTGGCGCGGGCCGGGCGGAGTGGTCCTACTGGTATCAGAGTCCTCCGTGGGCTCGTCCTTATAGGGGTGTCACTCAGCTTCGAGGAGGGCGCGCCGGCGAGGAACCGGTACCAGTCCCCGTCGGTCACCCCGACGTACGCGCGCACGACGAGCAGTCTGACCCAAACTGGCCATGCCTGGACCGGACGACACGGTCGACTGGTGCCCGGCGCGCGCCGACCGAGGCCGCTGAGGCGAGTACCCGGCCGCCTCCACACCGCATCACCGGACGCGCCGGTCTGCCGGGTGGTGGGTGGCCAGGTTCGCGCTCCGGGCCGCGCCGGCCGAGGAACAGCTGATGGACCGCCTCCGGCGTGGCCTGACGGCCTTGGCTTAACACGGCCGACTCACGGTAAAGGGCGCTCGCTGCGCTCGCGTCACTACGTGACGGCGCAAGCGCCGCCCTTGACCGCGAGCCTCTTCGGCCGTGTTGGGAGGCCTTGGGGTGGCGGGGGAACAGCGCCCCGCCACCCCAAGGGGACGGCCGACAGGCCAACTGCGATCGGGAGGGCCAGCATGCACGCCACCACCACAACCAGCACCAGAACAACTAGTGCAGCGCCGCGTAAGTCCTTCGGGGGTTGCTGGGTGCGCCGGTCACCGACCGTGGGTCCGCGGCGGGGACGGTTCAAACTGGCACCGCCGCCCGATCATCGCGGGCACGGCACACACTTTCCGGGGTCCGCACACCGGGCAGAACGTGTGTGCCGACACTCGAAGGTGTGTGCGGTGGTCGCCGCTGGCGCGTTGGGGCCGGACTGGCGCCGGCGCGCCGTCGGTGCCCGGGCCGGAACCCCCGAAGGACTTCTGCGGCGCTGCACTAGCACCACGAGCGCGAGCGAGCGGAGGTTCGTCGACCCCGACGATCTGATCTGCCCCGGCTGCGCCGAGCATGTCCACTGCGCCCCGCCCGCCTACAGGCAGGTGTCCGACGGGCTGCCGGTCACGGAATTCTCCCACCAGGACCGGACCGGCTGTGTCGGACCCGCGGCGGGCAGGTCGCCGACCCGGTCGAGGTGTCCCGGTGACCGCGGCGCCTGTCGAAGCGGGTCCGGCGGTTGACGCGCACGTGTCAACGATGGCGGAGACAGAGGGGCCGATCAGTGCTCCGACGGTGGCCGCGCTGGAGAGTGCGTGGACGGCGATCCGGGCCCGGCACCCGGAGGTACCGGCGGCGGTCATCGTGCTGGGTGCGGGCTCGATCGGCGCGGCGGGCCGGCTCAAGCTGGGGCACTTCGCGGCGATGCGGTGGGCCGACCCCGACCAGCCCGCCGCCAAGGACGGTGCCGGCGGCGGGCTGCGGTTGCCGGAGGTCTTCGTGGGCGGGGAGGGTCTGGTTCGCGGGCTGGCCGCGGTGCTCGGGACGTTGCTGCACGAGGCCGCGCACGCCCTGGCGCACGTTCGAGGGTCAAGGACACCTCTCGGCAGGCCGGTGGCACAACGCGAGGTTCAAGGCGCTTGCCGAGGAGCTCGGGATCGAGGTCGCCAACGATGCGCGGATCGGGTGGTCCCCGACCACCATCCCCGCCGGCACCCGCTCCGTCTACGCGGAGGTGATATAGCGGGTTACACCAGGTCCGGCCGGAGCGGCGAAACGGCTGATCCGGCCGGCGCTGGGGCACGAGGTCGGGTGCGGGTTGACCGGTCGGATCTCCACCGTCCCATGATGGAGCCGGTCACCTCTCCGGTCTAGTCCCTGAACTGCGGAGACCCGCCTGGTGTGATGCTGGGCGGCCAGGCGAGGTGGAGGCGGTGGGGTGGCTGTGCTCGACCTCCTGTCGGTGATCGGGCTGGCCGCGTCGACCTGCGTGGCGGGCGTCCCGTATCGGCTCGCCGGCCTGGGCGGAGTCCTGGCGGTCGGGCTCGCTCTGTGGGCCGTGTCGGCCGCTGGGTCTTACGCCAGCCACGTCGCTAGCCGGCTCGTCCGGGGCGGTCCGGACCGCGTGGCCGCCCCTGTCGACCCCGGGTTGGTCGCGTCCACCCTTGACGTCGCTTCCGAGGCCCGCCGGCGCCGGCGCAGCTCGAAGGTCCGGTTCCTGCTTACCGTCACCGGGCTGTGCGGTGTCGTCCTTGCGCTCCCGAGCGTGGTGGTGGGGGTCGGCCTCATCGTCCTGTTCCCCATCCTGGCCATGCTGGCAGTCCTGTTCCGCGACGTCGCAGCCTTCGGTTCCGCAGGTCCCGTGCCGGGGCGGGTGGCGGTCCAGCTCGGCCAGCCCTTGTTGGTCGTCGGTGGCGAACGGAATCTCTTGGTTGTGTTTCTCGTCTGGCCGGCGATGAGCGCGGTCGGCCTCGGATTCCTCCTCGCTTGGGTCACTGCGGGCCGGCTGGCGTGCCCGGAGGAGGGCACCGTGTTTGATCTCTCGGCGGCGGTTGGCGCGGTTGCGGTGGTGGTCGGCATGCTGTTGCTGCGGGGCGCCCGGCGGGTCGCGACGCGCCGCTCGGCCGATCTGCTGGCCGCCGACGCCCGCGACCCGGTGTTGTACCTACGCTCGTTCACCGACGACCGGGTGCTTATCCGTACCGACCGCCTCGCCCGGCGGACGTGGCTGGACCGCCTCGTCGGGCCGACTCGGGAGCGGTTCGAGGCGGTGATCGCCTGGCACCTCTGGAGCTACGGCCCGGTCGTCGCCATCCGGCGGCCGGGCGGGTCACACCAACCCCTCGGCGCTGCCCGACAGGAGCTGGACGGCGCCGAGTGGGCCAGCCAGATCGACGAATGGCTCGTGTCCGCACGGCTCATCGCGCTGACTCTCGGCCAGTCCGATGGCCTGCAGTGGGAGATCGGCCGCATTCGGGAGTTGAACCTAGAGACTCGGCTCGTTCTACTCTTCCCGCCGGTCGGTGAGGACGAGCTAGCGCGTCGCTGGCTGCGGTTTCAGCGTGGTCGGCCGGACCTTGGCGACACCACCTTGCTGCCGCGCCCGGCCCTCGCTGCCGTTCTCGACCCGGACGCGCCCGGCGGCGCCACCGTCGTCACCGGCGACCGGCGGGACGAGGTCGACTATCGCATCGCCATCGAGGCGGCAGCCGAGAGACTAAGCATCAACTCGGTGGCCTGGGACCTCATGCCCCGCCACGAACCTGCCGGCGGGCGAGCCCTTCCGGTGCAGCGCGCCCGCCCGAACCTGCGGAGCGCGGTCTACTACGTCGCGTTGCGCGAGAAGGTCTTGGGCCCCTACGGCCCGATCGACCTGCGTCGCATGGCCGCCCATCGGCAAATCACCCCCGACACCCCTGTTACCACCGGGGGTGGGCCGTGGATGCCGGTCGGGCTCGTCGTAGGGATCTACTCGCGCCGGTTCCGCTCGACGACGGTAGTGCTGGCGTTGCTGGGCGGCCTGTTCGGCCTCGACCGCTTCTATCTGGGCAAGACCGGTTCCGGGCTCGCCAAGCTGGTGACGCTGGCCGGGTTGGGCATTTGGTGGGCGCTTGACCTGCTGCTGCTCGCGTCACATCAGACGTCCGATGTCGAGGGACTGCCGCTGCGGTGACCACAGCCGCGCCGACCCGACGCTCGTCATCCGGTCGGGGGAGGAAGTGATGCGGCGAGCCGGGAACAGTGGACGCCATGCCATCGACTCGTGCGGCCGAGCCCCCCGGACAGCCCCACCGCAGGCACCGCAGGCACCGCATGCTCGCTGCGATCGGGCTGGGCCCTGGGGGGCGGATCGACGAGGAAGAACTCAGCAGCGCGATCCTCGGCACCGTCGTCGGCTTGTCGACGATGGTCGCCGCCGGAGCACACGGGACGCTCGGCCAGGTGGAGTTGACCGTCCTGGTCACCGTCGCGATCTACTGGGCCGCCGACTCCTATGCGCGGCTACTCGCCGCGCGCGGCGCCGGCAGACGCGCGAAGGTGGGCTCGGTCCTGCGGCGGCAATGGCCGATGGTGGAGGCGGCCTATACCCCGCTCGTGGTGCTCCTGGTCGTTGTCCTCGTCACGGGGAACCTCCGTGTCGGGATCTTCGCCGCGCTCGGCGTGGGGACCATGGTGCTCGGAGGATTGGGGTTCTTCGCCGCACGCCGCGCGGGAGGCAGCCGGTCGGACGCGGTGAGGTGGTCGCTGGTGAGCGCAGGCCTCGGCATCGTGGTGATCTTGCTCAAGCTGGTCCTGCATTGAGCGTGCAGCGCGGCACCGTCATGCCATGCGATCGCACCGCGCCTAAGCAGTCAGGAGACGGCTACCTAACCTCCGCTGGCGTGACACGGCGCGTGACACGAACTGGCGAGGTCGGGTGTGCTTGGTGTGCTTGTTGCGCACTCGACCGACACCAGAGTTCCTGCTGATGACCATCGGCGACGGCGACAGCGGGCTTTGCAAGGCGGGGGTTGAGGGTTCGAGTCCCTTCGTCTCCACAACGCTTCTACCTGCGGCAGTGCTGTCGATGATCTGCTGCGGTGCCTCGGTTGTTGACCTGTCGTGACACGAGTTCGGGGCGGTCGTCGGTATCGCCTGCCGCCTCAGGAACCTCCTGGAGTAGTGGCACGTTGATCCGTCACCGCCGGTCGGGGTAACGATCGGTGTCTGGTCGGCGACGGTGGGGTCAGCGCTGTGTGGGGGTGGGTGGGTGCCTGATCGGTTGTTGGTGGACATCGATCGGAACGGTCGCGCGCGCGTCTCGGCGATGGCCGGAAGGCGGCATCCCCCGGGCGGTCGGTGATCCGGTCGAGCTGGCCTGGCCGTTGACGGCCGAGGAGCTTGAGGATCTGCGCTGGTATCTGGAGGACTACCTGCCGGCCCCGTTCGGGGTGTATGAGGACCGCGGCCCGCGGATCGCCGATCAGCTCCCGGCGTGGGGCGAGCGAATCTTTCAGGGGCTGTTCGGGTCACCCGCCGCGCACAGCGTCTTCGCCCGGGTCTCTGGAGCGGGCGGACGGTGCGCCCGGTTCTCGGCCGGAGTTGCTGATCAGTTCCGCTTCGGCCGAGCTGGTTGGCGGTGCCGTGGGAGTTGCTCAGCGATCCGAGCGCGCCGTCGCCGGTCGTGTTGCAGGACCTGGCGGTCAGCCGAACTGTCCCGGATGTGGGATGGGCCGACAGCTTCCCGGTGGCGGGCGAGCGGCTGCGGGTGTTGATGGTGATCTCCCGTCCGCACGGCGAGGGGGACGTCGGCTATCGGATGATCGCCCGCCCGCTGCTGGCGCGGTTGGAGGCGGTCCGCGGACAGGTTGATCTGGTGGTGCTCCGACCGCCGACCCTCGATGCCCTGATCGAGACGCTCGCTGAGGCGGAGGCGGCGGGGGAGCCGTTTCAGGTGGTGCACTTCGACGGCCACGGCGTGCTGTCCGGTGGGCGGCCGGCCGGGGCCGGTGCGCCGCTGGAGCTTTGCGGCCAGTGGTGAGGGCACGCTGGTGTTCGAGAAGCCCGGCGGCGGTCCCGAGCATGTGTCCGCCACGGATGTCGCACGGGTGCTTGCGTCCGCGCGGGTGCCGGTGGTGGTGCTGAACGCGTGTCAGTCGGGGGCGTTGGGCAAGGAGCTGGAGTCGGCGGTCGCCACCCGCCTCCTTAAGGAGGGGGCCTCGTCGGTTGTGGCGATGGCCTACAGCGTCTATGCGGTGGCGGCGGCGGAGTTCATGGCCGCTTTCTATGAGCGCCTGTTCGCCGGGGACACGGTGAGTGACGCCGTCACGGCGGGTCGGGCTCGGCTGGCCCGGAACGCGCTGCGGCCGAGCCCGAAGGGCCGGTTGCCGTTACAGGACTGGGTGGTGCCGGTGCACTACCTGCGCCGGGATGCCCACTTCCCCTATCTGCGCCGGATGCCGGTGGCCGGGGTGCGGGGTGGGTTGTCGTTGGACGCGGCCCTGGACCGCATCGCCGAGACCACCACAGGTGACGAGGGTCGGCCCGGGTCGGGGGATGTGTGGGCGGCGCGGGATGAGTTCGTGGGCCGCGACGGGTTGTTCTACACGTTGGAGGTGGCGTCGCGGTTGCAGCGGGTGGTGCTGCTGCACGGCCCGGGTGGGACCGGGAAGACCGAGTTGGCGAAGGCGTTCGGGCGGTGGCTGCGCGACACCGGCGGCATCGAGCACCCGCGTTGGTGGTGTGGCATTCGTTCGAGCCGGGGGTGGCCTCGTTTGGTCTGGACGGGCTGCTGTCGTCGATCGGGCTGCACGTGTACGGGCCCGACTTCGCGAGACTGGACGACACCCAGCGCCGCCAGGTGGTGCAGGACTTGATGCGGGAGCATCGGGTGTTGGTGGTGATGGACAATTTCGAGTCCGTTTGCTCGATGCCCGACGCCACGACCGCCACCCCGGCGCTGGATGAGGGCGACCGGGCCGAGCTCGTCGAGTTCCTCCACGGTGTGGCGGGTGGTGGTCGGGGGATGGTGGTGCTGACCAGCCGCAGCCCGGAGCCGTGGCTCGGCGTTTGGGTCCGCCGAGTCGGGGTGGGTGGGTTGAGCACCGAGGAGGCCGCCGAGTACGCCGACCAGCTGCTAACCCCCTACCCGCACATCGCGGCGGTGCGGGGGCGGCGGGTGTTCGGGAAGCTGATGGAATGGCTCGACGGGCACCCGCTGAGCATGCGGCTGATCCTCCCACTGCTCGACACAACTGCACCCGAGGCCCTGTTGGCCGGGCTGCGCGGCACCACCCCCCTCACCACCCCCACCCCCGACGATGCCGACCGGACAGCGGGTGGGGATCGGGGCACGTCGTTGCCGGCGTGCGTCACGTATTCGATCACGCACCTGGACCAGCGCGCCCAGCGGCTGCTGGTGGCCGTGTGCCTGTTCCACGGCGTCGCCGACGCTGATGTCCTTGCCGCCTTCTCACAAACGGAGGAGGTGCCGGCCCGGTTCGCCGGGGTCGACACTTACGGGTGGGCCGAGGTGTTGAATGCCGCGGCCGGGGTGGGGTTGCTGACCCCGTTGGGACCGGGCATGTACGGCATCCACCCCGCCTTGCCTGGCTACATGGCCGGGTCGTGGCAGGCCGACAATCCAAACACCTACGACGTGCAGCGGGTTGCCGCTGAGGCCGCGTTCCTGACCGCCAACGCAGGCTTCGCGATATGGCTGCACAGCCAGATCGGGTCTGGGCATGCGGGGTTGGCGTTCGCGCTGATCGAGCGGCACCGCCGCACCTTGAGTCATCTGCTCGGCGTCGCCCTCGACACCGCCGTGTGGGACCAAGCCAACGCTATCGCGCGGCCGCTCGACGACTACTGGAATGCCAGGGGGTTGGCCGCCGAAGCTCGGGGCTGGGTCGACCGGGCACGCCTGCTCTTGGAAGCCCCGGACGGAGCCCCGCCTCCGTTCGGCCAACCCGCCGGGGGACTGTGGCTGTTTCTGGTCGGAGCCGAAGGCCAACCGTCAGCGCCAAGCGGGACGCCTTCACGAGGCCGCCACCACCTACGGCAGCATCCGCGACGCGCTGCTCGCCCAGCCGCCCTCGCCCAGACGCGACCGCGACCTCGCAACCACCTACCACCAACTCGGCATGGTTGCCCAGGATCGGGGGTTGTTGGATGAGGCGCAGGACTGGTACCGCAAGTCTCTGACCATCGTGGAGGAGTTGGGTGACCGGTCGGGGATGGCGTCCACTTATCACCAGCTCGGCATCGTTGCGCAGGATCGGGGGTTGTTGGATGAGGCGCAGGACTGGTACCGCAAGTCTCTGACCACTTTGGAGGAGTTGGGTGACCGGCCGAGGATGGCGGCCAGTTATCACCATCTTGGTTGGGTCGCGCAGGATCGGGGGTTGTTGGATGAGGCGCAGGACTGGTACCGCAAGTCCCTGACCATTCGTGAGGAGTTGGGTGACCGGCCAGGGATGGCGGCAAGTTATCACCAGCTCGGTTGGGTCGCGCAGGATCGCGGGTTGTTGGATGAGGCGCAGGACTGGTATCACAGATCCCTCACCATCAAGGAGAATTTGGATAACCGGCCCGGAATGGCATCCACTTATCACCAGCTCGGTATAGTCGCACAACGCCGTACAATGTTTGATGAGGCGCAGGACTGGTACCAGAAATCGTTGACCATTTCCGAGGAGTTGGGTGACAGGCCGAAGATGACGATGTCGTGTGGTCAGCTCGGGTTGCTGGCCGAGACGCGCGGGGGTGCCCGTGAGGCGCTGGAGTGGACGGTGCGGTGTGTCAACGTGTTCGAGCAGTTCCCGCACCCCCTGACCGGGCCGGGGCCACAGCACCTCGTTAGGCTTACCGGTGAGCTCGGAGTCGACGTCTTGCGGTCTTGTTGGCGAGAGGTCACCGGCCGCGACGTCCCGGCGGAGGTGCTCGCGTACATCCAGGCCAACCTGGGGTCGCAGCAGGAGGGTTAGTGATGTCGGATCCGGCGGTCCGGGACGGGGAGGAGCCGGCGCGGGGTGCTCGGGCGGCGGCGCGGCGGTTGGCGCCGGAGTTCGGTGACCGGTTGCCGGCGGATGTCGAGGCCGCCCTGCACGCGCCAGCGGATGCGGGTGGTGACCGGTATCTGGATCCGGTCGCGCTGGCGGCGTTGATCGTGTCCGCCGCGCAGTTCGCGTGGACGATGTATGTGGATCTGCGGAAGCAGACCGCGACGCCAGCACCGCAGGTGGTGGCCCGTCGGGTGCGGGTGGAGCTGGCCGAGCACACGGAGGTAGATCCGGGGGTGCGGGATCGCGTCATCGACGTCGTGGTCGCCGAGACCCTGCCACCCGATCTTGAGTAGAGGGGTGGCTGGGGTTGTTGTGACACGGCGCGTGACACGAAACCCCGTCGATCGGTGTGCCCACCGGTTCTCCCGAGATTCGGTATGGAACTGGTGATGCTGGTTGAGGCGCTGGTCGACGCGGTCGTGCATCTTTGCAAGGCGGGGGTTAGGGGTTCGATTCCCCTCGTCTCCACCACGCTGACCAGCGCAGAAGCGACTCCGAAGATCGTCGGCGTCTTCGTGCGTGACACGGATGACGGCGGTGCTCGTCGTCAACCCAGGATGCGGCGACGAGCTTGAGTTGGTCCAGCGGCCGGGCAGTCGCGGAACTCGACCTCACGGCAGTAGCCATGGGCGTGCTTCTGGTGCCCGGTCGACTGTCGCTCCGCGCGATCGGTCGACCGCTTGTCAGGAACCGAACGAGAGCGTGCCGTAGACCTTGTGTCAGCTGAGGAGGCGGGCGAACTCGGAGCTGCTCAGGCTGGCCTGTCGCAGGATCGAGCCGAGCGTCCCCCGAGCGAGAGAGCGATGCAACGGGACGATGACGACGCGACCGTCTGGATGCCGAAGCTTCGAGTGGCTGCCCCTGGTTGAGCGATGCTCGAACCCGGCCGCCTCCAGGGCCCGCACGGCCTCTTTCCCGGAGACCTGAGGAAGTGCAGGGCTCACGCCGAGATGCGGATCTCGATCGGCGTGACGAGCGGGTGTACGAAGGACGCCGGGACCTCGTCGTCCTCGAAGTACAGCTCGAGTGCCTCGCGGAGGTTGGCCAGTGCCTCGTCGACGGTATCGCCCTGGCTGGCGACCTCGACCTCGAGACAGCGCGCGACGTACCACTCGCCGTCCTTCGACACTGCGGCGGTGAGCGTCCGGGCGAGGTCCATGAGAGGGAGTGTAGTGCGCCTGGCATGATCTGGATGGAGCGCGCGGAGCGGCGTGCGTTCGTGGCTGTCGTTGTCCACCTCGCCATGAGGCCGCATCCACCCCGATCGTCGCTGCCGCCGACGAGAAAGACTTCGCGAGTATGTCCACTGATTCGTCGGAGCGCATCAAGCTCCAGATCGAACTCGACGTCGACGTCACCGACGCAGCCCGCCTGGAGCGTGCCGCCATCGCGCGGATCGACACCGAGCAGATCGAGGTCAAGAACGGCGACGCGGGGAAGTTCAAGGCTGAGGAGCGCGCCTACGTCCGCGACGGGGGACCCGAGGCCGCGCTCGTAGCACTGCTCGACCCGTTCGACCTCATCCCCGAGGACGCCGGGATCGAGTGCATTGGTAGCAGCCACGGTGTCGCCCCCGACACTGCCGACTCCCTCGAACCGAACTTCGACGAGCTGTTCAAGGTCTGCAACTGCGGCGAGGAGACGTGCGATCAATGCGTCTCGTTCCAGTTCACCCCACGCACAGCCGGCGTCCTCTGGCGAATTGCGGGCGTTCTCGCCGACGGCGCCTACGATGACGTCGAGAAATACGGCGATGAACCTGTCGTGGATGACACCGACTGGGCGGTCTTCGACCAGTACCCGCGAATTACCTACACTCAGGACGCCGTCTGGAGACGGCAAGCCGCCCGGGCCTTCGACGACCTGTCCGGTGATATCGAGAGCGGCGAGTTGCCCCGCCCGACCTGTCCGGGTGAGGAGATGGCGCTGCACCGCATGCTCGCCGCCGTGAAGGCCGCCGTTGACGACGAGTGGTGGGACGACCTCGACAAGGTCTCGCAGACGGGACCGCACCGAGACGACTACGACTGGGACATGGTGACCGAGGTCTTCTTCCAAGACCTCGACATCCTCAGCTTATTCGACGAAGCCCTCGACGGTATTGAAGACCCGGAAACCGAACTGAACGAGTACATGTGTATGGGCGACTACCGGCCGAGTGCGTGGTTCCAGCCCTTCGACAACATGCCGCGACGAGACGGTCGTAGACCCTTTCGACGGTGACCCTCGGGTCGGTGATCCCCACCGCGGGACGGCCAACGGCTCGACGGGCGTGACACACGGGGTGTGACACGAACTCGCGACGTTGGGAGTGGCTCGTGTGCTCCTTGCGCATCCGGCCGATGCCAGAGTTCCTGGTGGCGGCCGTGGGCGACGGCGACCCCGAGCTTTGCAAGGCGGGGGTTAGGGGTTCGATTCCCCTCGTCTCCACCAGCGAAAATGGGTGTTACAGGCGATCTTGTCGCCTGTTTGTGCCACATACGTGCCACACGCTCACCGCTCCTTGCTCCCCCAGGCTGAGCGCGTCTCGCTCGACGGCTGATCTCCGCGCGGACCGTGCTCTGGCCCATCCGCCGGGAGCCGGGTCAGGGTGTGATGTCGACGGGCTGCCCGCTGCGAGCTGCCTCGATGACCGCGTCGACCACCTTCAGTGTCTTGAGCCCGTCGCGGCCGCTGCAGATCGGCTCGGCTTCGCCCCGGATGACGGCGGCGAAGTGCGTCACCTGGTTGGCGAGTGGATCGCTGCGCTCCAATGCCTCGGTCGAGGTGTCGAACCGTTCCCACCAGGAGCGGGTACCGGGGTAGGTCTTGACCCGCATGGTCGGCACGGACAGCGAGCCGGTCGTGCCCGCGATGTGATAGCAGTCCTCGTCGTCGTAGCTGGCGTAGCTGGCGTTCTCCTGTGAGGTCTGCTCCCACGAGCGGGCTGACGCGGTGGTGTCGGAGAGCAGGAATGTGCCGAGCGCGCCTCCTGCGAAGGTGAACACCATGGCCGCGGTGTCCTCGACCGGGAAGCCGCGGGTGGCGTTGGAGGTGACCGCCTGAACCCGGACGATGTCGCCGACGAGGGAGAGCAGGTTGTTCACCTCGTGGATGAGGTTGAGCATGATCGGCCCACCACCGGGTTGGCGCCGCCAGCCGCCGCCGGCGTCGAAGTAGTCGTCGGGCTTGTAGAACAGGGCCGTGCCCGCCACGGCCACGATCGGCCCGAGCCGGCCGCTGTGCACGATCTCGCGCGCTGTAGCCATGACAGAGCTGTAATTGCGGTGGTGACCGGTCAGCACCGACACCCCGGCCTTCTCCCCGGCCTCGACGAGCCGGGTGGCGCCCTCGACGGTGTCACCTATGGGCTTCTCCACGATCACCGGCACTCCGGCCGCGACGCACTCCAGGCCGCCGTCGACGTGCATCTGGTTGGGGGTGGCGAGGATGACCCCGTCGGGCTTGTCCCGCCCGAACAGCTCGGCGAGCGACCGGTGGAGCGGCACCCGGAACTTCTCGGCCAGCTCCGGCCCGGCGGGGCCGGGGTCGACGATCGAGGCCAGCTCGGCGTCCGGGCTCGCGTCGACCTCCTCGATATGCCGCTTGCCGATCAGGCCGGCGCCGGCGACCGCGATCCGTACTGGGCTCACGTGGTGTCCTCAGTTGCCGTCGTTGAGAGGGACGGGGACGACGTTTTCGTAGCCGGTCGCGTGGGCGGCGTGGCGGGCGGCGATGTAGCCGAAGGTCATGGCCGGGCCGATGTTGATGCCACCGGACGGGTAGTGCCCACCCATCACGTTGGCCTGGTCGCTGCCGGCGACGTACAGGCCGGGGATCGGCTCGCCACCGGCGTCGAGGACCCGAGCCTGCGGGTCGGCCACCAATCCGGCGAAGGTGCCGAAGCTGCCGGGCAGGACCTTGATCGCGTAGAACGGGCCCTTCTCGATCGGGGCCAGCGACGGGTTGGGCTTGTGTTCGGGGTCGCCGGAGCCGCGGTTGAACGCGGTGGTCCCGCGACCGAACTCGGGGTCCTCACCAACCCGGGCGTGCTCGTTGAACGCCGCGACGGTCTTGGCGAGGCCGTCGGGGTCGATCCCGCACGTGCGGGCCAGCTCGGCGAGGGTCCGGCCGCGCTTGAGGTAACCCGAGCGCAGGTACGGCCAGACCGGCACGGGGAACGGCTTGGCCATCCCGAACGGGTAGCGGCGCTGGAAGGTGTGATCGCAGATCAGCCACGCCGCGACGTCCTCGCCCTCGGGAGCGGCGGCGATCATCCCGGTGGTGAACTGGTAGTAGCCGTCGGCCTCGTTGACGAACCGCTTCCCGTTGGACAGCACCGCGATCAATCCGGGCTTGCCGCGGTCGACGATGTGCGGGTAGGTGCCGACCCGGCCGTTGCGGTAGGGCACCAGCGACACCGGGCACCACGCCGCCGGTGAGGCCAGCGCCGCGTCGAGCCGGCCGCCCGCCGACTCGCCCAGCGAGACCCCGTCGCCGGTGGTCTCCGGCGGGGCCAGGGTCCAGTGCTCCTTGCCGGTGGGGGTGCGGGGGAACAGCTCGCGGCGGCGCTCGACGTCGTTGGGGAACCCGCCGGCGGCCAGCAGCACGCCGCGCCGGGCGTGGACGGTGACCTCCCCGTCGGGGTGGATACGACGGCGCCCCGGACGGCGCCCTCCTCGGTGAGCAGCCGGATCACGGGGGATTCACCCACAGCTGCACGCCGAGGTCGTCGGCCGACTTCGCCAACCGGGCGACCAGCGCGGTCCCGTTCACCAACTGCATGCCATGGCGGTTGGTGATCAGGTCCAGCACGTGGAACGCGACCCGCCACCCGGCGTGGAAGAACGCTCTTCACCGAGTGGTGGCGTGCAGGAAGGCCTGCAGGTCGGGGCCGGCCATGATGCCCATGCCCAGGAACGACGTCTCGTACAGCTGCGAGCGCACTTGGGCGCAGCTCCTTCTTGATCCGCCGCATGTTGATCGGCTTGGGGCCGACGGACCGCCCACCCGTCCCGGCTCCGGGTAGGTCGCCTTGGATGTCGGCGATCCAGGTACCGGACACGAACTGCAGCGCCGTGTGCTTCTCGAAGAACGCCACCATGTGCCGGGCGTTCTGCAGCAGTGCGTCGACCCTCGCCTCGTCGTAGTCCTCGCCCAGGGCGTGCTTGAGATAGGTGCGGGGCTCCTCGATGTCCTCGATGATCCCGTCGGCCTGCGACAGCGGGTTGAGCGGCGCCCACATCCATCCGCCCGACCAGGACGTCGCCCCGCCCAGCACCGGCGCCTTCTCCGCCACGATCACCGTCAGGCCGTGGTAGGCCGCGGTCACCGCGCCCGCCAGGCCGGCTGCACCCCCACCCATGACCAGCAGGTCGCAGTCCCATTCCCGGCGCGAGTGCTCCACGGTCATGCCGTCGAGTCTCGATAGACGCGTGGCGGGGTGGGTAGGTCGCGATGTCGCCCTTCCATCCAGCGGAGCAGCTCGAGCTTCCACTCGCCAGAAGGCCGCATCCGCGCCGTACCGCGGCGGTCGGCGGTCGGCACACTCATCCGGCGTGGGAAACGAGCGTGCGATGGACACGAGCACGGCCGGGGTGTTCGGCGCCGGGACGGCCGCGCCACCGCTGGTCGTCAGCTCCTACACCTTGGGCACCGAGGTCGGGTTCGAGGACCGGGTGCGCGCCGCGGCCGCGGCCGGGTATGACGGCATCGGGCTGCGGGCGGAGAACTACTGGGACGCGCAGGCGGCCGGCCTCGACGACACCGCCATGCACGAGATCGCCGCCGAGCACGGCGTCCCGGTCCTCGAGGTCGAGTACATCACCGCGTGGGGAACCCCCGAAGACCGCGATGCCGCGCAGCAGGAGAAGGAGCAGGCCGTCTTCCACATGGCCCGCGCCTTCGGCGTGCACCACCTCAACACCGGGCTGCTGGAGAAGCTGCCGCTCGACGTCATGATCGAGGCCTTCGCCGCGCTGTGCGACCGGGCCGGTGACGACCTGACCGTCGCCCTGGAGTTCATGCCCTACAGCGGAGTGCCCGACCTGGCCACGGCCTGGCAGATCCTCGACGACGCGGACAGGGGAAACAGCGCCCTGATCGTCGATGTCTGGCACTGGGCCCGCGCCGGCATGACCCCGGCCGACCTCGACCCCGTACCCGCCGACCGCATCGTCGCCCTGCAACTCTGCGATGTCCTCGAACACCCGATGGACCCGCTGCGCTCGGAATCCCTCGGCCACCGCCTGCCTCCCGGTCAGGGCTACGGCGACGCCGTCGGCGTCGTGCGTGCGCTGCGCGACAAGGGCGCGCAACCCCGGGTCGTCACCGCCGAAGTGATCTCCGACGAGCTGGTATCACGAGGCGTCGACACCGCAGCACAGATCACGGCCGACGCCGCCCGCGAGGTCCTGACCGCCGCCGCCCGACCGCGGACCGTGCGCCGCTGAACCATCATCGCTCCGCCTGCCCCGTGGAGCACACGGATGGCGGTGAGCATCGGCGGGTTCTGCGCTGCGGCGCAGCCGGGGCGATCACCGACGTCCATCTGCGTGATCACTGGCGTGCCCAAGAGCCACAAGAAGGTGTCGTTCTCCGCTGGAGGCGAGTAGGTAGGACTGCAGCGGCACGCCATCGGAACGTTCAGGACCCACGACTCGGAGGACGACATGACCTATCAGCTCACGGCGCTCTACCACCACCCCGAGGACATCGAGGCGTTCGATCGCTATTACGACGGAACTCACGTGCCGCTGGCGACCAAGCTGCCCGGACTCCGCAGCTACACCGTGAGCAGGCCGGGCCCGGATGCCGACGGCAAGCAGCCGCCCTACCACCTGATCGCCGTGCTCACCTGGGACTCCTCGGAAGCGTTCCACGCCGCGGTCAGCAGCGCGGAGGGCCAGGTGACGTTGGCCGACCTGGCCAACTTCGCGGGGGCGGGGGTTGATATGTGCACCGGCCCGAGCGACGCAGTGGTCTAGCGGCTCAGTGCTTGCTCAGCCTCGCCATCGCCTCGTTGTAGCGCGCGCCGGCCACCCCGATGCGGGTGGCTGCGTCGTCGAGTTCGGCGAGGTCTGCGCCGGACAGCTGAAGCCGGGTCGCCCCGATGTTCACGCTCCCGCACGCCAACCGCTGGCGCCTCGGGAGGGGCGCCGAGCGGCAATCATGATCGGCTTCATCGCCGACGAGAACGATCAGGTCGGGCCGTTGTTCGACTGGTACGTCACGGCGAGTACGGGCTGGCCGAGGACCGCCAGGACGCGACCGGCCAGCTGAAGGTGTCGAAGGCGTCGATCGACTACGCCCGGCCGACGTGGGCCGGAATCGGCTCGATGGTGATCGGCCGCTACCTGTTCGACATGACCAACGGCTGGGAGGGCCTGCCTCCGACGGGCGAGCATGTGGTCGTGGTGTCGCACCGTCCGAAGCCCGACGGGTGGCACCCCGAGGTCGTCGTACCACTTCGTCGCCGACGTGGCGGCGGCCGTCGCGAAGGCGAAGGAGCGCACGGTTGCGGTGGCCGCGGGCGACGTCGGTGGCCAGGTTCTGGCGCTGGGCCTGGTGGGCAGCTGTGGCCCTGTTGGTCGACATCGTTCCCGTCGAGGGTAGGCGGCGCGGCACAAGGTAAACGAAACACGTTCTTAACATTCCCAGCGACCGATTATCGTGATTGCTCGCCGTAACATCCCGCCGGGTGTTTGCCGATCCCGTGTGGCATTCGGTGACGACGCGATCACCCATTGCCGAAGAGGTGCCGAACCCTCTGCGGTGTGCCGGCTCGGGGCTGCCGGTTCCTGTGATCGTATGCATACGAGGAGCTACCGCGCAATGAGCTCGACAGGTTCCGACTCGCAGGTCGGACAGACCGGCGCCCGCTTCGGTGGCCAGCCGCGCCGTAAGGCGAAAACAGACGCAGGCGTCGCGACCGTTGCGGAGGAAGCCGTCGCTACGGGCGGTGTCGGGCAGACCGGGGCCCGGTTCGGCGGGGGCCGGAAAGGCGGGCCGAAAGCATCGCCGTCGAACATCACGCATTCGGGTCTCGAGCCCGTGGACAATGCGATGGCGGGCGACTCGGCCTTCGAGACCGTGCTGCGTGGCTATGACCGACGGCAGGTCGACGAGTTCATTCTCCGGCAGGAGGAGGCGGCGGAGACGCTGCGCACCGCGCTGGCCGAGACGGAACGCAAGCTGCGGGTCGCCACCGAGTCCGCCGAATTGCTGGAAGCCGAGAACCGCCGGCTGCATGAATCGGTGACGAAGCAGCGGGAGGCGGCCAAGGAGCAGGGGTTCGGCGCGCGCGCGGAGAAGCTGCTGCAACTGGCGGAGAGCGAGGCGGCCGAACTCCGGAGCCGCACCGTGCGCGAGTCGGCCGATCTCATGGAGCAGTCCCGCGCGGCGGCAGAGGGCTACCGGCACGAGGCCGAGCAGGCCCTCATCGTGCGCACCGCTGAACTGGACCAGCTCGCTACACGCCGCGACGCGGATCTGGTGGAGCGGGAGGAACAGATCGCCGGCGAGCGCGCCGCGATGCGTGCCGAGGCCAACCGGGTGAAGGCCGAGGCCCTGAACGAGGCCACCCGCCTGCGGATGGAGGCGGAGTCGGAGGCCGACGCCGTGCGGAGCCGGGCGCGGATCGACGCCGAGCGGATGCGCGACGAGGCGCGGCTGGACGTCGACCGCCTCGACGACGTGCGCACCCGCACCCAGTCCGAGATCCGACGGATGGCGAAGGTCCTGCTGGCGTCGGTCGGTTCGGACGACACCGCCGATGGAGATCGGCCGACGGGGGAGCCGATCGGGTAAGGCGGGTACACGGTTCTCGAACCGGCACGAGTACGTCGGTGTCGTGGAGGAGGTCGGCGGCGCCGCCACCACGATCACGAGTCCTCCCGGTGGGAGCGAGGTCATCCGGCCCGGGAGGAGGGGACGACATCCCCTCGTCCGTCGATCGCCAGGCGAGGATCGTCGGAACCGGCCGAGAGGAACCATCATGATGGGCACCGCAATGATGAGCTGGTTCTGGATCTGGCCGACGCTCGTCGTTGTCGGGCTCGCGCTGCTCGGCCATCTCGCGTACCGGGTGATGCGGAACCCGGGTGGTGCACCGTCCGGGACCGGATCGGCCCGCCGGATCCTCGATGAACGCTTCGCGCGCGGCGAGATCGACGAGGACGACTACAAGCGCCGGACCGACCTTCTGTGAAGCCCGCCCCGATCAGCCGTCGACGCGCCCTGGTCCTCGGAGGCCTGGGCGCGATCGGGCTGGCCACCGGAGTCACGGGATGGATCGCCACCGCCACCGCGGACCCCGTCACCGGGGCCTTCCTGCCCGACACCACCGGCGCCGAGCTGCTCCAGCCGCCGGTGCTCGACAGCCGCGACGGCCGGCTGGCGGTCGAGCTGACCGCAGCGGCCGGCGTCCGACTGGCCGGTCGCGACACCTCCGCGCTCGGCTTCAACGGAGGCTCCCCCGGCCCGACTCTGCGCGTCCGCCCCGGCGACGAGCTCGCCGTCCGACTGACCAACCGGCTCGACCAACCGACCAACCTGCACACCCACGGCCTTCGCGTCTCCCCGCAGGGCACCAGCGACAACCCCTTCGTGCGGATCGAACCGGGAGCGTCGTTCGACTACCTCTACCGCATCCCCGCCGACCACCCGGCCGGCACCCACTGGTACCACCCGCACCACCACGGCATGGTCGCCGACCAGCTGTTCGGCGGACTGGCCGGCGGGCTGATCGTCGACCGCGGCACAGAGGTCCTCAGCACAGCGGACTGGTTGATGCTGGTCACCGACATCACCCTCGACGCAGGCGGCGCCGTCGTCGCGCCGAGCACCGCCGACCGATCGATGGGCCGCGAGGGCCGGCTGCTGCTGGTCAATGGGCAGCACCAGCCCACCGTCACCGCCGCGCCCGGCGCCACCGAGCGCTGGCGGATCGTCAACGCCTGCACGTCCCGGGTCCTGTCGTTGCGCCTCGACGGCCACCAGCTGATTCAGATCGCCCAGGACGGCTCCTTCCTCAGCCGGCCGACCAGCCGGGATCCGCTCGTCCTGGCCCCGGGCAATCGCGCCGACGTCCTCGTCCGGCCCACGGCGCCGGGCCGTTTCGCGCTCGTCGCCGACTCCTACGACCGCGGCTCCATGATGGGAAGCGGCCCGCAGCACCGGATCGATCACCCTCGCGACGCTGGTCGCCTCCGGCACCCCCCGCGCCGGCACGCTACTACCGGCCACACTTCCGGCCGAGACCATCGCCGCCGCGCCCCTCTCCCGGACACGGCAGACGGACTTCCGGATGGGCATGGGCGGTGGGATGGGCGGCGGTGGGATGGGCGGCGGGATGGGCGGCGGTGGGATGGCGGTGTCGATCGACGGACGCACCTTCGACCCGGCCCGCGACGACCAGACCGTCGCCTTCGGCAGCACCGAGGAGTGGGTCGTCACCAACAGCAGCCCGCTCGCCCACCCGTTCCACCTCCACGTGTGGCCGTTCACCGTGGTCGCCGCCAGCGATGGCCGCGCCACCACGGGCACGCCGCAGGACGTCGTGCTCGTCCCGCCCCGAGGTTCGGTGCGGCTACGAATCCCGTTCACCACGTTCAGCGGACGCAGCGTCTACCACTGCCACATCCTCGACCACGAGGACGCCGGGATGATGGCCACCGTCTCCGTCACCTGACCAGCGGGCCGGCGCACGGCTAACGTGGCTCCTCATGCCTGCAGCTGGCGGGGACGACCTGCTTTCGCGTCGGCAGACCTCCAGAGCAGGCCGTTCTGGGGGTGACTGTCGCACCGGTGTCGACGGCATGTTCCTGGGGTGTGCAGCAGTCGTGGACGCCGCAGCAACTGTCGTCAGCCGGCTTGTGTGCCCGGATGATCGCGGAATGCATGCCGTCGGCGACCTGGTGGGTCGGCGTGATGATGATGTCGACGAAGCCTGCGGCGGCGAGCCCTCAGTGCTCGGTCAGCCTCGCCATCGCCTCGTTGTAGCGGGCGCCGGCCACTCCGGTGGCTGCTTTGTCGAGTTCGGTGAGGTCTGCGCTGGACAGCTGAAGCCGGGTCGCCCCGATGTTCTCGTCCAGGCGTTGCAGGCGACGCGTGCCGGGGATCGGCACGAGTGACGGGCGCTGGGCGAGCAGCCAGGCGAGGGCAATCTGTGCCGGTGTCGCGTCGTGCGCCTGGGCGACCTTCCCGACCAGGTCGAGGAGTGCCTGGTTGGCGGCCCGGTTCTCCACGGTGAAGCGGGGGATCCTGGCACGCATGTCCCCGGGGGTGAACTCGGCGGTGGCGCTGACGGTGCCGGTGAGGAAGCCCCTGCCGAGAGGGCTGAAGGGCACCAGGCCGATACCGAGTTCGTCGAGCGTCGGGAGGATCTCGGCCTCGATGTCGCGGGTCCACAGCGAGTACTCGCTCTGCAGTGCTGTCACCGGCGTTACGGCGTGTGCGCGGCGGATCGTCGCGGGGCCGGCCTCGGACAGCCCGAAGTGGGCGACCTTGCCGGCTGACACGAGTTCGGCGACGGTCCCGGCGACGTCCTCGATGGGCACCGCGGGGTCGACGCGGTGCTGGTAGAACAGGTCGATCTGGTCCGTTCGCAGTCGCCGCAGCGACGCGTCGGCCACCCGGCGGATCTGTTCGGGCCGGCTGTCGAGGCCGGAGGGGCCGCCGTCGCGGATGTTCCAGCCGAACTTGGTGGCGATGACGACCTGGTCGCGCAGCGGCTGGAGTGCCTCGCCGACGAGTTCCTCGTTGACGTACGGGCCGTAGACCTCGGCGGTGTCGAAGAAGGTGATGCCGCGCTCGACGGCGCCCCGCAGGACGGCCACCATCTCGTCCCGGTCGCCGGGATTCGGCCCGTAGCTCTGGCTCATGCCCATGCACCCGAGACCGAGCGCCGAGACCTGCAGTCCCTGGCCGAGGGTCCGGAACTCCATGATGCCCTCCATCCGGTTGTCCACGACCTCCACGCTACGGCGACATGGTCATCGCAGGGGGGCCCTCGGAGAACCCGGACAACCGCGACCCGCCACGGCGCGGTCGGCCTCCTGGCCGCCCGCCATCTCGGCGCCGAGCCGGTCCTTGGCTTGTCGACGCGGAGCAGATCGCCGTCAACAGCGGCCACGTAGATCAGCACCGTCGGCGTGCCGGAAGCGCGCCGCGAGGACGGCGGCGCGGCCGGCCAGCCCGACGGCGAACATCACCGTTCCCGCCAGCACGGACTGCCACGGCAGCGTCACGACGAGGGCGAGGGAGCCGCCTGCGCCGAGCACGTTGAGCCAGCGGGGCCACCGGCGCTGCTCGGCCGGCTGGGTGAACGCCGCCGCGTTGGCGATGACGTAGTAGATCAGTACGCCGAAGGACGAGAAGCCGATCACGCCACGCAGATCCACCGTGGCCACCAGGATGCTGACGATCACCGCGAGGGCCGTTTCAGCACGGTGCGGAACCTGGTAGCGCGGATGCACGGCGGCCAGCCAGCCGGGCAGGTCCCGATGGCGCGCCATGGCGAGGCTGGTGCGGCCGACGCCGGCGATCAGCGCCAGCAGCGCGCCGAGCGCGGCCAACGCCGCACCGACCTGTACGACCGGGGCGAGCCCGCCCGCTCCGGCCGCCTGGACCGCGGTCGTCAGGGGAGCGGTGGCGGCGGCGAGCTGGTCCGGACCGGCAGCCAGCAGCGCCGCGACCCCCACCACCAGGTAGACGACCACCGTCACCGCCAAGGCGATCGGGATGGCCCGGGGGATGGTGCGCTGCGGATCGCGGACCTCCTCGCCCATGGTCGCGATCCGGGCGTAGCCGGCGAACGCGAAGAACAGCAGGCCGGCCGCCTGGAGGGTGCCGTACGGACCGCCGGTGCCCAGTGCCTGCCAACCGCCCAGGTTCGCCGGGTCGGTGCGGCCGCCCGCGGCGATCCCGACCACGGCGACGGCCAACGCGGTGAGGCTGGTGGCGACCAGGACGCGGGTCAGCAGGACGGTCTTGGTCACGCCGCGGTAGTTGAGCGAGGCCAGGGCCAGCACGGCGGCCACCGCCACCGCCCGCTGGGCCCACGACGGACCGGGTACGGCGTAGGTGGCGAACGTGAGGGCCATCGCCGCGCACGAGGCGGTCTTCCCGACCACGAATCCCCACCCGGCGGTGAATCCCCACCAGTGCCCGAGCCGTTCCCGGCCGTAGATGTACGTGCCGCCGGACGTCGGGTACGCGGCGGCCAGTTGGGCCGACGCCGTGGCGTTGCAGTAGGCGATCACCGCCGCGATGCCCAGCCCGACCAGCAGGCCGGTGCCCGCCGCCCGGGCGGCAGGAGCGAACGCGGCGAACACGCCGGCTCCGATCATCGAGCCCAGCCCGATGACGACGGCGTCACCGACACCCAGCCGCCGCGCGAGCGCGCGGGTACCGACCGAGTCGGAGTCGCCGGAGCTGTCGGCCGTGGATGCGGCGGGGCGTCGGCCCGGTCGAGGAGCAGGCACGGCCACCACCCCCTAGTTCATCAAGCTGGTTTGATATATCTTCGGGGCATGGTGGGACCGGGTCAAGCCATCCCGTCATTCGTGCGGCTGGCCGGCCATCCGATGCGATGGCACCTGCTGGCGGAGCTGACCGCAGGCGACTACCGGGTGCGCGAGCTGACCGCGCTCGTCGGCCGGCCGCAGAACCTGGTCTCCTACCACCTGCGACAGCTGCGCACTGGTGGGCTGGTCACGGCCCGGCGCAGCAGCTTCGATGCCCGTGACACCTACTACCACCTGGATCTGGACCGCTGTGCGCACGCGCTGATCACCACCGGGACGGCGCTGCACCCCGCGCTCTCCCTGCAGCAGCCACCACCGGCGACGCCCGGCGGAGGGCCGTATCGGCCGCGGGTGCTGTTCGCGTGTACCGGCAACAGCGCGCGATCGCCGATCGCCGAAGCGCTCCTGCGGCGCCGTGCCGGCGGCCACGTCGAGGTCCTCAGTGCCGGCAGTCGGCCCAAACCGCGCATCCATCCCCATGCGGTCCGGGTCCTGCGCGACGAGGTTCGGCATCGACATCGCCGACCAGATCCCACGCCACCTGGACACCGTGGCCGACCGGCCGTTCGACCATGTGATCACTCTGTGCGACAAGGTCCGCGAGATCTGCCCCGACTTCGGCGACCATCCCCGGTTCGTCCACTGGAGCATTCCCGACCCGGCCGCCACAGGTGACGCCGACGACGACGGCTATCCGGCCTTCATCCGCATCGCCGCGCAGATCGACACCCGCGTCCGGCACCTGCTGACCGTGCTCGCCGCCACCCCACGTCCGGAGGAGGAACCGTGACCGCACCAGAGAAGCTCGCGAGCGTCCGCTACCTGGTGGACGACGTCGAGGCCGCAGTGACCTTCTACACCACCCACCTCGGCTTCACCGTGCACACCGATGTCGCCCCGGCGTTCGCCGACGTGATCCGCGGGCCGCTGCGCCTGCTGCTGTCCGGCCCGACCAGCTCCGGCGCCCGCGCCACTCCTGCCGACGCGACCGCTGCCGGCCGCAACCGCATCCACCTCGTCGTCGACGACCTCGACACGGAGATCGACCGGCTCCGCCGCGCCGGGCTGTCCTTCCGCAGTGACCTCGTCACCGGTCCCGGCGGCCGCCAGATCCTGCTCGCCGACCCCGCAGGCAACCTCATCGAACTGTTCCAGCCCCTGCAACGGCAGCCGGCGCCCACAGCGTCGTCACGCTCGGCGAGTGCCGGCGGGGGCGCATCCGACGGGTTGATGCGCCCACTCGAGGGGACGCCCTCGGTCGGCGGCTCACGGTCTCAGCCGGGTGGCACCGCGCGCCGCGCCATGCGCGCGAGGAGCGTGGGGCGCGGGAACCACGGCCGCCGGTCGTCCGCGGACCACGCGTAGCTCGGCACGTCGTCGGCCAGCAGCGCGCACAGACGCGGCTCCTCGAGCTCGACGGCCGACCAGTCGTAGACCCGTCGCAGGCGGGGTTGGATCACGCCGATGTCGAGCAGCCTGCCCAACTGGTGCTCGATGGCCACGTACCGCTCGACGTCGTCGTCGAGGGGATAGGTGTCGGGCAGGATCCGCGAGATCGACAGGAAGATCCCCGTCATCCGCACGCGGGGGTCGCCGAGCGCGGGCGCGAGCGGCGCGAGCCGGCCGAGGGCGAGCCGCGGCGCAGCGACCAGGGCGTGCGCGTAGAGCACCCGCAGCAGGACGAGGTTGATGAAGAAGCGCTCGGTCCGGCTCTCCTGCTCGGCGAGGTCACGGTTCTCCAGGTAGGCCGCCACGATGCTGACGTTGTGCGCGCGGTACCAGTTCCGCGCGGTGGGTTCGCGGATGAACTCCAGGGTCGGGAACGCGCTCGCCGTGGCGCCGGTCGGGTCGTGGCCGTCGAACAGTGCGACCGCTTCCCATCCGTCGCGCAGCAGCCGCTCGTTGGCCGCCCGCCACCAGGGACTGCCGGACCGCGGGCCGTGCGGCGGTCGCAGAAGTCCCCGGCGCAGCTGCCACCTCATGAACGCGACCGCGGCACGGCGGTAGGGCAGGTGCCTCGTCCCGTCGCCGCGTGATCCGGTGTAGAGCCGGCACATCAGCGCGAGGCGGGCATCCGGATCGTCGCGCACCTCGCTCACCCTCGCGAGCGCGCACTGCGCCGCCGTCGACACCGCGCCATCCTCCCCGAATCGGACGCGCGATGCGCCCCTCATCACGTCATTCGGGGAACGCGCAGGTCGGAGGCGGGGCGAGCCGCTGGTCGCACTCGACGGCCCGCTGACCGACGAATCCGGTGTCGGTGGCGCGGGGTGCTGTAGCAAGCACGGGCACGTTGCCGGGTCAGGGGGTCCCCCGGCCGGGCGAAGGCCGGCCGACCCGGTCGACGCCATGGCGGGGACGGGGTGGCGAGTGGAGCCGCAGGTGTTCGTGCAGGTGCTGGAGCCGTTGGGCAGTGTCTGGGTGGCCGCTGCCGTCGCGTTGCTACCGCTGGGTGTGTTGCTGGTCTGCCTCGCCGGCCTGCGGATCTCGGCGTGGCTGGCGGTGCTGCTGTGCGCCGCGGTGACGGTGGCGCTCGCGGTCGTCGTCTGGGACGCGCCCCTCGACAAGACGCTCATGGCGTACGGGCTGGGGTCGCTCACCGGGCTGTGGTCGGTGGGCTGGATCGTGTTCTGGGGCCTGGTCATCTACAACACGATGGTCACCATGGGCGCCTTCGCCGCCCTGCGGGACTGGCTGGTGATGGCCGCCGGTCCCGATGTCCGGGTGCAGGTGCTGGTGCTGGCGTGGGCGTTCGGGGCGCTGCTGGAGGGCCTGGTCGGGTTCGGCTACCCGTGGGCGGTCGTCGCGCCGATCCTCATCGGGCTGGGCATGTCCGACCTCGCCGCGCTGCGGACGGCGGCGCTGGGCAACACGGCCCCGGTGTCCAACGGAGCGCTGGGCGCACCGATCATCGGGCTGGCCGCCGTCACCGGGCTGCCGCTGCTCGAGCTGTCCGCGTCGATCGGAAAGATCGTCGCGGTCCTCGCGATCGCGCCGCCGTTCCTGTTGATCTACCTGGTGTCGGGCCGCGAGGGGCTGCGGACGGGCTGGCCGCTGGGTGTCGTGGCGGCCGCGGGGTTCATCGCGGGCCAGCTGCCCACGTCGCAGTTCCTGGGACCGTACCTGCCGGCCGTGATCGGGGCGCTCACGTGCCTCGGGTCGCTGCTGCTGTTCCTGCGGGTGTGGACGCCGCAGCCGCTGCCCGTCGGCGCGCCTGCCGACCTGCCCTCCGGCGACCGGCGCCGCGAGCTGATCCTCGCGATCCAGGCCGGGCTGGTGCCGATCGGAATCCTCGTCGCGGTGGTCGTGGCGTGGACGGGGCCGTGGTCGCCGCTGCCCCGGTTCGTCCCGTTCAAGCTGAGCGTGGTCGCGTCCGGCTCGCTCGGGACGCCGGTGGCCGTCACCTTCTCGTGGGCGCCGTTCGTGGCCGGTACCGCGACCCTCACCGCCTGGCTGCTGATCATCGCCTACCTGCGGCCGTCTCGGCGGCAGCTCAAGCGGGCCTTCCGGTCGGCGCTGTCGCAGATGTGGGGAGCCCTGCTGGTCGCCCCGCTGATCTTCGGGCTCGCCGCGGTGTTCAACTACGCGGGCATGGGGAACACCCTGGCCTCCGCCTTCGCCGCCCTCGGGCCGGCGTTCGTCCTGCTCGCCCCGGTCCTCGGGTGGATCGCCGTCGCGCTGTCCGGCAGCGCCACGTCGTCGAACACGCTGTTCGGCGCGTTCCAGCTGTCGGTGGGCAGGCTGCTCGGCATGCCCGACGTGCTGTTCCCCGCGCTCAACTGTGTCGGCGCGGCGTTCGGCAAGCCCATCGCGCCGCAGACCGCCAGCGTCGGCGTCTCCACCACCACCCAGGTGCGCCGCGAGGGCAACATCATCCGCTACAACCTGGCCTGGACGTTCGCGTTGCTCGGCTACGTCCTGCTCGTCGCGGTGCTGTTCGCCCTGTTCCTGCCGCACGTCATGGGCAGGTGACCACACCCCTCGCTGACCAGGACGTCGCGCCCACCGTGGGATGATCAGCGGGTCGGGTCGGGATCGGGAGGGGGACGGGCCGTGGCACGTCGCCGCAAGCGCCGGCTCGGCCTGTTCGACCTGATCATGCTGCTGATCGTGGCGGCCGTCGTCTGGCTCTTCCTCGGTCAGGCGGGGATCGTGCCGCCGCTGCCCATCGGGCCCTGACGCGTGTCCACGGGTGACGTGACAGTCGCGCTGTTTCACGTGAAACACGGTCACCGGCGGCGGGTGCGGCGGATCTGCGGGGAGTCGAGTTGCTCACCCAGCAGCAGGCGGCACGACTGGACGGCCTGCCAGCGGACGGCCCGGTCGAGGTCGGCGACGTGCCGGGCGAGCTCGTCCAGGATCAGCGCGAGGCCGAACGCGACGTGCTGGTGCTGCAGGCCGGCGTAGCCCGACCGGATCGCGTCGCTGCGCAACCGGGCGGCCGCCCGCTCGATGACGCTCCGGTCCGCGCGCAGTGCGGCCACGCGCCGCTCGTGCTGGTTCACTTGTTCTCCCTCGGCCGTGCCAACGGTCCGAGGGGAAGCCGGACGGCTCCAGCATGCCGTGCGCGGTCGAGCGGCGCCAGGGAGAGGCCGGAGGTAGCGACGACGGCACCGCGAGTAACGTTGCGGTCTCGGATCGGTGTCGGTCGCGACACCGATCACGGCATCGAGCTCCCCGGAGGACCCGTGATCCGTCTCGTCGCTCCCCTCACCATCGCATTCGGCGCGTTGACGCTGCTGACGGCGCTGGCCACGATGATGGTCGCGGTACCGCTCGCCATGGTGACGATGATCACCGGGTTCTGCTGGTACGCGGAGCGGCCGCGAACGCCCCGGACGCAACGGGCTGTGTGGCGGGTGTCGGGCCGGGTGCGTCGAGTGCCGGGAGCGGATCGAGATCGCGGGCTGAGGCCCGGGCGGGTCAGGCCCCGTCCGGCGACACCCCGTACCCCTCGACGTTCACGAGGCGCTGCTGCGCGAGGCCGTCGAACATGCCGCCGCTGTCGAGCGCGGACAGGGCCGGGACCGACGAGGCCTGCTGGGCCGCGGACTGCCCCGACACCGGCAGCGCCACCGCGTCGAGCGCCGGGACCGCGTCGATCCCGGGCACCTGGTCCGAGCCCGGGATCCGCTGCACGGTGGACGCCTGCCCCGCCTGCGCCGCGACAGACCCGGGTGACGAGGTGTCGGCCGGTGCCGACGTGCGCGCCGGTCCCGAGGTGTTCACGGTCGGGCCCTCGAACACGAACAGCATCGGCAGGGCCGGCATGGCCGCGCGCTGGGCAGGTCGGCGAGCGGCAGGGCCGTCGGCAGGCCGGCTGGCAGGGCGGCAAGCGCGGATGCCGCCTCGGGCGTCACCGCCGGCGACTCGGCCGGCGCCGCGACGGCGTTCCCGGCGATGCCCGCGCCGAGCGCTGCGATCCCTGCGGCGGCGGCGGTGGTGCGGAGGGTGCGCCTCGCGAGGCTGCTCATCGGACTTCCTTCCGGGCGGTGGGGAGCGGACGGTCTCGCGCAGGTGGAGTGCCGACGCGTGTCCTGTGGATCAACGCCACGGCGGAGCAAGGCGGAGATCCACTTCAGTCGGCCCAACGAGCATGTCGACGGCCTGGTTGCCCCGGTTCACCCTGCTCGGGGACACCGGGACGCGCATCGCGCCGCGTCCGCCGGGACGCCCGGCCACGGGTGCTGGCACGATGGGTGTCGTGACTGCACCGAATGCGAAGCCCACCGCGACGCTGCGGACGTCCGAGGGCGACATCAGGATCAACCTGTTCCCGGACCACGCCCCGAAGACGGTGGCGAACTTCGTCGGCCTCGCGACGGGTGAGAAGTCCTACACCCAGCCCAACGCCAGCGGCGGCGACTCCGGCCCGTTCTACGACGGCTCGGTCTTCCACCGGGTGATCAGCGGGTTCATGATCCAGGGCGGCGACCCGACGGGCACCGGCCGGGGCGGGCCCGGCTACCAGTTCGCCGACGAGTTCCACCCGGACCTGCGCTTCGACCGCCCCTACCTGCTCGCCATGGCGAACGCGGGCCCCGGCACGAACGGCTCGCAGTTCTTCATCACCGTCGGGCCGACCCCGCACCTCAACCGTCGGCACACGATCTTCGGTGAGGTCGCCGACGCCGAGTCGCGCGCCGTCGTCGACGCCATCGCCACCACGTCCACGGACCGTTCGGACCGGCCGCTGACCGAGGTCGTCATCCAGCGGATCGAGTTCGCCGACTAACGCTGCCCGACCCGGAGCCGTCCATGTCGTACCCCGCCGGACCACCGACCCCACCCCGGCCCGGCGACCCGAGTCCGGGTGCCGCGCCCGCGGTCTGCGTGCGGCACCCGGACCGGGCGACGGGGCTGAGCTGCACCCGGTGCGGCCGCCCGGCCTGTCCGGAGTGCCTGCGCGAGGCGTCCGTCGGCTACCAGTGCGTCGACTGCGTCGGCGAGGGTCGGCGCGGGGCGCGCCGCGGCGTGACGATCGCGGGCGCCGAACCCGGGGGACGCCCGCTCGTCACCCCGACGCTCGTCGGGCTCAACGTCGCGGTCTTCGCCTGGACCGTCGCCACCTCGGGCAGCATCTCCCGCAACGACCGGGCGCCGCTCTTCCAGGAGTGGGCGCTGGTACCGAACGCGGTCGCGGACGGCGAGTGGTGGCGGCTGCTCACCGGCGGGTTCCTGCACTTCGGCCCCATCCACCTGCTGTTCAACATGATGGCGCTGTGGGTGATCGGCCGTGACATCGAACCGGCGCTCGGCCGGGCCCGGTTCCTGGCCGTCTACCTCGTCTCGCTGCTCGGCGCGTCGACGGCGGTGATGCTGCTGTCGGTCCCGAACGCCCTCGTCGCGGGGGCGTCGGGGGCGGTGTTCGGCCTCATGGGTGCGCTCGCGGTGCTGCTGCGCCGGCTGCGGATCCCGTTGGGGCAGGTGGGCGGCCTGATCGCGATCAACCTCGTGATCACGTTCGTGCTGCCCGGGATCTCGGTCGCCGGCCACCTGGGCGGGCTGCTGACGGGGGCGATCGCCACCGCGGCGCTGGTCTACGCCCCGGCCGACCGGCGCGTGCCGGTGCAGACCGCGGCGCTCGCCGGCCTCACGCTGCTGCTGCTCGCCTCGCTCGCGCTGCGCATGGCGGTCATGGCCTAGCTCGGGTGGTGGCGTCGCCGGCCGGGCGGCGCACACCGCCTCGGCGACGTCCTCCGGATCGTCGCCGAGGTCCAGCCTGCCGAACACCAGCATCCGCTCGGTGCCGTCCGCGTCGACGACGTCCATCTCCAGCATCACCGAGTCGCGGCCCCAGCGGCGCACGGCCTGCGCCCGCACGGTGCCGACCTGGGACCAGGGGAGATGGCGCCGGCCGGCCAGGCCACCGACGGTCACTCCGTCGGCGTCGACCACCAGGCGCGGCCGGGCGCGCGTGCCGTACAGCGCCGCGAGCGCCAGCCCCACGGTGGCGACGGCGGCCAGGAGCAGGCCGGGCACGTCGCCCGTTCCGACCAGCAGCAGGCACCACACGGCGGCGGCTGCGGCGCCCGCCCAGGCCATCCCCACGAGCCCGGCGGGCGGGCTCCACGCGCCTCCGGACACCGGCGCGGGCATGTCATTCACCGAGCGCGACCAACTGTCCACAGATGTTGTCCACACTGGGGATGATCCGTCCCCCGTCGGGTGGACCGCTCAACGCCACCGCATGGTCATCAGCAGACCGACGACGATCAGCGCGAACCCGATGACGAAGTTCCACGAGCCGAGCGCGATCATGAAGCCGATCTTGTCGCCGGCCAGGTAGTTCACCACCAGCCACGCCAGGCCCAGCAGCATCAGGCCGAGCATCACCGCGACGTACACCGGATGGGTGGGGCCGGCGACCTTCACCGGCGTCCGGACGTTCGGCGGCGGCGTGTACGCGGTCTTCCTGCGGACCTTGGACTTGGGCATGCTGCAACCTCGCGGTGACGGATGGCCCGGTCCCGCCCGGGCGTCGGGTCAACGATACTCAACCGGGGCAGCGAGGCCGGGTCGTCCTCGCCTGCGGCGCCGGAACGCGGCCCGTGCACACCCTCACCTGCTCGTGCACACCGCCGGCCATATGCACCAGCGGGCTGCGGTGTGCACGAGCGGCTGCGCGGTGTGCACGGCGGTCGGGCGGGTCAGGCGCGCGCGCTGACCTCTGCGGTCTCCGCGGTGAGCGCCGCGACGAGCGGTTCCGGCACCGGGTGCCCCGCTGCGGCCATCCAGTTGGCGAGCATCCGGTGGCCGCCCTCGGTGAGCACCGACTCGGGGTGGAACTGCACGCCCTCGACGGGCAGCTCCCGGTGTCGCACCGCCATCACGACGCCGCTCTCGGTGCGGCCGGTGACCTCCAGCGCGTCCGGCACGGTGTCGGGGCGGATCGACAGCGAGTGGTAGCGGGTGGCCACGAACGGGTCGGGCAGGCCGGCGAGCACCCCGGCGCCGTCGTGGTGCACCAGCGAGGTCTTGCCGTGCAGCAGCTCCGGCGCCCGCTCGACGACGCCGCCCCAGGCCACGCCGATCGCCTGGTGACCCAGGCACACCCCCAGCAGCGGCAGCGTCCGCCGCGCGGCGGCACGGATCACGTCGATGCTCGCGCCCGCCCGCTCCGGGGTTCCCGGACCGGGGCTGACCAGCACGGCGTCGACGTCGTCGAGCTCGTCGAGGTCGACCTCGTCGTTGCGCCGGACCGTGGTGTCCGCGCCGAGCTGGGCGAGGTACTGGACGAGGTTGTAGACGAAGCTGTCGTAGTTGTCGACGACGAGGACGCGCACCCGATCCACCCTATCTTCGGGGCGGCCCGCGCGGCGCGTCAGTTCCCGCCGCTGCCCTCCGACGGGGTGGAGCTGCCGCCGCCCGCGAACTGCCCGACGACGAGCGTGACCTGATCGTCCGTCGACGTGCTCTTGCCCGGCGACGGCGACTGGTCGAGCACCCGGCCGTTCTCGCTCGCGCGGTCCGTGGTCTCGAGCTGCACCTGGATGTTGGAGAAGCCCTGTCCGGCCAGTGTCGCCTGCGCCTGGTCGATCCGGCGACCCCGGACGTCCGGCATGTCGGTCTTGCTGGTGTCGCCGTTGAACACCCGCAGGGTGACCGTGCTCTTCTGCGGCGCCTGGGTGCCCGCGGCCGGGTCCGTGCTCGCGACCTCACCGTCGTTGCCCCCGTCGACGCTCGTGCTCTTCACCGTGAAGCCGGCGTCCTCGAGCTCCTTGCGCGCGTCGTCGGCGTCCTGCCCGACGACGTTCGGCACCGCGACCGTGGTCTGCTGCTTGCCGATGACGACGGCGACGGGTGTCCCCGCGGCCACGTTCTCCCCGGCGGCGGGCGTCGAGGAGAGGATCTTGCCGACCTGGGTCGCGTCGGACGTGTTCTGCTCGGTCTGCGCGCCGAGGAGGAGGCCGCGCTCGGTGAGCAGCGGGCCGGCCTCCGCGACCGTCTTGCCGTTCAGCGGCGGGACGGCGGCCTGATCCGGGCCGTTGCCGACCTGCAGCGTCACGGTGGTGCGTTCGGCGACCTCCGTGTTCGCCGGCGGGTCCGTGCCGACGACCCGGCCCTTGTCGTCCACGCTCGAGGTCACCGGCTGGATCGTGGCCAGCAGGTTCGCCGCCTGCAGGGCGGCGCGGGCGGCCTCCGGCTGCTGGCCGGACACGTTCGGCACCTGGACCTGCTTCACCGTCGGCGATCCGCCGAAGATCAGGAAACCGGTCAGCGCGAGGAGCCCGACCACGACGGCGGCGGCGATGCCGATGGCGATCCGGCGCCCCCGACGGCGGTCCGGCTCGTCGTCGTAGTCGCCGCCGTACGCGGCGGGTGGGGGCGGGGGCGCAGGTGCATAGCGGGTGGCGCCTGCGCCGTTGATCCGCCGGGTCTGCCCCGTCGCGCGGGGGTTGTTCAGCAGCGCGGTGCGCTCGTCCTCGCTCATCACGATCGGCGCGAGCGGCTGCTGCCCGGAGCGCACGCGCACCAGGTCCGCCCGCATCTCGGCGGCGGACTGGTAGCGGTTGGCCGGGTTCTTGCTCAGCGCCTTGAGCACGATCGCGTCCAGCGCGGGTGTGACCTGCGGGTTGACCTCCGACGGGGATCGCGGGTCCTCCCGCACGTGCTGGTAGGCCACCGCGACCGGGGTGTCGCCGGTGAACGGCGGCTCGCCGGTGAGCAGCTCGAACAGCACGCAACCCGCGGCGTAGACGTCGCTGCGCGCGTCCACGGCCTCGCCGCGCGCCTGCTCGGGCGACAGGTACTGCGCGGTGCCGATCACCGCGGCGGTCTGGGTGACGTTCTGCCCCTCGCCGAGCGCGCGGGCGATGCCGAAGTCCATCACCTTCACCGCACCGGCGCGGTTGATCATGATGTTCGCCGGCTTGACGTCGCGATGGATGATGTTGTGCTTGTGGCTGAAGTCCAGCGCGGCGCACACGTCGGCCATCACCTCGATGACCCGCTGCTGGCTCATCGGCCCCTGCGTCTTGACGATCTCGCGCAGCGTGTGGCCGTCGACGTACTCCATCACGATGTAGGGCAGCGGCCCGAACTCGCTCTGGACCTCGCCGGTGTCGTAGACCGCGACGATCGCGGGGTGGTTGAGCGCGGCGGCGTTCTGGGCCTCGCGGCGGAACCGCAGCTGGAACTGCGGGTCCCGGGCGAGGTCCGCGCGCAGCACCTTCACGGCCACGTCCCGGCCGAGGCGCTTGTCCATCCCGCGGTGCACCTCGGACATGCCGCCGTAGCCGAGCGTGTCGCCCAGCTCGTAGCGGTCGGAGAGCAGACGCGGGGTGGTCATCGGTGCCGATTCCTGACGGTGTCGGGGGGTGCCGACGCCAAACTACCGGCGAACCGGACGACCGCTACCGCCGACGCCGCCGCGGCGCCGGTGAGATCGCTCAGACCACCCCGCAGCAGGAACACCCCGAGCGCCACCGCGGCCAGCGTGAGCAGCACGAACAGCACCAGGAGCAGCCCACGCCCCGGCCCGCGGGCCGGCGGGATGCGCAGGGGCTCGGTGGGCGCGTGGTGGGCCGCGACCGGTCGAGGGGTCGACGCGTCCGAGCGGTGCGAGCCCGAGCGGCGGGAGCGGCGCGACGTCGGTGCCACAGCGACGGACCCGGACGGGACCGGCTCGGCCGCGCCCGACTCCTCGTCCGCCGGGGGATCGGCGGGGCGCGCCGGAGTCATCCCCGGCGAGGAGATCGGCGACATGCTCGGGGCCGGCACCGAGACCGACCCGGACGGGCTCTCGGGCGCGGAGCGGGGCGGGTACACCGTCTCACCGGTCTCGTCGATCGCCATGGACCGCGGGACCGAGCCCCCCTGCACGGGGATGCCCGGGATCGGCAGCGGGTCGCCGCGCCGGACGGCCGCGACGGCGACCGCGAGCTCGCCGCCCGTGCCGTAGCGGCGGGCCGGGTCCTTGACGAGGATCGCGTCGATGAGCGCACGCACGTGCTCGGGCACGACGTCGGGCAGGGGCGGAGGTGGCTCGCGGACCTGCATCATCGCGACGGCCACCGCGCTCTCCGCGCGGAACGGTCGGTGCCCGGCCAGGCACTCGTAGCCCACGATGCCCAGCGAGTAGACGTCGCCCGCCGGCCCCGCCTCCGCCCCGCTCGCCTGCTCCGGGGCGATGTAGTGGGCCGTGCCCATCACCATGCCGGACCGGGTGACCGGCACGGCGTTGGCCGCCTTCGCGATCCCGAAGTCGGTGAGCTTCACCTTGCCGTCGACCCGGATGAGGATGTTGCCCGGCTTCACGTCGCGGTGGACGAAGCCGCGCTCGTGCGCGGCCTGCAGCGCCCGCGCGGCCTGCTCCATGATCCGCAACGTCTGCTCGGGCTCCAGCGGGCCGCGGGCGATCAGCGACGACAGCGGCTCGCCGCGCACCAGCTCCATCACCAGGTAGGCGGTGTGGCCGCCACCGAGCGGCCCGTCGTCCTCGCCGTAGTCGTGCACCGCGGCGATGCCGGAGTGGTCCAGCGAGGCGACGGTGCGGGCCTCGACCCGGAACCGGTGCAGGAACTCCGGGTCGCCCGACAGCTCGGGGCGCAGGACCTTCACGGCGACGCTGCGGCCCAGCCGGATGTCCTCGGCCTCCCACACCTCGCCCATCCCGCCGACGGCGATGCGCCGGTCGAGCTGGTAGCGGTCGCCGATGCGGTGGCCGGACGCGAGGACGCTCATCGCACTCCCTCGCGCGCTGGTCCGGGCCGCGACGGAGGTCGCTGTGACGACCTCGAGCTCGCTCATCGGCCGCTCCGCAGCCCCGCGGCGATGACCGCGCGCCCGATCGGGGCGGCCCGGGACCCGCCGGTGGCCTCGAGCGAGCGGTCGCCGCCGTTCTCCACCAGCACCGCGACGGCGATCTGCGGGTCGTTCGCGGGCGCGAAGGCGACGTACCAGTTGTGCGGCGGCGTGGCCTTCGGGTCCGCGCCGTGCTCGGCGGTGCCGGTCTTCGCCGCGATCTGCACGCCGGTGATCTTCCCGCCACCCTGGGTGCGGTTCTCCGCGCCGATCATGAGGTCGGTCAGCGTCTTCGCGACGTCCGCGGGCATCGCCCGGCCGAGCCGGTCCGGCTGGGTCTCGTCGAGCACGTCCAGCGTCGGGCTGAGCACCTGCTGGACGAGGTAGGGCGCCATGACCTGGCCGCCGTTCGCGATCGCCGCGACGATCATCGCGTTCTGCAGCGGCGTGAACCGCACGTCGCGCTGCCCGATCGCGGACTGCTGCAGCGAGGCGGTGTCCGGGATGTCGCCGAGCGTGGAGGGCGCGACCGTCATCGGGATCGCGGGCGGCTCCGCGCCGACGCCGAACGCCTCGGCCTGCGCGCGGATCTTGTCTTCGCCGAGCTGGGCGCCCAGCTCGGCGAAGGCGGTGTTGCACGAGCGGGCCAGCGCGTCGCGCAGCGAGGCCGTCGGCCCCGTGCCGCACGCGGTGCCGGCGAAGTTCTCCAGTTGCGTCGCGGTGTCCTGCAGCGTGATCTCCGACGCGGCCGTCAGCTGGCTGTCCGGGGTGAAGCCGTTCTGCAGCGCCGCCGCGGTGTCGATCAACTTGAACGTCGAACCGGGAGGGTAGGTCTCGGAGATCGCGCGGTTCGGCAGCACCGGCGGGTCCGCGGCGTTGAACTTCGTCCACGCCGCGGTCTGGTCTTCCGAGTTGTGGCTGGCCAGCTTGTTCGGGTCGTAGGTCGGGCGTGGAGACCATCGCCAGGATCTGCCCGGTCTGCGGGCGCAGCGCGACCACGGCGCCGGCGTAGTCGCGCGAGGTCAGCGCCTCGTAGGCGGCCTGCTGCACGGCCGGGTCGATGGTCAGGACGACGCTGCCGCCGCTGGGGTCGCGGCCGGTGATGAGGTCCGACAGCCGGCGCGCGAAGAGCCGGTCGTCGTTGCCGTTGAGCACCTCGTCCATCGACCGCTCGATACCGCTCCCGCTGTAGAGCACCGAGTAGAAGCCCGTGACGGTCGAGTACACCGGGCCGTCGGGGTACTCGCGCTGGAAGCGCAGCCGGTCACCGGTCTCGACGCTCTGCGCGAGCACCTGGCCCGCGGCGCTGATCTGGCCGCGCTGGCGGCTGTACTCGGCGAGCAGGACGCGCTGGTTGCGGGTGTCGTCGCGGTAGTCGCCGGCCTTGACGACCTGCACGTAGGTGAGGTTCGCCATCAGCAGGACGATCATGCCCATCACGGCCAGGGCGATGCGCCGGACCGGGGTGTTCACGAAGGCCGCTCCACCAGCTCGGTGCCGGCCTCGGCGATCGGCACCTGCGGTGCGGCCGGCCGGTGGGGCAGCGGCGTGCGGGCGGCGTTGCTCACCCGCAGCAGCAGCGCGACCAGCGCGTAGTTCGCCACCAGCGACGACCCGCCGTACGACAGGAACGGCAGCGTCAGGCCGGTCAGCGGGATGAGCTTCGTGACTCCGCCGATCACGACGAACATCTGCAGGGCCAGCGTGAAGGCCAGGCCGGTGGCGAGGAGCTTGCCGAAGCTGTCGCGCACCGCGAGCGCGGTGCGCAGCCCGCGGGTGATCAGCACGAGGTAGACGACGAGGATCGCGGCCAGCCCGACCAGGCCCAGCTCCTCGCCGAGCGAGGAGAACATGAAGTCGCTCTCGGCGTAGGGCACGAGGTCCGGGCGGCCCGCACCCAGCCCGGTGCCGCCGATCCCTCCGGTGCCCAGCCCGAACAGCGCCTGCCCGAGCTGGTAGCCCGATCCGTTGAAGTCGGCGAACGGGTCCAACCAGATCTCGACCCGCGTGCGCACGTGGCCGAAGAGCTGGTAGGCCGCGAAGCCGCCGGCCAGGAAGATCGACAGCCCGATGACCATCCACGAGACCTTGTTCGTGGCGGTGTAGAGCAGCACGAGCACGATGCCGAAGAACAGCAGGGACGTGCCGAGGTCGCGCTCGAGCACCAGGACGCCGACCGAGAGCCCCCAGGCGATGAGCAGCGGCGCGAGGTCCCGCGCGCGGGGGAACTCCATGCCGAGGAACGTGCGGCCGGCCTCGCTGAACAGCTCGCGCTTCTGCATGAGGAACACGGAGAAGAACACGATCAGGAGGATCTTCGCGAACTCGCCGGGCTGGATCGAGAAGATGCCGAGCCGCAGCCAGATCCGCGCGCCGTTGACCTCGGAGATCGACGACGGCAGCAGGCCGGGCAGTGCGAGGAGGACGAGCCCGGCGAAGCCGGCGGTGTAGCCGTAGCGGGCGAGCGTGCGGTGGTTGCGCACGAAGTAGAGCACGCCGACGAACAGCACGAGGCCGATCGCCGTCCACGCCACCTGCCGCTGGATCAGCACCGTCGGCGCCGCCCGGCCCAGGGCGACGGCGCGGTCCGCGGCCGCCAGGTCGAGGCGGTGGATCATCACCAGGCCCAGGCCGTTGAGCAGCGCCACGCACGGCAGCATCACCGGATCCGCGTACGGCGCGAGCTTGCGCACCGCGAAGTGCGCCACGGTGAACAGGCCCAGGTACGCCGCACCGACGTAGAGCAGCGCGCGGGTGAGCTCGTTCTCCTGGTTCGCCTCGACCAGCACCAGCGCGGCGGTCACGATCGCCGCGGCGAACGCGAGCAGGACCAGCTCGATGTTGCGGCCGGTGGGCAGCGCGGGAACCTTCTCGGGCGCGGGGTCCGCCGCCCGGCCCCCGGATCCCAACACGTCCGGAGAGGTCATCTCAGCTCACCGGCCGACAGTTGAGACCTGGTTGCGGGGCCACTGTCGGGAGTGGCGTGGTGTCGACCGTCGGGGTGGGGGCCAGGTTCGGGTCGGTGGGGACGGCCTGGGCCGGATCGCCGGGTACCGCCGCGGGGTCCGACGGGACGAGCTGCGGCTCCGGCGTCGGCGGGATCAGCGCCGCGGACGGCGCCACCAGCCCCGGCACGGGACAGGGGGCGAGCATGCTGCCGCGCAGCAGCGCCACCTTGCCCTGCGCGCCGGCCAGGCCGCCCTCGGTGACGAGGATGCCGTCCCGCACCGTGTTGCGCGTGGCCTCCGGCAGGTCCGTCAGCGCGATGTCGGTCCGCTCCACCAGGTGCTGCAGCGGCAGCCCCACCACGCTGCCGCGGACCCCCTGGAAGATCGCGACGTGGTCGTCGTTCGCGCCGACGTAGTACTGCTGCAGCACCCACATGCGGGCGAGCACCCCGCCGCCGGCGAGCACCGCGAACACGGCGATGACGCCCAGCGTCAGCCGCAGGCCGCGGAAGCGGGCGACCGGTGCGGGGGCGACCGGCTGCACGCGCAGCGGTGCCGTCCGGGTCAAGGTGGTGGCCGACGCGCGGGCGGCCGCGGAGTCGGGCGGCGGGGTGACGTCCCGTCCGTCGCCCGCTGCTCCGCCGACGATCGGCGCGTCGTCGCCGAAGTCGACGTCCACGACGTCCGCGACGATGCAGGTGATGTTGTCCGGGCCGCCGCCGCGCAGCGCGAGGTCGATCAGGCGGTCCGCGCACTCGCGCGGGTCCTTGTACGTGCTCAGGGTGTTCGCCAGCGTCTCGTCGCTGACCACTCCGGACAGGCCGTCGCTGCACAGCAGGTAGCGGTCGCCCGGACGGGCCTCGCGGACGGTCAGCGACGGATCGACGTCCTGGCCGGTGATGGCGCGTAGCAGCAGCGACCGCTGCGGATGGGTGTGCGCCTCCTCCTCGGTGATCCGACCCTCGTCGATCAGCGACTGGACGAACGTGTCGTCCTTCGTGATCTGGGTCAGCATCCCCTCGCGCAGCTGGTAGGCGCGCGAGTCGCCGACGTGCACCAGCCCGAGCCGCGTGCCCTTGAACAGGATCGCGGTGAGCGTGGTGCCCATGCCCTCGAGGTCCGGGGCGTCCAGCACGTGCCGGTGGATCGCCGCGTTGCCCTCGACGGTGGCCGCGCGCAGCTCGCGCAGCAGGTCGTCGCCGGGGTCGTCGTCGTCGAGCGGGGCCAGCGCCGAGATCACCAGCGACGACGCGACCTCACCGGCCGCGTGCCCGCCCATCCCGTCTGCCAACGCCAGCAGCCGCGGCCCGGCGTACACCGCGTCCTGGTTGTTCTGCCGGACGAGGCCGCGGTCGCTTCGCGCGGAATACCGAAGGACGAGGGTCATGAGCGCAGCTCGATCACCGTCTTGCCGATGCGGACCGGGACACCCAGGGGAACGCGCGTGGGCCCGGTGACCTTAGCCCTGTCGAGGTACGTGCCGTTCGTGGACCCGAGGTCTTCGACATACCAGTCGTCACCCTGCTGTGCGATCCGCGCGTGCCGCGTCGACGCGTAGTCGTCGTCGAGCACCAATGTGGAGTCGTCCGCCCGCCCGATGAGGATCGGTCGGGAGTCCAACGAGATCCGGGTACCGGTCAGCGGGCCCTGGGTGACCAGCAGCTGGCGTGCCGCGCGGACGCGCCCACGCCCGCGGGCCCGGCCGCCACCCGGGACGAGGGCACGCAGGCCCGCCGCGCCGTAGAGGTCCGAGCGGACCACCCGGAGCGAGAACAGCACGAAGATCCAGAGGAGGGCCAGGAAGCCCGCTCTGGTCAGCTGCAGCACCAGCTCCGGCACGTCGCGGCGAACTCCTCCCTCGGCCAGTCGAGCTTAACGGGCCGACCTACTGGGTGCGGAACACCAGGCTGGAGTGCCCGACCCGGATCACGTCGCCGTCGTTGAGCTGCCAGGTCTGCTGGATCGGGTTGCCGTTCACGGTGGTCCCGTTGGTCGACCCGAGGTCCGTCAGCATGGCCTGGTGGCCATCCCAGTTGATCTCCAGGTGGCGGCGCGACACACCGGTGTCGGGCAGGCGGAAGGCGGAGTCCTGCCCGCGGCCGATGACGTGGGTGCCCTCGGTCAGCTGGTAGCTGCGGCCGGAGCCGTCGTCCAGGCTGATCGTGGCCGTCGTCTGCTGCGGGTAGCCGCCCCAACCGCCCTGCTGCTGCCCGTAGCCGGGCTGCTGGCCGTAGCCCTGCTGGTGCTGGTCGTAGCCGCCGTCGTAGCCCTGGTCGTAGGGCTGCTGGTAGCCGCCCTGCTGCCCGTAGCCCTGGTCGTACCCGGGCTGGCCGTAGCCGGGCTGGGCGTAGGCCTGCTGGCCGCCGGGGCCGGGCTGGGCGTAGCCCTGGTCGTAGCCCGGGCTGGCCGTAGCCGGGCTGGCCGTAGCCGGGCTGACCGGCGTAGCCGCCTGCCGGCGGCTGGCCGTAGCCCTGCTGGGGGTAGCCCTGGTCGTAGCCCTGCTGCGGGGCGCCGTGGCCACCCGGCTGCTGGCCGTAGCCCTGCTGGGGGTAACCCGGCTGCTGGCCGTAGCCCTCGGGCTCGCCCTGGTCGTAACCACCGCGGCGCTGCTCGTAGCCCTGGGGGGCGTACGTCTGCTGGCCGTAGCCGGGGTTGCCACGGTCGTAGCCGTAGTGGCCGTTCTCCTCCGGGTGGCCCGGTTGCTGGCTCATGGGTGCTTCTCCTGCGTTGCGTGCTCGGCCGGCGTCCCGGCGGGAAGCATCGGGGTCGACGACCGAGCGGGTGCGGAACTGTCCCGTGTGCAGCGCCTCGGAGCGCTCCAGGAAGACTACGACCTCACCGAAGGTGTCCAACCCCTGGTCGGTGAGATGCCGGGCGACGTCGTTCGACAGGTCGTTCACGACCCGGGCCACGTCGTCGCCGGCGATGCGATCGAGATCGTGTGGACTGAGCATCACGGTGAACCGGTTCGGCGCCAGTTGGCGCCCTCCCGCGAGCTCCTGGACCTGGTCTTCGGCTTCCCGCTTCAGCGCGCCTTTGATCTCTTGGGGAACGACGCTGCCTCCGAAGACCCGCGCGGAAGCGTCGCCCACCATCCCTTGGAGACGGCGCTCGAACCTCCCGACGCGGCCCACCGATCTTCCTCCGATCGCATCGGCGTGTTGTTTACGCCCCCGATCGTATCCGTGCTACCGACGACCGTGGGCCCCGACCGGGTACCCCGGTGCGTCGGCGGCGATGAGGACCGTGCTAGCTTTTCGATCGCCAGGGCGAGTGGCGGAATGGCAGACGCGCACGGTTCAGGTCCGTGTGTCCGTAAGGACGTGAGGGTTCAACTCCCTCCTCGCCCACCCTGTTCACCTCCGAATCGCGGGCCGGTCCGGATGGTCGGCCAGCACCACCAGATTCGCATTCTCCTCGGGCGTGTTCTCCGCCGCGTAGCGCGTGTACGCCGGGAGCGTCCACCGCTGCTCATCCGGTAGCCGGCGGGCCAACGCCTTCTCGGTCATCCGCAGGTGCACCGCCGCGTCCAGGGGCAGCCCCCGGCCCAGCAGCAGCGCGCCGGCGAGCACGACCACCCCGTCCGCGGGCAGCGCGACGTAGGCGTCGCGGTGGGCGCGGTCCGCGTCGGCGTCCCACAGCCGGGGCAGCACCCGACCCGACCCGCCCGCCGCCGCGGGTTCGAGCACCTCGCGGCGCAGGCCGCCGACGTCGAGCCAGCCGTCGAGGAACATGTCCGGGTCCGTGCGCCCGAGCTCCAGCCGCAGCGACGCGGGACGCAGGTAGTCCGCCGCATCGACCACGATCGTCGCCCGGCCGCGGGCCCGGAGCTCGACGGCGACGGCGTCGGCCAGCGCCCGCGGATTCGTCGGCGGCGGGCCGTCGACCGCCAGACGCACCCGTCCGGACCGGGCCGCGACCAGCTCCGTGATCTCGGCGACGAGCAGTTCCGGCGTGACGGGCGTGACCTGCATGCCTGTGTCTATTGCTGGTACCCCTCGACCACGGGCGCCGGCCGCTCCTGCTCCGCGTCGGGGTCCTGCCCGGCCCGGCGCCGTGCCTCGCGGCGGCGCAGGAGGTCCCACGTCCGGTCGAGCTCGACGCCCAGCGCGTCGAGGCGGGCGCGCTCGTCGGCGGTGAGTTCGCGTCCGCTGTGGCCACGGTCCAGGCGGTGCTCCTCCTCGACCAGTTCGGTGATCCGGTGGTGCAGGTCGTCGTCCATGCCGTCCAGCCTGCACCAGTGCCCGCCACGGCGACCATCGGACGGGCTCGTCACCGGCGTTAACCTGCCCGCATGACGTCCCGCACCGAACCGCCGTTCCGTGCCGACCACGTCGGAAGCCTGCTCCGGCCCCCCGCACTGCTCGCCGCGCGCGCCGCGCACGAGGCCGGTGAGATCGACATCACCGCGCTGCGGGCCGCCGAGGACGAGGCGATCCGGGACGTCGTCGCCATGCAGGAGCGCGTGGGGTTGCAGGCGGCGACGGACGGCGAGTTCCGGCGCACGTCGTGGCACATGGACTTCATCCACCGGCTCGGCGGGATCGAGCGCACGGACGAGCGCATCGAGGTGCGGATGCACGGCGCCGCGGGGGACACCGCGTTCACCTCGGCCGGCATCGCGGTGCGGTCGCGGGTCCGGCTCGACGAGCCGATCTTCGCCGACGACTTCGTGTTCCTGCAGAGTGCGGTCACGACCGCGGTGCCGAAGATCACGATCCCGTCGCCGAGCATGGTCCACTACCGCGGAGGGACGGCGGCGGTGGACCGGTCGGTCTACCCGGACATGGACGAGTTCTGGGCAGACCTCTCGGCCGCCTACGCCGACGAGGTCCGCGCGCTCGGCGACCTCGGCTGCCGCTACCTGCAGCTCGACGACACGAGCCTGGCCTACCTCAACGACCCCGCGCAGCGTGCCGCGATGGCCGCCCGCGGAGAGGACGCCGAGCACCAGCACCTGCGCTACATCGCCCAGATCAACGCGGCACTGGCGGGCAGGCCCGCGGACATGCGCGTGACCACCCACATGTGCCGGGGCAACTACCGCTCCTCCTGGGTGGCCGAGGGCGGCTACGACTTCGTGGCCGAGGCGCTGTTCGGGGAGCTGGCGGTCGACGGGTTCTTCTGCGAGTTCGACGACGAGCGGTCCGGGAGCTTCGCGCCGCTGCGGTTCGTGCCGCCGGGCAAGCAGGTGGTGCTGGGGTTGGTCACGACCAAGCGCGGTGACCTGGAGGACGCGGACGTGCTCAAGCAGCGGATCGACGAGGCGGCGAAGTACGTGCCGCTGGACCAGCTGTGCCTCTCGCCGCAGTGCGGGTTCTCCTCCACGGTGGAGGGCAACACCCTGACCTACGACGAGCAGGTCGCGAAGCTGGAGCTGATCGTCCGGGTGGCCGAGGACGTCTGGGGGTGACTGCCGAGCCCGCCGGCTGGGGCCGCCCGCTCTACGCCCATGTGCTGGACGCGGCGGACGTCGGCCCCGGGATCTCCTTGCTCGACCTCGGCTGCGGGACGGGGGAGTTCGCGCGCGGCGGCGGTGGCGCGCGGCGCGCGGGTCGTCGGGGTGGACATCGACCCGACCGCGGTCAAGCTCGCGAGCGCTTCGGTCGGCTCGGTGCGCTTCGAGGTCGGGGACGCACACGACCTCGGTCCGGAGGATGCGCTCGGTGGCCCGTTCGCCGTGGTCGCGGCGATGCAGCTGCTGACGCACGTGGCCAACCCGCTGCGGGTGCTGCGCGAGGCGTCGCGGGTGGCAGCACCGGGCGGGACTGTGGTGGCGTCGGTATGGGGGCGCGACGAGGAGTGCGACGTCGGCCTGCTCGGGCAGGCGCTCGCGCGGTGGCTGCCCCAGCGTCGGCCTCCGTCGGGCCCGCCGACGCTGGCCGACCCCGACCGCCTTCGCAAGCTCGCATGGCTGGCCGGGCTCGCGGTGTTGGGGGTGGACGAAGTGGTGTGCCCGTTCGACTACCCGGACGAGGCCGCGCTGGTCGACCCGCTCCTGGCGTCGATGATCGGGCGGACGGCGGTGGTGCGGGCCGGCGAGGACGTGGTACGGGCGGCGGTGCGGGAGCGGTTGGCGGGGCACCGGCAGCCCGGGGGCGGGTACCGGCTGCGAAACCTGTTCCGCGTGCTGGTGGCCCGCGCTCCGTGACGCCTGCGCCGGAGGTGGGGCCCCGATGTAGCGAAAGCGGCTTTCGGTGCACTCAACGCACCCGACGCCGCTTTCGCTACATGTGTTGCCGCCGGACGGGCGCGATCTTCACGTCGGGGATAGCGTCGCGCCCGTGCGAGTGGTGATCGCGGGAGGACACGGGCAGATCGCGCTGCGGCTGACGGCGCTGTTGACGGGACGCGGGGACGTCGTGACGGGGGTGGTGCGCAACCCCGACCACCGCGGCGACGTCGAGGCCGCCGGCGGCACGGCCCTCGTGCGCGACCTGGAGACGGTGGACGCGACGGATCTCGCCGAGCACCTGGTGGGCGCGGACGCCGTCGTGTTCGCTGCGGGCGCCGGGCCGACCAGCGGTGCGCCGCGCAAGGACACCGTCGACCGGGCCGCCGCGGTGCTGCTCGCCGACGCCGCCGAGCTGGCCGGCGTGCGGCGGTACGTGCAGGTCTCGGCGACGGGCGTCGACGAGGAGCCCGACGCGTCCCGCGGCGACGTCTGGGTGGCCTACCTGCACGCCAAGCGGGCCGCCGAGGAGGCGCTGCGCGCGTCGTCGCTGGACTGGACGATCCTGCGCCCCGGGCGGCTCACCGACGACCCGGGCGTCGGCAAGGTCCTGCTCGCCCCGTCCGTGCCGCGGGGTGCCGTCACCCGGGACGACACCGCGGCCGTGCTCGCCGCACTGCTCGACGCCCCGGGCACCGTCGGGCAGACACTCGAGCTGGTCGAGGGCGACGACGACGTGCTCGCCGCCGTCGCCGCGATCGCCCTGCCGCCCTCTCGCGACGACGCGGACGATCGAACCCGTCTCACCCGCGGACACCGCGGCGTCGGCCCCGGGCGAGGTCGGCCCCCGTGACTGAGCCCGCCACCCGCGAGGTCGACGTCGTCGTCATCGGGGCCGGGGCCGTCGGCGAGAACGCCGCCGACTACGCGCACCGGGCCGGCCTGTCGACGGCCCTCGTGGAGTCGGAGCTGGTCGGCGGCGAGTGCTCCTACTGGGCGTGCATGCCGAGCAAGGCGCTGCTGCGCACGGCCGATGCGGTCGTCGCCGCCCGCCGGCTGCCCGGTGTGACCGCGGAGTACGACGTCGAGGCCGTGCTGAAGCGGCGTGACGCGATCGCGCACGGCTGGGACGACGCGAGCCAGGTCGACTGGGCCGAGGGCGCGGGGATCGTCGTCCTGCGCGGCCGGGCTCGGCTCGCCGGCGAGCGGCTGGTCCGGGTCGGCGACGAGATCGTGCGCGCCCGGCACGCCGTCGTCGTCGCCACCGGCAGCCGCCCGGTCCGCCCACCGATCCCCGGCCTGGACTCCGTCCGCACCTGGACCAGCCGCGACGCCACCTCCGCGCATGCGGTGCCGCGCCGGCTCGGCGTGCTCGGCGGCGGAGTGGTCGGCTGCGAGCTGGCGCAGGCGTGGCGGCGGCTCGGATCGGACGTGGTGCTGCTGGTCCGCGGGCCGCGGCTGCTGGCGTCGGCGGAGCCCGTCGCGTCGGAGAAGGTGGTCGCGGGGCTGCGGCGCGACGGGGTGGACGTGCGGCTCGACACCGGGCTCGATTCGGTCGGCCCCGCGGCCGGGGACGCGATCGCGCTGCGGGTGGGGGACGAGACGATCGTCGTCGACGAGCTGCTGCTCGCAACCGGGCGTCGGCCGAATGTCGACGACCTCGGGCTCGAGACCGTCGGCCTGACTCCCGACGGACCACTGACCGTCGACGACACCGGACTGGTGCGCGGCGTCGACGGGGACTGGCTCTACGCGGCGGGCGACGTCACCGGCCGGGCGCCGCTGACCCACCAGGGCAAGTACGACGCGCGGATCGTCGGGGCGGCGATCGGCGCTCGCGCTGCCGGCAGGGCGGTGGACACGGCTCCGTGGGGCGAGCACGTCGCGACGGCCGACCACGCGGCGGTGCCGCAGGTCGTCTTCACCGACCCGGAGGTCGCCTCGGTCGGCCGGACCGCGGCGCAGGCGCGGGAGGCGGGACTGCACGTCAGGGTGATCGACCTGCCGATCGCCGTCGCCGGGTCGACCATCCTGGCCGAGAACTACGACGGCGCGGTGCGGATGGTCGTCGACGAGGACCGCGGCGTTCTCGTCGGCCTGACATTCGTCGGTCAGGACACCGCCGAGCTGCTGCACGCGGCGACGATCGCCGTGGTCGGGGAGGTGCCGCTGCACCGCCTGTGGCACGCGGTGCCCGCCTACCCGACGATGAGCGAGGTGTGGCTGCGGCTGCTGGAGGCCTACCGGAGCAGCTGACCGCTACGGCGCGGCCTGGGACAGCGCGGCCGCGAGCCCCAGCGTCACGGCCATCAGCGTGACCTCGACGCCCGCCCAGCGCAGCACGGGTATGCGGCCGGCGGCCATCCGGCGCCGGGTGAGCAGGCCCAGGCCGCCGAGCAGCACCAGCGCGACCGCCTTGGCGATCACCAACGCGCCGTAGCCGGTGAAGAACAGCGCCGCCCACGACCCGAGCCGGACCTGCGCGGTCAGCACCCCGCTCACCGTGACCACCGCGAGGCAGGCCCCGGCCAGCGTCGAGAACCGGGGCAGCGCCGTCACCAGCAGCTCGCGCCTGCGGCCCAGCAGCACCAGGATCGCGGCGAGCCCGCCCACCCACAGCGACGCCGCCGCGACGTGCAGCGCCACGGTCGTCACCGCCACCTCATGGCTCGCCGACGAGCTGGCGTGCCCGGTCACGCCCGGGGTGAGCATTCCCAGCAGCGCGATGACCAGCACGATCCGCCCGGGAACCAGGCCCGGATCGCGCAGCCGGGCGACCGCGCAGCCGAGCACCGCCGCGGCGCAGGCGACGGTGAGCAGGGCACCCCGACCGGCTGCCAGGTTCGTCGTCCACACCAGCACGTCCGGCCCGGTCAGCGAGGTGACCGGGCGGCCGTAGCCGTCGGCGGCGCGGAAGGCGATCCCGAGCAGCGCGAGCACCACCCACGCGCCCCCGACGACGACGAGCGCCCGGTCCGCCCGGCGGCGCACCCGGTTCGCCTCGGGTGCGCCGACGGGGAGGAACAGGCCGACGAGCGCGAGCCCGACACAGGTGATGCCCGCGACGTCCGCGCCCGCGCGGGTCAGACCGGTGCCGAGCAGGGCGGGGAGCGTCGTGCCTGCCAGCGCGCCGGCGAGCACGGCCGCCACCACCGCGGTGGCGAGCGCGAGCACCGCCCACAGCGCCGGTGTCAGGCGGGCGGACGGGCGGGTGGCCGTCCGGTCCATACGTCGCTCCCTCCCGACCGCGGCTCAGCCGCGGCGGCCCAGCCGCAGCGCGACGACCGCGCCCGCAGCCACCAGGATGACCGCACCGACCAGCCACGGCCAGATCGGGGCGCTGCCGCTCGGCGTGCTGCTCGCCTGCGGAGCGACGGGCGCGGCCGTGGGCGCGGGCGCCGCGGCTGCGGGGCCGTCGTGGGGGCGGCCGCAGCGGGACCCGGCGCCGTCAGCGTGAACGACACCTTGCCCTGCACGGGGTGCCCGTCGTCGGAGACCACGCGGTAGCCGATCTGGTAGACCCCCGCCGGGCCGAGCGGCGACACCGCCGTGCTCACCTGCCCGCCCGCCGCGGACACCTGGCCGGACTGGTAGTTCGTGCCGTCCGGACCGACCACGGACATCGTCGCGAACTCGGCCGAGATGTTCTCGTTGAAGGTGAGCGAGACCGACTCCGGGGCGGCGTCGACGCTCGACTTGTCCGTCGGGTTGCTGCTCTCCAGGCGGGTGTGGGCGAACGCCGGGGCGGCGCCGAGCAGCAGCGCGACGCACGCGGCGACGGTGGCGGCGAGCAGCCGCAGCGCGGTGCGGGTCACTGCCGGGCCTCGCTGCGCTCGCGCTCCGGCGCCTCGGGGGTGCGCTCCGGTGCGGTCGCCCGGCGGGTGCGCAGCACGGCGCCACCACCCACGCCCAGACCCAGTGCGCCGACGAGCAGGCCCGCGCCGGCGAGCCAGCGGGCCGTGCTGTCCGTGCCGTCGGCCGCGCGCAGCTCCTGGGCGGTGGTGTCGGTCGGGCCGGCGGCGGCGTGCCCGTCACCCGTGGCGGGCGTCAGTGTGAGCGTCGGGGCGGGCCGCTCGGGCTCGGAGCCGTCGGGGTTCATCGGCTGGTCCCAGGCGACGACCTCGCCGTCGTCGTAGGTCTGCACCGCGGGCAGGGCGATCTCCTCGACGCCGGTCGGCAGGGGGCCGACGGACAGCGGGAACTCGAGGAACTCGCCGGGGCCGATGCGAGTGCCGGGATTCGCCGTCCAGGTGACGGTGCGGACGGCCTCGCTGACCGTGCGCTCGCCGACCTGGACGGGCGGGGTGAGCGCGGCCTTCGTCATGGTGGCGGTCCAGCCCGGCACGGGCGTGGTGCGCACGCTGCTGAGCGGGTGGTCGGCGGGCAGCGTGACCTCGAGCTTCACGGTGCCGGCGGTGTCGGACTCGTTGGGCACGCGCAGCGAGACGACGCTGTAGCTCCCCTGCGCGGCGTCCCCCGGCTGGGCGGTGACGTGGGCGAACGCGGGTGCGGCACCGAGGACGGTGGCGGTGGCGGCGAGGGACAGGACAGTGGCCAGGCGCAGGGCACGCCGACGGGCCGGGATGTGGGACACGGGTTTTCTCCGGTGATCAAGGCACGCCGCGACGAGGGTGCGGCGCGGAGGGACGGGGTGTGCGGGTCAGCACCCCACCGGAGGACCGCGCCGAGTCGGCACCGCGGCGAGCGCGAGCTGCCGGGGGACCAGGGCGACGGCGGCCACCCGCAGCGACCGCAGCGGGCCGTCGGCGGGCGGGACGAACGGGCGTCGGGGCAACACGCGGCGCAGCGCGGAGCCGACGGCGGCCACGGCCCGGTCGGCGTGGCCCAGCAGCACGGTGACGACGAGCGTCGCCACCGCATGCAGGGCGAACATCGTGAGACCGCTCGGAGCGGCGTCGACGGGCGGATGTGGATGCAGGACGGCCAGCAGAACATGCAGCGCGTACTGACCGCCTGCGAGCGTCGCGATCGTGGCCGAGGTGCTGCGGCAGCGGTCGGCAACCCCGACGACAGCGCCCGTGAGCAGCGGGAACAGCACGACGAGGACCGCGAGATCCGGGACCGACCCGCCCGCGAGGACATGGCCGACGGCGATCAGCAGGGTGCTGAGCGCAGCGGTCACCACCCCGCGCAGGCGGGGCCCGCGTGCGCGGCGGACGTCCATGGGTTCACAAGCTAGCGGCGCCCACCGACAGGTCACACCGGCCGCGACCCCCAAAGCGAGGCGGGTGGCGCCCCTCAAGCGGCGGGCGGTAGATCGTGTGGCGGCCGCCGGACGGCGCCGTTCGACGCGCCGCTGCTCGTGCCGCCTCTGCTGTGGCCTCCGGGTCAGACCGTTCGGCCGACGCCCAGGTGGTCCAGCAGGGTCAGCTCGATCCGGTCGAGCTCGGCGGAGACCGCCCGGTGCGCGGTCTTGCGGCGCTGCGGCGGCATCTGCTCGGCGGCCCGGACGGCCAGCGCCAGGTCCTCCAGCCGAGGCCGGGACTCGCGGGCGAACCGGCGCGCGGCGGTCGTGGCGTGGGCCTCGGCGCCGTCGTCGAGATCGTCGAGGGCGGCCGCCAGCTGGTCGATCCGGGCGTGCAGTGCGCCGCCGCGGCCCGAGTACGCGTTGAGCTGAGACGGCGTGACACCGAGCCGGGCGGCGCGGTAGGCGTCCCAGCGGGCGCGGGCGACCCCGGCGCTGGCCAGTGCGTACGGCGCGAGCAGGGGCAGAACGACCTTGCCGAGGCCGATCATGCGGCGCGCCCGGGCGGGGGTCAGCGGTCCGCGTCCCCGGCGGACGTTCTCGCCGGCCTGCTCCGCGGCGGCACCGGCCTTGCGGGCGGCCCGGCCGGCCCGCTTGGTGACGCGCCCCGCGGCCTTCGTCGCGACGGCGCCGACCTCGCCCGCCACTGCTGCATCCACGGCGGTACCCGCCACGGTGCCGACCGTCGCGCCCGCCCCGCGTCGCCGCCCCATCAGCTCCTCCTCGCAGACCCTGGATGCTCCGGGGACCTCCCCGGCCATCCGGGGCGCCAGCTTAGGGCCCGGGCGGCCGCGCGGGAGCCGATCACCCCTGATCGTTGCTCTTCGACCGCGCCGGCGACCGCGCCGGCGACCGTGTGCCGGCACGTGCGTGCAGGCCGCCGTCGTGCGCGACTCGCGCCGGCGAAGGTGCGCGACTCGCGCCGGCGAAGGTGGCGACTCGCGGCGGCGAACGTGCCGACTCGCGGGGGTGGGGGGAGCCGGCGTGCGGGGGTGCGGACGGCGCTGCGCGGGAACTGTCGGTGGCGGTCACTACGCTCCGAACCGTGACTGCTACCGCTGACCACGTGCCGGCGCAGGCGCCCGGTGCGGGGCCTGCGGGGGTCGTGCTCGACGCCTCGGCCACCACGCACTGCCGCCGGCGGATCCACCTCGACCACGACCCGTCCGCGGTCGCGGGTCCGCAGGCGCTGCCCGACCCGTCGTCGGCGCAGCGGCTGGCCGACGCCGCGGAGCACCGCGTGCGGATCGGGGCGCAGCTGGGGCGCGTGGCCGGCGCGGGGTGGCGTGCGGTGTCGGCGGACGCGCCGGATCGGGTCGCCGCCACCGCGGCCGCGGTCGCCGCGGGCGCCCCGCTGATCTGGGGTGCGGTCCTGCCCCGGTCGATCTCGACCGCCCCGCCGGGCTCGCCGGGCTCGCCCTCGGATGCGCCGTCCGTCCTGCCGGGGCTGCCGGGCGGGGCTCGACGGGGTGGCGCGGAGCTGCTCGTGCGCCTGCCCGGCGGCGGGTACGTGCCGGTGATCGTCGTGCGGCACCGCGTCACGGACCCGGGCAGCGGCGCCCTCACCTCGCCCCTGCCCGAGACGGACCCCCGGCAGGCCGTCGCGGACCCGGCGCGCAAGTCCCGCACCCAGACGCGCGACCTGATGCGCCTGGCCCACCTGCACCGGATGCTGGAGGACGCGGGCTGGGCCGCGCGGCCCGGGGAGCCCTTCGGCCGGCACGGCGGGGTGGTCGGGCTGGACGCGGACGTCGTGGTCTGGCACGACCTCGCCGCAGAGCACTGGCCGGGCCAACGCAGCACGCTCGCGGAGTACGACGCCCGCTTCGCCGACCGGGTCGCCGTCGCGACCGCCGCCGCGACGGGCGCTCCCGCGCTCGCCCGCCCGTCGCGGGTCATGGAGTGCCGCCGCTGCCCGTGGTGGCCCACCTGCGAGGCGGAGCTGGCGCGCGAGCAGGACGTCAGCCTGGTCGTCCGGGGCGATGCGGCGACGGCGCTGCGAGCCGCGGGGATCACCACCGTCGCGCGGCTCGCGGCGCTCCGCCCGACGGCGGAGCCGCCGGTCCCCATGGCCGGCGCGTCGTTCCCGGACCTCGTGGCCCTGGCCCGCGCCTGGCAGCGCGGCCTGACGGTCGTGCGCCGGGTGCCGTCGGTCCCCGTGCGCCGTGCGGACGTCGAGGTGGACGTCGACATGGAGAGTTTCGGGGAGTCCGGGGCCTACCTGTGGGGTGCGCTGCTCACCCGGCCCGGCGGCACGCTGCCCGGCGACGAGCCCGACGGCTATCGCGCCTTCGCCACCTGGGAGCCGGTGCCGACACCGGACGAGGCCCGCTCGTTCGCCGCGTTCTGGACGTGGCTCATCGGCGTGCGCGACCGGGCGACCGCGACGGGCCGGACGTTCGCCGCGTACTGCTACAACGAGCAGGCGGAGAACCGCTGGCTGCTCGCCTCCGCCCGGCGGTTCGCCGGGCGGCCGGGGATACCGGACGTCGCCGAGGTGGAGGCGTTCATCGCGGACGACCGGTGGATAGACCTGTTCGCCGTGGTCGGCGAGTGGTTCCTGTGCGCGCACGGCAAGGGGCTCAAGCGGATCGCGCCCGCCGCCGGGTTCGCCTGGCGCGACCCCGAGGCCGGTGGGGAGAACTCCATGCGCTGGTACCGCGACGCGGTCGGGATGGACGACGCCCCGCCGGACCCGACCCAGCGCGGGCGGCTGCTGGAGTACAACGCCGACGACGTCGCGGCGACCCGTGCCCTGCGCGAGTGGATGACGTCCCCCGCCGTCGAGGAGGTGCCGTTGGCCGCGGACCTGTAGCGGCCGGAACATGCCAGGCCAGGCGCGTGTGCACGGCCGCACTGTGGACGGTCCCCCAGATTCGGGGTCCCGGCACCCCTCCGACGCGGCTGCTCCGTTCGAGGTCGTGATCCCAAGCTTTTCCCAGGTTCCCGAGCCGTTCCCGGCCCGGGCTGCGGGAGGGGTGGCGGGATGGGATGGTGTGTCCGTTCAGCGGCGGTGCCGCGACGGTCGCGGAGACGTCGGTGTCGCGCCGCCGGGTACTCGCCGGTGCCGCGGGCCTCGCCGTGGTGCCTGTGCTCGCCGGGATCGCCCCCGCGTCGGCCGCTCCCGTCGTCCCGGCACCCGTCCCGACGCCGGCCCCGACCACGGCGCCCCCCGCGGCGCTGGCCAAGCTGCAGAAGGGCCGGGCGGCCAAGGGCGCGCACGGCGTCGGCGACCCGCGCGGCTCGGACATCGCGATGAAGCTGGGCCGCGACCGGGAGGCCCGCTTCGGGCTGATGTTCAAGCGGCTGCCGGCGTACAACCCGCCGGACGCCCTGCTCACCGCGCTGGCGGTGAAGATGAACGACGGCAAGGCGCCGCTGAACGACGTCAAGGACAGCGACGTCGCCTTCGACAACGAGACCATGCCGGCCGGCTACATCTACTTCGGCCAGTTCGTCGACCACGACATGACGCTGGACAAGACGCCGCTGACGCAGCAGAAGCAGGACGTCCGGGCGATGGTCAACTTCGACACCCCGAGGTTCGACCTCGGCAGCGTGTACGGGAAGGGCCCCACCGGCAGCCCGGAGCTCTACGACCCGGCCAAGCCCGGCTACCTGCTGGTCAACCCGCACGACGAGCTGTTCGACCTGCCCCGCGACGGCGTCGGCGCCGCCTACCTCGGCGACCCGCGCAACGACGAGAACCTGATCGTCGCGCAGCTGCACGTGGTCTTCCTGCGCATGCACAACAAGCTGCGGGACGCCGGCAAGACCTTCGAGCAGGCCCAGCAGCAGCTGCGCTGGACCTACCAGTACCTGATCGTCAACGACTTCCTGCCGCGGATCGTCGGCCAGGACGTCGTCACCAGCCTGATCCGCCGCCGGGGGACCGGGCCGATCCAGTTCACGGGCAGGCTCTACCAGCCCCGCAACGTCAACAAGCCCTACATGCCGGTGGAGTACTCCGGCGCCGCGTACCGCTTCGGGCACAGCATGATCCGGGCCGAGTACGAGGTGCAGGACGGGCACACCGTGCCGATCTTCGGCCAGGACGGCTACGAGGACCTGCGCGGCAACCGGCCGATCCCGCCGACCCTGTGGATCGACTGGAACTACTTCTTCGAGATCCCGGGCATGAACACCCCGGACGACCGGAACATGGCGCGGCTGATCGACACCCAGCTCTCGCTGCCGCTGTCGAAGCTGCCGTCGACGGTCGTCGCGCCGACGGCGGGCGCGATCGTCGCGCTGGCCGAACGCAACCTGCTCCGCGGCAAGCGGCTGGGCCTGCCCGCAGGCCAGGACGTCGCCGCCGCCATGGGGATCACGCCGCTGACGAACGCCCAGCTGGGGCTCACCGAGCCCGGCTGGAAGGGCAAGGCGCCGCTGTGGTTCTACATCCTCAAGGAGTCGGAGCTGCTCGGCGCCAAGAAGCTCGGGCCGGTCGGCGGCCGGATCGTCGCCGAGGTGATCCTGGGCCTGATGGCGCTGGACAAGACCTCGTACTTCACCGCCAACCCCTCGTTCGTGCCGGGCCCGAACTACAAGATGGGCGACTTCGTCCTCGCGGCCGACGCGATCGACCCGCGGGCGCGGGTCCAGACGCCCGAGGACCCCAACGGCAGGAGCCCGACGCGCCCGAGGCGCCGGATGTGCCGGAAGCCCCCGAGCCGCCCGACGTGGAGGCGCCCGAGGTGCCGGACGCCGGGGCGCCCGAGACCGGCGCCGGTGCGGCGAAGCTCCCGGCGGACGAGCTGATCAACCCCGCGGCGACCGCGCCCGTCGACTCCTCGTCGCTGACCGCCCCGGTCTGACCCCACGCGGTGGCGCCGGGAGAGCCGCGGGGGCGGTGCCCTGTCGGGTGGGTCACCCTCATTACCCTCCTGCCGACGCGACCCGCAGGAGGACCGGTGACCCTGACCCCCCAGCCGTCCCGGACGGCCCGGGTGGCCGCTGTGCTCCTCGGCGCAGGCGTGCTCCTCGGCGCCTGCGCGCAGCCCGGCCAGCTGGGGCAGCCGCTCCCGGCGGCGGCCCGCGCGCCGCCGCACCCGCACCCGCCGCCGCGCCCGCCGCCCCCGCCACCGTCGAGCCGGCGACGGGCACGGTCGACGCCCGGGTGACCGTCCGCACGCCCGGTCCGGCCGTCTACTCGGTGCGCACCGTCGTGCTGGCCCCCGGTGAGACGCAGGAGTGGCACCGCCTTCCCGGAACCGAGATGGCGATCGTGCGTACCGGCGCCGTCACGCTCGAGCGCGAGGGCGGGTGCACGCCGGCGCGGTTCGGCGAGGGGCAGGCACTGTTCGTCAGCGACGGCGTCCCGCACCGGCTCGCCAACGACGGCACCGCCCCGGCCGAACTCGTCGTGACCACCCTTCTGGCCCCGGGGGCGCCGGAGCGCGAGACCGTGCCGTCGCCCTGCCCGGAGGGCTGAACCCGGCAAAATCCCGGGGACGATCGGGACGCGCCCACCGCTCGTCGCCGCGTCCGTCACGGTGGGTCGAGTCTGTGGAATCGTGGACCCCGAGACGGGCCCGCCGGGCCCGCACATCCCTACGGCGGAGGCTCGGGAGGCATGCGCGCGAGAACGGTCGCGGGAGCGGACGGACGCACCTGGTCGGTGCGCCGCAACATCGAGTGGAAGACCCCGGCCACCGGGGCCGAGTTCGAGCACGACGTCGACGGCGGCCGCGGCGCGGTCCTGCTGATCCTCTCGGCGCTGTTCCTGTTCTGGGTCGTGCTGATCCTCTGGACTCCGCCGCTCGTGCACATCCCCTGGTACCTCTGGCTGATCGCCGTGGTGATCCTGGCGTTCTTCCCGATCCGCTGGATCCTGCGACGCCCGTGGACGCTCGTCGCGGAGACCAGCGGCGGCTACGACCTGCCCGCCGAGCACTGGACGGGGATGATCCGCGGGCGAAGCCGGGCGAAGGAGGAGATGCGGGTGCTCGTCCGCAGCCTGCGCACCCGCGCGACCCCGGGCCACGCCGACAGCCCCCTGCACCCGGTCAACTGAGCGGGGGGTCACGAGTGATGCCGGTCCCGATCAGTCCCGCCGCCCTCGACGAGCAGCAGAGTTCGGGACCCTGCCGTGCCTGAGCTACCCGAGGTCGAGGCGCTCGCGCACCACCTGCGCGAGAACGCCGTGTACCGGCCCGTCGCGCGGGTGGACGTCGCCGGCATGAGCGTGCTCAAGACCTTCGACCCGCCGGTGTCCGCCCTTCACGGGCGCGTCGTCACGGGAGCGGCCCGGTACGGCAAGTTCCTCGCCATAGAGTTCAGCGCCGTCGAGTTCGCCGACCGGCCGGACGCGCTGCACCTGATCACGCACCTGTCGCGGGCCGGCTGGCTGCGCTGGCACGAGACGGCCGCCGCCGCACCGCCGAAGCCCGGGCGCGGGCCGCTCCAGTTGCGGGTCCACCTCGACGCGGTCGGCGGCCCGGGGTTCGACCTCACCGAGGCCGGCACGCAGAAACGGCTGTCGGTGTACCTGGTGGCCGACCCGCAGCAGGTCCCCGGGATCGCCCGGCTCGGTCCGGACGCGCTCGCGGTCTCCCGCGACGAGCTGGGCGAGCTCCTCGCCGGCCGCACCGAGCGGATCAAGACCCTGCTCACGGACCAGCCGACGATCGCCGGGATCGGCAACGCCTACAGCGACGAGATCCTGCACACCGCGAAGCTGTCGCCGTACGCGGTCGCGGGCCGGCTGAAGCCCGAACAGGTCGACGACCTGCACGCCGCGCTCCGCGCCGTGCTGACCGATGCCGTCGAGCGCTCCGTCGGCCAGGGCGCCGCGACCTTGAAGGGCGAAAAGCGCTCCGGCCTGCGGGTCCACGCGCGCACGGGCCTGCCCTGCCCGGTGTGCGGGGACACTGTCAGGGAGGTGTCCTTCGCCGATCGGTCGTTCCAGTACTGTCCCGGCTGTCAGACCGGTGGCCGGCCGCTCGCCGACCGCAGGCTGTCCCGCCTCGTGAGGTAGGAGCCGTGGAGGTACTGCTCGGGTCGCCCCCGCTGCTGGTGCTGCTCGGCGTGGTCGTCGGGGTGTTGGCGACGGTCGTGGTCGTCCTGATCGCGCGCGGCAGGCGCAACACGTTCGCGACCCCGCTGGAGAAGGCCACCTTCGGCACCCTGCACACCGTCGCCCTCGCCGCACCCGCGCTGCGCGAGGGGCTCTCGCCGTCGTCGGCCGCGTTCGCCCTGCCGTACCTGCGCACGCTGCTCGACAACCCTGCGCTGGCGATGACCGACAGCCGCGGCGCGGTGCTCGCCTGGGACGGCGACGCGGACCACCACGAGCCGGACGTCGTCGCCCTGGCCGACGAGGTGATCCGCACCGGGCGCCAGCAGGTGCTCTCGCACAACAGCATCCAGTGCGACCGGGTGGACTGCGAGATCCGCGGGATCGTCGTCCAGCCGCTGGAGATCGAGGGCTCGATCGTCGGCACGCTCGCCGCGCTGACGAACCAGACGGCCGGGCCGGTGCTGCTGCGGGCCACCGGCGAGGTCGCCCGGTACGTGTCGAGCCAGCTCGAGCTCGCCGAGCTCGACGAGTCGCGGGCCCGCCTCAACCGCGCCGAGGTGCGGGCGCTGCGGGCGCAGATCTCGCCGCACTTCGTCTACAACGCGCTCACGACGATCGCCTCGTTCATCCGCACGGATCCGGTGCGGGCCCGCGAGCTGCTGATCGAGTTCGCCGACTTCACCCGGTACTCGTTCCGGACGGCGGGGGAGTACACCACCCTCAAGGACGAGCTGAACAACATCGAGCGCTACATCCGGCTGGAGAAGGCCCGGTTCGGCGACCGGCTCAACATCAAGCTGGAGATCGCGCCCGAGGTGCTGTCGGTGGTGCTGCCGTTCCTCGCGCTGCAGCCGCTGGTGGAGAACGCCGTGCGGCACGGCCTGTCGGGCAAGCCGAACGGCGGCACGATCACGATCACCGCGGAGAACGCGGGCGCCGAGTGCGTGATCATCGTCGAGGACGACGGGGTGGGCATGGATCCCGCGCGCCTGACCGACGACCTCGAGGACGCGCACCAGTCGGGGGCCCACGTCGGGCTGGGCAACGTCGACGACCGGATGCGCTCGGCGTTCGGCGACGACTTCGGCCTGGTGGTCGACACGAACGTCGGCGCGGGCATGAAGATCACGCTGCGGGTGCCGAAGTTCCGGGTGGGCATCCGGGTCTGAGGGGTGGGGTGGATCGTCCGCGGCCCCGCGTAGCGTGTCTGCATGGACGCGCTTCGCCTTTCCGAGCGGCTCGCCGCCCGCCTCCCCGACCGTCTGCCCGGTGGGCGCATGGACGCGCTCCGCCTTCCCGAACGGCTCGCCGCCCGCCTCCCCGGCTGTCTGCCCGGTCGTCTCGGCGACGACGGCCACCCGGTGGTCTCCCTGGTCAGGCTGCACGGCGTGATCACTCCCACGACGGGGCCGGTACCGCGGTCGGTGATCAACTCCGTCAGCACGGAGAAGGTGCTGGAACGCGCCTTCGCGCCCGCACGGTTGGCCGCCGTCGCCCTGCTGGTGAACTCGCCGGGCGGCTCGCCCACGCAGTCGGCGCTCGTCGCCGACCGCATCCGGGGCCTGGCCGACGAGCACGACGTGCCGGTGATCGCCTTCTGCGAAGACGTCGCGGCGTCCGGCGGCTACTGGCTCGCCTGCGCGGCGGACGAGATCTACGCCCACCCCACGTCGATCGTCGGCTCCATCGGTGTGATCAGCCAGAGCTTCGGGCTCGAGGGCCTGCTCCAGCGGATCGGTGTCGAGCGGCGGCTCTACACCGCGGGCGAGGCCAAGTCGCGCCTCGACCCGTTCCTGCCCGAGAAGCCCGAAGACGTCGTGTGGCTGCGCGGGCTGCAGGACCAGCTGCACGAGATGTTCCGCGCCTGGGTGGTGGCCCGGCGCGGCGACCGCCTCGCATCGGACGTCGAGCTGTTCAACGGCGAGGTGTGGACGGGCGCCCGGGCGGCCGAGATGGGTCTGGTCGACGGGCTCGGCACGGCGCGCGGCGTCCTGACGGAGCGCTTCCCCGACGCCGAGCTCGTGCCGATCGAGGGGCGCCGCCCGCTGCTCGCCCGGTTGGGCATCGGTGCAGCTCCGGCGGCGCTCAAACACGCACCAGCCGATCTTGTCGCGCAGTTCGCCCAGGCGGCTGAGATTCGGGCGACATGGGCACGGTACGGTCTGTAGCTCGTAGTGCCGGAACGCTTCCGAGCGGTATCCGATCGGTGCACCGCTCTGGCACTCACGCCGTTTCGCAGTCACCATAGTCCGCGGAGCCGGAGCGAAGATCACCGGCCCGCGGACGACCGGAATGCAGGATGAGGAGATCGTGGACGGTAACGACAACGGTGGCGGCCTGGTCGTTCTCGCGGTCGACGACGAGCACCCCGCTCTCGAAGAGCTCGCGTACCTTCTCGGTGAGGACTCCCGGGTGGGCACCGTGCTCAAGGCCTCCGACGCCACGGACGCGCTGCGCATCCTGAACAGCCGTCAGGGGGTCCGCGAGGCCGCCTCCGCGGCGCCGGGGGCCCGTACCGGCGTCGGTGGCACCGTCAACCCCGCCACCGGGGTCCGGCTGGCCGAGCGCACGGACGTCGAGGTCGTCTTCCTCGACATCCGCATGCCCGGCCTGGACGGCCTGGAGCTGGCGCGGGTGTTCAAGTCGATGGCCCAGCCGCCCTCGGTGGTGTTCGTCACCGCCCACGACGACCGCGCCGTCGACGCCTACGAGGTAGGCGCCGTCGACTACCTCCTCAAGCCGGTGCGCACGGACCGGCTCGCCTCGTCGATCGACCGCGTGCTCGCCAACCGGGCCGTCGGCACCGCCGAGCCGGTGCGCGACGACAGCGGCGAGGACGAGGTGATCCCGGTCGAACTGGCCGGCACCACCAAGCTCGTGCCCCGCTCGGCCGTCCGCTACGTCGAGGCCCAGGGCGACTACGCCCGCCTGCACACCCAGGAGGGCAGCCACCTCGTCCGGATCCCGCTGTCGGTCCTGGAGGACCGCTGGCGCGAGGCCGGGTTCGTGCGCATCCACCGCTCGTTCCTGGTGTCGCTGCCGCTGGTCACCGAGCTGCGGCTGTCCGGGTCGGGCTACGTCGTGCGGGTCGGCAGCGGGCCGGACTGCGCGGAGCTGCCCGTCAGCCGCCGGCACACCCGCGAGCTGAAGGACCGCCTGGTCCGCGCGACGAAGCAGGCGTGGAGCCAGCGGTGACCCGGCGTCACCGGGAGGACGGGACCGGGTGACCGCGCGACGCGGTCCCGACCGGCTCGAACCGGTAACGCACCCCCCGGGCCCCGGCGAGGACCTTTCGTGAGCACCCACCTCGACGGCGCGCCGCCGTCGATGGCGGATCCGGACGACGAGGACCCGGACGACGGGGACCTGCAGTCGTCCGAGTTCGACGACGGCTCGCACTGGGTGCGCGCGGAGATCGAGCGCCGGATGGCGGCCAACCGCTCCACCCGCGGCCGCCACGCGCGCCGTGGCGACGCGGCCGCCGGCCCGGCGGAGCGGCATGCCCGGGATGTCGTCGTGCCCGACACCCGGCACGAGCCGGCACCGCCGCTCCCGCCGCCTCCGGCCGTCCCGCTCCCACCCCCGGGCTTCGCCGCCGCGGGCGACCTGCCCGAGAACTACGTCCCGCGGCACTCCGTGCAGACCCCCGGGCCCGCGGCGGAGCCCGCCGAACCGGTCAGCGGGCCGATCCCGATCGTCCGCCCGGCAACCGGCGACGACACGTCCGGCACACCGCTGGGCGGTCCGTCGCTCCCGCCCACGGGCATCCCGCTGCCGGTCCGCAAGAAGCGCAGTGGCCCCGGCACTCCGCTGCAGGTCGGCGGCGCCGCGACGGGGCCGTGGTCACGGCCGTCCACCTCGATCGTCCCGAACGAGCCCGTGCAGCGACTCGGCGCGCCGCCCGGCAGGCTCGGTGCCGGCGAACCGCTGCCCCCCTGGGGGGTTCCGGCCTCCCCACCGCGGGGTTTCCCGGCCGCGCGCGACGCGCATCCGGCCGTCGGCGGCGCGGAGGTCGTCGAGTCCGCCGTTCCGGACACCGACGGCGTCGCCACGGACGACGACGAGCTGGTGGCCGGTGACACCGTGCCCACCGCGCAGGTCGCCGACGACGCCACCGACCTCGACGCCCCGGTCGTCGACCGACCCCGGTCGTCGACCGGCCCGCCGCGCCGCCGGTGGCGCCCGGAGGTGCCGCGAGCACGCCCGGGACATCGGTGCCCGCGCCGGCCGCCGTCGCCCCCATCGGCGAGAGAGACCTCGCGGAGGTGACCACGACCACGCTGCCGGTGGTCGGCGGTGGCGCGTCACCGCCCGCCCGCCTCGTCGGGATACCGGTGCAGCGGGCGTCGGGCCACCGCAACGTCGCGCCCCGGCCGGTGACTCCGCGCCACATCCCGGTCGTCGGCACCGCACCTCCGGAGCCGGGCAGCACGCGGGTGCGGGTGGTGCTCTCCGAGCGCAAGGGCGTCGCCCGCCCGGTCCGCACGATCAAGGAGGTCCAGGAGGGCACCGCCGTCGGCGACCTGCTGCGCCGGGACCTGATCCGGTCGCAGCTCAAGGTGACGCTGCGGTTCGCCCTGCTCACCGTCTTCGTCCTCGGCTCGCTGCCCGCGGTCCTGGTGCTGCTCCCGGAGATCGGCCGGTTCCACGTGCTGGGCCTGCGGGTGCCGTGGCTGCTGCTCGGCCTGCTCGTGTACCCGTTCCTGGTCGGTGTCGCCTGGCGCTACACCCGGGTCTCCGACCGCGTCGAGCAGAACTTCGCCGACCACGTCCAGGATTGAGCGGCAGACATGAGCACCTCGGGGATCGTCGCACTGGTCGCGATCACGCTCGTCGGCCTGGCGTCGGGGATCATCGGCTCGATCGGCGTCCGCGTCGCCCGTAGTACGTCGGACTTCCTCGTCGCCTCGCGCACCGTCGGTCCGGTCGCCAACGCGAGCGCGATCTCGGGGGAGTACCTGTCGGCGGCGTCGTTCCTCGGCGTCGCCGGGATGATCCTGCGGGACGGCGCGGACGCCCTCTGGTTCCCCATCGCGTTCACCACCGGCTACCTGGCGCTCGTGCTCTTCGTGGCGGCGCCCCTGCGCCGTTCCGGGGCGTACACGGTGCCCGACTTCGCCGTCGCCCGCCTGAACTCGGACAGCCTGCGCCGGCTGTGCACGGTCTTCGTGCTGATCATCGGATGGCTCTACCTGCTGCCCCAGCTGCAGGGCGCCGGGCTGGCCCTGACCACGCTGACCGCCCTGCCCGCCTGGAGCGGCATCGCCGGCGCGGGGCTGGTCGTCGTGCTCACCGTGGTCGGCGGCGGCATGCGGTCGATCACCTTCGTGCAGGCGTTCCAGTTCTGGCTCAAGCTCACCGCGCTGGTCGTGCCTGCCGTGTTCGTGCTCGGCCTGTTCCTCTCGGACAGCCGCAGCCTGGAGCGCGACGCCGCCCCCGACTTCCGCGCCGCGACGACCGTCGCCGTGCACACGGACGTCGTCCTCCAGACCCCCGAGCCGGTGAACCTGGTGGTCAAGGGCACGGTCGACGGGGTCCGGGCGAACGGGCCGCAGACGTGGCAACCGGGCCGGCACGAGGTCACGGCCGGGACCGAGCTGCGGTTCCCGGCAGGCTCGCCGATCCCGACGGTCGCCGGGGCGCCGACCACGGACCGGGCATGGCTCGAACCGGGCTCCGGGGACGCCGACAACCAGATGCTGGCGATCTACTCCGTGCTGATCGCGGGGGCGCTGGGCACGATGGGCCTGCCGCACGTGCTCGTCCGCTTCTACACGAACCCGGACGGCCGCGCCGCCCGCCGGACGACGGTGGCCGTGCTGGCGATGATCGGCGGGTTCTACATCGTGGCCGTGCTGGTCGGGGTGCTCGCCCGGCTCTACACGCCGGACCTGCTCTCGACGGGTGAGACCGACGCCGCGGTGCTCCTGGTGCCCTCCGCCGCGCTCGGGCAGGGCTGGACCGCCTGGCTGCTCGGCGGGCTGGTCGCGGCGGGCACCGCGGCGGCGTTCCTGTCGACGTCGTCCGGGCTCGTGGTGAGCCTGGCCGGGGTGCTGTTCACCGACGTGCTGCGCGGACGGTGGAAGGACTTCCGGCTCGCCGCGGTGTGCTCGGCGCTGCTGCCGATCGCGATGGCGCTGACGGTGAAGCGGCTGGACTTCGCGCTCACGGTGCCGCTCGTCTTCGCCGTGGCGGCCTCCACGTTCTGCCCCCTGCTGGTGTTGGGCATCTGGTGGCGCGGGCTGACGGCCCGCGGCGCGGCCGCGGGCGTGCTGGTGGGTGGGGTCCTGTCCACGTCCGCGGTGCTGGCGAGCCTGTTCGCCCAGCTGCCCGACAACGTGCTCGGCCTGCTGATCTACCGGCCGGCGATCGCCACGGTGCCGGCCGCGTTCCTGACGATGGTGCTGGTCAGCCGCATGACCCGGACCGAGGTGCCTGCGGACGTCGACGACGTGCTCCTGCGCCTGCACGCCCCCGAACGCCTCGGCCTCACCCACGACCGCGTCTAGTGCCGAACGTCCCCCGGGCGACGGCGTAGGTCCCGCACGCACCGGGGCCCCGCGTCGGGTGCGACACCGAGGCAACCGTGCGATCTCGCCCGTCACACACCCCGCAAGCCACCGCACATGCCGGGCCGGGTGCGACAGCACCACCCGCCATGCGACACCGCGGCCGCCGCGGTCGCATCGGGTGCTGATCACGTCGGCCTGGACCGCCGACGAGCAGGCCGAGCTGCGCGACTTCCTCCGCGACCTGCGGAAGACACGTGCGAAGGTCTGACGGTGATCGTCTGTCCGCGCAACGCGGTGAGCAACGCGGCGACCGCCAGCGCCGCCGCGACCACCGCGAGCACGCGCCCGACGCCGGGAAGGTTCTGATGCCCCTGACGCGGCGCTCGCGGGTCACTGAAACATGGTCGAATGACCGCCACGTCGGACGCGTGCGCCGCGGACGACCCGACAGCTCGGGGCCTACCGGATGCGGTGGTCGAACTCGCCGGCCTTGGCGCCGGCCAGCATGGCGTCGAGCTCGGCCGCGGTGAACACCAGCACCGGGCTGGCGTCGCCGAGCTTGGAGTCGCGGACCCCGACGTAGCCGGGGACGGTGAAGTTGAACTCGATGCATGAGTTTGCGCCCTGGCTGGAGCTCGACTTGACCCAGTCGGTGGTCGTGTCGGCAAGCGTCTGGCGCGCCGCGTACGTGTCCATCATTCGTCCTTGATTGCCTGTCTGATCAATACGGGGGATGCCTCGGGCCGTTCGGCCTGCACCTGCAGGCGCTCGAAGACGTTGCGGTAGTCGGCCACCTGCGCCGGCTGCTCGTAGTAGATCCCCTGCTGCCGGGTCTGGACGTAGACCGTGCCGGGGTCGGGCGCGAACTCCGCAGGGTAGTCGAGGATCATAAACGTGCCTTCGTCCGCGGCGTGCGCGCCAGCCTCGTCGGGCAGCACCTGGATCTCGACGTTGGCCAGCTCGGTGAGCTCGATCAGCCGGAGCAGCTGCGCGCGCATCACCTCGGGGCCGCCGACGGCGCGGCGCAGCACGCTCTCGTCCAGCACGCACCAGATCTGGGGCGGGTCGTCCGGCCGGGTGAGGATCGCCTGCCGGGCCATCCGCAGCTCCACCTGGGCGTCGATCTGCTCCTCGGTCAGCCGCCGCCCGCCGGAGCGGATCAGCGCCCGGGTGTAGTCCGGGTTCTGGAACAGGCCGGGCACCCACTGCGCGTCGTAGCTGCTGATCCGGGCGGCCACCGACTCCAGGCCCAGGAACAGCTCGAACCACTCGGGCACCGCGTCGGTGAAGCCGATCCACCAGTCCGTGCCCCGCTTCGCGCTGCGGATGAGCTCGCGGAAGAACGGCACCCGCTCGGGGTGGCCGTACCAGTTCAGCAGCACCTCCAGGTCCGCCGGGGCGGGCAGGTTGCGGCCGGTCTCGACGTGCGCGATCACCGTGGTGGCCTTACCGATCCGCTTGGCGGCCGCGGCCCGGTCGTGCCCGCTCTCCTCGCGCAGCCGACGAGCTCGATGGCGATCCACCGCTGCCTATGTGCTCCGACGGCCGGCAACATGGACGACCGACCTGGCCGTGCACCACTGCCGTCGAGGCACGGGCCGGGAAGCTGCTGTCGGGCGAGATGCCCACCGACATCGACGACGTGTTCGCCGGTGTCGGGCTGGCCCTGTTCCCGGCCGGGGTGACGGAGCTGAGCCTGGACTGCAGCTGCCCAGACCCGGAGGTGCCGTGCAAGCACCTCGCCGCCACGTTGTTCCTGCTCGCCGAGTCGTTCGACGCCGATCCGTTCGCGATCCTCGCGCTGCGCGGCCGCAGCCGCGACGAGCTGCTGGACAACAGGGGCGACCCCGGCCGAGCTGCGTAGCCCGGCGACCAGCGGACAGCGGATACATCGGTCGGTGCCGCATGGTCGGACACTCCCGGACGTTCCCGATAGTCACCTGCGTCGTGCACAGCCAGTTCTCAGGTGGCGCGGGCATGGTGGTGGGGGTGAGCGTCATCGGTTCCTTGCTCGGTCTGCTTCTCCTGCTCTTCCTGATCGCCCTCGTGGTGCGCGCTGTGCTGGACTGGACGTCGCTTCTGGCCTCCGGCGGTCGCGGGGTCGCCCGCGCCCGGGAGATCTCCCACCGCGTCACGGAGCCAGTGATCGGCCCGGTGCGACGGGTGATCCGCCCGGTGCGGATCGGGGATGTGCAGATCGATCTCGCCTTCACGATCGTCTTCTTCGCCACCCTGGTCCTGCGCTCGCTGGTGTCGTACCTCTGAGCGGCTTCCGGCGTGCGAGGCTTGACCGCGGTTGGCGTTGATGCTCACCGACCTGGGGCATGGTCCATGGCTGCGAGGAGCGCGTCGGGAACATGCTCCTCGACGACGGCGAGTTCCCGCAGCGGGTGTCCTACCCGATGATCGGCTCACGTCCAGGTGATCATCGGGATAGGCCGGCCATCGCGGCCTGGGCCGCCTGTCCGAGCTCGACCTCACCCATCTACGGACACGCCGTAGGGCGGTCGTGCTTCCCCTGGATGACAGTCGGTAGGTTCGCTCCGATGACCACGCGGACCACACCCGCCGTCGATCCAACGTCGGCCGGTGACACCTCGATCGACGATCTGATCAACTGCGCTGCGGACCTGAAGGGTGAACTGGTGGCGTTCGCCCAGGGTCCTCGCTTCGCGAGACGACTGGACGCGCTGCTGTCCGACGCAGCGGATCGCCGCGGTCACCTGGACGAGAGTGCGGTCGTGCTCACGATCGACCACTTCGCGCTGCAGTACCGGTTCCCGGACGGGCGCGCCGTCGTCGAGCGATTTGTCACGCAGCGGCATCCACCGCTGTCGGATGACGAGCAGGCGATGGTGCTCGGCTGGCGCGATGTGGTCGAGGGGTGTTTCGAGGTTCGTCGGAGCGATGGCGACGCCGTGGAGCTGCACAACCTGCTCGACGACGTCGTGTACCGCGTCTACTCCAATCTGGGGCGCGGGGCGTTGTCCCAGCTGCGCCGGGGGATGTTCGTCATCTGCCGGATCGTGCCGGTCCACCCGGCAACCGACGCCTGGCTGGTCAGCGGGCACGTCGAAGCCTTCCGAAAATCCGCTCGGCGTGAGATCGTCCAGATCGCCGCCCAGCAGGTCACCGCTCATCCGGAGCTGCTACGCCGCAACCCGGTCCTGCTCGAGCGGGCCTGGGAGGTCCAGGCCGAGCATCGCAGGGAATTCATCGATCTGGTCGGCTCCGACCTCGTGGTGCTGTCACCGCACGAGGCGCAGGAGACGTTGCGCGAGCACTATCGTCGCCTGCGGCGGAAGGCGACGGCGCGTCTCGACGGCAAGGCAGCCAAGCGCGCCGCGACGACCGCTCCCACACCCGAGGAGTGCGGGCGGTTGCCCGATGCGCTGCTGGACGCCGACAGCGTCGCGCTGATCTACGACGAGAGCGAAGGACTCCACTACTACCGCAACTTCGGCCACCTCGACGCTCTGTTCGCCGACCCCGCACTGGCCCGAGACCGCGCCAACCTCTCCCAGCTGCGCGAGTACCTCCACGACGAGTCGGTCTCACCGTTGGCGATCCGCCGCCTGGTGCAGCGTCACCCGGAGGGCGCCGACCCGGTCTTCCGCGCGCTTCTCCGCAAGCCGGGCTTCTGCTGGTCGCGTGACGGGGAGAAACTGCTCCGGCGCGAGAAGGAGCCCTTCTTCGACCGCGAACCGACACCGAGTATCTCGATCATCGGCAAACGCCTTGCCGAACTTCTCGGCACGACCACCAGGTAGTGGCCTCTCCGCAGCGTGAATGGCTGCAGGCAGGGCGCAACCACGGTGACGATCGGCGAACGAGCAGGCAGGAAGCGACGATGGCCGGCAGATCCGCGCAGCCGCGGCGCCACCGGATGCGGCGGCAAGCCCGGCGCGAGTCGGCGCGGGCGTGGGTTGCGTCGGGCGCCCCCGTGAGCGTCAAGGCCTTTGCCCGACGTTACGGCGTCGACCGCTACACCGCTCGTGAGGACCTGATCGCCATTGGCTTCCGCATCGCCCCCGGCGACAACCGCTGGGCGGTTCGGCCGGCTCCGACGCCCAAGCCGCCGCCCGCCGAGCCTGCTGAGCTCGATGAGGACTGGATCTGGATCGGCGACCGGCGCATGTTCGTTGTCGGTTACACGCCCGGCGGCGCCCCGTACGGTTGGGTCGACGACGGCCTCGACGGCGCAGCGGACTGACTCCGGTGATTCGCCCCTCGTCCGTGACTGAGACGGACCAGGGGGGACATTCGCTGTGCAGGCTGGCCGCCTCCAGAGCTCCCACGGACATGCGAGCGGCATCGTCGACAGGCACCGGATCCGCGACCACTACCATGGCGCGGTGATCGAGCTTGGGAGCGGATCAGTGTCACAGCGCCCGTGCCCTGTGACGTTTCCCTACGGGCGTTACGAGTACGACTTCGGGGCGGCGTGGAACCACACGATCATGCTGGAACGCGTGCTCGATCGCGCAGTCGGTGTCACGCACCCGGTCTGCGTGGCGGGCCGCGGCGACGCCCCGGTGGAGGACTGGACCGGCGGCCCGGAGACCACGCCGTTCGACCGGGACGTGATCAACGGTCGGCTCGTCGAGTTCGGGGCGCAGCCGTGACGGACCGGTCGCCGCTGAGGTACGGGCCCGAGCTGTGGCGCTCGGACGGCGGCGCCGACTGGTCGTACTGGGATCTGTGGTTCGCCGTGCTGTGCGTGCGTGATCACGGCGGCGACTGGGACGGCTTCGACGCCGCCCTCACGAAGATCGGCTTCACCGCGGGCGAGGCGAAGTGGAGCCACCTGCTGGACCTGCGGGAACGCCTCGCCGCGGCCGGCCTGGGCGCCGCTGAGCTGGTCGGGGACACGATCACGGAGAAGGGACTGGTCACCCGCGCTCGGGCGCGGGTGTTCAAGCAGAGCCTGTCGGTGCACGACATGACCCCGGCGATGCGCAATCCACCCGCCCGGCGGCTGGAGAAACGCGGCCGCCGCGGGTGGTGGCCGCGGTTCCCGAGCTCGCCGCAGGACCCGCACGACCGGCTGCTGGCTCTCCTTGGACTCGACCGGCTCTTCGCCTCCTCGGCGACCATCAGCTGGGACGCGACCAACGACCTGGCCGGCGACCTGGATGCAGCGGCGGGGACTCTGGCGGATCTGCGGCTGGCCGACGGCGACCGCGCCGGGGCGCTGGCCGTGCGCCGGGCGGTGCTGACGATCGGTCTGGACCTGATGGAGTGCTGTGACGACTCCTCCGGCTATCTCGGCCACGCGATGAACACGGCGATGCGGGCCTACGCCGACACCGACTGGCGCTCGACCGGCATGCCACCGCAGGACTTCTGGCCGGACTTCGTGGAGATCGCGACCCTGCTGGCCAACTACGGCGTCCCGGTCGGCGAGGAGGTCGAGGTGTACCGGCTGGCCGGCGTCGCGCCCGACCTCGGCCTGGTCTGCGGCATCGCCGACGGCCTGCACGCGGAGTACACCGCGGCGCGGATGACCTGGCACGCCGGACAGGTGCGGCAACAGCGCGCCCACGCACTGGCCGCCACCGGTGTGTGCGGTGAGGCGGCTGAGTGGCGGAGGTGACGAGCGGGGCGTCCGTGTCACTTGGGCGAGTTTCGAGCCGCGATGCCGCCGTACACCTTTGACAACGTACAACTGAACGGTTGTATATTGATGGCGTGATCGAGGCCGACGAGGACCGGGCGGACGCCCTGTTCCACGCCCTCGCCGACCGGACCCGGCGCGACATCATGCGCCGTGCTGGAGCGCGCCGGGCTGAACCGGGAGATCGAGTTCTCCGGTAGGGACTCCTCGTCGAACAGGTCGCCCTGGCAATCAGCCCGACCCAGCGTCACACGATCATTCTCTCGGGGTCAACGACTCCGGCCGGGTAGCGACACGCGAAAGACACCAGCCACCCGGTCTAGCTAACGCCGCGTTCTCGAATTGCCCCCGGAGTAGGCGCATCTCTCGTGACGCTGCGTCGTTGAGCGCCGTGACGACCCCGGACGAGTGGCGCCCGAGGGGCGGACCCTGGAGGCGCACCGTGCAGACCACCTGGGATTCCAGCGGGATCCACCCGCCTACCGTCGACGAGCAGGCGACGGTGCACGAGCGCGTGCAGGCCGGCCCGGAGTTCACCGAGCTGCGCCGCAGGCTGCGCCGCTGGGTGTTCGCGATGAGCGCCGCGTTCCTGCTCTGGTACGTCGCGTTCGTCCTGCTCGCCTCGTACGCGCGTGGGTTCATGGCGACGCCGGTGTCCGGCCCGATCACCGTGGGGCTGTTGGTCGGGCTCGCCCAGTTCGCGTCGACGTTCGCGCTCACCGCGGCCTACGTGCGCTTCGCGCGGCGCCGGATCGACCCGCTGGCCGAACAGATCCGGACCGAGCCTGGAACGGGAGGGCGGCGGCGCGGTGAACGAGGAGCAGGTCGGCAGCGTCGGGCTGAACCTCGCGATCTTCGGGGCGTTCGTGCTGGTCACGCTCGTGCTCGTGTACCGGGCGGGGCGCACCACGCGCACGGCGTCGGACTACTACGCGGCCGGCCGCGGGTTCACCGGACCGCAGAACGGCGTGGCGATCGCGGGCGACTACCTGTCGGCGGCGTCGTTCCTCGGGATCGCGGGCGCGATCGCCGTGAACGGTTACGACGGCTTCCTCTACTCGATCGGCTTCCTCGTGGCCTGGCTGGTGGCGCTGCTGCTGGTGGCCGAGCTGATGCGGAACACGGGCCGCTACACGATGGGCGACGTGCTGGCCTACCGGATGCGCCAGCGCCCGGTGCGGGCGGCCGCGGCGACGTCGACGCTGGTCGTCTCGGCGTTCTACCTGCTCGCGCAGATGGCCGGGGCAGGCGGGCTGATCGCGCTGCTGCTGCAGATCCCGGCGACGGACCGGATCGGCCAGGGGCTCGTGATCATCGTCGTCGGCACCCTGATGATCTTCTATGTGCTGGTGGGCGGCATGAAGGGCACCACCTACGTGCAGATCATCAAGGCGGTGCTGCTGTGCGTCGGCGCGGCGGTGATGGCGGCGTGGGTGCTCGGCATCGTCGGGCTCGACCTCGGCGAGCTGCTCGACCGCGCGGCCGCCCGCAGCCCGCACGGCAGGGCGATCCTCGAGCCCGGGCTGCAGTACACGAACCCGATCGACTTCGTCTCGCTGGCGCTGGCCCTGGTGCTGGGCACCGCGGGGCTGCCGCACATCCTCATGCGCTTCTACACCGTCCCCAACGCGCGGGAGGCGCGGCGCTCGGTGGTGTGGGCGATCTGGCTGATCGGCGTGTTCTACCTGTTCACCCTGGTGCTCGGGTACGGCGCCACGGCGCTGCTGCCGCCCGGGACGGTGACGGCGGCGAACCAGAACAACGCCGCGCCGCTGCTGGCCTACCACCTGGGCGGTGAGCTGCTGCTCGGCGTCGTCTCGGCGATCGCGTTCGCGACGATCCTCGCGGTCGTCGCCGGGTTGACGATCACCGCGTCGGCGTCCTTCGCGCACGACGTCTACGCGAACGTCATCCGGCGCGGGACCGCGTCGCCGCGGTCGGAGGTGCGCGTGGCGCGGCTGACGGCCGTGGTCGTCGGGGTGATCGCCATCGCCGGCGGGATCGTCGCGAACGGCCAGAACGTCGCGTTCCTCGTCGCGCTGGCGTTCGCGGTGGCGGCGTCGGCGAACCTGCCGACGATCCTGTACTCGCTGTTCTGGGCGCGGTTCAACACCACCGGCGCGCTGTGCAGCATCTACGGCGGGCTCGTGACGAGCGTGGTGCTGATCGTGTTCTCGCCGGCGGTGTCGGGCAAGCCGGTGAACCCGGCGACGGGGCGCAGCGCGTCGATGCTGCAGGGCGTCGACTTCCACTGGTTCCCCCTGGACAACCCGGGCCTGGTGTCGATCCCCCTGTCGTTCCTGCTCGGCGTGGTGGGCACGCTGCTGGGCGGGCGGCGGCCGGAGGACGCGCGGCGCCACGCCGAGATGGAGGTCCGGGCGCTGACGGGGGCGGGCGCGGAGCGGGCGACGGTCGCGCACTGACGGCGCTGCGCCAGGCCGTCGGTGGGCGCCCACGCACGGGCCGCCCGCCGGTTCACCGGGACGGAACGCCCGCGCGTGGCAGGATCGGGCCATGAACGGCGTTCCGACCGTCGCGGTGGCCGACCTGCCCGCCGACGCCCCGATGTTGGACGTCCGCGAGGCCGACGAGTGGGATGCCGGCCACGCCCCGACGGCCCAGCACCTGCCGATGTCCGAACTGGTGGCACGGATCGACGAGCTGCCCGACGACGACCCGCTCTACGTCGTGTGCCGCTCCGGTAACCGCTCGGGCCGGGTCGTGGCCTACCTCGCCGCGCAGGGCTACCCGGCGGTGAACGTCGACGGCGGCATGCAGGCGTGGTCGGCCCAGGGCCGCGACGTGGTCGCCGACTCGGGCGCACCGCAGATCCTCTGACCGTGGCCACGCCCGCCGGGATGCCCTGCCCGCGCTGCGGGCACGTGTCCGACGCCGCAGGGGGGCCCTTCTGCCCGCGCTGCGGGCGCTACCTCGCCACGCTGCAGTGGGTGGCCGAACCGCCCGCGTCGACCGTCCCTGAGCCACCACTACCGCGGCCCAGCCGCTACATCGGCCCCCCGCACTACGCCGAGCCGCAGCGTTGGGGCTTCCCGGCAGCGCCGTGGACGGGGCTGTGATCGATCCGGGCTCGACGCGTCCCCCCCGGACTCCGTCCGAGGCGGCCGCCCCATGCCCGGATCCCTACCGTCCGGCTCAACCGGTTCCGCCGGAGCAGCGGGCCCGCTCGCTCGCCACGGTCGCGGGCCCGCTGCTGTGGGCGCTGGCAGCCGTCGCGCTGCTCGCGGCCGGCGCCGAGACGTGGCGCTACGTGCTGCTGCTGGCCAGCCGGGAGGGTGCGCTGTCGGCGGACGCCGTGGCGGCGTCGGACGCGCTGGTGCTCGCCGCCGGCACGGGGACGGTGCTGCTCGGCCTCGCGGCGGGCGGCGTCGTGGTCGCCTGGTCGCTGCCCGCGGCCGTTGCGGCCGCGGCCCGCAGCAACTCGCTGCCGTCGCGGTCGTGGCGGGAGATCGTGCTGGGGTGGGTCGTGCCCGGGTGGAACCTCGCGGTGGCGGGCCCGGTGCTCGCCGAGATCGAGCACGGCGCGCTGGACCGCGCACCGGACCGGCGACCGCAGCCGTCGCGGCTGGTCGGCCTGTGGTGGCTGCTGTGGGTGGCCGGCGGCGTGCTGACGGCGATCGCGCTGGCCTGGTCGTGGCGCACCGGCGTGCAGGCCCGGGCGGACGGGGTCGTGCTGCACGCGGTGCTGGACCTGCTCGCCGCGGTCACGGCAGGGGTCACCGCGGTGCTCGTGGGCCGGTTGACGGTGCTGCTGAACCCGGTCCGCGCACCCCGCAGGCGGCTGCTGCTCGCCGTCGGCGACCGCCTCGGTGCCGCGTTGAACGGTGACCTCGCACGCTCGCTCACGCCGCCAGCCGCAGCTCCCGCAACCCCCGCATGACGAAGTCCGGCCGTCGCCGGGGCGGCGCCGCGAGCACCATCCCCGGCAGGCGGCGGCGCAGCGCATCCAGCACCGCCGCCACCTCCAGCCGCGCGAGCGGCGCGCCCAGGCAGTAGTGCACCCCCGCGCCGAACCCGAGGTGCGGGTTGCGCCGCCGCCCCACGTCCAGCTCGGCGGGATCGTCGAAGACCTGCGGGTCGTGCGCCGCGGCGCCGAGCAGGGCGGCGACCTTCGTGCCCGCGGGGACGTCGTGCCCGGCGACGGTCGTGTCGCGCAGGGCGGTGCGCTCGAACAGCTGCAGCGGCGGGTCGAAGCGGATGAGCTCCTCGACGGCCGTGGCGGACAGCCCCGGGTCCGCCACCAGCCGCTGCCACTGCGCGGGGTGGCGCAGCAGCGCGAGCACGCCGTTGCCGATGACGTTGACGGTGGCCTCGTGGCCGGCCATCAGCAGCAGCGCCGCGGTGCCGACCAGCTCGTCGGTGCCCGAGCCGCGCCCCGCCGCGCCGCTCGGCGTCGAGGTCGGCCGCGACCAGGTCGCTCACCAGGTCGTCCCCGGGATGCTCGCGGCGGTGGGCGATCACCTCGCGCAGGGCGTCGACGAACTCCGCCGACGCCGTCTCCGCCCGCGCCCGCCGCCCGCCCTCCGGGTCGGGTTCGTACATCGCGACGATCGCGGTCGACCAGCCGCGGAGCCGCGGCCGCACCGACTCCGGCAGCCCGAGCAGCTCGGCGATCACCTCGACCGGCAGTACGTGCGCGACGCCGGCCATGAGGTCGGCGGAGCCGGTGTGCCGGACCTGGACGGCGAGCTCGGCGACGAGCCGGTCGGCGAGCGCGCTCACCGCGGGCTCCAGCCGGGCGGTGTGCCCCCGGTTGAAGGCGCCGGCGACGAGCGTCCGCAGGCGGTCGTGGGGCTCGCCCTCGCGCTCGAGCAGCGAGTTGCGGTGCAGCAGGTTGAACGCCGGGAACTCCGCGGCGGGCTGCGCGTCGGCCCAGATCCGGCCCAGGGAGCGGCCGCGCAGCACCTCCGAGCAGGCCGCATGCGACACGGCGACGGGCATGCCCAGCATCGGGTGCTCGTGCACGGGGGCGATCGCCCGCAGGGCCGAGAAGGTCGGGTACGGGTCGTCGAGAAAGGCGGAGTCGGCGGGGTCGAACGGCACGGGGAGCCTCCGGCTGGTCACAGGAAGGCCACCTTCATGGCCTGGCCGTCATGAAGGTGGCTTCCTGACACAACTCGCGTCGATTCTGCCGGTTACCCGGATGGCCGCCCGTGCGCGGGCAGTGTGACGCACGGCGCTACCGTCTTCCACGATGGCCAAGAAGACCCGCCGCGCCGCCGCGGCAGACGCGACCGCCGGTGAGAACCCCCGCCGTCCCTGCCCGTGCGGCTCGGGCAAGCGCTACAAGGCCTGCCACGGCGTGGGCGACGACGTGATCGTCACCCGCCCGTTCGCCGGCCTGGCGGCCGAGTGCGAGCTGGTGGCGATGCGCGAGTTCCTGCCGTCGGCGACGGCACCGCTGCCGACCCGCGACGGACAGCAGGCCACCGTCGCGACGGTGCTGCCCGGTGCGTCGGCCGCCCTCGTCCGGCCGAACGGCGAGGTCCTGCTCGGCATGCAGGTGCAGACGCGCTCCGGCGACCTGTCCGCGGACCTCGCGCGGGCGCTGCGCTGGGCGCGCGAGGCCGAGCCGGGGACGGCGCTGCCGGTCGTGCCGCCGACCGGGGGCGACGCGGTGCGCCTGCAGGACGTCCTGGACGCCGACGCACCCTTGGACGTCACGATCCACCCCGACTTCACCTGGTGGCTGACCCCCGAGGACGCCGCGTCGCCGTCGGCCGAGGTGGCGGCCACCCTGGAGCGGGCGAACGCCGTGATCATGCCGACCGAGGCGGTGCCGGCGGACGAGGTGCGCGCGGCCTACTGGGTCGACACCGGCTCCAAGGCGCACCTGCGCTGGGTGCGCCCGGAGCCGGAGGAGCGCCTCGTCGCCGCGCTCGCCCGGCTGCAGGCCGCCGGCGGGCTGGAGCTGGGTGAGGGCAGCCGGTTCGTCGGGTCGTTCCGGGCGCACGGGCTCGTCGTGCCGGTGTGGGACCTCGACCGCGAGAAGCACGCCAAGGAGTGGGCGGAGCCGGCGGCGGCGTTCGCGGTGCGGTTGGACGAGGCGCTGGCGGACGACGCGCCGCTGACCGACGCCGAGCGCCGGGCGCGGGACGCGCTGGCGGGCAAGCAGGTCACGCTGCGCTGACCGGGCCGTCGGCTTGTGCAAGGCTGTAAGTATGCAGCGCGTATACGGTCTCGACGTTCCCGACACCGTCGCCGAGATGTGCCGCCCCGGCGCAGCGGCGGTCCTCGTCTACGACGCGCAGGTCGGCATCCTGCCGCACGTCAAGGAGCGCGAGGCGCTCGTCGCACGGATCCGCGACGTCCTCGACGCCGCGCGCGCCGCGGGCGTCCCGGTGTTCTACGTCCGGCACGTCTCGCTGTCGCCGACCCACCTCGGCGTCGGGGCCCTGCGCACCGCCATGGCGTGGCAGCGCACCGATCAGGCGGACGCCGTCGTGAGCCCGTTCCCGCCGGACGCGCCGCACACCGCGATCGTCGACGAGCTCGCCCCCGCGGACGGCGAGCCGGTGTTCGACAAGCTCGGCATGTCCGCGCTCGTCGGCACACCTCTGGAGGCCGCGCTGCGCGACCGGGGCGTCACGACGCTGATCCTCGTCGGTGCCGTGCTCGAGATCGGCATCGAGCCGACCGCCCGGCACGCCGCGGACCTCGGCTTCCTGCCGGTGGTCGTGGACGACGCGTGCGGGATCGTCGAGCCGGACGCCGCGCAGCGCTCCCTCGACTCCTTGGACTACTCGCTGCTGTCCTACCGCGCCACGGCCGCCGAGGTGGCCGCCGCGTTCGGCTGAGCCGCGTCGGGACACCGCTCAGGGCAGCCAGCCGACGCGGCCGCGCAGTGCCGCGTAGCCGAGGAAGGCCGTCACGTCGATCAGCGTGTGGGCGCCGACCAGCATCCACAGCCGGTTGGTCCGCTGCCAGACCCGGCCGAACACCAGGCCCATCGCGATGTTGCCGAGGAACCCGCCGAGCCCCTGGTAGAGGTGGTAGGTCCCGCGCAGCACGGCCTGGGCGGCGAGCGAGCGGTTCTCCGACCACCCGAGCTGCCGCAGCCGGGTGAGCAGGTAGCCGACCATCACCACCTCCTCGGCCCAGGCGTTCGCCGCGGCGGAGGCGATCAGCACCGGCAGGCGCCACCAGGTGTCGTCGAGCGTGGTCGGCGCGATGGTGACGCTCACGCCCAGCGCCCGGGCGCCGAGGTACACACCCAGCCCCGGGATGCCGATCAGCGCGGCCAGCCCGGCGGCGCCCAGGGCGTCGCGGCCGGGACGGCGCCCGTCCAGCCCGACGGCGCGCAGTGCGAGACCCGCGCGGAGCAGCAGGTACGCCCGAGCGCACCCCAGCCGACGAGCTGCAGCACGCGGGCCAGCTGCACGGCGAGGTCGACGAGATCGGCCCGCGCACCGGGGGCGTTCAGGGCGACCTGCTGCTCGTTCAGCGGCACGGGCTGGAGCAGGGCGTCGACCAGGCTCAGCCCGCTGCGCAGTGCGGAGAGGCCGAGACTGACGGTGAGCACCACCAGCACCTCGGTGGTGACGAGCCGCCGGTCCGCGGGATCGTCGATCGGCGGGCCGGCAGGCGGGGTCGGGATCAGCCAGGTCCGCACGGGCGGCGACGGTACCGGGGGCGTCGTCTGGTCGGCGTAGTCTGGGCGGGTGTCGAGGAGCCAGGACCCGCGCCCGGGCGCGTCGGGCGGGTCCTCGGCAGCCGTGCTCCGGCTCGTGTTGTCCCCGCGCTGGATCGCGTGGCACCTGCTCACCCTCGGCGCGATGGTGACGTGCGGGTTCCTCGCCGCGTGGCAGTGGCGCCGGGCGGGGTCGGCGATGGGCAGCGCGCTGAACGTCGGCTACGGCCTGCAGTGGCCGGTCTTCGCGGTGTTCTTCGCGTGGATCTGGTGGCGGATGCTGCGGATCGAGATCGCCAAGCTGCCGACGGCCCCGGAGCCCCCGGAGCCTGCAGAGGTGCCCGTCGCCTCGGGCCCCTCGCCCTTCGCCTACCGTCCGGGGCGCGTCAGCGCGGTCGACGAGGCCGAGAACCCGGCACTGGCCGAGTACAACCGCATGCTCGCCGCGCTCGCGGCACAGGACCGTGACCATGAGCGCGCGAGCAGGAACGACAGGAAGGACACTAGGTGTCGATCGCGACGGCCCTGCGCAACTACCGGGTAGCCGCCTGGGTGACGGGGATCGGCCTGCTCGTGCTGGTGTTCATCGCGATGCCGGCTGAAGTACTTCTTCGGCGAGCCGCGGCCCGTGGCGCTGGTCGGCATGCTGCACGGGTTCCTGTACATGGCCTACATCGTCTGCACGCTGATCCTCGCGGAGCGCTGCCGTTGGCGGCCGCTGGACGCCGTGGTGATCCTGCTCGCCGGCACGATCCCGATCGCGTCGTTCGTGGCCGAGCGCCAGGTCACCCGCCGGGTCCGCGAGGGCCGGGCGGTGCTGGGCTCCGGCTGAACTACGGCTCGGACGTGCGCTCCCGGTGCGCCACGCCCGCTCGTCGGAACGGGCTCCCGGAGCAGTTCTGCACCGTCACTCCGCATTGACGGTGCCTTCAGCGGTGGGTCGGTGCAGAACTGCCCCGTGCCACCAGCCGGTTGAGCTGTTCCCGCAGCTCCTCGGGCGTCGAGGCCCCGTTCGGGAACGCCAGGCGCACGTCGTGGTCGCGCTGCCGGGGTCTCCACGCGCAGCCGCAGCCCGCAGCGGTCGACGCCCAACGGGCGGATCCGCGCGCCGCGGCAGCGGCCCAGCTCGGGCGGCAGGTGCTGGGCGAGGCCGACGAACACCTCGGGGTGGGCCGCCTCGAGGTGGGCCAGCCAGCGGTCCTCCATCAGGCAGAACGGGTCCGGGCGGGCGGCGGCCATGTCGACGGGCGTGAGCGCGGCGCAGCCGTCGCCGTCGGCGAGCACCGCCGAGCCCGGGTCCAGGCGCACCAGCGTCGCGCCGTGGCCGAGCTCGAGCAGCCCCTCCTGCGGGCGGACGTCGGCGACCTGCAGCGCCATCCGGCGCGCCGCGCGCTGCTCGGGAAGCCACAACCAGCCGGTGATCCACAGCAGCCCGCGGACCGGTTCGCGCAGGTCGACCGCGGCGCGATCGACGAGTTCCAGCATGACGGCGGTGTCGCCGCCGCGGACGCGTGCGAGCAGCGGCTCGTCGTCGGCGAGCAGCAGCACCGCGGATCCGTCGGCGCGCAGTGGTGCACGAGCGGCGTCACCGGCGCCGATCCGGTGCCGACCAGCGAGGCCGCACCCCCGCGCAGCGCCAGGCTGCGGGCGCGTTCGGCGTCGGTGGGTGCGGGCGGACGGCGCAGCCGCGTGCTTCCCACGGGAACCCCCTCTACTTAGGCAAGGCTAAGTTATAGAGAGGGTTCACTAATGTCCAGCGACGTGCACAGGGCGGCGAGACACCCTCACCCCGTCGCAACCGGTTCGCTGCCAGCGGTTAGCGTTCCGAGCGTGACGACGGTGCCCTCGGCCGATCCAGCGGACCGGCTGCCCGTGCCACCGCTGTTCGACCACCTCGTCGACGACACGAGCCTCCTGGCGCCCCGGGGAGAGATGCCGGAGATGGCCGCGGTCGTCACCCGGTACCTGGCCACCCGGGAGGGGCGCCACGGCGGCCTGCTCGGACAGCTGGTCTGCCCGGTCTCGCGGCTACCGGCGTTGGTCAAGGAGCTGGCCCGGTCGGGGCCGGCGCGGCCCGTCGACGTCTCGCTGGTCGTCGACACCGGCCTCGGCGCGGTGCCCAAGGCGCTGTCGACCGTCTTCTCCCGCTCCAACCTGCTCACCCCCCGCACGATCGAGACGGCCGCGCCCGTCGACGTCGACGCGATCTGGCTGGAGCGGGTGGCCGAGTTCGTGCCGGACGACGTCGTCGCCGTGGTCGAGCCCCGCCGGCCGATGGGGGCGGAGGAGGACGACCTCGCGCACTGGCTGGACGCGGTGCGCCGGGTCGCGAAGCACGGCTGCACGCCGAAGCTGCGGTGCGGCGGCTCCCGGTCGTCGGACGTGCCGTCCGTCGCCGACGTCGACCGGTTCGTGCGGGTGGTGGCCGAGGCCGGGCGCGGGTTCGTCGCGCTGGGCGCACTGCCGGTGGTCGGCGCGGCGACACCGGACGGTGGCTCACGCCTCGGCGTGCTGAACCTGCTCGTCGGGGCCGCCCGCGCGCTGGCGCACGGTGCCGTCGCCGAGGCGCTGGCCAGCACGGACGGCCCGGCGCTCGCCCGCGAGGCGCTCGCACTGTCACCGAGCCAGGTCCGGGAGGTCCGCGCGCTGCTGCCCCGCTGCGGCGCGGGTCCCGCCCCGGTGCCCGCCGCGGAGCTGTCGGACCTGCACCTGCTCGGCTGAGCGGCGCGTCCGGTGATCGCGCACTAGGCTCGGCGACCGTGCCCCGACTGGCGTTCCTCGGCCCGCACGCGACCTTCACCGAGCAGGCCCTGCTGACGCTTCCGGAGGCACGGGGCGCGGAACTGGTGCCGTGCGCAGGGAACCCGGCCGTCCTCGCCGCCATCCGGAACGGGCAGGCCGACGCGGGCTGTGTACCGATCGAGAACAGCGTCGAGGGCGCCGTGCCACCGGTGCTGGACGGCCTGCTCGTCGACCCGCCGCTGATGATCGTCAAAGAGGTGGTGCTCGCCGTCCGGTTCGCCGCCATGGTCCGTCCGGGCACGACGATCGGGGAGATCCGGACCGTCGCGTCGCACAACCACGGCATCGCCCAGACCCGCAACTGGATCGCCCGCCACCTGCCGCACGCGGACGTCCTGGTCAGCACCTCCACCAGCGAGGCGGCCGCCCAGGTGTCCCGCGGGGAGATCGACGCCGCCGTCTGCGCGCCGCTGGCCGCAGAGCAGTTCGGCCTGGAGATCCTCGCCGACGACGTCGCGGACAACCCCGGAGCCGTCACCCGCTTCGTGCTCCTCACCCCGCCCGGCCCGCCCCCGGAGCCGACCGGCCACGACCGCACGACGCTGGCCGCGACCACCCAGAACCGCCCCGGCTCGCTGCTCGGGCTGCTCACCGAGCTGGCCGTGCGCGGGATCGACCTCACGCGCATCGAGTCGCGCCCGATCAAGGACCGGCACGCCGAGTACTGGTTCCACCTCGACTGCACCGGACACATCGCCGATCCCGCGATGGGGGAGGCGCTGGCGGCGCTGCACCGGCGCTGCGACCGGGTGCGCTTCCTCGGCTCCTACCCCCGGGCCGGGAGCGCGAACGGCCCGGCGCCCGGCGTCGGCGCGCCGGCCGTTCCCGAGCACGGCACCGACTCGGCGGCGTTCGCGGCCGCCGAACGCTGGCTCGCCGGCCTGCGCTCGGGAGCACCGACGTGAGGCTCGTGCTGGCCCGGCACGGACGCACGGCGGCCAACGCCGAGCACATCCTGGACAGCCGCCCCCCGGGTGCGCCGCTCGACGAGCTGGGCCGCGACCAGGCGGACGAGTTGGCCCGCCGGCTGGCCGGCCACCCGGTGCGCGCCGTGCACGCCTCGCGGGCGATCCGGGCGCAGCAGACCGCCGCCCCGGTGGCCGCCGTGCACGGGCTCGCGGTCGAGGTGGTCGACGGGGTGCACGAGGTGTCCATCGGCGACCTCGAAGGCCGCTCCGACGAGGCGGCGTTCGAGGCGTTCTTCGAGGTCTACGACGCCTGGTGGCGCGGCGAGCTGGACGCGCGGCTGCCGGGCGGGGAGTCCGCCCTGGACCTGCGCGCGCGTTTCCTGCCCGCCGTGGAGCGGATCGTCGGCGACGGTGACGGCGATGTCGTGCTGGTCAGCCACGGTGCTGCCATCCGGATGGCAGCGGCCGCGCTGCTCGGCGACACGGTCGAGACCTCGTACGTGCCCAACGCCGGGCTGGTGGTGCTGCGCCGCGAGGAGCAGGGCTGGGTGCTGGATGCGTGGGACACGGGCGAGCCGGTGCGCAAGGACGTCACCGGGGGCGGCGCACCGGCCTGAGGCTCCGCCGCTCAGCCCCAGCCCAGCCGGTGCAGGGTGGCCTCGTCGATGCCGAAGTGGTGGGCCACCTCGTGCACCACCGTCACCGCGACCTCGTCGACGACCTCGTCCTCGTCCACGCAGACGTCGAGGATCGCCTCCCGGTAGATCGTGATCCGGTCCGGGAGCACGCCGCCGTAGTCGCTCGTCCGCTCCGTCAGCGCGACGCCCTCGTACAGCCCCAGCAGCGCCGGGTCGTCCGCGTTCCGGTCGTCCACCAGCACGACGACGTTGTCCATCGCCCGGGTGAGCTCCGGCGGGATCGTGTCGAGCGCGTCGGCCACCAGCTCGTCGAACCGCCGGCGGCTCATCCCGGGCGAGGGCTCCACCCGTCCAGTCTGCCCGTCAGTACCCGCTGCCGACGAGCGTCCCCAGGTCGGGCGCCGGCGCCGGCGCGGAGCCGGGTCCGGCGCCCGTGACGGCGACGCCGGTTCGGGCTGCTCCGGCGGGTCCGCAGGAGCCGGGTCGTCGGCGGGCGGCGGGTCGGGCGGCGCACCGTCGAGCGGCGGCGCGTCCGTGTGCGGCGGCGCGGGTGTCGGGCTGGGCCCGGCCGGGGGCGTCACCGGAGCCGGCGACGGCACGGCCTCGACCGGCGGCACCTGCGCGGGCACCCCGGGCTCCGGGTTGTTCGTCGACGGCGGGGCGGGCGCGTCGCCCACCGTCACCGCGCCGCGCACCGTCCCCACGACCGGCGCGAACCCGCTGCGGTCGGGCAGCAGCGCGGCGAGGTTGCAGTTCACCCGGCGGGTGCCTGCCTTCCAGGAGTCCTCGGTGAGGTTGTCCCAGTAGACCGTGAGCTTCTTGTCGCCGATGGTGTCCTCGCCGCCCGCGTACCCGGTGGCGATCTTCGTGCACTCGGTCTGGAGGAAGTCGTCCTGCGCGTCCACGGCGGGGAAGTCGTCGTCGAACTTCTTCCCGAGGTCGACGACCCCGACCGCCTCCACGGCGTGCGGACCCGTGCAGTCGACCGGGTCGCCGATCGTGCGCCCGTCGATCCCCAGGCAGGTGCCCGGCGCGTGCACCGCCGCCTGGTCCTGCTCGACGGCCTTGCCCGCCATCGGGTACAGCGCACCCGACCGCGACGCGCTCTGCAGCCCGCAGCGCAGCTCCCGGTCACCCTGCGCCCACTTCGTGGGCGACGGCTTCAGTGCTCCGATGCGGAATCGGCCGTCCGGGTCGAACCGCCCGCTCAGGTACTGCTTGACGACCGGGTCGCAGCGCTCGCGGACGAGCTGGCGCCACCGGCCGTCGTCCGGCAGGTCCTTCTGGTCGGCCAGCAGCACCGTCCCGGCCTGCTCGAACAGGTGGGCCTGCGTGCAGTCGACGGCATGGGTGTCCGAGGCGTCCGCGCGCGTCCAGTTCAGGCAGGTGCCGGGCGTGGCGGGCGGCGCCGCGACGTCGACGATCTCCTGCCCCGCCGGTGCCGGCAGTGCGGCGAACGACCCGAGGACCGGAACCTGCGCACCGGTGACGGTGTCGAGGAGCGCGACGACCAGCATCGTCAGCGCACCGGTCAGCACGCCGGCGGCCAGCCGGCGCGACGCGTCGAACTGCGACGAGGCCGAACGCGGCCGGGTACCGCGGGGCGGGCCGTCGAAGCGGGGAGCGAGGACGGGCGACCCGGCGGACCGATGCTGGGGAGCAGAACGGTGGTCCATGTCGACCGTCATCATGCCGTTACCTATCGCGATCCCCTGCAAGGGCCTCGGCGCGTCGCGTCGACCGGTAGTCGGGGCTGCTGTGAGCGACCCCGTTTCCGCCGGTCGAGGCCAGGAAGTTAGGGTTCCGACGCGCAGCGGCGGCACGGGTGGACGAACGGTCCGCGCCCCGCCGCAGTGGTGACGCAGCGTGACATCAGCCGGTGTTGATCTGCGCCGGGTTGCGGTCCCGCTGCGCCGCGCGGCACTGTCGGGGGTGGCCCTGTTCGAGGGTCGAGTCGCCACCTCGGCAGGGTCGCGGCCGACCGGCGCCGGGGGGAGGCGGAATGACGGAGCGCGACGAGAGCGACACACCGGCGGATCCGGATCCGGATCTGGAGACGGCGGAATCGACCCCGCGCCGCCGAGGCAGTATTCGTCAGCAGGACGAGAACACGACGCCGCGCGAGCCGACCCTCGCCGAGCGCCGCGCCCGCGAGCGGGCCGAGCGCCGCAGGCGCGAGGAGGAGGAGCAGCGGGTCGCCGACGAGGCGGCCGGCCGCAAGAAGCGCAAGCGCATCCTCGTCGGGGCCGGGGTGACGGTGGGGGTCGTCGCGCTGATCGCCGTCGGCTACGCGGCGGCCGCAGCCGGACGACGAGATCGAGGCCCACTGCGTCGACGACGCCGGCGTCGTCGTCGACGACAGCAACTGCGCCGTTCCCGCGGAGAACACCACCGCCACCGGCGGGGGCGGCGGCTTCGCCTTCTTCCCGATTTTCCTCGGCGCGGGCGGGCGGCAGTACCACTACAACTACGGCGGCACCGGCACGATCGGCCAGCCCGTGGCCGGCGGGACGACCACGGTGCCGAGGGACGGCACGAAGGTGCGCACGTCGTCGGGCAGCTCGACGGTCACCCGCGGCGGCCTGGGGGTCTCCAAGAGCACCAGCGGCAGCAGCGTGGGCGGCAGCAAGTCGGGCGAGCGTCGGGCTCGTCGGGTCGAGCTCCGGTGGCAGCAAGAGCGGCGGCAGCTGAGCGGATGGAGCGCCGGACGGGAGCCCCGCGCGCGGGCTGGCACAAGACGGTCACCGAGCAGGGCCTGGTCTACGACGCGCCCGGCCGCGGCCAGGGCGGCGCCGAGCGGCCCTACTGGGACGAGTCGGTGCACTACGTGTTCGCGATGGACGAGATCCTCGCCCTGGAGGCGGACGTCGAGCTGCTGCACTCGATGTGCCTGGAGGCCGTCGACCACGTCGTGACGACCGAGCGGTTCCGCGACTTCGCGCTGCCCGAGTGGAGCTGGGAGGCCGTCGCGGCGTCGTGGAAGCGGCACGACCCCCACATCTACGGCCGCTTCGACCTGCGCTACGACGGCCGCGGGCCGTGCAAGATGCTGGAGTACAACGCGGACACCCCCACCACGCTGCTCGAGGCGTCGATCCTGCAGTGGTACTGGCTGAAGGACCTCCACCCCGACGACGACCAGTGGAACTCCCTGCACGAGAAGCTCGTCGAGCGCTGGGGCGCGATCGCCGAGGGGCTGCCGTCCGGCGAGGTGCACTTCACCTGGTCGTCCGGCGACGCGACGGGCGAGGACCACGTCACGGTCGGCTACCTGCAGGAGACCGCGGCCGAGGCCGGGCTCGACACCATCGGGTTGGCGATCGAGGACATCGGCTGGGACTCGGCGCTCGACCGCTTCGTCGACCTCGAGGAGGCCCCGATGAACGGGGTCTTCAAGCTCTACCCCTGGGAGTGGGTGCTCGGCGACGACTTCGGCAAGCACGTCGTCCGCAGCCTGCCCGAGACCCTGTGGCTCGAGCCGCTGTGGAAGTCGCTGCTGAGCAACAAGGCGCTGCTGGCGGTGCTGTGGGAGCTCTACCCCGGCCACCCCAACCTGCTGCCCGCCTACCTGGACCAGCCCGGCCTGCTGACCGAGTACGTCCGCAAACCCCGCCTCGGCCGGGAGGGTGCGAACATCACGATCGTCGCGCCCGGCAGCGAGGTCGCGACCGGCGGCGTCTACGGCGAGGAGGGGTACGTCTACCAGCTGTTCGACCCGCTGCCCGAGTTCGACGGTTTCCGCCCCGCGCTGGGGGCGTGGATCGTCGGCGACGAGGCCGCGGGCCTGGGCATCCGCGAGACCGTCGGGCTGGTGACCGACGACGGCGCCGCGTTCGTCCCCCACCGGATCCACCCCGAATGAGTTCTGCGCTGAATAACGCTCCCCAGGAGGCACTCCCATGACGCTCGCGGCCATCGGCCCCGGGTTCTTCCCCCTGATCGGCCGTGGCATCGGCGCGATCCTGCTCTACGCCGTGCTCGGCGTGCTGTTGATGCTGCTCGGCTTCTGGGCCATCGACATCACGACCCCGGGCAAGCTCAACCGCATGGTCCGCGAGGGCCTGCCGAACTCCGTGCTGGTCACGTCCGCGGGCATGGTCAGCATGGCGTTCATCGTGGTGACGGCCATCTGGAGCTCGACCGGCACGCTCGTCGAGGGCCTGCTCGGCGCACTGATCTTCGGGCTGGTGGGCATCGCGGCCCAGGTGGGCGGCGTGCGGCTGCTGGAGTGGGTGACGGGCATCCGGATCGGCGCGGTGCTGCGGTCGGAGGTGCTGGAGCCCGAGGCGTGGGTCGTGGCGGCGGCGCACGTGGCGCTGGGGCTGGTGGTGGCGGTGGCGATCACCTGACGGCCGTGCGGCCCGCCGCCCGTGCACACCCAGATGCGCCGTGCATACCCAGATGCGCCGTGCATACCCAGATGCGCCGTGCATACCGGACCCGTCTCGTGCACACCGCATGCGCTGTGCACGAGGGGAGCGCGATGTGCACGGGCAGCGTCAGCTCTGCTCTCGGACCTGCTCGGCGAGGGCCTTGTCCAGCGCCACGCGGACGAGCGCGGCGGCCGTGACGGCGAGCCGGTCGTCGGGGATCAGCGCGGCGAGTTCCTTCGCCGTCGTCGGCAGACCGAGGCGTTTCGCGCCGTCGAGCACCTTGCGATCCAGTGCGGGACGCAGCTCGGGCCACACGAGCTGCGCCTCGCGGCAGAAGATGTTCGCGCCGGTCGGGCCCAGCCGGGGGAACGCGGTCAGCAGGTCGCGCACCGCGGCCGGGTCGCCGCCGGCCTTCTTGCGCAGCCGCCGCAGATCACCGCCGTACTCGCTGCGCAGCAGCTCGGCACCGTCGCCGAGGGCCGTCGCGGTGCTCTCGTCGTAGCGCCGGTAGTGGGCGCGGCCGAGCGCGTCGACCCGGTCCTGCCACGACAGGGCCGCCATCTTCTCCGGCGTTCCGGCGCCGGCGTCGACCAGCGCGCGGGTGGCGTCGACGGCGAGGTCGGCGCGGATCCGGGTGGACAGCAGGACCGAGAGCACGAGCAGCCGGTAAAGCGGCGCAGGGGTGTCGCGCAGCGTGATGCCGGCTTGCTCGGCGTAGGTGGTGCCGGCGAGGTCGGTCAGGGTGCGGAGGACGTCCTCTGCTCCGCGCTTCAAGGGGGTGCCGCTCGCACGCTCGCTCATGGGGCGCGGGTACCCCGACTCGGCGTCACTACTGAGTCCGCGCCGTGGCCGGGTAGCCGCCGGACGATCAGCTCGGCGTCAGTTGGGCTGATCGTGAGGGTGCTATCGCGCCGTTTCAGACCCCCGGAAGGCTCTGCACGATCAGCTCAGCGGCGGGCTGGCTGATCGTGGGGGCGATGTCCGGCCTGTTCCGGATCGGATGGCCTCCGCACGATCAGCTCGGTTGATCGTGCGCCGGAAAGGGCCGCCACGGCGACCCGACCCTCACGAATCACCTCGCACGGCCGCGAGCTTCTCGGCGTAGGCGGCCGCGCGGTAGCCGTCTGGGACGCCGTCGACCAGCAGCGTCACCCCGTCCGAGTTGCGCGTGCGCAGAGTCCAGGAACCCGATCACCACGAGGAAGCCGGGCCACTCGCCGACCGGAGGATCGACATCTCCACGTCGGGTCGGTGCGGTCGCGGTGTGCTCAGTGCGCCGGCGCGTCGGCCATGCGTCGCAGGCGGGCGGCGACGGTGACGCCCATGACCACGCACACCACCGTCGGCCCCACGACCTGGGCGGTGACCGCCGCCGTCGTCGGGTCGACGGGCGCGACGAGCACCGCGCCGAAGGCCAGCACGCCGACGACCCACGCGGTCGTCGCCATCCGGTGCACGCGCAGCGCGACGAGCGCGGGTTGCAGGACCTGCGCGGCCAGCATGGCGACCGTCCCGGCCCCGAGCAGGCCGGCCGCGGTGTGCGGGAGGTCGAGCGGCGCGCCGAAGAACGTGCGCGCCGCCCACGGTCCGAGCGCCGCCGTCAGCAGCGCGCCGGGGATGCCGACGGCGGCGACGGCGAGCAACGCGACACGGAGCCGGGACCGCAGGTGGGCGAGGTCTGCTCGCTCGGCGCCCGCCGTCAGCGTCGGCAGCAGGAACGCCTGCAGCGGCCCGAACAGGAACACCGGGATGCGGGCCAGCACGAACAGCGACACGAAGCTCGCCGCGACCTCCGGAGCGGCGGGGAGCCGGGCGGTCAGCACCAGCGGGGCGGTGTTGGCGACGACGTAGGTCAGCCCGGACGCGACGACGAGCAGGCCGGTGGCGCGGGCCATCGCCCGCACCTCCACAGGTTTCCCTGCGATCGGCGGCCGGGCGTCGCGGACCACCGTGCGCGCCGCGCATCGGCCGCGCGGTGCCGTGGCCGGCCGTCGCGGGATCGGCACGGCACCGGGGCGGACGTGCGCTCGCGCATCGCGCGCTGCCGGCCGTGGGTCGGCACGGTACCTGGCTCGTCGCCGGGTCGACGGCCGGCCGGGCCGACCGCGCGACCGAGGTTCGGCCCGGTAGACACGCCAGCGCGGCGATCCCCGTACCGAGGGCGAAGGCCCAGCCGTACGCCAACGGGTCGGTCGCGCCGGCGAGCGCCAGCGCCACGCACGGGACGAGCCGCGCCGCGCCCTCCAGCCCGAGGCCGGCCGCGTACCAGCCGAAGCGTCGCTCGCCGGCGAACAGGCCACGCAGCAGGTAGACCGCCGCCGCCCCGACGGCCGCGACGATCGCCGCCGCGAGCAGGCTCCAGTAGCCGCCGAGCACGTGGGGCACGAGCCAGGGCGCCGCGGCCAGCAGGACGACCGCGACGACGCCGGCGTACCCGGCGCCGACGAGCAGCCCGCCCCGCGCGACGGCACCGGTCCCGAGGCCGGCGGCGCGGCGGCTGCTCACCTCCCGGTTGACCTCCTGCTCCAGCGCGGTGAACACGCCAGGGCTGGTGATCGCGACGAGCAGGTACAGCGACGCGACGGCGGCGTAGTCGCGCGGCGCGAGCGCGTGCCCCGCCGTGCCGAGCACGACGTAGGCGGACAGCCCGAGCAGGAACAGCCCGCCGCCGACCGGGGCGACCCGGGCCACCCGCCGGCGCAGCGACCCGGTCCTGTGCACGCGGCACACGGTAGGCCAGCGGTGGCGCCGCACCCCGCCCGTGCCGTCGCACCCCGCCGTGCCGTCGCACCCTGCTCGTGCCGTCGCACCCGCACGGAGGGCCGGCGCCGGTGGTGATCATGTAGCGGCGCGTTGGCTACCCTGTCGCGCGCCGGACCGGCCTGGTCGGTCCACAAGGGAAGGACCCGACGGTCATGACGTCCTCGAGAGCGACGACTCCCGCCTCGTCGACCCCGAGTGCGACAACCTCCACCGCTCCGCCGACCGCGAGCCCCGCACCCGGGCCGTCGACTCCGGCTGTCGTCGAGCTGTCCGTCGTCCTGCCCTGCCTCGACGAGGCCGAGACCCTCGCGACCTGCATCCGCAAGGCGACGCGCTCCTTCGCGACGCTCGGCGTGGTCGGTGAGGTGGTGGTCGCCGACAACGGGTCGACCGACGGGTCCCAGGACATCGCGCGGGACGAGGGCGCGGTCGTCGTCGACGTCCCGCGGCGGGGTTACGGGGCTGCGCTGATCGCCGGCATCCGGGCGTCGCGCGGCGGGTACGTGCTCATGGCCGACGCCGACGACAGCTACGCCCTCGACGACCTCGGCGGCTTCCTCCGCGAGCTGCGCGGCGGTGCGGACCTGGTGATGGGCAACCGGTTCCGGGGGCGGATCGAGCCGGGTGCGATGCCGTTCCTGCACCGCTACGTCGGCAACCCCGTGCTGTCCATGCTCGGCAGGCTGTTCTTCCACATCCCGGTGGGCGACTTCCACTGTGGCATCCGGGCCTTCCGCCGGGACCGGGTGCTGGAGCTCGGGCTGGTCACGTCCGGCATGGAGTTCGCCAGCGAGATGGTGGTCCGGGCGTCGCTGGCGGAGCTGCGCATCCGCGAGGTGCCGACGGTGCTGCGCCCCGACGGCCGGTCGCGCGCCCCGCACCTGCGCACCTGGCGCGACGGCTGGCGCCACCTGCGTTTCCTGCTCGCGTTCAGCCCGCGCTGGCTCCTGCTCTACCCGTCCTTGCTGTTCCAGGCCGTCGGCCTGGCCGGGTTGGCCTGGCTGCTGGTCGGGCCGCGGTCGGTCGGGCGCGTCGTGTTCGACGTCCACAGCATGCTCGCCTTCGCCACGATCTTCGTCCTCGGCGTGCAGGGGCTCGGGCTGGCGGTGATCGCGCGGTCGTACGCGGCGCACCTCGGGTTGCTGGCGCAGTCGCAGCGGCTGCTCCGGGTGCTCATGCGGATGTCGCTCGAACGCGGGCTGGTGCTCGGCGGTCTGTTCCTGCTCGCCGGCGCCGCATGTTTCGTGGTGGCGCTGACGACATGGGGCGCGGCCGGGTTCGGGCCCCTCGACGTCGCGCAGTCGCTGCGCCTGCCGATCGTCGGCTCGGTGCTCGCCGTCACCGGGTCCTCGATCATCACGGTGAGCTTCACCCTGAGCCTGACGCAGATCGGCGATCGCTGACGGTGAGCGCCGCTGCCGTGCCCGATGCGGTGGTTCTCGCCATCGCGGTCGCGGTCGCGTACCTGCCGGGGTTGGTGCTGCTCGCGGCGCTGTCGGTGCCGCCCGGGCTGCTCATGGTCGCGCTGGCGCCGGCGGCGTCGGTGGCGGTCGCGGGGGTCGTCGCCGTGGTGGTGGCACCGGTCGGCCTGCCGTACGGCCCCGTCGCGCTCCTGGTCGCCACGGTCGCGATCGGTGCCGCGGCCGTCGCCTTCCGCCGAGCACGCGGCCGGCGGGCCGAAACGCGCGATTCACCGGGCACGAACGCGCAACTCGCGCGGGGACGGGCACCGCTCGTCGTCGGCTCCGCGATGGTCGCGGTCGGGGCCGCGTACGCCGCGTGGGCCTGGCTCGTGGGCATCGGCCCGCTCGCCACGCGCCCGCAGGAACACGACATGATCATGCATGTCCTGCAGACCGCGTACGTCACGCGCACGGGGCGCGGGGCGCCGTGGCAGCTCGCCCCCGTCGACCTGCTGACCGGGACGCCGACCTGGTTCTACCCGTCCGGGGTGCACCTGCTCGCCGCCGCGACCGCGGGGCTGATCGGCGGTGCGGTGGTGCCCGCGCTCAACGCGCAGACGGTCGTGCTGCTCGCCGTCGCCGGGATGCACCGGCGCCGCGGCGCTGGGGGCGGTCGCCGCGCGGCAGCTGGCGCTGGGCCGGGGCAGCGCGATGCTCGTCGGCGGGGTCGCGTCGCTGGTGATGGCCGGGCTGTACCGGCCGGCTCCGGTCCTCATGCACGACGGCGGGATCTTCGCCAACGCGGTGTCGCTGTCGCTGGTGCCCGCCGCGGTGGCGGGCGTGCTGGCGCTGGGTTGCCCGGCCGCCGGAGCCCGGCTGAGCGCGGGATCGGCCTCCGGCCGATTGCAGCAGGGTGGCCCTGCTCCAATCCCGTTGCAGCAAAGCCACCTTGCTGCGAACCCCCGCGCCCTCCCGGTGCGGGCGGGTGCGGGGGTGGGCGCGGCCGTCGCCGGGACCGTCTGGTGCCATCCGAGCGCGGCGGTGTCCATCGCCGTGACGACGGCCGCGTGGTGGGCCGGGATGCTGGTCGCCCGGCGCGGTCGCACCGAGCTGCGCCGCGCCGTCCCGGGTCTCGCCGTCGCCGCCGGGGTCGCGGCGGTGCTGCTCGTCCCCGCGGTGGGGCCCGGCCTCGGCCAGTCGGCGCGCACCGCGAACTGGCCGCCGGACACCGGGCCCGTGCCCTTCTTCCGGGCACTCGGTGAGACGCTCGGCTTCCCCTACTCCGGCGGGATCGACCCGGACCAGACGCGATCCCAGATCTGGGTGCTGCTGCTGGTGCTCGTCGGGATCGGTGCGGTCGTCGCGCTGCGGCGCGGGATCGGGCCGGTCGCGGCCTTCACGGTGTGGAGCGCGATCGTCGTCGGTGCGTGGCTCAGCCCGGCCACCGGCGTCGACGCCCTGGTGACGCGGTTCTTCTACCACGCCATGCTGCGCACCTGGTCGCACGTCTACCTGCTCGCGCCGGTGCTGGCCGGACTCGGCGTGGTGCTGGTCGCCGACCGGGTCGCCGTGCTCGCCCGCCGCCGCGTGCCGCTGCGCGCGTCGTGGACGGCGCTCGCGCTCGTCAGCGTGGCGTTCGTCGGCTACGCGACCGGGCCGGCTGTCGGGTACGCCCGGATCGCCGAGCTCTCGGTCGCGACCCGCTACCGCACGCCCGAGTTCGTCCGGATCGGGCCCGACGACGACGCGGCGATCGCCTGGCTCGCCGCGCACATCCGGCCGGGGGAGCGCGTCTTCAACTCCCCGAACGACGGCTCGACGTACCTCTACGTGGAGCGCGGCATCCCGGTCGTCAACATCTACACGCTCGGCCTCACCGGGATCCCGTACACCTACCGGCTGCTGCAGTCGTTCAACACCTACCCGACGGACCCCGCGATCCGCCGCCAGCTCGCCGACCTCGACGTGCGGTGGGTGTACGTCGACACCGACACGCCCGCGATCGGCTCGGCCGGGTCGCCCGAGGACTGGGCGGGCCCGGACGGCTTCCGGCTGGCCCCCGGCCTGCGCGACCTCGACGGCCTGCCCGGGCTCACCGTGGCGTTCCGCTCGGGATCGGTGACGGTGTACGCACTGGACCTCGCCGCCGTCGGCCCGAATCCCCCGGGCGAGTAGGCCGCGTCACCAGCGGGCGGCGCGTCGATCGCCTAGTATCCGACGAACGCGCGGACGACCACCCGGGCGGAAGTCCGTGGCGCGTTGAGCGCCCGTTGAGCAGGCGTGAAGCCCCCGCCAAGAGCCCTGTGGACACTCGCCGCCAGGCGGCGGCCGGCCGGGCCGTGCGTGTGGAGGGGCGGATGGCCATGACGGTGGATCGGGCTGATCGGGCAGGGGCGCAGCGCGGCGGGACACTCCCCGGGGTGACGCAGCGGGCGAAGGTCTTCATCTACGCGAACGATCCGATCTCGCAGGCGGGTGTGGCGAGCCAGCTGCGGCCGCGACCCGAGGTCCAGCTCGTCGACGCCGAGGAGCTGGACCAGGCCGAGGTCGCCGTCGTCGTCACCGAGTGCGTCGACGAGGAGGTGCTGCGCGTGCTGCGCGCCGTCCGTCGCGGCAGCGTCCCCCGCACCGTGCTGATCGCCGCCGCGCTCGACGACACGGCGGTCGTCACCGCGGCGGAGGCGGGCGTGTCGGCGCTGGTCCGCCGCTCGGAGGTGACCCCGGAGCGGCTGGTCTCGGTGATCCTCAAGGCGCGGGACGGCGGCGCGGAGATGCCCGCGGACCTGCTCGCCGGGCTGCTCGGTCAGGTGGGTCGGCTGCAGCGGCAGGTCCTGGCCCCGCGGGGCCTGCGGTTCTCCGGGCTGAGCGACCGCGAGGTCGAGGTGCTCCGGCTGGTGGCCGAGGGCCTCGACACCGGCGAGATCGCGCGGCAGCTGGCGTTCAGCGAGCGGACGATCAAAAGCGTGCTGCACGACGTCACGACGCGGCTGCAGTTGCGCAACCGGGCGCACGCGGTCGCCTTCGCCGTCCGTGAGGGATTCATCTAAGAGGGCATTTCGACACCCGCAGGGCGCGCGGGCGCGCGAACCGGGTTGTTGAAATGTCCTCTCGGCTAGCCGTTGCGCCGTACCCTGGAGCAATGGCCTATCCAGTAGCCACCGCGCCGCGCCCGCCCGGCGTTCTCCGGGTTCGGGACGGGCGCTGGGCTGGTGCGGCCCATCCAGGGCGCCAAGCTGACCGACACGTTCGGCGCCGCGCGCTCGGGCGGACGCAAGCACGAGGGCATCGACATCTTCGCCCCCGAGGGCACGCCCGATCCACGCCGTCGCCGGCGGCACGATCGTCCAGGGCTTCACGAACGGGCTCGGCGGCAACGTCGTCCGCATCCAGGGCGACGACGGGCGCTTCTACTACTACGCGCACCTCACCGGCGGCAGCACGGACCACCTGAAGGTGGGCCAGCACGTCGCGGCCGGCGAGGTCATCGGCGGCGTCGGACACACCGGTGACGCCGCCGGCACCCCGAACCACCTGCACTTCCAGGTGCGGCAGGGCGGCCAGTGGCTCAACCCGTACAACTTCCTCACCCCGCTGCCCGACATCGGCGGCGCCCCCGGAGCGGGTTTCGTCCCGGGCGCGACCGATCCCTTCGCGATCGACCCCGGCGGGCCGCCGTCGGTGACCGACGCCGACGGGGACGGGCTGATCGACCAGTTCGAGCAGCTGTTCGGCACGGACACGACGAAGGCCGACACCGACGGCGACGGCCTGTCCGACGCCTACGAGACGTCGGTCAGCCACACGGACGCGCTGTCTATGGACACCAACCGCGACGGCATCACCGACGCCGTCGAGATCGCGCACGGCCAGGATCCCGGGCACGGCCAGATCCCGGCCGCGGTCCGCGCCGCCGGTTTCGGCGGACTCGCGACACTGGACAGCGACAACGACGGCGTCAGCGATCTGCAGGAGCAGAAGGCGGGCACGAACCCGCTGGACGCCGACACCGACCACGACGGGCTCAGCGACGGTGTCGAAGCGGCCCACGGCAGCAACGCGCTCTCGATCGACAGTGATCGCGACGGCCTGACCGACAGCTTCGAGTCGGCCGCCGGCACCCTGGAGCCCGTCCCGCAGACCGGTGTCCCCGGCGGCGGGGCACTCGATCCCGGGGGGATGGGCGCGGGCGGATTGGGTGCCGGGGGCCTGGGCGCAGGCGGCGTCGGGTCCGACGCTCTGGCCGCCGGCGCCGACCCGCTGGCCCCGGGCGCGCCCGGTGGGGCCGGCCTCGCCGACCTGGCCCACTGAGGGGAGGCACGATGGCGACGCTGAGCCCCTCGCAGATCTACACGCTGCTGCTGCAGGGCGGGTTCACCCCGGACGACGCGCGGATGATGACCGCCATCGCGCAGGCCGAGTCGGCAGCCAACCCCGGCGCGGTCGGCGACGTCGCGCTGGAGACCGCCACGTGGGGCCCGTCGGTGGGGCTGTTCCAGATCCGCACCCTCAAGTCGGAGACCGGCACGGGCAGCGACCGCGACATCCAGCGCCTGATGAACAACCCTGCGGAGCAGGTGAAGGCGGCGCTGAACATCTCGAACGGCGGCCGCAACCTGCGGCCCTGGAGCACCTACACCAACGGCGCCTACCGGAAGTTCCTCGACGAGCCGCTGCAGGCGGGCGTCCCGGTGCCGTCGACCTCCGGCACCGGCGTGGGCCCCTTCGGCGCCGGCGCGGGCAACGGCTTCGGCATGGGCGTGGGTGCGGGCCGGCCGGCGTGGGCGTGGGCCCCTACGGGCCGGCGCGGCCGCCTTCGGCGCGGGGGCGAACGGCGCGGACCCGTTCGCGATGGCCCCGGTCCCCCAGCCCTCCGGCATCACCGACCAGGACGGCGACGGCCTGACCGACGACTTCGAGAAGCTCTTCGGCACGGATCCGACGAAGGGCGACACCGACGGCGACGGCCTCACCGACGCCTACGAGACGTCGGTCAGCCACACCGACCCGCTGTCGGCCGACACCAACCACGACGGCATCACCGACGCCGCCGAGATCGCGCAGGGCAAGGACCCCGGGCACGCGGACATCCCGGCGGCCGCGCGAGCCGCCGGCTTCGGTGGCATGGCCAACCTCGACACCGACGGCGACGGGCTCAGCGACACGTACGAGCAGAAGATCGGCACGGACCCGCTGGTCGCCGACACCGACCACGACGGCCTCTCCGACGGCGACGAGATCGCCCGCGGGCTCAACCCGCGGCTGCTGGACAGCAACAACGACGGCCTGGCCGACGGCTTCGCCGCCGACCACGACCTCCTCGGCGGCGCCGCCTCACCGGCCGCACCGGGAGGCCTGGACGTCCCGGGAGGCGCGGCCCTCCCGGAGGTCCCGGGCGCCGGCGTCCTGGACCCCCACCTGCTGCCCTGACCGCTCCTGGGACGAGCGCTCAGACGCGGGCCGGGACGAGGCTCGCCACGATCCCCTCACAGGTGCGGACCACGCCGCGCGCCGCGATCCGGGCCTCGCGGCTCGTCAGCGGTGACGACTCCACCCGCCGCCACCGGTCCAACGCCGTGTACGCGGCGTCGAGCAGCTGCGGAACCGAGGAGTTCTCGGGCACCCCCAGCCGGCGCGCGATGCTGTGCCCGGACCCGCCGAGCAGCCGGTCCATCTCCTCCTCCAGCCGCTCGGCGATGCCGACCGTCCCCGTCCGCAGGTCGGTGAGCAGCCGGACCTCCACGAACTCGTGCGCCGCCCCCATCACCTCCTCGACGCGAGCGTCGATCAGCTCGGCGTCCGCGCACCCGCCCCGCCGCAGCACCGCCCGCACCACGGCCAGCGCCGAGCGCGCCCGCAGCAGCTTGCTGCGCTCCAGGAACTGCCGCACGAGCACGCCCCGCAGCTCCTCCAGCTTGCTGTCGGTGGCCAGCCGTTTCGCCAGGTCCGTCGCCGACCGGACGGTGCCGTCCCGGATCAGCGTCACCGACAGCCGCACGCCGAACAGGCCCAGCCGGTCTGCGAGGTGCCCGCGTTCGAGCGGGGTCAGCCGGACGTCGGTGTCGTCGGCCAGCAGCCGGTCCGCGGTGAGCAGCAGCTCGTTGCGCTCGGCGTCGGGCAGCGCGGCGATCGTCGCCAGCGCCCGGTACTCCTCCTCGCGCAGCGTCGTCCCGGCCTGGCCGAGCAGCCCCGCGACCGGCAGCACCAGCGGGCAGAGGCGGTGGATGCGCGAGTCGCGTTCGTAGCGGTCGGCGACGCGCGCGGCGACCGTCAGCGCGTCGAGCCGGCACGACCCGATCTCGTCGGGCCGCGACAGCACCCCGACGGCGTTGAGCGGGGTGCCGCGCCCCAGCTCGTCGTCGTGGAACGCCTCCAGGAACCGGACGTCGCTGGCGTGGCTGTGCCGGAACAGGTACAGCACGGCGTCGACGACCGGTGGCCGGTCGTCCTCGGCGGACAGCAGCGTCGACGTCCGTTCCGACACCTCCGTCGACAGCGACGCGATCCCCGGTGTGTCGACCAGCGTGACGTCGCGCAGCCGGGACGACGGCCAGCTCACCTCGAGGTGGTCGTACGCCTCGGCGGGGCCGCCCAGGTCGACCTCCAGCGCCCCGCCCTCGCGGCTGAACGGGCGCTGCTCGCGTCGCCCGTCCTTGTGCACCGCGGTGACCTTCGCGGCGTGGCCGCCGATGTACCAGGTGACGAGCTTGGTGCACTCGCCGGCGTCGGTGGGGGCCAGCTCCTCCCCGACCAGGGCGTTGAGCAGCGTCGACTTGCCGGCCTTCACCCGGCCGGCGATCGCCAGCCGCAGGGGCCCGGACAGCCGCTCGACGGCGTCGGAAAGCTGGTCCCGGGAGTTCGGGTCGAGCGCCCGGTCCCGGGCCGCGCCGACCAGCTCGCGGACCGCGGCGGTCAGCGGGTCGTCCGGCGGGAAAGGCGGAGTCATGCCGCCCCCCGGGACGCCGCGGGCGCCTTCCCGAGCCGCTCGATCTCGGCGCGGCGAGCGGCCAGTTCCGCGGCCCGCTGGTCGCGCTCCTGCGGGGTGAGCGAGGCGGCGCGCTCGGCCGAGGACAGCGCGCGCTGCGACGAGGCGTGCAGGACGCCCGCCCGGGCCTGGAACTCGTCGCGCAGCTCCCGGCGGGTGCGCCGCAGCGAGTCCAGGCAGTCCTTCTCGATCACGAAGTTGGCCTCGTCGAGGTAGCGCCGGCAGGACATCTTCGCCTGCTGGCGGCGGTAGGTCAGCTGCCGCTGGCGCTCGTCGCGGATGAGCTTGCGGCCGATGAACCCCACCCCGAGGATGATCGGCGCGGCGGCGGCCAGCAGGAGCAGGCCGCCCGCCGCGCTGGCCACCGAACCGGCCACCGTCGCGGGGATGAGCGCGGCCCGGCCGGCGAACAGCATCCGGACCAGCTTCTGGCTGTCCGGCGGCGGCTGGGCCGGGTCGAAGGTCAAGCCGCGGAGCACGTCGACGGGGGCGGTCAGCCCCAGCTGCAGCGGCTCGTCGGACTCCAGCGCGAACGTCTCCGCCACGTCGGCGGCCAGCGCCGCCGCCCGCTCGTTGAGCAGCTCGTGGTTCTCGTTCGCGGCCCGCACCACCTGGCGCTGCAGCCACACCTCGATGTCCGACCAGGACTCCTTGGGGTCGCCCTGGTCGATGACGGCCTCGACGTCGCGCACGACCGTCCGCATCCGCCCGGCGAAGTCGTGCTTGACGTCGGCGATCAGCTGGTCGATGCCGTCGAACAGGAACTGCTGCCAGCCGTTGCCGCGTTCGACGAGCTTGCGCGTGCGTTCCGAGCGGCGCCGCAGCGCCCCGACGACCTCCTCGGACGCCTCCGGCTTGGCCAACACCTGCTGCTCGGACGCCACCTCCAGGCGCAGCTGCTCCTGGGCGAAGCCGAGGTCACGGGACGCGGCGGCGACGGCCTGCTTGGCCGCGGCCTCCAGTACCGCGGCGCGCAGCCAGTCGAACAGCGGTGCGAACCCCGACTCCTCGTTCAGGGCGGGGGAGCGCCACGCGCGCAGCCGCAGGAACGACGACACGGGGATCATCGGCAGGTCGATGCCGGCCTTGGCCAGGTGCTGCCGGTTCAGCTCGACGATCCGGCGCCACGCCGGGTACAGGTCGGTCTTGGTCACGACGCACACCGCGGCGGAGCAGCGCTCCAGCGCCTGGCGGAGGAAGTCGACCTCGGGGCCGGTCAGCTCCTGCGACGCGTCGGTGACGAAGATCACGCCGGCCGTGGTGCGCAGCGCGCCGAGGGTGACGATCCCGTGCGCGGACTCCAGCCCGCCGACGCCGGGGGTGTCGACGAGGCTCAGCCCGGTCTTCAGCAGGCGGTGGGGGAGCCGGACCTCGACGGAGCGCAGGCGGCGCCGCCAGCTCGGGTCCGCGGCCTCGGAGACGAGGTCGGCGAGCCGGTCCACGTCGACGGGCTCCTCGACGGTGCCGGCCGTCCGGGGAGTCGGCGGGCGGCCGCTCGACCGGCTCCAGCTGTGCCGCGGCCGAGGGCTCCGCGCCGTAGCGGACGACGGTGGGCACGGCGGTGACGATGTCGGCGTCGGTCGGGCAGACGTCGGTCTGCAGCAGCGCGTTGACCAGCGTGCTCTTGCCGCGCTTGAACTCCCCGACGACGGCGACGCTCAGCACCTGCTCGCCGAGCCGCTTGCGCGCCTGCTCCAGGTGGTTGCCGAGGTCGGGGCGGTCGTGGCGCTCGGCGAGCTTCCTGCCCTCGTCGAGCGCGCGGGCGACGCGCGCGAGGTCGGAGGGTGGCGCGGTCGGCTCCGCGCGGGGCGGGGACGCCGACCTCGGTGCCGCGGGGGGCTGCGGTCGCGCCGGAGCCGGGCGCTGGGGGGTCGCGTTCCGGGGACGGGGCTGGGGCGGGGTCGGGCCCGGGCGGGGTCGGGTGCGCGGTCGGGGCGACGTCGCGTCCGCGTGGCGGTGCCGGATCGGGGACACGCCGGGGGGCCTCGGGCTGCGGGCGGCTGCGCTCGGCGGGGGTGCCCGGAACGGGGCGCTCCTGCTCGACGGGCGGTCGGGGCGGGGGAGCGGACCCGGCGTCGGGGGTCCGCGCCGGTGGGGCGGGGGACGCGGTCGGTGTCGGCGGTCCCGGTGCGACAGGTGTCGGTGGGCGCGGTGCGGCGTCGGCGGGTCGGCGCAGGTGCGGCGGCGTCGGCGGCGGGCCGGTGTCGGCGCGGTGCGGCGCGGGTGGGGCGGGTCGGCGGGCCGGGGTGTCGCGCGGTGCGGGCTCGTCGAACCAGTCCTCGGTGGTCGTCTCGGCCGCGTCGGGGGCGCCGCTCGACCATCCGAGGTACTCCCCGCATTCCACGCAGAACTGCGCGTCTGGCGCGTTGCTCTGCCCGCAGCTCGTGCATGCGGTCATGGCGGAACCACTCTCACGTCAACCATTCTTACGGATCCCGGCCAGTGGCGGCGGTGTGCACCTTCCCGCTTGGGGGAGGCCGGTAACCTGCGACGCAGGGTCGGCAGCCCGCCGGCCCGGGCAGCCCGAGGGGGTTCGATGGCCGCGGTGGTGTGCGAGAACTGCGGCACCAGCAATCCTGCGGGGCGGCAGTTCTGCGAGAACTGCGACGGCTTCCTGGACTGGACCGGCACCGGAGGCCGATCCCGTGGCCGCCGCCCCGCCCAAGGCCGCCCCGCCCGCAGCGGCACCGCAGCAGCAGGTCAGGCCCCAGTCCGCGCCGGCCCAGGCTCCGCAGGTCACGGCTCCGCAGTACCGGCCCCAGTCCGCGCCGCCCCCGCCACCACCGCCCCCGCCGCCGGGGCCGGCGGCCGCCCCGCCGCCGCATCCCGGGGCCGTCTACGCACCGGTCGCGGCGTCCCCGTACAGCACGGCGCCGCTGCAGCGGATCTGTGCCAACTGCGGCACGGCGAGCGAGCCGACCCGCCGGTTCTGCCGCCGCTGCGGAACGTGGCTCGTCACGCCCAGCGTGATGACGCCCGGCCCGCCGGACGGGCTGGGTAAGCGGCTGCGGCGCCGCTACTGGGGCGGCGGCCCCTACTCCGGCGACCTGACCCGCGGCACGATCGCGTTCCGGGTCCTGTCGGTCTTCATCGTCCTCGCGGTGCTCGTTCTGGTGATGAGTCTCGTCGGGTGGCACCCGATCCGCCGCACCACGGACCAGATCGGGCACATCCTCGGCACCGGTCGCGTGTCCAACGTGACGGCGCAGGCCGTCCCCGCGGACGCATTTCCCGGGCTGCCGGCCGCCTGGGCCGTCGACGACGTCCGGGGTCGCGGCTTCGCCACCCGGTGGACGCTGGGCGGCAACGGCGACCCGAAGTCCGCGTGCGCGGCCCCTCCGCCTCCCCAGGCCACCGCGAGCTCGCTGATTCTGACCTTCCCGAAGATGACGAACGTTCGCGAGATCGGGATCGAGGCGGGTCTGCCCGACGGCGACGCACAGATCGCCGCCCGGTGGCGGCCGCAGACGCTTGCGCTGTACTGGCCGGGGGGCAAGTGCCAGGCCGTGCAGCTCGCCAAGGAGCCCGGGCTGCAGCGGTTCACGGTCGACGCGGGCCTGGTGAACCAGGTGACCATCGTCTTCGTCGCCGCCTACCCACCGGAGAACGGATCGTCGGACCGGCTCGACATCGGCGAGATCACGTTCTGGGAGCGGACGGGCCTGACCAACCTGGACTGACCAACTCCACATCGCGCGTCGTGCCGGGTCGCTCACGGGTTCCAGGCGCCGCGGGACCACGAACGGCGCGCGGAGTCGCCATCACGTGACGGCGACCGCCAGACAGCCGGGCGGGAAGCCGGGATGCGTGACGGCGCAGAACTGCTGCGCCGCCTGGAGGGTGGGGAAAGCCGGGACGACGATCAGCAGTGTCTGTGGCTGGTAGCGCAGCTGCGGCAGTGCCGTCGCCGGGACGACCTGCGCGGTGGGTGACGTGGCCTGAATCCGCTTGACGACGTCGGTGGCGAGCGCCTGCTCCTGGTAGGGCGGCCCGACCAGGACGGCGAACGGCCCGAGCGCGCTCGCACCCGTCCCCGGTGCGGTCGACGCGCCGGGCTGGCCCGGGCTCCCGGGTGTGCCGCCGCCGGGTGCACCGGGCGCTCCGGGAGCGCCGGGCACCCCGGGCGCGTTCGAGGCGCCGGGCGCGCCGGGGCCGCCGGGTACACCGGGCGCTCCGGAAGCGCCGGGGACCCCCGGTGCGGCGCTGGCCACCGCAGCCACGTCCACGCACATCGGCGGGCTGCTCGGCGGCGACGATGCCTGCCCGCGCTTGGCCACGACCGTGACGCACTGCTTGCCCGCGGCCAGCGGCACCGTGACGTTCTTGCTCGGAGCCGGGCTCACCTGACCGACGACCGCGTCGTTGGCCAGGACCGTGTGATCGTTCTGGGTGTCGTCGGTCCACGAGACGACGTAGCCGCCGGCGGCCTGCGCCACCTGCACGGCGGTGGGCGGGGGGAGCGAGCCGTCGAGCGACGTCGCGCACTGCTTGTCGCTGGGAGCCGAGGGGAGCCCGGCACGGACCGCGACGACCTGGAAGCACACCTGGGTCTTGCCCTGGTCGACCTTCGAGGTGAAGGCCGTCGCCCCGTCCTTCACCTCGTCGGTGCCCAGCACGGTGTTCGTGTTGTCGACCTTCTGGACCCGGTAGAGCTCCGCACGGTCGCTGGGTGCCCACCGCAGCTGGATGGCGTTGGCGGAGACGGCTTCCGCGACGAGTTGGATCGGCGGCTCGGGCGCCACCTGCGGGGTGCGGGCGCCCACCACGTTGCCGGCCTTCCACCCCGCGACGACCAGACCGACGATCGCGGCCACCAGGAGGACGGCGAGCGCGATCACGCCCTTGGACAGGATCGGCACGTGCTGGATCGCGCCGTCGAGCACCGGCCGGCCCGGGTCGGGGACGCCGGCCCGAGCCATCGCCGAGCGCGGCGTACCGGCGTCCGGCACCGACCCCGCCGACTCGCCGATCACCTGGAACGGCCTGCGCACGGCCGCGCCGCGCAGGAACGGGTTGCGCGGGCGGACCCGCAGCCGCGCCGACGCCGAACCGCCGACCGGGACCGAGAGCTGCTCGGGCTCCATCTGGAAGCCCAGCGCCTCCTCGTCGTCCTTGACCGTGAGGCGCAGGTGGACGGGTGAGTTGCCCCAGTTCACGTAGCTGATCTGGTGGCGGCCGGACCACCGGCCCTTGGAGGTCACGGGGGTGATCGACCCCTGCAGGTCGAGCACCCGGCCGACCTCGAGGTCACCCTCCTCGACGACGGTCCGCTGCGCGTCCAGCGCGGAGACCGCCCGGACGCCGAACGGCAGCGCCTCGTCGGGCGCATGCGCGTTCGCCGGCGGCTTGAGCATGACGACCGCCGACTCCTCCTTGCCCGGGTAGATGTTGAGCTCCGGCGGGTGCACCTGCCACCACGTCGGGTCGAGCCCGACGACGTCCATGTGGAAGGCCTCGACGAGGTGCCCGGGGTTCTTCACCTTCACCGAGACCTGCGCCTGGCCACCGGGCTCGGCCCGCAGCCGCGTCACGTCCATGGTCAGGACGGGCTCCTCCATGGCGGCACCCTAATGCGTGCGCCGCCGCCGCGCCCAGGTGCCCGATCGGGCTGCCCGCGCTGCCCTTCCGGTCGCCCGCCACCGCATGACCCGGCGCTGCGCCCGGTGCGATGCTGCGCCGATCCGGCCACGACTCAGCCACCCCGCACCGTGACCGATCCGGCTACGACGCGCTACCCCGCACGCCGTGCGGGCGGCCGCCACCGCGCCGGATCCAGGGCGAGGCGGCCGACCCGCGCCGGATCAGGAGCGAGGGTGGGAGCGCGGCAGGTGATCCAGGAGATCGACCAGGCGCTGCGGGCGCTGATCCGGGCCGAGGCGTTCGCGGACCGCGACGTCGAGGTGGTCTTCGACGCCCCGACCAAGGAGTGGGCCGGGCGGCGCAACGCGCCCACCGTGGACGTCTACCTCTACGACATCCGCGAGGACCTGCGGCGCCGCGCCCGGGGCGTGGAGAACGAGTACGACGGCAACGGCCGGATCATCGGCCGGCACCTGCCGCCCCGGCACTTCAAGCTGTCGTACCTGGTCACCGCCTGGACCCAACGTCCCGAGGACGAGCACCGGCTGCTCTCGGCGCTGCTCGCCTGCTTCCTGCGGCACGACTCGATCCCGCCCGAGCTGCTCGCCTCGCCGCTGTCGGACCTCGGCCTGCCCGTGCCGCTCTCGGTCGGCCTCCCGCCGCCCGAGGACCGCGCCTTCGCCGACGTGTGGTCCGCGCTCGGGGGCGAGCTGAAGCCGTCGCTGGACGTCGTGATCACCGCCCCGACCGACACCGGCCAGCGCCGCGAGACCGGCCCGCCGGTCGTGCTGCCGCCCAAGACCGTCATCGGTGGCCAGGACGGGTGGCCCGCGCAGGAGACGAGGGCCGGCCGTCCGTCCACCGAACCGTCGTGAGCGAGCTTGCGCGCTCACCGGTCAACGCCGCCGGCGTCGGGCTCGGGCACCTGTTCGCCCGGGTCGCGCTGGTCGAGGCCCGGGTGCGCGCGATGGTCGAGCACCGCAGGCGCGACGACCCGGCGCCGGACGACCCGTTCCGCGGGCTCTACCTGACCGACGACGACGTCGACCGGCTGCTCGCGGCCCGCGCCCCGGGTCCGCCGCGCGACGACGAGGCGTTGCGCGAGGTCGAGCAGGCCTGCTACGGCCGCCGGGACGCCGTCCCGGCTCCGCGAGCTGCAGCGCGCGTGCGGGCTGTCCGACCTGGACGTCGAGATCCTGCTCGCCGCGCTCGTCCCGGACCTCGACGCGCGCTTCGAGCGGCTCTACGGCTACCTCAACGACGACGTCACCCGGCGCCGGGCCACGATCGGCCTGGCGTTGGAGATCGGCGCCGCCCGGCCGACCGCAGTCACCGCGCGCCGCCGGCTCACCGCGGGGGCGCCGCTGCTGCACCACCTGCTCGTCACCGTCGAGGACCCGGAGCGGCCGTTCCTGTCGCGCGGGTTGCGGGTGCCCGACCGGGTCACCGCGCACCTGCTCGGCGGCGACGACCCGGACGCGGCGCTGACCGACCTGCTCGCCGACATCACCCCGGCCCCCGGTTCGCTCGCCGACGACCTGGGCCGGGTGCTGGCAGTGACCGATCCGGCCCGGCTCGCCCACGCGTGCGCAGCGCGCGCCGGATCAGATCCGCCTGGTCTACCTGCGTGACCACGGCCGCCGCACCGGCACGGCGACCGCCGCGGCCGCGCTGCAGGCCGCGGGCCTCGGCGTCCTGGGCCTCGACCTGCAGCGGCTCGCGTCCCGCCCGGCCCCGGAGGAGCTGGTCCGCGTGGCGGGCCGCGAGGCGCTGCTGCGCGGGTGCGGGATCGTCGCCGAGCCGGTCGAGGCGCTGACCGAGGGCGCGGCGGACGCCCTGCGCCGGCTCGCGTCCCTCTCGGAGGACGCCTCCCAACCCCCCGGGCCGACCGGCCCGCAGCCCGGGTCGCGACCTGCGCTCTCCGTCCCGGTGCTGCTCGCCGGCGACGTCAGCTGGGATCCCGCGTGGAGCCGCGAGGTCCCGCTGACGGCCGAGTCGCCCCGGCTGGCCCCCACCGACCGCGAGCGGCTGTGGACCACCGCCCTCGGCGACGCCACCTCCGGTCCCCGTCCACCTGCATCTCGGTCCCGGGCAGATCGGCCGCGCCGTCCGGTGGGCGCAGCTCACCGCGACCCTCGACGAGCGGCCCGTCGACCGCGGCCTGCTCCAGGCGGGTGCCCGGGCGCAGAACGCCGCCGGGCTCGAACGTCTCTCCCGCCGCGTCGAGCCGGCCGTCGGCTGGACGGACCTGGTGCTCACCGACGCCGTCTCCGTGCAGCTGCGCGAGCTCGCCGCCCGTGCGCGGCACCGCGAGAAGGTGCTCACCGAGTGGCGGATGCGTCCGGGCGGCGGCCGCGGGATCGGCGTCGCCGCCCTGTTCGCGGGCGACTCCGGCACCGGCAAGACGATGTCGGCCGAGGTGATCGCCGGCGAGCTGGGGCTGGACCTGTACCGGGTGGACCTCGCCACGGTCGTCGACAAGTACGTCGGCGAGACCGAGAAGAACCTGGAGAAGATCTTCACCCAGGCCGCGGGCGTGAACGGCGTGCTGCTGTTCGACGAGGCCGACGCGGTGTTCGGCAAGCGCAGCGAGGTGCGCGACGCCCACGACCGCTACGCCAACATCGAGAGCGCCTACCTGCTGCAGCGCATGGAGACCTTCGACGGCCTGGCGATCCTGTCGACCAACCTGCGCGCGAACATCGACGAGGCCTTCACCCGCCGGCTCGACTGCATCATCGACTTCCCGACGCCGACCGAGGAGCTGCGGCTGCAGCTGTGGACGAACTGCCTCGCCCCGCCGCTGCCGCTCGGCGACGACCTCGACCTGTCGTTCTGCGCGTCCGCGTTCGAGCTCACCGGCGGCAACATCCGCTCCGCCGCGACCACCGCCGCCTACCTCGCCGCGGCGGCGGACCGCCCGGTCGGGATGGCGGAGCTGATCACGGCCGTCGAGCAGGAGTACCGCAAGCTGGGGCGGCTGGTGCTGGAACGGGAGTTCGGCCGCTACCTCGCGCTGCTGCGGTGATCAGCGCCCGGCCGCGATGAGCGAAAGCGGCTTTCGGTGCGTTCAACGAAGCGAAAGCGGCTTTCGCTACATCCGGCGCCGCCGCCCCTACGATCGATCTCTGGACCGTCTGGTTCTCGGGTGAGGGGCGATTGTGGGCTACCGGTTGGGTGTCGATCTCGGTACGACCTACACGGCCGCCGCCGTGAACGTCGACGGCCGGGTGGAGATGCTGGGCCTGGGGATCCGGGCGATGCAGGTGCCCTCGGTCGTGTTCGTCCGGCCCGACGGCGAGATCGTGGTCGGCGAGGCCGCCGAGCAGCAGGGTGGCGCCGACCCGTCGCGGGTGGTCCGGGAGTTCAAGCGCCGGATCGGTGACTCGGTGCCGCTGGTGGTGGGCGGGTCGCCGTTCTCGGCGCAGGCGCTGACGGCGCGGTTGCTGGCCTGGGTGGTGGGGGTCGCGACGCAGCGCCAGGGCGGCCCGCCGGAGCACGTGTGCGTGACCTACCCGGCGAACTGGGGGCCGTTCAAGCGCGACCTGCTGGGCCAGGCGATCGAGATGGCGGGACTGCGCGGAACGGGGACGAGCACCTGCACCGAGCCGGAGGCGGCGGCGATCGCGTACGCGTCGCGGGACCGGGTGGCCGAGGGCGCTCGCGTCGCGGTGTACGACCTGGGCGGGGGCACGTTCGACGCGGCGGTGCTCGCGCGCGAGGGGTCGGGCTTCCGGCTGGTGGGGTCGCCGGAGGGGGTCGAGCACCTGGGCGGGATCGACTTCGACGAGGCGGTGTTCCGGCACGTCCTGTCGGCGTTGGGCGACGACGTCGCGGCCCTGGACGACACGGACCCGGCGACCGCGACCGCGCTGGCCCGGCTGCGGCGGGACTGCGTCGAGGCCAAGGAGGTGCTCTCCTTCAGCGTCGACACGGTGGTGCCGGTGGCGCTGCCGGGGATCACCCGGTCGGTCCGGCTGACCCGGGGCGAGTTCGACGACATGCTGCGGCCGGCGATCGCCGAGACGGTCTCGGCGATGCGTCGGGTGCTGGAGGCGTCCGGGGTGGGCGCGGCGGACGTCGCGGCGATGGTGCTGGTCGGCGGCTCGTCGCGGATCCCGCTGGTCAGCGAGATGCTCTCGGCGGCGTTCGGGCGGCCGCTGGCGCTGGACAACCACCCCAAGCACGACGTCGCGCTGGGCGCGGCGATCCGCGGCACCCCCGCCGCGCAGCCCGCGGGGGTTGCGGCCGCCGGCGCTCCGGGCGACCGGGTGGCGGCCGCGGCTCGCGCCCCGGGTGCGGCGGCGGGACCGGCGCCGAGCGGGCCGCCGCCGGCGCCCCGGCCGCCGTGCCGAGCGCGCAGCCACCTCCGCCGGCCTGGGCAGGCGGTCCCCCTCCGTTCCCCCCGGCTCCCGCGTTCCCCCCGGCCGATCCGTTCGCCCCGGCCCGCCGCGGCCCCGACGGCACCGCGCCCTTCTTCACCGGTCCGCCGCCCCCGTCCGGGCCCGGCAACGGTGGCCCCCCGCCTCCGCCACCCGGCCCGTCGCCCGACTGGCGTCCCCCCGCGGCCGTCGGCCCGCACTCGACCCGCCCCGGGGCGCCCCAGAAGCCCGGCACGGCGCCGTCGACCGGCGGCTCCGGCCGCCGCCGCGCACTGGCCATCGGCAGCGGGGTGGTGGTCGCGCTGGCCGTCACCGGCGGCATCGTGCTGTCCCGGAACCGCTCCGAGCCCACCCCGGTGCCGATCCCCGTCCCGACGATCGCGAGCGCGCCGTCGCCGTCGGCGTCGCCGACGACCCCGGCCGTCCCGACCCTGCCGCAGTCGGCGCAGCCGCTGGCGAACGACGTGATCGTCTGGCCGCGCAACGTCGGCGGCAACTGGGACATCACGACGATCACCGCCGCCGGCACGATCGGCCAGAACCTCACCGACAGCCCGGACGAGGACAACTTCCCGGTCGTCTCGCCCGACCGGCGCACGATCGTCTACCTGCACCGCACCTCGCCCACCACCCGCGAGCTGCGCGTCATGGGTGCCGACGGCACCGGCGACCGCCCCCTGCTCGCCACCGTGCCGCCCGGGTGCGCCGACCTCACCCGCCCCGCCTTCGGCGACCAGCCCGTGCCCCAGCTGGTGCTGCCCTGCCTCGACCCCGCCACCGGCGCGACGACGCTCAAGCTCGTCGGTCTCGACGGCACCGCCTACAAGGTGGTGGACCAGGGTGCCCTCAGCGACCCGGCGTTGACCCCGGACGGGCGCTTCGTCGTCTACTGGCGCGCCGACGGAGCAGGCCAGGAGGGCGGAGCGCTCTACCGCGCGCCGCTCAACGGCCAGGACGCGCCCGTACCGATCACCGGCGGCGGCAACGCTGCATGACAACGACCCCGCCGTGTCCCCGACCGGTGACCTTGTTGCGTTCACCCGTGCCGGTCAGGGAATCTGGACCGTCGGACTCGGCGGCGACAACCAGGAGAAGCAGCTGACCAAGCAGGACGGCGACCAGGACCCGTCGTGGTCGCCGGACGGCAACCAGATCACCTTCAAGCGCCAGGACCAGGTATGGATCATGAACGCCGACGGGAGCGACGCGCACCGGATCACGAAGCCCGGAGATGTCGGTACGGCCGCAGCGTGGAGCCCTCGGTAACGGCCCGCACACCCGGACCGACCAGTGTCGTACGACATTTGATGTATCAGGGCAGCTGACCGCCGCCTCTTGATCGAGGAACCGGCACAGGGGGTGACGGGTGGGGTACCGGCTCGGCGTCGATCTCGGCACGACCTATACGGCCGCGGCGGTCAACGTCGACGGCCGGGTCGAGATGCTGGGCCTGGGGATCCGGGCGATGCAGGTGCCGTCGGTGGTGTTCGTGCGCCGCGGCGGCGAGATCGTGGTCGGCGAGGCAGCGGAACAGCAGGGCGCGGCGGAGCCGTCGCGGGTGGTCCGGGAGTTCAAGCGGCGGATCGGCGACTCGGTGCCCCTGGTCGTCGGCGGGGCGCCGTTCTCGGCGCAGGCGCTGACGGCGCGGTTGCTGGCCTGGGTCGTCGGGATCGCGACGGAGCGCCAGGGCGGCCCGCCGGAGCACGTGTGCGTGACGCATCCCGCGAACTGGGGGCCGTTCAAACGCGACCTGCTGGGCCAGGCGGTCGAGATGGCGGGCCTGCGGAACGTGGAGATGTGTACCGAGCCCGAGGCGGCGGCGATCACCTACGCCTCGCGCAACCGGGTGGCCGAAGGCGACCGGGTCGCGGTGTACGACCTGGGCGGGGGCACGTTCGACGCGGCGGTGCTGGTGCCCGACGGCGCGGGGTTCCGGCTGGCAGGGCCGCCGGAGGGCGTCGAGCAGCTGGGCGGGATCGACTTCGACGAGGCCGTGTTCCGGCACGTGCTGACGTCGCTGGGACCGGAGGTCGCGGACCTCGACGACATGGACCCGGCGACCGCGACGGCGCTGGCCCGGCTCCGGCGGGACTGCGTCGAGGCCAAGGAGGTGCTGTCGTTCAGCATCGACACGGTGGTGCCGGTGGCGCTGCCCGGGATCACCCGGTCGATCCGGCTGACCCGCGGCGACCTGGACGACATGCTGCGGCCGGCGATCGGCGAGACGGTCGCGGCGACCCGCCGGGTGCTCGACTCGGCGGGGGTCGCCCCGGCCGACCTGGCGGCGATCGTGCTGGTCGGCGGCTCGTCGCGGATCCCGCTGGTGAGCGAGATGCTGTCGGCGGAGTTCGGCAGGCCGCTGGCGCTGGACAACCACCCGAAGCACGACGTCGCGCTGGGCGCGGCCATCCGGGGCACCCCCGCCGCGCGGCCCGCGGCGGCCCGGCCGGCTCCGACGCCGGCGCAGACGGGGCCGCGCGGTGGCGGCCGCAGCGGCGGCCCGGTGACCGGCCCCGCGACCATGCCGGCCGACCCAGGCGGTGAGCTCGACGACCGCCGGCACCCCGTACGTCACCCCGGCGGCGGCCGCGTACACCGGCGCCGCGCCGGCCGTGCCACCGGGACCTCCACCGGGACCGTCGCCGGACTGGCGCCCGCCCTCGGCCGTCGGCCCGATGACCTCGCCCGCCGGAGCCACCGGACTGACGGCCCGGCTGCCGGCCGCGGTCACCGGGAAACGTGGCCGGATGCTGATCGGCACGGGCGCCGTCGTCGTCGCGCTGGCGGTCGGCGCGGGGATCCTGCTCGGCACCCGCAAGGCGGAGCCGGACCCGTCGCTGACCGGCGTGCAGTCGTCGATCCCGACCTCCGCGCCCGCCCTGCTGCCGGTCCCCGTCCCGGTGGCGGTGCCGGAGACGATCGCCTCGGAGACGGCGACGCCGACCACGACCACGACCGCGCCGGCCGCGAAGCCGGCCACCAAGCGAGCGCGGGCCACGACGACGACGCGCCGGCCGGCCAGGGCCGTCGTCCCAAGCCGCCACCACCGGCTCCCCAGCCGAAGCCGCCCAGCGAGCCACCGAAGAAGCAGGAAGCCCCCGGATCGAAGCCACCCACCTCGACACCCGACACGACCACCGTCGTCGGAGCCCCCGCCGTCGGACTCGTCGACCGGCGGTGGGTGACCGGCCCTGCCCGATCGGGATGCTCATCGCTGCCCTTCGGTGCGGCCGCGGGCACCTGGTGTGTTCGCCTCGGCGGTGCCAGGCTGTCGGCACGGAGTGGGCAGGAGGACCCATGCACAGCCACGAGCACGACGTCGACGCCGCTGTCTCGCTGCGCCCCAAGGGGGCCCGGCTGACGGAGGCGGAGCCGGCGCTGGCCGCGCAGGCAGCCGCGCAGGGCCGCTGGGACGCGGTCGGCGCGAGCGGGATCGCGCACCTGCAGCGCGTCGCCGGGAACGCCGGTGTCACCGCCGCGCTCGGCGAGGAGGATCGCTCACCCGTGCACGACGTCGTCTCCTCCGGCGGACGTGCCCTCGACCCGGACGTGCGCGCCGACATGGAAGGCCGCCTGGGGCACGACTTCGGCGACGTCCGGGTGCACGACGACAGCCGTGCCCACGACTCGGCCGTCGGGGTCAACGCGAACGCCTACACGGTCGGCTCCAACATCGTGTTCCAGCGCGACCGCTACGACCCGAGTTCCAGCGAAGGCAAACTCACCCTCGCGCACGAGCTGACCCACGTCGTGCAGCAGCGCAGCGGCCCGGTCGACGGCACGCCGGCGAGTGGTGGGATCAAGGTCAGCGACCCGAGCGACCGGTTCGAGCGCGAGGCCGCCGCGAACGCCGAACGGGTGATGTCCGGGCCCGCCCCGGCCGTGACGCCCGCGGCCTCCGGACCCGCGGTGCAGCGGTGCGGCGACGACGGCGAGCACGACGTCCAGCGGAGTGTCGACTCCGCCGAGCCGGCCGTGCAGCGCGAGGGCGAGGAAGAGGAAGAGCCGGTACAGGGCAGCTTCACCGACGCCGCCGTCCAGCGGGAGGGTGAGGACGAGGAGGAGATGGCGGGCTGACCCGCCCCTCGATCCGACCCGTTTTCCGACTCCGCGCCCACCACCCCCACTCCGCGCGTGCTGCTGCACGCGCGGAGTTGTCGTTCGTGACCCCCCGCGAGTCGCCACGTTTGCTGCCGCGAGTCGGCACCTTCGCCGCCGCGAGTCGGCACGTTTGCCGCCGCGAGTCGGGCGGTGCGCGCGCCGGGGGCAGCGGGCGCTGCCCGATCAGGCAGGAGAGCGTGCCCCCGAAGGCGTCCCGGCGGTCGTTCATTCCTGGCCCCCGACGCGCGACGCTGCACTCCGACAGCGCCGCCGAGGAGGACCACGATGCCGCAATACCTGTCGCCTGGTGTGTACGTCGAAGAGGTCGACAGCGGGTCGCGGCCCATCGAAGGGGTCGGGACGGCTGTCGCCGCCTTCGTGGGGCTCGCTACGCAGGGCCCGTTCAACACCCCGACCCTGATCAGCAACTGGACGCAGTTCTCGTCCACGTTCGGTGACTTCGCGCCCGGCACCTACCTGGCGCACGCCGTCTTCGGCTACTTCATGAACGGCGGGGGCAACTGCTACGTCGTCCGGATCGGCGACGACGGCAAGGGCTCCTCCTCGAACGGCCGCGCCGCGATCGAGGCCGCGCCCCAGGCGGCCCTGGGCAACCGGCTGCGTGCGGTCGCGATCGACGGGAACCTGCGTCCCGGCGAGATCGAGGTCGAGGTCGCCCCCGCGGGTGGCGAGGCGCCGACCGACGACATGTTCAAGCTGGTCGTCAAGCGCGGCGGGCAGGTCGTCGAGGAGTTCGACCGCGCTGACGACCAACCGCGGCAAGCAGAACGTCGCGACGATCGTCAACGCCGAGTCCAAGACCATCAAGATCGAGGACGTCGGCACCGGCGCGATCGAGAAGCCGGACGCGGGCACGGTCGCGCTGATGCCGCCCGCACCGCCGGCCGCGGCGCCGTCCTCGTCGCTGACCGCCGACGACTACGTCGGCAACGTCGCCGAGCGCACCGGGTTCGGCGGGCTCGAGGCCGTCGACGAGATCACGATGGTCGCCGTCCCCGACCTCATGAGCGCCTACCGGCAGGGCGCCGTCGACCTGGAGACCGTGCAGGCCGTCCAGCTCGGGATGATCGCCCACTGCGAGCTGATGGGTAACCGGGTCGCGATCCTCGACCCGCCGCCCGGCCTGAACGCCCAGCAGATCAAGGAGTGGCGGGTCGACAAGGCGCGCTACGACTCCAAGTACGCCACGCTCTACTGGCCCTGGATCAAGGTGTTCGACCCGGCCACGCGCACGACGCAGTACGTCCCGCCGAGCGGGCACGTCGCCGGCATCTGGGGCCGCAACGACGAGACGCGCGGCGTGCACAAGGCGCCCGCCAACGAGGTGATCCGCGGCGCCGTCGAGCTCGAGACCCAGATCACGAAGAACGAGCACGGCCTGCTCAACCCGAGCGGCATCAACTGCATCCGGGCGTTCCCCGGCGGCGGGATCCGCGTCTACGGCGCGCGGACGCTGTCCAGCGACCCGGCGTGGCGCTACCTCAACGTGCGGCGGCTCTTCAACTTCCTCGAGGAGTCGATCCTCAACGGCACCCAGTGGGTGGTCTTCGAGCCGAACGACGACGCGCTGTGGGCACGGATCCGGCGGACGGTCAACGACTTCCTCGTCAACCAGTGGCGGGCGGGCGCGCTGTTCGGGCTGACCCCGGACGAGGCGTTCTTCGTCAAGTGCGACCGGGAGACCAACCCGAGCCAGGGCATCGACGCCGGCGAGGTCGTCTGCATGATCGGCGTCGCGCCCGTGAAGCCGGCCGAGTTCGTCGTCTTCCGCCTGAGCCAGTTCTCCGGCGGAACCAGCCTGGTCAACGAGTGACCGCCGCACCTACCGCACCTGCCCGGAGGTAATCCGTCATGGCACTTCCCGATCTCAACAGCGCCGTCGGCCACTCCTTCGGCCTGGAGTTCGACGGCATCACCATCAAGTCCATCACCGAGGTGTCGGGGCTGAAGATGGAGCAGGACGTCGTGGAGCTCAAGCAGAACGGCCCCGACGGCAAGTACGACATCAAGAAGCTGCCCGGCCGGCCGAAGGCGGGCGAGTGCACGCTCACCCGCGGTCTCACCGGTGACCAGAGCTTCGAGAAGTGGGTGAAGGACTCGCAGTTCGGCAAGATGCCCGACGCCCGCAAGGGCGGGGCGATCATCGTCTTCGACTACGAGGGCAACGCGCTCAAGCGCTACAAGCTGACGAACGCGTGGCCGAAGAGCCTGGAGATCGGCTCGCTCAAGGCGGGCGACACCAGCGTCCTCACCGAGAAGCTCGTGGTCACCTACGAGCGCCTCGAGGTGGAGTGATGCGCCGTGCCCACGGCGCCGGGGTCGGCCTCGACGAGCGTCCCGCAGGTCCCCGGGGACTCGGACAGGGCCGTGGCGGTCGCGCCGCGGCCGGAGCCGCTGCGGACGGAGTTCCCGTTCGAGCTGCCCCGCGGGTACGTCGACGGATCCGGGAACGTGCACCGGTCGGGGGTCATGCGGCTGGCCACCGGACGCGACGAGCTCGTGCCGCTGCGCGACGACCGCGTGCGGGAGAACCCGGCGTACCTGTCGGTCGTCCTGCTGGCCCGGGTGGTCACCCGGCTCGGGACGATCGAGGACATCCACGCCGGGATCATCGAGAACATGTTCGCCACGGACGTGGCGTTCCTGCAGGACCTCTACCGCCGGGTGAACCAGGAAGGCCACACCCGCGCCGGGGTCACCTGCCCCTCGTGCCAGCACTCGTTCGCCGTGGACGTCGCCGGGGGCCGCCTGGGGGAATCGTGACGTACGCGCCCGACCAGCTGCTCGACGAGGTCGCGTACATCGCCTACCACTTCCACTGGGCGCTGGATCCGCTGCTCGACCTCGAGCACCCGGACCGGCGTCGCTTCGTGGACCAGATCAACAGGATGAACGCCCGGGCACAGCGGGGGAGGTGACGGGGAATGGGCCTGTGGTCCTGGCTGCGCGGGGTCAGCGAACCCGACACCGGTGGCACCTCGGCGCCGGGCCTCCCGTCCGGCGGGGAGCCCTCGGGTCGCGACGCCGCGGCTCCGCCGTCCGATCCGGGATGGCGCGCGCTTCCGCCCGTGCAGCGGACCCTCGCCGACGGTGTGCACTCCGTCGCCCGGCTCGGCGACTTCGCCGGGAGCCTCGCCACCTGGCAGAGCCCGCGCATGCTGACCGAGCTGGAGCACGGCCGGGGGCCGTCGGCGCCGTCGGGGTCGGCCGTGGGGATCGTCGACGCGACGCCCGGCCCGCCCGGCGTCGCGGAGCTCCCGGTGGCCGGGGTGCCGCTGTCCCCGCTGACGACGCCGTCGCTGCCGGGATCCGCGACGGCACCGGTGCAGCGCGAGGTGCGGTTCGACCCGCCCGGGAGGACGGCCCTGCAGACGGGCGCTGTCGGCGGCAGGCGAGTCGGGTTCCGACGGGCAGCCTGCCGGTCCGCTGCTCGGCGCGCCGACCGTCGTGCAGCGGTCGGAAGGATCGTCGACGTCGTCGGGTGCGCCCGGCCTGCCGCCGGTGGCGCGCGTCCGCACTGCCGGCTCCGGAGGCGGGTGTCGGGTCGGCGGCCGTGGGGGTGCCGCCGGCCGGCTCGTCGTCATCCAGCTCGTCTCCATCCAGCTCGTCCGGGCCGTCATCGACCGGACCGACGGCCGGTGATCCCGCCGTGGGCGACACCGGTTCCTCGGCACCCGACTCGGTGGCGGAGGCCGTCGACGGTCCGCCGGTCGCCCAACGCTCCGTCGCGGACCCGGATCCCGGCCGGTCCGGTTCTCGGCGCCACACCGCTGCCGCGCACGCTCGCCGAGCCTCCGACGATGCTGCAGCGGTCGGTCGACGCCCCGGGCCGTCCGTTGTCCCAGTTGCCGGTCCTGGCGGACGCGACACCGGTCCGATCGTTCGTCACCGCCCCGCCGCCTCCGACGGCGCGACCGGCACTGCCCGTCGTCCCGGTCGGGGACGGCGTCGTGCAGCGGGCGGTCGGGTCGATGACCGACCGGCCCACCTCGACCGGCGCCGGGTCGTCCGTCGCGGACGGTGCGGCACCCGTGACGACGTCCGGCGACGCCCACGCGGCCCGGCCCGGCCGGCACCCCGGCCGCTACGACTGCTTCGGTCGCCGAGGTGGCGCACACCGGGTCGTTCCCGTCCGGGACGCCGAGCCTGCCGGACGCCCCGGAGCGTGCACCGCTCCTCGCCGACGCGCCCGTGCTCGAGGTTCCCGGCGAGGTCACCTCCGTGACCGACGGTGACGCCCCGACGGTCAGCCGGCTCGCCACGGGGTCCGTCGCGCCGGACGGTCCCGCCGCGCCGCGCCGCCTCGGCCTCGGCGCCCCGCTGCCCACGCCACCCGGCCCGGTCGTCCAGCGGTCACCGGAGGCCGGCCCGCGCCGTCTCGGCCTGGGCGCCCCGCTCACCCGGCCGCCGCAGCAGCGGGTCCCCGACCCGCCGGACGCGGGCCCGGTCGTGCAGATGCTGCCCGCGAGCGGACCGGATGCCCGCCCCGCGGCCATCGGGCCGAGCACCGGCGATCCGGCGGCGTCCGGTTCGACGGGGCCCGCCGCTCGCGGAGCCCCCGGTCGTCCAGCAGATGTCGACCGGCATGCCGCCGGCCCGTCGAGCCCACCCCGGACCTCGAGCCGGCGACCCCGCCCTCCGCGCCCGAAGCCTCCGCACCCGACGCGCCGTCCCCGGGACCGTCGGCGTCCGTCCGAGCCCGGCCCGTGGTGGCCGGCCGTCCCGGAGCGCAGCGCGCCGCTGCTCGGCGACCACCCGATCGCGACCGCGCTGCCGGCCGCCGCCGCAGCACCGGCGGTGCAGCGGTCGGTGGTGGACGAGGTGGTCCCGATCCGCTGGGGGGAGCCCGCGGACGGGCCCGGCGCCGCTCCAGGACGCCAGCAGGGGCACCCTGCCGGCGCTGGGTGGCAGCAGGGGCACCCTGCGGCACCAGCGCCGCGGGCGGCACCGGCGCCGGTCCCGGGACGCCGGCGACCGGTCAGGCGTCCGTCCAGCGGGCACCCGCCGGGATGGACCCGGGGAGCGCGGCGATCCGCGCGGGGGTCGCCCACCGCGCGTGCCGACGGGTCGGTGGTGTTCGCCGCGCCCACCGACGGCCCGCCCACCGACGGACCCGGCGCCACGGTGCAGCGGTTCGGCCTGCCCTCGATGCCGAAGTTGCCGTCGGTGCCGTCGCTCCCGTCGATGCCGTCGCTCCCGAGCGTCCCGTCGATGCCGAGCCTGCCGAACCTCTCGCGCGCCTCCTCGGAAGCTTCCGCACGCCGACGCTGCGTCCCCGGGACCGTCGGCGTCCGCCGAGCCCGGCCCGTGGTGGCCGGCCGTCCCGGAGCGCAGCGCGCCGCTGCTCGGCGACCACCCGATCGCGACCGCGCTGCCGGCCGCCGCCGCCGCACCGGCGGTGCAGCGGTCGGCGGTGGACGAGGTGGTCCCGATCCGCTGGGGGGAGCCCGCGGACGGGCCCGGCGCCGCTCCCGGACGCCAGCAGGGGCACCCTGCCGGCGCTGGGTGGCAGCAGGGGCACCCTGCCGGCGACCAGCGCCGCCGCGGGCGGCACCGGTGCCGGAACGCCGGCGACCGGTCAGGCGTCCGTGCAGCGAGCACCCGCCGGGACGGACCCGGGGAGCGCGGCGATCCGCGCCGGGGTCGCCCACCGCGCGTGCCGACGGGTCGGTGGTGTTCGCCGCGCCCACCGACGGCCCGCCCACCGACGGTCCCGGCCGCCACGGTGCAGCGGTTCGGCCTGCCCTCGATGCCGAAGTTGCCGTCGGTGCCGTCGCTCCCGTCGATGCCGTCGCTCCCGAGCGTCCCGTCGATGCCGAGCCTGCCGAATGCCGGGGCTGCCGTCGGGACTGCCGAGCCTGCCGAACATGCCGGGCCTGCCGTCGGGACTGCCGAGCCTGCCGAACATGCCGGGCCTGCCGTCGGGACTGCCGAACATGCCCGGCCTGCCGAACATGCCGGGCCTGCCGTCGGGCTGCCGTCGCTGCCGTGCCGTCGTTGCCGAATCTGCCATCGGGCTGCCGTCGCTGCCGAACATGCCGGGCCTGCCGTCGGGGCTGCCCGTCGCTGCCGGGCCTGCCGTCGCCGTCCGGCGTCCCCGACCTGTCGTCCATCCCCGCCGCCGTCGGCCAGCTCGGCGACCGCGCCGGCTCCGTGGCCGACGCCGCCGGCAGCGCGGTCGGCAGCGCCGTCGGTCAGGCCACGGACGCGGCCTCGGGCGCGGTCGACCGGGCCACCGACGCCGCCTCGGGTGCGGTCGGGCACGCCGTGGACGCCGCCAAGGGTGCCGTCGGTCAGGCCGCCGGTGCTGCCGGTGCCCTCGCCGGTGCCTCCACCGACGAGCTCGTCCGTCGCCTGTTCGACCCGCTCGCCGCCCGCCTCAAGGCCGAGCTGCGGCTCGACCGCGAGCGCGCCGGCTTCGTCACCGACCTGCGACGCTGAGGAGCGATCATGGTTGAGAAGGACCCCGCCGTCAGCGTCTGCTTCTCCGTGACGATCGGCAGCAAGGAGCTCGGCACCTTCAGCAGCTGCGAGGGCCTCGGTGTCGAGGTCGTGCTCGAGCAGCGCGAGGAGGGCGGGTTCAACGGCCAGGTGTGGCAGCTGCCGACCCGCCTGAAGTACACGAACGTCAAGCTCAGCCGCCCGCTCGGGCCGGACACGACCAAGATCATCGAGTGGTTCGCGAGCATGACCACGGGCGTCAAGCGCCGGACGGCCACGATCGTGGCGAGGAACGCCAAGAACGAGGCCGGTGGCGACGTGGAACCTGTCGGGCGTCGTCCCCGTCCGCTGGACCGGGCCGAGCCTGAACGTCGAGTCGCCGAAGGTCGCGACCGAGACCATCGAGATCGCCCACCACGGCTTCCTGCCGGCCTGAGAGGAGGATCCGATGGCCTCCAAGTCGATCGCCCTGCACGGCGCCGGTGGCGGCGGGTCGGGTGGCGCCCCGCCGCCGAACCTCACCCGCGCCGCCCTGGAGCTGTACGAGGCGAAGCCCATCGCGAGCGGCAGCGAGCCGGGCGCCCCGATCGACCGGATCCCGTTCCAGTTCAACCCGAAGGAACTGTCGATCTCGAAGTCGGCGAGTTGGGCGCGGTCGAACGCCCGCGACGCCAAGGCCGCAGGCACGCCGCAGTTCAACGGTGCGGACCCCTGCAAGATGACCTTCGAGCTGTTCTTCGACGCCACCGACACGATGGACGGCAGCGTGGTCGCCCGCGTCGAGCAGCTGTTCTCCTGCTGCGTGCCGACCGACGACAGCCTCGGCAAGAAGAAGTCCCTGCCCCCGCTCGTCGTGCTGCACTGGGGTGACGTCAAGAGCTTCGCGGGCTTCGTCACGTCCGTGCAGGCCAAGTACACGCTGTTCACCGGCAAGGGCACACCCATCCGGGCCACGTGCAACGTGTCGCTGGAGGAGATGCCCGGCGACCCGCTCAAGCAGAACCCGACGTCCGGCAGCCTCACGCTGACCTCGGTGCGCACGGTCGTCGCGGGCGACTCGCTCGCCTCCATCGCCTACCGCGAGTACGGCGACCCGGCGATGTGGCGCCCGCTCGCCGCTGTTCAACGGCATCGACGACCCGCTCCGCCTGCGGCTGGGCTCGTCCGTGCTCCTGCCCGTCGTCGACGACCTCATGGCCGGGGTGTGACGTGGCCGAGGCCCAGGTCAGCAACGCCTTCACGGTGACTGTCGACGGCAAGCCGCTGCCGGCCGACCTCGTGCCGCTGCTGGTGTCCGCGGTCGTCGACGACAGCCTCAACCTGCCCGACCTGGTGATCCTGCGGTTCCGCGACCCGGACCGCACCGTGCTGGCCAAGTCGGGCATGAAGATCGGGTCCAAGCTCGTGGTCGCCGCGACGAGCAGGGGGTCGACCACGCCGGCGCCCCTGATCACCGCCGAGGTCACGGCGCTGGAGGTGGAGTTCGACACCACCGGGACGTTCACCGTGGTCCGCGGGTACGACCCCGCGCACCGGCTCTTCCGCGGCCGGCGCACGGAGACCTACACGCAGGTCACCGCGTCGGACGTCGCGAAGAAGGTCGCCCAGCGCGTCGGGCTCACGCTCGGCACGGTCGACGCGACGACCACGGTCTTCGACCACCTCAGCCAGGGCGGGGTCTCCGACTGGGAGTTCCTCGACGGGCTGGCCCGCGAGATCGGGCACGAGGTGGCGGTCAAGGACGGCAAGTTCGAGTTCCGCGCGCCGAAGCCGGCGACGGACGCGCCCGCGCCGAAGAGCGAGCAGGCCGAACCGCTGCTCCTGCGCCAGGGCAGCGACCTCGTCCGCTTCCGGGCCGTCGTCACCTCGGCCGAGCAGGTCAAGGAGGTGCAGGTCCGGGGGTGGGACGTCGCCAGCAAGAAGGCGCTCGTCGGCACCGCCCCGGCGAAGACCCGCTCGGCGCAGCTGTCCGGCTCCGGCGTCGCCCCGACCGACCTCGCCAAGACGTTCGGCGACCCGGTGTACGTCGCCACCGACGTGCCCTTCCGTGGCCAGTCCGAGGTCGACGCCGCGGCGAAGGCGCTCTCGGAGCAGATCGCGGGCGCGTCCGCCGAGTTCGAGGGCGCCGCCCGGGGCAACCCGAAGATCCGCGCCGGGACCGCGATCGCGATCGACAACCTCGGCGCGCCGTTCGACGGCAAGTACGTGGTCACCTCCTCGCGGCACAGCTACGACCAGACCACCGGCTACACGACGCACTTCGCGGTCACCGGCCGCCAGGAGCGGTCGCTGTTCGGGCTCGCCTCGGGCTCCGGCTCCCGGCGGGCGACAGACCGGTGTGGCGATCGCCCAGGTCAGCGACGCGCGCGACCCCCAGCACCAGGGCCGGGTGAAGCTGACGCTTCCCGTGGCTGTCCGACGACTACGTCAGCGACTGGGCGCGCACCGTGCACACCGGCGCCGGCAAGGACCGCGGGTTCTACGTGCTGCCCGAGGTCGGCGACGAGGTGCTGGTCGCCTTCGAGCAGGGCGACATCCGGCGGCCCTACGTCGTGGGCGGGCTGTTCAACGGCGTCGACACGCCGAAGCCCGGCCCGATCGACGACGTCGACGGCGGCTCCGGGCGCGATCAACCGGCGGTCGCTGGTGTCGCGCCGCGGGCACCGGATCGACCTGCTCGACCAGGACGGCCGCAAGGAGGGCATCGCGCTCGCGACCGGCGACGGCAAGCACACGTTCACCCTCGACGCCACGGGCAGCACGGTCACCCTGCACAGCGACGGCAGCGTGACGATCGAGGCCAAGAGCGGCGTCACGGTCGACGCCGGCACCGGCAGCCTGAAGCTGACCGGTGGCGATGTCTCGATCACGGCCACCACCGGGCTCACCCTGGACGGCGGCCCGTCGGTGAAGGTGAACGCGAGCGGCCAGGTGGCCGTGAGCGGCGGGATGATCCGGCTCAACTGAGCCCATCGAGGAAGGCGAGGACGACGGTGCCACCGGCAGCGCGTGTAGGGGACCCGACCGGGCATCCGGGTGTCATCGGGCCGCCCGGCGTCCCGACCGTGCTCATCGCCGGGCTGCCGGCGGCCACGGTCACCACGCCGCACATCTGCTCGTTCCCGCCGCCCGCGGTGCACCCGCCGTCGGCGATCATGCCGCCGGGCTGTCCGACGGTGCTGATCGGCGGCATGCCCGCCGCGCGGGTCGGCGACATGGCCGCGTGCGGTGCCCCGATCATCGTGGGTGCCCCGACCGTGCTGATCGGAGGCTGAGACGATGGGTATGGAGTTCGTCGGCGCCGGGATCGCGTTCCCGATGCGGACCGACGCCATCGGCGGGGTCGCCCTCGTCACCCGGGAACGGGAGATCCAGGAGGCGATCCGGCTGATCCTCGGCACGAGCCCGGGGGAGCGGCCGATGCGGCCGGAGTTCGGCTGCCGGATCGCGGACCACGTGTTCGCCCCGGCCAACGCCACCACCGCCGGCCAGCTGTCCTACGACGTGCGGGCGGCGCTCGACCAGTGGGAGCCGCGGATCGACGTCGACGACGTCACGGTGTCGTTCGACGCCACCGACTCCGGCGTGCTCTACATCGACATCACCTACCGCATCCGCGGCACGAACGACCCGCGCAACCTGGTCTTCCCCTTCTATGTCATTCCGCAGCACGAGCCGACCCAGTACGGGTCGCCAGCGCTGACGGACGGGAGCTGACGTGGTCCTGCCCGCCCCGCACCTCGACGACCGCGACTTCCAGTCGCTGGTCGACGACGCCAAGCGCCTGGTGCAGCAGCGCTCGCCCGACTGGACCGACCACAACGTCAGCGACCCGGGCGTCACGCTGATCGAGGCGTTCGCCCAGATGATGGACCAGCTGATCTACCGGCTGAACCGGGTCCCGGACCGGCACTACGTCAAGTTCCTCGAGCTGATCGGCCTGCAGCTCTACCCGCCGACCGCCGCGCGGGGCACCGCGACGTTCTGGCTGGCGGCCGCGCAGCCGGCGACCGTGCTGGTGCGCGCCGAGACCGAGGTGGCCACGCCGCGCACCGAGGTCGACGAGCCCGTCGTCTTCACCACCGTCGCGGACCTGCCGATCGTGCCGTGCGAGTTCAGCAACATGGCCGCCGTCACCAGCGACGGGGCGATCACCGACCACACCCGGCTGCTCGCCGAGGGCGCCGACGCGCCGGCGTTCTCCGCGGTGCCCGTGCCCGGCGAGACGATGCTGATCGGGCTGTCCGCGGCCGTCCCGTCGTGCGCGGTGCTGCTGCGCATCAACTGCCCCGTCGGCGGCATCGGCATCGACCCGCGCAACCCGCCGCTGGTCTGGGAGGCGTGGAACGGCTCCGGCTGGAGCGCCTGCGAGGTCGACCGCGACGAGACCGGCGGGCTGAACAAGGCCGGCGACGTCGTGCTGCACGTGCCGACGACCCACGAGCAGTCGGTGAACGCCCGGCAGCGCGCGGGCTGGCTGCGGTGCCGGGTGCTGCCGCCGGACGGCGTGACCCCCGCGTACACGCGCAGCCCGCGGATCTCGGGCGTGCAGGCGATGACGATCGGCGGCACCGCCGAGATCGCGCACGCCGAGACCGTCCGCGACGAGGTCCTGGGCACCTCGGACGGTGCGCCCGGCCAGCGGTTCACCCTGCAGCGCCAGCCCGTGGTGCCGTGGACCGAGGCGAGCGTCCTGCACGTCACCGAGCCCGGGGCGACCGAGCCGACGTCGTGGGTCCCGGTGCGCGACTTCGCCCACTCCGGGCCGGGCGACCGGCACTACCGGCTCGACCCGGTGGCGGGGGAGGTCCAGTTCGGGCCCGAGGTGCGGCGGGCCGACGGCGAGCTGTGGAACTACGGCGCGGTGCCGCCGCTCGGGGCGCGGCTGGAGATGTCGGCCTACCGCGTCGGCGGCGGGCGGCGCGGCAACGTGGCGCGCGGGGTGGTCCGGGTGCTCAAGTCGAGCGTCCCGTACGTCACCCAGGTCGAGAACCGGCACCCGGCCGCGGGCGGGGTGGACGGCGAGACGATGGACAACGCGAAGCTGCGCGGGCCGCTGGAGCTGCGGGCGAGCGGCCGGGCGGTGACGGCCGACGACTTCGAGGTGCTCGCCCGCGACGTCGCTCCGGACGCGGCGCGGGTGGCCTGCCTGCCGGCCACCTCGAACGGTGCGGCGGCGCCCGGCACGGCGGCCCTGCCCGGCGCGGTGCGGCTGCTCGTCGTCCCCCGGGTGGTGACGGACGACCTGGGCCGCATCGCGTTCGACGACCTGCGGACCCCGCCGCGCGAGCTGCTCCGCCGGATCAGCGACCACCTGGACCGGCGGCGGCTCGTCGGCACCCGGCTCGTCGTCGAGCCGCCCTTCTACCAGGGCGTGACGGCGGTGGCCCGGGTGACGGCCGGCCCGGACGTGCGGGCGGAGGCGGTCCAGGATGCGGCGCTGCGTGCGCTGTACGCCTACCTGTCCCCGCAGGACGGTGGCTCGGACGGGAAGGGCTGGCCGTTCGGCCGCGCGGTGCGCGGGTTCGACCTCTCGGCGGTGCTCGCCCGCGTTCCGGGCGTCGCCGAGGTCGAGGAGGTGCGCCTGTTCACGGCGGACCCGGCGACGGGCGACCGCGGCAACGCACCCGTGTCGCGCATCGACATCCCGCCGGGCGCGCTCGTCTTCTCCTACCAGCACCACGTGCGGGTGCAGTCGTGACCGCGCCGCTCCAAACCTCCCTGGCCGGACCGCACCGGCCCGGATCAGCCCGCACCCGCTCGGCGCGACCCTGCCGGCGCTCTACCTCGACGACGTGTTCGCGCAGAACCTGTGTGCGAGCCTGGACGAGGTGCTCGCCCCGGCGATCAGCGTGCTCGACTGCTTCCCGGCCTACCTCGACCCGCGGACGGCGCCGCCGGACATGGTCGACTGGCTGGCCAGCTGGACCGGCCTGCTCGCCGCGCGGAAGCTGCCGGTGGCGCGGCGGCGCCGGCTCGTCGCGCGAGCGGCGGCCCTGCACGCGTGGCGGGGCACCCCGGACGCCGTGCGCGAGCTCGTCGAGCTCGCCTGCAACCGGCCCGTCGAGCTGGAGGAGTCGGGGGGAAGCGGCTGGTCCCCCAACCCGGGCACGCCGCTGCCGGGCTCGGACCGCCCCGGGTTGGTGGTGCGGGTGCGGACGACCGGCGTGCTCGACCGGCCGGACGAGGCGGCGGCCCCGACCGGCCCCGACGAGGCCGAGCCCGCCGACGCCCCGGTGGACGCCGACCTGCTCGCCCGCCTGCTGGACCTCGTCGTCCCGGCCCACCTCCCGGTCCGCGTCGAGCTGTTGCCCTGACCCCCCGACGCCCCGACGCCCTGACGCCTCCCGCGAGTCGCCACGTTCTGCCCGCCGCGCGAGTCGCCACGTTTGCTCCCGCGAGTCGCCACCTTTGCCGCCGCGAGTCGGCACGTTCGTCGGGGTGCGGCGATCAGCTCGGGGCGACCCGGACCTCGGGTTCCACGCCCAGCTCGGCCAGCACCTGGGCGTGCTCCAGGGCCGCCGCCTGGGCGGCCGCCGGGTTGCCCGCGCGGGTGTGCAGGTCGACCAGGAGGCGCCAGCCGTCGTCGGAGTAGGCGTCGAGGCGCAGACCCGCGCGGACCGCGTCGACGGCCTCGGAGAAGTCGCCGTCGTCGCCGAGCCGCCTGCCCAGCGCACACCAGGCGCCCGCGGCGGCGATCCGCAGCCGGTCCCGCTCGGCGACCACCCACTCGGCGGCGCCCTCCTCGGGCAGCAGGTCGCCCCCGTAGTGCCCGAGTGCCGCCGCCAGCGCCGCCCGCTCGGCCGCGGCGTCGCCGTCGTGCCGGCGGGCGCGGGCGTCCGCCAGCCGCGCGTCGAAGTCGAGCACGTCGCTGCGGCTGCCCGGCGGGAGCTGCAGGCAGTAGCTCTCCCCGTTGCGCGCCAGCAGCGTCGACCGGCTGCGCGCCCGCCCGCCGAGCACGCTGCGCAGACTGGATATCGCGACCTGCAGGCTGCGCAGCGCCGCCTCCTCGTCGACGTCCGGCCACAGGCTCGCCACCAGCACGTCGCGGTGCACGGCGTTCCCCGCGCGCAGCGCCAGCAGCCGCAGAGTCGACCGCGCACGCGGGCGCACGGTCGAGAGGTCCACCGCCGTCCCGTCGATCGCGATCTCGGTGCGGCCGAGCAGGCGCAGCGCGAGCGGCACCGTGGGGGCCGCCGGGATCGCGGCGACCGTCCCCTCCGGCGTGCACGGCCGCGACCCGCGGAGAGGGGACGGTGCGCGCTCGCGGTCCCGGCGGCCCAGGCGTCGACCACGGCGGGCAGGTCCCGCAGTCCCAGCGTCCGGGCCCGCGCGACCGCGGTGCCGAGGTCCACCGGCGCGGCGGACGCCCCCGCCGGCCGGGCCCGGTTCGTCGCGGCCCGGCGGGCCGACAAGGCGGTGGCCAGGCACGCCGCCCACAGGGCCGGTACCGGGGCGCCCAGCTCAGTGAACCGGTCCGCGGCCGCCCGCAGCGGCTCGGCGGCACGCCTGCCCAGCCCGTCGACGAACGTCACCACCGCCGCGCCCCACGGGTCGCACGGCTCGACGGCCGGGGCGGTGCCCGGGGTGTCCAGCGCCAGCAGCGCCCGCCCGATCCGGGACAGCCACGGCCAGCCGCCGACCTCGGCGTCGAGCATGAGCGCCTCGAGGTCCGTGGCCGGGTCGTCGACATCCTTCCCGGCGAGCAGGCCCACCACCCGGCCGGCGCAGGCCGCGGGCGCGACGACGCCGATGTCGGCGTCCGGGTGGTCCGCCGCCTCGCGGAGCAGCCCCGCGGCCACGCCCAGGTCGCCGGCGAGCAGCGCCACGACCCCGGCGGCCAGCCGTCCCTCGGCGCCGGGCAGGCCCGATGCCCCCGGCAGGAGCGTGCGCGGGTTGCGCTGGGTCGCCGCGCGGATCGTCGCTGCCCAGGTGCGGGCCACCGGGTCCGCGTCCGGCAGCCACAGCGCCGCGGTGCGCGCCTCCTCCAGGCAGCGGGCCGCGAGCTGGCTGTCCTCGGCGGCCGAGTGGGCGAGCCGGAACGCCGCCACCGCCTCGGTCAGCGCACCCTCCGCCGCGAGCCCGCGCGCCCGCGCGAGCAGCAGCCACGGGTCGCTGGCGACCAGACCGTGCGGAAGCATGCTCTCCAGCGGCCCCAGCGGACCGGCGACGACCTCGGCGCCGCGCCGGTGCAGCAACTGCTCGACGGCCGCCCAGTCCTCGGCGCGCACGTACGCGCGGAACGCCGCCGGCACCTCGCCGGCGTCCAGCAGCAGCTCGGCGGCCCGGCCGTACCACTCGCGGCTGGCGGCCGCCCCGAGGTGCTCGGTCAGCTCCAGTTCGAGGTGGTCGAGCAGCACCTGGTGGTAGCGGAACTGGCGGCCGTCGTCCGGCGTGGTCGTGAAGAGCCTGCGCTGTTCCAGCTCCTCCAGGACGGTCTGGCTGCCGGTGGTCTCGAGCAGCGCGTCGCACAGGGCCCCGGTCAGCACACCCAGCGCGCTGGTGCGGCGCAGGAACTCGCGCAGCTCGGCAGGCAGGTCGCCGAGCACCTCTCGGACGAGGTAGGAGCGCACCAGCCGCGATCCCCGGGACAGGTCGGCCAGCGCCCGCCGCCGCTGCGCGGGTGGGCGGCCCTCGGTGAGCAGGTGGAACATGGCGAGCCCCGCCGCCCAGCCACCGGTGCGCTGCGACAGCGTCGCGGCGTCCTCGGGCGGCAGCGGCTGGTGGTAGATCTCGCGGAACAGCCGCTCGACCTCCCAGGACCGGAACCGCAGGTCGTCGGCGTCGACGACGTGCACGGCGCCGTAGACCCGCAGCGCGGGCACGTCCAGCCCGACGACCCGGCGCGCGCCGAGCACCACCCGCAGCTTCGGCGGCGCGAGCGCGATCATCCGGGCGAGGCCGTGCTCGGCCTCCGATCCCGCGACGGCGTGGAAGTCGTCGAAGACGAGCAGCAGGTCGCGGCCCGCGGCGTCGAGCGCGGCCGCGACGTCGTCGAACGACCGGCAGTCGCCCGCCAGGCCGGCCTTGCCCAGCGCGCGGCCGATCCGCCCGGCCAGCTCGGCGGGGTCGCGGTCCGCCGCGTCGATCCGGTACCACACGACGGTGCCGGGGAACCGCGACGCGATCTGGCCCAGCAGCGTCGTCTTGCCGTGCCCGGCGGGGGCGAGCACCAGCACGACGCGGTGGGCGGCCAGGTCGAGCAGACGCCCGCGGGCCAGGCCCGCGGGCGCCGGCGGCGCGAACTTCGCCGAGAGGTCCAGCCGGCCCTCACCCACCCTGCACCCCGCACCTCGACCTCGGGGGACGTGGCCGTGTGCCACGCCAGCTCCGGTGCCCCGCGCGTGTCACGAGTGCGACGAGGGACGGCGCAGGAGCGTAGCGGCCCGCGGTCCCGGGCCGCCACGAGGTGGTGGCTCGGACTACGTACTTCTGCGTACGCAGCCCGAGGTCGCGGCCACGGCCTGCGTCCGAAGTGGTCGGTCCCGGGATGGTCATGGTCCTTCCCGCCTCGTCGAGCTCCCCCGGGATACTCGTCCGCGAGCCCCGAATGTGAACCTCCGGCGGGCGAAACCGCCCGTTCCGGGCGTCGCCGACGGCCCGGCGATCTGCGGGGCCGTTCCGGACCGCAACGCCGCGCCTACGCTGGAGCCGTGCAGGCACCCCGGCTCGTCGCGACGGACGTCGACGGCACGTTGCTCGACCCCGACGACCGGGTCACCCCCCGGGCGAGCGCCGTCATCGACCGGCTCGTCGCGGCCGGCGTGACGTTCGTGCTGGTCACCGGCCGCCCCCCGCGCTGGATCCCGCCTATCCTCGCCGAGCTCGGCGCGCTCGCCCGGCTCGCGGTCTGCGCGAACGGGGCCGTGCTCTACGACGCCGTCGACGACGCCGTGCTCTGGTCGCGGACGCTCCTCACCGACACCCTCGTCGCGCTCGCCGAGGCCACCGCCGAGGTCCTGCCCGGCTCGGGGCTGGCCGTCGAGCGGGTCGGCGCGACGGCGGACGACTCGTCGGTCACCCAGTTCATCGCCGAGCCCGCCTACGTGCACGCCTGGCCGAACCCGGACCACGCGTCGGTCGAGCGCGCCGAGCTGCTCACCCTGCCGGCGATCAAGATGCTGGCCCGGGCGCCGGGCCTGTCCAGCGACGCCATGGTGGCGGCGCTCGCCCCGGCGGTCGGGCACCTCGCGGACCTCACGTTCTCCCACCCGCGCGGCCTCGTGGAGATGTCGCCGCCGGGGGTGACGAAGGCCACGGGCCTCGCCGAGGTCGCGCGGCATCTCGGGGTGGACGCGGCGGACGTCGTCGCCTTCGGTGACATGCCCAACGACCTGGAGATGCTGCGCTGGGCGGGGCACGGCGTGGCGATGGGTAACGCGCACCCGGCCCTGCTCGACGTCGCGGACGAGGTGACGGCCTCGAACGCCGACGACGGCCTCGCGGTGGTGCTCGAACGCTGGTTCTAGGCGCGCGAACCGTCAGGAAGGCCACCTTCATGACGACACGTGACGTGAAGGTGGCCTTCCTGACACGGGCGCGCACCCTCCCGCTCTGCCGCGGCGAGCGCGACGCCCGGACGGGTGGCCCGTGACGCCGCGTAGCATGGTCGGCCGGCAGCCCGCCCACCCGCCCCACCTGCACCTGGAGATCCCGCCCGTGGCCGTGAACACTGTCTTGGCCAGCACCGCGCCCGCGCCCGCACCCGCCGCACCGGCGTCGACGACCGAGATCGTCGAGCTTCCGGTGGCCCCGACCGAGGTCCGGGCGCTCGCCGCGGTGCAGCGGGCGGATCGGGACCGGCCGCCCGTCGTGGCGACGGCGCGGGGCATGTCGCTGTTCGGCGAGCACGCCGCGGGCTGGCTCGCGATCGGCCTGCTCGGTGCGCTCGTCGACCGGCGCCGCCGCCGCGACTGGGTCACCGCGACCGCCGGGGTCGCCGTGGCGCACGGCGCGTCGATCGCCGTCAAGCGCGTGGTGCGCCGCCCCCGGCCCGCCGACCCGCGCGTGCAGGTGCTGGTCGGCACCCCCAGCCGGCTGAGCTTCCCGTCCGCGCACGCCACGTCGACCACCGCCGCGGCGGTGCTGTTCGGCGGGCTCCTCGGGCGCAGGCTCGCCCCGGTGCTCGTTCCGCCCATGGCGCTGTCCCGGCTGGTCCTGGGTGTGCACTACCCGTCCGACGTGGCCGCGGGCGCCCTCCTGGGGGCCGGGGTCGCCGCCGCAGTGCCGATCCTCGAGCGCCGCCTTCTCGGAAGGTCCCCACGATGACCGACATCGAGGTTCCCGCCGCACCGGTCGCCCCGGTCCGGACGCCGCTCGGGGTCGCCCGCGGCGTCCTGAAGACCATGCGCCCGCGGCAGTGGGTGAAGAACATCCTGGTCTTCGCCGCGCCGTTCGTCGGCGGGGACCTGCTGACCCCGGGCATCGTCCCGAAGCTGCTGATCGCCTTCGTGGCGTTCTCGCTCGCCGCGTCGGGGATCTACCTGGTCAACGACGCCAAGGACGTCGCAGCGGACCGCGCGCACCCCACCAAGCGGTTCCGGCCGATCGCCGCCGGCATCGTCGCGCCCCGCCTCGCGATCGCCGTGGCCGTCGTGCTGCTCGCCGCGTCGGTGGCGGTGAGCCTGCTCGCGTCGGTGCAGCTCGTGGTCGTGCTGGCCGTGTACGTGGTGGTGCAGCTGGCGTACTGCTTCTGGCTCAAGCACCAGGCCGTGCTGGACATCTGCATCGTGGCCTCGGGATTCCTGCTGCGCGCCATCGCAGGCGGCGCGGCCACCGGGATCCTGCTGTCGCAGTGGTTCCTGCTGGTCGCGGGCTTCGGGTCGCTGTTCATGGTCGCCGGCAAGCGGTACGCCGAGATGATGCTGGCCGAGCGGACCGGCGCGAAGATCCGCAAGGCGCTGGAGAACTACACGGCCAGCTACCTGCGCTTCGTCTGGGCGCTGTCGGCGACGGTGCTGATCACCACGTACTGCCTGTGGGCGTTCGACATCGGCGAGGAGCAGCACAACCACACCTGGTCGGTGATCTCGATCGTCCCGTTCGTGATCGCGGTGCTGCGCTACGCGGTGGACGTCGACTCGGGCAACGGGGGCGAGCCCGAGGAGATCGCGCTGGGCGACCGCGTGCTGCAGGTGCTGGCGCTGCTGTGGGTGGGCACGCTGACGCTCGCCGTGTACGCCGGGGTCGTCCATATCTAGTCGACCGCTACCCTCGGACGTCGTGTACGAGGATTACGACCTGGTCGTCGTCGGCTCCGGGTTCTTCGGGCTGACCATCGCCGAGCGCGCTGCGAACGAGCTCGACAAGCGCGTGCTCGTGCTGGAGCGCCGGTCGCACATCGGCGGCAACGCCTACTCCGAGCCCGAACCCGAGACCGGGATCGAGATCCACCGCTACGGCGCGCACCTGTTCCACACCAGCAACACCCGGGTCTGGGAGTACGTCAACCGGTTCACCGCGTTCACCGGATACCAGCACCGGGTGTTCGCCCGCGTCGGCGAGCAGGTCTACTCGTTCCCGATGAACCTCGCGCTGATCAACCAGTTCTTCGGGCACAGCCACACCCCGGACGAGGCCCGCGCGCTCATCGCCGAGCAGGCCGGCGAGATCGACACCGCATCGGCGCGCAACCTCGAGGAGAAGGCGATCTCGCTGATCGGGCGCCCGCTCTACGAGGCGTTCGTCAAGGGCTACACCGCCAAGCAGTGGCAGACCGACCCGCGCGAGCTCGACGCCGCCATCATCACCCGCCTGCCCGTGCGCTACACCTTCGACAACCGCTACTTCAACGACACCTACGAGGGCCTGCCCGTCGACGGCTACACGGCCTGGCTCGAGAAGATGGCGGACCACCCGAACATCGAGGTGCGGCTGGACGTCGACTACTTCGACGTCGCGCGACGCAGATCCCGACGGGCACGCCGACCGTCTACACCGGCCCGCTGGACCGCTACTTCGACTTCGCCGAGGGCGAGCTGGGGTGGCGCACGCTCGACTTCGAGATGGAGGTCGTTGCCACCGGCGACTTCCAGGGCACCTCGGTGGTGAACTACAACGACGTGGACGTGCCGTTCACCCGCATCCTCGAGTTCCGGCACATGCACCCGGAGCGCGACTACCCGAAGGACAAGACGGTCGTCGTCCGCGAGTTCTCACGCTTCGCCGAGTCCGGCGACGAGCCGTACTACCCGATCAACACCCCGGACGACCGGGCGATCCTGCAGCGCTACCGCGAGCTGGCGCGCAAGGAGACGGCGAACGCGAACGTCCTGTTCGGCGGCCGGCTGGGCACGTACAAGTACCTCGACATGCACATGGCGATCGGTTCGGCGCTGACGATGTTCGACAACCGGATCGCGCCGTACTTCACCGCAGGCAAGGCCCTCGCGGGCTCGGAGACGGTGGAGGACTGAGCATGTCGCTCCGCCGGCCGCCGGCCCGGGTCACGGCAGCATCCAGCCCAGGACCGGCGTCGACTGCAGGTACACGAGCACACACATCGCGAGCAGGAAGACCAGCGACCAGCCCACCACCTTGCGGAACAGGTCGCCCTCCCGGCCGACCAAACCCCGTGGCGGCCGCCGCGATGGCCAGGTTCTGCGGGGAGATCATCTTACCGAGCACGCCGCCTGATGAGTTCGCCGAGGCGAGCAGCACCTCGCTGAGACCGGCCTGCTTGGCCGCCGCGACCTGCAGCGTCCCGAACAGCGCGTTGGACGACGTGTCGGACCCGGTCACCGCGACACCGAGCCAGCCCAGCACCGGGGACAGGAACGCGATCGAAGCTGCCCGTGCCGGCGATCCAGCGACCGATCGTGATCGTCTGACCGGAGAAGTTCATGACGTAGGCCAGTGCCAGCACCGCGGCCACCGTGAGGATCGCCCATTTGAGCTGGTCCAGGGTGCGGCCGTAGGCCGCGAGGGCCGCGCCTGGTGCGAGCCGCAGCACGGCCATCGTGATCAGACCCGAGATCAGCAGCAGCGTGCCGGCTGCCGGCAGCCAGTTGACGCTGAACGTCACGGCCGACGGCGGCTGTCCCGACGGCGTGGCGATGTGCAGCCCCGGCCACGTGAACTTGGTTGAGCCCGCGCTCAGCAACGAGTCTCGATCGGCCCGATCTGCGCGAGCGAGAAGACCACGATGATGATCAGGTAGGGCGCGTAGGCCTTGAACACCTCGGAGCCGGTGTCGCGGCGCCCGCCGCCCCGTCCTCCACTCCCGACCCGCCGTCGCCCGCGCCAGCCCCGGTCGGGCGTGTGCCCGAGCCGCCGCTGCCTTGGTGGGAGCCACCGGTCTCCACGGCGTGTGCGGTGGCCGTGGCGCCGGTGATGCGGCGCTGCATCTCCTCCTCGCCCAGCTGCTCGACGGCGAGCACCTCCGACCGGCTGCCACACTCGCAGCAGTCCCACGATAGCGGCGGCGGCGGCGAGGGAGGCGATGATGTCGGTGAGCTCGACCGACAGGTAGTTCGACGAGACGAACTGGCCCAGGGCGAACACGACGCCAGCGACCACGGCCGGCAGCCAGCACTGGCGCAGTCCCCGGCGGCCGTCGACGATGAAGACGAGGACCAGCGGCACGAACAGCGCGAGGACCGGGGTCTGGCGGCCCACGGTGGAGGCGATGGCGTCCACGGGCGAGCCCCGTGAGCTTGGCCAGTGTGGTGATGGGCACCGCGATCGCGCCGAACGCGACCGGCGCGGTGTTGGCCACCAGCGCCACGGTCGCGGCCCTGATGGGGGAGAACCCGAGCGCGATGAGCATGACCGCGCTGATGGCTACCGGGGTGCCGAACCCCGCGAGCGCCTCCAGCAGCCCGCCGAAGCAGAAGGCGATGATGATCGCCTGGATCCGCTGGTCGCTGGACACGGTGCCGAACGACCGGCGCAGCACGTCGAAGTGCCCGGTCGCCACCGTCATGTTGTAGATCCAGAGCGCGTTGATGACGATCCACATGATCGGGAAGATGCCGAACGTGGCGCCCTCTGCCGCGCTGCTCAGGGCCTGCCCCGCGGGCATCCCGTAGACGAAGACCGCCACGGCCAGCGCCACCGCGAGTGCGATGAGGCCGGCCCAGTGGGCCTTCATCCGCACGACCCCGAGCAGAATGAAGATCGTCAGTAGCGGCAGCACGGCCACCAGCGAGGACAGAGCGAGCGAACCACCCACGGGATCGAAGATCTGTTCGTACATCACTCGGTCCTCTCGGCGTCAACGGCGACGGCGCGGATCACGTCGACGTCCCCCGGATCGAAGCGTCGATGAGTTGCACAGATGGAACAACAGGACGCCGGCGTCTAGATGCGCTTGATCCGGTGAAGCGACAGCGAGCTGCTCCACCGGCCGTCCGCCGAGTCGCAGCAGATCTCCGCCGAAGGTACCAACATCGCCCTCCGCATGTAGCTCGACAACACCGTGGAGTTCGAGGAGCTCGCGGACTCCGCCTGACACCGCGATACCCTCGCGGCGATGACAACCGCCGACTCCACGCTGCTTCAGCGGGTGCTGCTGCCCCGCTCCGGCGACCCCATGAGCGTCCGCGCGCTCTACATGGACGAGCGGACGGGGCTGGCGCTCGCCACCGTCCCGGCTGCGCCCGGAGCCATCGTGCACAACCCCGTGCACCTCGAGGGCGCGGCGGTCACCGGGCGCAGGCTGCGGGTCACGTCGCGCACCTCGGCGAGCCTGCCGGAGCAGAGCGAGGTGTCGTTCGGGGCGTACTTCAACGCGTTCGCCGCCGGCTACTGGCGGCACTGGACCCCGCTCACCGAGGTCCGCCTGAAGCTGCGGCTCGAGGGCAGCGGGCGCGTCGACATCTACCGCAGCAAGCCCGAAGGGGTGCGGATCCACGAGCGCGGGGTCGTGCTCGGCACCCGGGGCGTGCACGAGGTGGACGTGGCGCTGGACCTGCGGCCGTTCGAGGACGGCGGCTGGTACTGGTTCGACCTCACCACGGACGACGACGCGCTCACCCTGCACGAGGGTGGCTGGCACGCGCCCGTCGAGGCACCCGGCACGGCGGTGGTGACGATCGGGATGCCGACGTTCAACCGGCCCGCGGACTGCGTCGCGACCCTCACCGCGATCGGCGAAGACCCGCTGGTGCTCGCAGCCGTCCACCAGGTGATCATCCCGGACCAGGGCACCCGCAAGGTGCGCGACGAGCCCGGGTTCGCCGCGGCGGAGGCCGGCCTCGGCGGCCGCCTGCGGATCATCGACCAGCCCAACCTCGGCGGCTCCGGCGGCTACGCCCGGGTCATGTACGAGGCGCTGGCCACCCCCGAGACCCAGCAGATCCTGTTCATGGACGACGACATCCTGCTGGAGCCGGACTCCGTGCTGCGCGCTGTCGCGTTCTCGCGCTTCGCGCGCGAGCCGATGCTGGTCGGCGGGCAGATGCTGTCGCTGCAGGTCCGCTCGCAGCTCTCGACCATGGGCGAGGTCGTCGACCGGCAGAAGTTCCTGTGGCGCAACGCCCCGCAGACCGAGCCGCACCACGACCTCGCCGAGCGCCCCCTGCGGCAGACCGCGTGGCTGCACCGGCGGGTGGACGTCGACTACAACGCCTGGTGGATGTGCCTGATCCCGCGGGCCGTCGCCGAGGACATCGGGCTGCCGCTGCCGCTGTTCATCAAGTGGGACGACGCCGAGTACGGCCTGCGGGCCCGGTCGCGCGGCTACCGGACGGCGACGGTGCCGGGCATCGCGATCTGGCACATGTCGTTCCTCGAGAAGGACGACACCAGCGACTGGCAGGCCTACTTCCACTACCGCAACCGGCTCGTGGCGGCCGCGATGCACGGTCCGGACGACCCGAAGGCCCTGCTCACCGACATCCTCAAGCGGACCGTCCGGCACCTCATGCTGATGGAGTACTCGGCCGTGGCGCTGCAGCACAATGCGCTGCGCGACTTCCTCGCCGGGCCCGAGGCGCTGTTCCCCAGCCTGCCCGTGGTGCTGGGGCAGGTCCGCGCGACCCGGGCGGAGTACGACGACGGGCGCCCGCTGGACTCCGCGACGCAGGTCCCGCCGAGCAGCCTGGACGCTCTCGCGGCGCAGGCCTTCCCGGTGCCGCCCACCACCAAGCCGGCCATCCTCACGACCCTGGCCCGCAGCCTCGTCCGCAACCTGCGCACCCCGGACCCGGCGCATCACGAGGTGCCGCAGCGCAACGTGTCGTCCCGGCAGGCCCAGTGGTTCGTGCTGTCCCAGGTCGACTCGGCGACGGTCTCGACCCCGGACGGCCGCGGCGTCACCTTCCGCCGCCGGGACCCGCAGCTGTTCCGCGCCCAGCTCAAGACCTCGGCACAGCTGCTGGGCACGGCGGCCCGCGAGTGGCCCGCCCTGCGCCGCCGCTACCGCGAGGCGGCCCCGCACCTGACGAGCCGCGAGGGCTGGAAGCAGATCTTCGAGAGCTGAGCGGTCCTGCAGGCCTCGATGGGGACCGGTGCGGCCGTCGTCACAGGTGCGGCCAGTGGGATCGGCCGGGCTCTGGCACACGCCCTGCACGGCCGCGGCGCACGGGTCGTGCTCGCGGACCGCGACCGCGATGCGCTCGAGGTGGTCGCAGGCGAGCTGCACGCCCCAGCCGTGTGCATGGACGTGACCAGCGCGGACGACTACGAGCGCCTCGCGCAGGCCGCGGGCCCGGCAGACCTGGTCTGCCTGAACGCGGGCATCAGCAGTGCGCACGGCGGACCGGTGTGGGAGACGCCCGCGGCCGAGTGGCGCAGGTCATGACGTCAACCTCGGGGGGCTCGTCCACGGACTGCGCACGTTCGTGCCGCGCCTGCTCGCGGCGAGCGGCCCGGTCACGTGCTCGTCACCGCGTCGCTGGCCGGGTTGCTGACGTGGCCGGGCGGGGGTGCCTACGCCGCGTCGAAGCATGCGGCCGTCGCCGTCGCCGAGCAGGCCGCCCTGGCGCTGGCCGGCACGGCGGTGTCGGTCACCGTGCTCTGTCCCGCACTCGTGCGCACGCGGATGTCCGAGATCGGCGACACCCGGCCGACATCGCGCCGCGGCCCTCGAGGCCGTCGATCATGGCCGGTTCCTCGTGCTGCCTGGTGGATGACGGCCGTGCAGGAGCGACGCCGCTCGCCGCGGTCAGGCTCCCACCTCCCGACCCCGAGCTCTTGGCGCCACAGCTCAAAGGCTCGCCGCGATCCGCCCGCCCAGCTCGGACGCTCAGGATCGCGGGGCCGGTTCGATCCGGCGACCCTCGGCTGCTGACCCTCGCTCAGCCATGGTGGGCGCGACGACGGCGTCGATGGCCTTGACCGCGGTGAAGTCGCCGACGATGCGGTTGCGCATGACGCGACCGCGACGCCCAGTCGATGTCGGCGTAGGCCGCGCTGCCGTTGGAGCCGACCATGCCGAGGTCGATCCCGTCGAGACCGTGCTCCGAGACGCGCCTGGCTGTAGCCCAGCGCCCACGACGTCGGGAAGCCCATGACCTGGTCGACGCCGGAGAACGCCGTCGCGGCCATCATGTGCAGCCGCTCCGATGAGACGAGTCGAACGCCGTCGAGGTGCCCGAGCAGGGCGCGTACATCCGCGCTGCCGCGCGGGCGTCATCGGCCCTGCGCCGGATGTCGGCGCGCAGGACGTCGGCACGTTGGCGAACGCGGCGTCGGCTGCACCGCCGGCGGGACGCGCGTCCTGGGCGATCCCCGCTCGGCCGTGGTGGGGCCGCGCCTTCAGACCCTGCCGAGCGACCCCGCAGAATGGGCGGAACGCCGAAGTGGATCTCGTCCTCGATGCCGAGCGGGCGCGATCTCGTCGCGCAACGCGTCTGCCAGCGTGCGCCATCTTGCGCCGGACGACCTCGCCAGCACATAGCCGAAGTCAGAGCGTGTAGCCGGTCTTGGTGCCCCTTCCCACACGGCCGCTGTCGGCGAGGAACGTGCAGACGCGTCCCAGTCGCCGAGTCGGCGTGTGATGTCCGGCCACAGACCGCACGGCGGCGGCGTGGACGAACGTCGCGCACCGTCACTCGGGCCTTGCCGCGCACCGAACTCGGGCCAACGTCGCTACACGCTGCGCGTAATCCAGCTCGCCGTGGTCGACCAGCACATGCGCGACCAGGCTGGCGACGCCCTTCCCGCCGATGCCGCAAAATTCGCTCCACCGTGCCCCTCGCTCACCGATCCCCCACCTCCACCACTCCCCCTAGACGGCGACCTGCAGGCCGGTTTCCTCCGTGGCATGAGCGCGTCGATCGGCGCCTGCCCTGCTCCTGGGTCAGGCCCTCCGCGCCGTCGAGCCCGTAGAGCCGCGCCCAGTTCTCCCGGCTCGTCAAGCGCCCCATCTCCGCCCGGTACTGCGCCGCGACCTTCGGGCCCTCCGTCGCCAGCCGGGCCAGCGACCGGGCGCCGCGCCTGGCCAGCGCCATCGCCAGCGCCCGGTCCCGGGTGCGCACCCGCAGGCCCTGCTCGGACATGTCGGTCACCACCGCGCGCCGGAACGTCGACACGTGCCACCAGTGCGCGTCGCCGGCGACGACCATGCCCGTGGGGTGCACCGCCCGGTCCGTGAGGAGGTAGGCGGCCCGCTTGAGCCAGGTCAGCACCTCGTGCCCCGGCTCGTTGGGGGCGCGGACGACCTGCATCTCGCGGAAGTCGCCCTCCACCGCGGACACCGGCCGCATCTGCGTCTCGGGGTACGCCGCGCGGATCCGGCGGATCTCGGCCGCGGCGGCCGCCGAGCCGTCACGCAGCACCCCGGGGCCGTCCAGGAAGTCGTCGACGGCCTGGATCAGCGTCGCCGCGAGCCCGTACTGCATCGACACGAGGTACTGGCCGAGCAGCGTGCCCAGCCTCCGGCAGATCCGCCGCACGGAGAACGGGGTGTGCAGCGCGGCGGTGATCAGCCCGTTGCGCATGTTGAAGTACCGGTGCCACTCGTCCCAGTCCTTCCACCCGAAGTCGGCGTGCCACACGCCGGCCCCGGGCAGCGCCACGGTCGGGAAGCCGTGGGCGCGGGCGCGGTAGCCGAACTCGATGTCGTCCCACTGGAAGAACAGCGGCAGCGGGTAGCCGATCGCGCGCACGACCGCGGCCGGGACCAGGCAGGCCCACCAGCCGTTGTACTCGGTGTCGATGCGCTGGTCCTGCACCGTCGGCAGGTCGCGGTCGTCGTGCCCGAGCAGGTACGCCTCCTTGAGCGCTCCCGGCACCGCGCGCCCCACCCGCAGCATCTCGGGCTCGGCGTACTCGGCGCTGATGTGCAGGTGCGCCGGGTGCAGCAGGTTGAGCATCTGGCCGCCGACCAGCGTCGGATGCGTGGTGCACGTCGCGAACGCCGTGAGCCGGATGAGGATCTCGGGCTCGAGCAGCACGTCGTCGTCCATGAGCAGGACGTCGCGGTCGTCGGCCGGGTCGCCCGCCGTGGCGTCGTACAGGCCGCGGGTGAACCCGCCCGCGCCACCGAGGTTGGGCTGGCGGACGTAGCGCAGCCGGGGGCCGAGCCGCTCGCCGACCGCCGCGAACCGCGGGCGGGACTCCAGCGGATCGCTGCCCTGGTCCACCACGACGACCGACTCGACGACCTCGCCCGCGCCGGGGTCGTCCGCCATGGCGGCCAGCGTGTTGAGGCAGTCGTCGACGCGGTTGTAGGTGCAGATCACGACGGAGGTCGGCCGCTGCGGGCGCGGTGCGGCCACGCTCCACCGCACGTCGTCGACGGTCATCGGGGCGGACTCGGTGGTCAGCTCCAGCCAGAGGCCGCCGCCGTCGACGAACCGGTCGAGCTGCGCGACCAGCCGCACGGCCAGCCCGTCTGCATCGGACACGTCCTCGGCGGCGACGATGCGCCACACCTTGTTCGCGTCCGACGCCATCAACCGCACCCGGCCGGTGCCGCTGACCCGCGCGGTCACCTCGACCTCGCCGACCGCCGTCCACCGCTGCCAGTAGGTGGCGTGGAAGCGGCCCCAGTAGGTGTTCGTGCCGACCGTGCTGTGCGGGTCGAGGACGACCCGGTGCCGCTCCCGGCGCGCCCCGCCGCGGGTGACCACGGAGTACAGGTCTTCGGGCACCAGCGCGGACGGTCCGAAGAACAGTCCACGTTGGACGGTCAGCCGCGTCGGCGCCGGGGGTTCGTCGGAGGCGGTCGGCGGGGCCTCGACGTTCTCGACCGCTTCGACGGTCTCGGTGCGGTGCGGTCGTGCTGCCATGCGGTAGGGCCGTCCTCCGGTCGGGTGTCTGGTCATCCTTCCTGGGCATCATTCTGGGACATACCGGTCCTCCCGACGACACCACCTACCCGCCCTCGATCAACTGGGGTACGCGCAGGTGGCCGGCGTCGGCGGCGTCCGGAGCGTCGCGCACGGTGGGGATCAGCGTGCGCATCGGCTCGACCGGTTCCCAGCGGTACAGCTGGACCCCGTCGCGGACGGGATCGTCGCGCAGGTAGGTGGGCATCCGCCGCTGGGTGACGAGCAGCCGTGGCCCGGCGAACGGGCCGCCCAGGCCGGGCGTGTAGGTGATCTCGGCCGAGGGGTCGTCGGCGGGCGGCGCGACCCGCCACCGCGGGAGGCTCGCGGTCCCCGGGGGGAGCGGTTCGGGGTCGAGGCAGGGGAAGACGAACGCGACCGGCCAGTCCAGCAGCGCGCGGGTGCCGCGCGGCAGCACCTGCGTCATCGGCGTGAGCACGGGCGCGCGGGGGAGCGACACGACGGCGGAGCCGCCGGCGTCCGCGGCGACCGTGCCCGCGGAAATGGCAAGCCGGACGGTGTCGGCCCCGGGCGGGGCGAGCAGCCGCCGGTCGGCGGGGGCGCCGTCGGCCGCGCCGGCCAGCGGGACCGTCGCGAGCACCCGGACGCCGCGGGCGAACTCGGCGTTCAGCACGTCACCGGGCCGCGGTGTGCCGGTGACGGTGACGACCACCGGCAGGGTGCCCGCGCGCTGGCGGGCGTCGAGGGTGAACCATGAGGTCGCGCCGGTGCCCGCGACCGCGACACCGGCCAGCGTCGTGCCGCCCGCGTCGGCCTCGGCCGGCACGGCCGGTGGCAGGGCGGGGGCGGGCACCACCCCGGGCACGGGAGCAGGCTGCGGCGCGACGGCGAGGACGCCGGCGGCCGGATCCGTCTCGACCTGCAGCGCGGATTGCAGCCCGCAGGGGTCGCCGCGGACCGTGGCGAGCGCGTCCGCGGCGGGGGTGTAGCCGTCCCGGTGGACGGTCGCGATGCGCGCGAGGCTCAGCACCTGCAGCCCCAGCACGGCGGCGAGCACGATGGCGACGGGCGTGGCCGGAGCCGGAACGCGATGGGCGTTCCTTCCCGCGGGTGGGCGCGACCCCGGAGCGCGCTCCGCGCTGCGCCGCCACACCGACCACGCCAGCAGCACGATGACGACCGCCCCGCCCGCCGTCAGCACGATCGTCGCCACCGGCACGGTCCGGACCTGCGGCGGCACCGTGCTGAACGTCGGCGTGTACCAGCCCGACACGAACGGCCACATGTTCTGACCGGCGAGCACCAGCCCGCACACGATCGTCGCGCCGGCGAGCCCGGCGATGCGTCGCCGCCGCGCGGTCGCCGGGTCGCGCAGTTCCCCGAGGGCGCGTCGGCCGAAGACGACGAGCCCCAGGGTGAGCGCCGCCGTGCCGAGCCCGGTCAGGGCGCCGAAGTGCTGCGTCCACTTCGTCGGACTGATCATCATCGCGACGGCCGACAGCCCGAGCGTCACGAGCAGCCGGCGCGTCGGGCCTGCGGCGACGCCGGAGCGCTCCCGCCCGGTATGGCCTATCAGCCACGCGAGGCCGCCGACGGCCAGCAGGGTGGCGAGCACCGCGGCCCGCCGACCGATCGCACCCTGCACATCGCCCGGGGTCAGAAGCAGCGCGTAGCGCTCGAACTCCTCGTACCAGGGGAGCCCGCCACCGATCCGGCCGCGCACCCGCACCGCCTCGGCCAGCGCGGCCGGACCCTGGTCGGCGGCCATGAGCAGCAGGGCGGACGCTCCCGCCGCCACGAGCGCGGCCACCAGCGGGGCGGCCCGCAGCACCCCCGCGCAGGTGCAGGTCGGTGCGCGCCCGCAGTCCGCGCAGCAGCGGGACGGCCGCGGCGAGCACCGGGGCGGCGGCCATCACCCCGCCCGGCGTGACCGCCGCCGTCGCCCCGGCCACCGTCAGCGCCGCGGCCAGGGGCAGCACCCGGCGCGTGGCGACGGCGCGCTCGACGGCCAGGAAGGCCAGCACCGTCCCGACCGCCACCCACGGCTCGGGCCGCAGGCCCAGGTCCAGCGGCACGCACCAGGTGCCGAACGCGAGCGCGGCCACCCACGGCGTCCCGCGCAGGCGCCCGGCCCGACCCAGGCGCGGTAGCAGCAGCCGCGACACCAGGAACCAGCACAGCAGCCCGAGCAGCGTCGACGGCAGCCGCATCCACGGCGTCGCGGCCGAGATCGTGGACCACCAGTGGTACGGCTCGTAGAACCAGCCGAACGGGGCCTCCGGGGCGTTGAGCCAGCGGTACACGTTGCCGACGAAGCCGTTGTCGCCGCGACCGCGGACGATGCCGGCGATGTAGCCGTCGTCCACGGTGCCCGACCCGATCACCCACCACCCGCCCAGCAGCGCTGCCACCACCGCGTCCACCGGGCGGGGGCGCCACCAACCGCGCGGCAGCAGTCGCACCCGCGGCAGCGCCCGGTCCGCCGACCGGAGCAGGGCGAACAGCACTCCCAGCGCCACGAGGCAGCCGACGGCGAGGGCGATCTTCAGCGGGGACGGGGTCGTCGCGAACCGGGTGTCCGCGGTCAGCGAGAGCGTGGCCGTGGTGCCGGTGCCCAGGGCGTCGGGCAGGTCGGTGAAGATCCCGGCGACGTCCGGGCGGACGTCGCCGGTGTGGCTCAGCACCGGCGTGCCGTCCAGGGCGACGACGGTGGCCGCGGCGTCCGACTCGAGCGCGAGCGTGCAGCCGCCGGGTGGCAGCAGCAGCGTCCCCAGGTCGACGCCCGCGCTCGTGACCTGCACTCCCGCGGACGTGCCGACCAGCCGCAGGCCGTCGAGCGGCAGCGCCGACGGATCGGGCCGCGGCGGCACCGTGGAGAGCAGGAGGCCGCCGGCCCGGGCGGCCGCGCAGCCGATCGTCGCGGTGAGCCTGACCGGCTGGTACGGCATGAGTGGCAGGGCGACGGCCGTGCCGTCGGCGGGTGTCCAGGTGTAGGTGACCTCGGGCTGGCGCACCGGGGCGAACGGGAACGCGAGGGCGGCCAGCGCGGACAGCAGCCCGACGGCGAGCACGAGCCACGCCCGGCCCACGGTGCCTCGCGACCCGGTGGTCCGGCCGGAAGGACACCGGCCGCGGTGGCGAGATCACCGACCGACCATAAGCGCTTGCCGCTGATCGATGCGGTCATTCCTGGGGCGGGTTGAGGGTGTAGTTCCATTCGGGGTGTCAGTCGTGGCGGCGCAGGGTGCCGGTGTCGTGCAGTGCGTTCATCTGCGCGTCGGGGATTTTTACCCCGGTGGGGTAGTAGGTAGGTGGTGTCGTGTTCGGCATGCACACTCAGCCCGGTGCGGGTGGTGGTGGCGGCGACGCTGTGCACGATGACGTCGTGGCTGGTCATCCAGCCGTCCAGATCCGCCCCACGGCGGCTCGTGAGCTACTCGGCGAAGGTGCGGACGTGCTCGGCCAGGGTCGTCATGTTCGGGCAGGCGGCCTGCGAGTCCTTCAGGTGACCGCGCTCGTGCTCGCTCAGGTCCGCGGGCCGGGTCATGATCCACGACACCAGCCGTCGTGGCGACGGTCAGGCCCGCTCGGCCACGTGCCCGGTTGCCGGCTGCGGGTACGCCGAGCGGGCGCCCCGGTATCCCTCGGACATCACCGACGCGGAGTGGGACGTGCTCGGTCCCCAGGCGCGGGCGGTGATGGCCGAGTTGCGGCATGGCCCGGGCGGACGTCCGATGACCCACCGGCTGTGGGTCGTGGACGCGATCCGCTACCTGGACAGCGGTACGTCACACTGCCGTCGCGTTCGTCGGATACTCCACGCCGTAGCGGTGGTTCCCGCCGTTTGACGGTGGTTCGATTTGGCCGGCCGCACAGTCAGCCGACTGCAGTTGAGCTGTCCGCCCCATCGATTTCGGTTGCGGCCCTGGCAATTCGAGCAATTTCTGCTGGATCCGGCAAGTTTGCTGTGCTGCGCCCGTTGCGGTCGGCCAACATCCACACGACCGCCAGCGTCCGAGCCCCGTCGTGCTCCCGCATCATCTGCTCGATCGTGAGATCACCTGACCTCATTCGGTCTTCATAGCCCGAGAACGTGGGTGGCATCGGCCCCCCGGCTATCGGGAAACCTGCCTCCAACCGTTGCGTCCCCGTGGCGTACGCCTGCTGCCAGGCAACCATCCCGTTGACCAGCGGAAGTACGATAAGCCCGCCGATCGCGCCTAGTGCGAAGGACATGGCCGAAGTCGGCCGCGCGTGCCAGAGGACATCGAGCGCCACCGCAACAACGAGTGCGGCGACGATCGACAATGGGATCGCACGGCGTAGGCCAGGCATATTCCCCGCAGGAAGCCACACGACAACCGTCGCGAACGCGACCAGCAGCCACGGCCACAGCGCGACACGTCGTGCCCAAACCGCGATGAGCAAACACACGACAATGACCACCGTCAAAGCGAGCGACCCCCAGCCGGGCGCATCACTGAAGTAGTAGTAGCTGCGACCGGACACCGCCAGCTGGTGCACGAGCATGGTGAGGTGCTCCAACGGGTCACCATCGATCGTCCCCCCACCGACGAGTATCCGGCGCGGCCCACTAGTCCACCAGAAGAAAGGAAGAATAACGACCGCTACCGCACAAGAGATCGCCAACGCCGTCCCAAGCCTCATGCCCGAACTGGAAAGCTCGCGGCGCATGCGCAAAACGCAAACTATAAAACAGGCGACGAGCCACGTAGCCCCGGTTGGATAGGTAACCAGTGCCACGGCGGCGACCACGAGGGAGGCAGGCCAAAAACGCCAAGACGAGGTCGCCATGAGGAGGCCGACCACTCCGAGAACCGAGTCGAGGCCGGCCTCGGTCGCCAACCATCCGTACATGCTAACCCCAGAGATCAACGAAGTGAGAATGCCCCCGAAGAGGCTGAAAGCAACATTGCAGCCGAGACGTCGGCGCAACACAAGGTAGACCAGTGGTGCCGCCAATGCCATGGTGATGGCTTTGAACTCGCGCCCGGTGAACAAGCCGAAAGGCTGACCGAGATGCGAGCCAAGCCAATAGTAGAACGGTGCGGAGAAACTCGTGGACCAGGGCGTCGCCTGGCTGCGAGCGTGAACCGTGAACACCACGTCGCGGATGCTGACCGACATCTCCTCAGCGGTGAGCACCTGGCTCGTCGAGACGGCGTCGACGGACAGAGCATTCACGCCGGTGGCCACCAGGTAGAGCAGACCGATCACGAAGATCTCGAGCGCCGGCGAGAGGCGCGGCCGCCACACCTCGGGGCTTCTCGAATACCCCCCGTGGCAGCGCCCGAGTTGCGGTAGCGATGTGATCATCATCACCTCAGAAAGCGCACCGCCTGTGGGCGGCGTCCGTATACCGAGCCGGGACCAGGAGTTGCACCGTACTGATACCGGGCGTGTCCCGCGCGGCTGACTGCGCCAGGACACGACGCCAAGCGCAAGCAGCGACCCACCGCCCGGCGGGTCTGGCAGCGTCGTCACCGAGCACGCGGCGTGGTGTCAGACGTGCCGGTCTCACGTTTCGTCGCTCGACCCCGGGTCCAGCTCGGTTCCCGGGATGTTCGACCGCCGCCAGGACCGGTGCCCAATACCGGTAACTTCGCTTTAGGTCGTGATCCGGTAGGTTTCGGGGGTGCCCAGAGAGCTGGTCAGGTCAAGTCCCGGTCGGGTGATCGGTTGACGGATCGGGTGGGGGTCGGGGTGTTGACCCGGTCGTTCCCGCCACAGCTTGTCGACGAGGTTGTCGCATCAGGGGCGTAGGAAGCAGCGGTCGCGGTTGTTGCCGGCGCGGCGTGTCGTGTCGTGTACTACGTGATGGCGTTGGCGTTGTTCGCCTCCGAGGGCTATGAGGAGGTAATGCGCCAGCTCGTGGTGGGACTGGCGTGGAAGACGCGGTGGCACGAGACGTGGCGGGTGCCGTCGTCGCCAGCGATCTCCAAGGCCCGCACCCGGCTGGGGCCAGCGGTGCTGGCGGCGTCTGTTCGACCGGGTGTGCATGCCGGTGGCCGCCCGGGACACGCCCTGGCGTTCTACCGGACCTGTTCCGGCGGCTGCTGGGCAAGATCGGCCCGGGGATGCTGGTGCTGGCCGACCGCAACTTCTGGGCCGCCAACTGTGGGCCGCCGCCACCGAGGCCGGGGCGTACCTGCTGTGGCGGGCCCGCCCCGACACCCGGCTGCCCGTGGTCACCGAACTGGCCGACGGCTCCTACCTGTCCTACCTGGCCGCGCCCGGCACCCGGGGACGCGGGCAGGCGGATGGAGGTGTCAGATGATCTTGACAAGCTCCAACGGATCACCGTGCGCGTCATCGAGTACACCCTGGCGTCCTCGAGCTCGGCGTATCCGCATAAGGCCGGCGAGGTCTACCGCCTGGTCACCACCATCGGCGACCCTCGACCTCGCCCCGGCCGAGTGATCTCGCCACCGCCTACGCACAGCGCTGGGAGATCGAGTCTCGTCTTCGACGAGCTGAAGACCCACCAGCTGCAGTCCCTACCGGCTTGCTGCGCTCCCAGCGACCCGGACGGGGTCGAGCAGGAGATCTGGGGGATCCTGCTGGTCCACCACGCGATCCGCGACCTGATCCACGTCAGTCGTCCGCGACCCGCGGCGTATCGACCCCGACCGGGTGCCGTTCGCCTCGCGCTGCGGCCGCCCGGCGCCAGGTCAGCGACCAGGCGGGGCTTTCCCTCCGACTACGCCGCGCCACCCCAGGAAGCCGTCGCTGAGCTGCTGCAACGGCTCAACAAGCGCCGCCGCCGATACAGCCCCCGCGTCGTACGCCAAACCCACCGCACCCCGTTCCCGCCAAGAAACCCACCGACCGGCACCTCGTCCAACCACCACCAGATCTGATTAACATCGTCAGACGAGCCTAAGTTACCAGTATGGGGACCGGTGCTCGCCTGTATGTACATCTATAGTTCGCGGGTTCTCGAGAGACGGACTGCCCCGCGGAGCCTGGTGCAGCGACAGCCGATATCGCCACGGAGGTGGGACGACGCGGCTCGGCAAAGCAGATCGGCTGCGACGGGGAGGGGCCTGGAGGGGCCCCGCGACGAATCTCGGGGCCCCGTGTCACAGATGGTTGATCGGGCCGGATCACCTGCCCGGCGAGCTAATCAGGGGTCCCGTACTCCACCAGCGCCGTGATCTGGTCGCGAGGCACGCTCAGGCCTCTGGCTACGACCAAAGCAGCGCGGTCGGCCGGCGTCAGGGCAATCCCAATACCCACCCTTCCTCCGTCAAGCGCGTCGGGGTCCGGGTTTTCCGGGAAGGTTATGTTCACCGTTTGCTGCGCCCCTGGCTCGCGGTAGAGTGTGACTTGGACAGTCCTACCGTCACTGGTTGCGAAGTTCGCGGCCAGCGACAAAAACACGGGATTGAAGTCGACGGCGCCGCTGTTGCCGGTCTGCGGCAACGGCACGATACTCCTTCTCGTCGTTGTGTCTATAGGACCGATTTCGATGGCGAATGCACCCGAACCTGGCATGTTTAGTCCTTTCCGCGAATCGTCCGTCCTGTAACGAACGTCTTGGGGTATGACCGGGCGCTTGGGGAGCGTGCCATAACGAAGGCTTTGACCGGTCTTCGGCGGCGACGGGCCGCAGCCGTGGCCTCGCGTTTCAGCGAGTGTGATTGGGGCGCACCTGACGCGGAACGCTTCGGCATTGCCGCCTGCCAGTCGGCAACCCGGTCAGTCACCGCTATTCCTCGGTCGCTTAGTTTCGAGCCGCAGAGTGTCGAGCAGTGATCAGCGGAGAACTCGCCGAGCTTCTTGCGGTGCGGAAGCAAGCTCATAGAGGTAGGCCTTGTTCGCCTGCACGGACACCGTAAGCACCTTGGGCAGCGGTTAAGCCGTAAACAGCCCCTCGAACTGTTCAGTGTCATCAAACCCAATGATTACTCCGTCCGCGCTTCTGGCAATGTGCGCGAGTGCAGGAAACCCGCGATGCACACAATATCGCCGGGCGTCTGCATGCTGGGTCCGTGGCGCAAGCGACGAGGACCTGACACTCCTAAACCGTCCGCTGCCTGCCGTTATGCGCAATAGCCTTGCGTTAGGGCGGTCAAGCGAGTGATCGTTAGGGCGTTTCCGCAGGTAGGAGCCGTGCCTGTGGGCTTAACGCAAAGCCATTGGCCGTTATGCGGGCAATACGTGCATCTACGTACTTGACAGATGAGGCTCGGTACCCGTAGCTATTCAGGACTCTCGCGGCTTGATCGGATCGTGGCTGGTCGGGGCTGTGTGGGCGTGTCGGCTTGATCGCTGTCACCGGTTCGGTGATCATGGCGGGGTGTCCGGGCCGGAGCCGTCGTCTGATGCGGAGCTGATCGCGGCGTTGCAGGAGGCGAACGCCGAGCTGCGGAAGGCCAACGCGGCGCTGCGTGAGGTGATCAACACGCAGGCGGTGCAGATCGAGACGCTGACCGGGCAGGTCGAGGCGCTGTCGGCGCAGCTGGCTGCGCAGGTGGCGCGGATCGCCGAGTTGGAACGGCGGCTGGGCTCGGACTCGACGACCTCCTCGAAGCCGCCCTCGTCGGACCCGCCCGTACCGCAAGCCGGAACGTCGCTCCTCGCGCACCGCCTCGGCCGCAGGCCCGGCAAGCAGCCCGGCACCGGTGGGACGACGATGCCGCTGGTCGACGACCCGAACGAGACGCTCGTACCACGACGTGGATCGCTGCGCGGGCTGCGGCGGCGACCTGACCGGGGCGCCGATGGCACGGGTGGAGCGTCGTCAGGTCACCGACATCGCTCCGCCCCCGCCGCCGTACGTGACCGAGTACCGGATCCTCACCCGCACCTGCCCCTGCTGCGCGAGCGCGCAGGCCGCTGCGGCGCCCGCACGGTGCGCCGGCCCGCGCCCAGTACGGGCCCGGGGTGCTCGCCGCGGCCGCGGAGCTGACCTGCGCGCACTACCTGCCCGTCGGCCGGGCGGCCGCGCTGATGGCGACCCTGGCCGGGATCGGGGTCTCGGTCGGGTTCATCGCCGGCGTGCGCGGACGCACCGCCCGCCTGCTGAGACGGCTTCCTCCGCGTGCGCGAGGTGCTCGGGCAGGTGGGGTGCTGCACGTCGACGAACAGTGCGCCACGAGGCGCCGTGTGACCGTGGAGGTGCGAGGACTCCACCACCGGGCTGTCGCAGACCGGTGAGCGTCGGTCAGCCGTGCGATGTGATCTCGCACGTAGCGAGTGTCACGTCGGTTCGAGGTCGGTAAGAGGATGTGTCCGGTCCAGGCCTGGACCGTCCCCGTCCTGGCGTGCCCGTGCAACTGCGGTGCGAAGCCAGGTGAAAGCCGAAGCGCTCCCCGTTCCACTGTCCGCGGCTCAGCCGCCGGTCCGCGGGCCCGTCGCCGTCGACGCACCCGCCTCGGTCCGCCGCCGTTCCGTCAGCGTGTAGCGGTCCCGGCCCAGGGGGCTGCCGAACACGGCCACCTGCACGTTCGGGTCGACCGGCTGCACCGTGGCCAGCTCCAGCACCGACTGCGAGCGGGAGACCTGGGCGAACGCACCGCCGCGGGAGGGCTGCCACGCGCCGTCCGAGAAGCCCGACAGCGCGCCCTTCGCGCCCCACAGCACCCCGAACGCCGCCGGTTCGGTGATCCCGTTGACGATCCCGGGCTGGCGTTGGCACGGCCAGCCGAACGCCAGCGGCCAGCCCAGCGCGACGGGCGCGGCGCGCGGCAGGAAGTCGGCGAGCGTCACCGGCCGCGCGACCACCGGCGCGGAGAACGCCAGCCAGCCGTGGATCGCGCCCGAGGCGTCGACGCCCACCAGCCGCATCACGTCCGCGCCCGACGACGGGGTGAGCGTGCGCGTCCGCCACGACGCGTCGTGCGCGGCGTCGGTGAGCTCCTCGGTGCCGGCTGCTTCGACCGTGTCCCCCGACCGGCGCCCGTACTCGGCCGTCAGCGTGATGCCGTCGGCCAGGCTGCCTGCGGCGATCACGGTGACCGTCCCCGCCGTCCGGTCCGGGAGCGTGTACCAGGAGGTGGTGACCTGACCCTCGGTGCGCTCGGCCGACGCCCCGTCGCGGGCCACGAGGCTGCCCCACACGCGGCCGGCGGCGACGCCCTGGGGCCGGTTGCCGGTGTAGTACCCGCCGCCCGCCACGAAGCCGGTCGCCGGGGGCGGTGCGGGTAGCCCGGGGGCCTCCTCGAGCGGCACGGCCGTGAACGGGTCGAGCACCTCCGTCCCGGCCGCCGCGGCGCACCGGCTCGCGGTGGGGTCGGCCAGGCTCTGGGCCCACAGCGAGGAACGCGGGACGCCCTGCACGGCGGCGAGCCCGAACGTGTAGACGGTGTAGACGGTGGTCCCCACCAGCGAGATCGCCACCAGGATCGGGACGGCGCGCAGCACGTTCAGCCGCGGGTCGCGGGTGCCGACCACCCGGCTCGCCGCCACGAGCACCCCCACCACGACGACCAGCACGAGCAGCCACAGCAGCGGCGAGTCGAGCAGCACGTGCTTGATCGCCGGGGTGAAGGTGGGCCTGCGCACCCCGTCCAGCCAGGCGTAGGGCCACTGGTTCGGGCCGTGCCAGCTCAGGGCGATGGCCAGCACGTACGACCCGACCACCGCGGCCACCAGCCCGAAGGGCGGCCGCCACATCCCGAGAACGCTGCGCATCGTCGGCACGGCGAGCACCAGGAACAGCGCGAGGAACGCCGAGCCGACCCCGGCGAGCGCGCCGAAGTGGTGCGTCCACTTCGACGGCGTGAGCCACAGCGCCGCGAACGCCAGCGCCGTCGTCGACCCCGACAGCCACAGCGTCACCGGGAGCTGCACCCGTCGCATCCGGGCCGCCCCGGCGAGCACGGCGAACCACGCGAGGCTCACCAGGCACAGCAGCACCGCCGCCCGCTTGGCGTAGTTCCCCATGGGGATCTGGCTCAGCAGGAAGCTGTAGCGCTGGATCTCCGTGGCCCAGCTCTCCTGGGCCTGGATCGACAGGAAGATCTGCTGGCCGCGCAGGAAGTCGCGCAGCCCGCCGTCGGCGAACGCGAGCAGCGGCGCGACCATGCCACCGGAGGCCACCGCGAGGGCCCGCAGCGTCGTGGCCATCGCGGCGCCGGGGACCGCGACCAGCCGCCACAGCAGCGGCAGCCCGGCCAGCAGCGGCGCGAGCAGCGTGAACCCGGTGGGGTGCGCGGCGAAGCCGAGCCCGGCCAGGGCGAACGCGAGCCACGCGACGGCCAGCCGCTCGCGACGCCAGGCCACCAGCACCGCGTACATCGCCGCGGCGGCGCACACGCACACCACGCCCTCGGGGCGCACCCCCATGTCCTGCGGCAGCCACCAGGCCAGGAACACCGCCGCCAGCATGGCGTGGCAGGCCGAGCGCACCCACGGCCGGTCCGGCGCCGTCTCGATCATCGCGTCGGCGGCGAACCGGCGCAGCAGCGCCCAGGTGATCAGCCCGAACGCGACGGCGAGCAGCCGCTGCAACACCGGCGCGTTGCCCACCACGCCCTGCCACCAGCCCAGGACGTAGTAGAACCAGGTGAACGGCGTGAAGTTCTGGTCGTAGAGCTGGTAGTAGTTGCCGACCGCGCCGGAGATCCGCGAGTTGCGGGCCATCGCGGCGTAGTAGCCGTCGTCGTCCGTGGCCGGTGCCACGAGCGTCCAGAACCCGATCACGAGGGGGACGACGGCGTCCACCACCCGCGGCCGGTCCCACCGCCGCCGGTCCGGCCGGTCGTCGTCGTCGAGGTCCGCGCGCACCAGCAGCACCGCGGTGGCCAGCAGCATCACCAGCAGCAGCCCGATCAGCACCCGCTTGAGCGGCGTCGGGCTGCTCGTGAACTCGTCGTCCACGTCGAGTGTGACCCGCAGGGCCCCCGGGGGCACGGACGTGACGGACGTGGTGAGCATGTCGACGCTCGGCAGCAGCGGTGCGGTGGCGCGGGCCAGTTCGGTGCCGTCCCGCGACACGGTCAGCACGGCGTCGTCCGGACCGGCCAGCCGGGTGAGGTCCGGCACCGTCGGGTCCAGCGGGTCCGGGTTCTCCCCCTGGTACTCCGGTCTCCCCGAGCCGGTCCCACTGATCGTGTACGTGCACGCCCCCGCCAGGGGATCGTCGACGAGCACCCGGCCCATCGCGCGCACCTGCAGGCGGTCGTTCTGGGCCGTGACGACCATGCCCTCGTCCGTGGACAGCGGCCAGTTCGGCTCCACGGTGGCGAGCACGACGGCCCCCGCGGGACCGGTCGGGCCCGTGGCCTGCGCCTGGCGGGCGACCGCACAGGTGACGGTGACTTCCAGCGCCAGCGGCCGGTACGCCGTGAGGTTGAGCAACGTGGACTCCGGCCGGGCCGGATCCTTCGGCCAGATCACCCGGGGCTCGTTCACCGACACCGGCGCGAACGGCAGCGCGAGCGCGCACACCATCGCCAGGAGCCCCGTCAGCGCGGCGAACAGCGTCAGCGGCTTCCGCGCGGAGGGCGGGTGCGGCGACCGGTGGCACCGAAGACGCTGAGGGCTCAGACGATTCTGGGCGCTCGGTCTCGGGAGCTGAGTTGACTTCCTCCCGACCTTGGAGGGCCGGGATTCCTCCAGGACGGCTCATGCGAGCGTCCCGAGGCGGGTTCCTGCTTCAACGCAGACCGCCGGACGAGAGCCGGTCTTACGTCCGCTCAGCGAGGCGTTTTCGATCTCCGCAAGCCCTGCGGCGATCCGGCGTCCCTCGGTAAGCACGTTGCGCGCCGCATTGAGATCGCGATCATGCTCGGCGCCGCACCCCGCGCATGTCCAGGCGCGTACGGCCAGCGGCTTCGGTCCGTCGCGATGCCCACACCGACCATCCGCCTCCCGGATCACGGTGCAGCTCGACGGCGCGGACGGCAGCGGCCGCGACCACTTGACCCGCAGGTCCCCGACCTTGGCCACATACACGCACCCGTTAGGGCGGAGCGCGAAGCCGTTGCGGGTGAGCCGCACCGACTGCCGCCGGTCCTTACGGGACCGAAAGCGAGGAGGACCGACCCGGCGGCCCTTGCGGCGCTCTGCGAGGGAAGCGAACCAGTTGCGGTGAGCCCGGCGGGCGTCCTGGCACGCCTGCACCAACAACCACCCGGGCGCACCCGAACGTCCGCGCCAACTTCTGCACCTGCCCCTCGGTGGGGTAGGCGCGGAAGCGGTATCGCACGATCGCCACACCACGACCGTGCCACCAGCCACCGACAATTTCGCGGCTCAATGTGGCTGGTGACGTCCTCGCCCTGTACGCCGGTAAATTGCCGGTCACGCGCCGCATCATCCTCGTCCGCACCGACAGGACGTCGCTCCAGGGCACGTTCGGCGCGTCCGACACGCCGTCGACCCTGCGCCCCCGTCCGGCCGCGGCAGCCGCAGGACGGCATACTGGACCGTCGGGGAGGCCGACGTCCGGCTGCCCGGGGAGGTCGGTCCTGGCCAGCAGCACCAGGTCGCGGAGGCGGTCACTCGGCCTCGTCGGCCTGGCCATCGTGGGGTCCGGGCTCCTCGTCAACGCCTATCTGGCGATCATCGCCCGCACCATCTCCGCCGCCGAGTACGCCTATTTCGGCGCATTCTGGTCACTCGCGCTGGTCGCGGGATTCGGCATGTTCCTGCCCATCGAGCAGGAGACCGCTCGGCTGCTGCAGGTGCCGAACCGGCCGCGCGGCCTGCTGCGGGCCTCGCTGCTGACGGCCGCGTCGCTGGCGGCCGGGCAGGTGGTGCTGGTCGCCGCCACGGCGCCGTGGCTGGCCCGCGCCTTCGGCGGACACGCGTCGAGCGTCGTCGCGATCGCGGTGCTCTGCCTGATCAGCGCCGGGCAGTTCGTCGTCCGCGGTGCGCTGGTCGGCCTGGACCGGATGGACCGCTACGCGCTGGTCATGGTGCTCGACACCCTCCTGCGGGTGGCGTTCGCCGGCGCCGTCGCCCTGCTGATCGACGACCCGGGCAGCTCGACGTTCGCCTGGACGCTCGTCGCGGCCGTCGGGCTGTCCCACGCCCCGCAGCTCTACCTGCTCGCGCGGCCGGCGCGTGCGGCTGGGCACGGTGCCCGCCATGGGCGAGCACACCGTCACCGTCGGGAAGGTGCGCCGGGCCGTCGCCCCGCTGCTGCTCGGTTCCCTGTGCGCCCAGGTACTGCTCAACGGGCCGCCGGTGCTGATCCCCGCCCTGGCGACGAACGAGGCCGAGATCACCCGGGCCGGGCAGTTCATCGCGGCGTTCACCCTCGCGCGCGTGCCGTTGTTCCTGGTCGTGCCCCTGCAGACCGCGCTGCTGCCGATCCTCACCGCGCTGCTGCACTCGGGCGACCGGGCGGCGCTGCGCCGCGTCATGCTGCACATCGCGATCGGGATCGCCGGCCTCGGCGTCGCGGCGCTCGTGCTCGGGTACTTCGCCGGCCCCCCGCTGGTCGGCCTGATCTTCGGCAAGTCGTACGTGCTCGGCGGCCGCGACGTCGCGCTCCTCGCCGTGGGCGTCGCCGGCTACATCGGGCTCGTCCTCGTCACGCAGGTGCTCGTGGCCGCGGTGCGGCACCGGCTCGTGGCGTGGAGCTGGCTGTCGGGGGTCGCCGTGGCAGCCGTCATCCTGTTCACCGTCCCGGACCTTCTGCTCGCGGCCGAGCTGGCGTTCCTCGCCGGATCGGCGACGGGCTGGCTGGTCGGGACACTGCTGGTCCTGACCACCGGACGACGAGAGCGAGAACTGCAGCGTGCCTGACGCCCCCGACCTGGCGATCGCCCTGACCTACTACTCCCCGTACGTCTCGGGCCTGACGAACATGGCGCGCGACATCGCCGAGGGGCTGGCTGCCCGCGGCCGCGCGGTCACGGTCGTCACCAGCCACTTCGACTCGGGCCTCCCGCTGGAGGAGCACATCAACGGCGTGCGGGTGCTGCGCGCGCCGGTGCTCGCGCGGGTGGGCCGCGGCGTGGTCAGCCCGCAGCTCGTGGCGCTGGGCCGCAAGACGCTGGGCCGGGCCCGGGTCGCGTCCCTGCAGCTGCCGATGCTGGAGGCCGGCGCGATCGCGGCGGGCCTGCGCACCCCGCTGGTCAGCACCTACCACTGCGACGTGACGCTGCCGCCCGGCCTGGTCAACGACGTGCAGCGGGTCGTGGTCGACGCGTCGAACCGGCTGGCCATGCGCCGCTCCGTGGCCGTCGCGGTGACCAGCGAGGACTACGCGCGGCACAGCCGCATGTGGCCGTCGATCGAGCCGGCGATGCACGTCGTCGCCCCGCCCTGCCCCGCACCGCCGACCGGGCGGCCGAACTACCGCGAGACCGACGGACCGCACATCGGCTTCCTCGGCCGGATCGTGCGCGAGAAGGGCCTCGAGCACCTCGTCCGCGCCTTCCGCGCGCTGCCCGACCCGGACGCCCGCCTGCTGATCGGCGGCGACTACAGCCATGTGGCGGGCGGCAGCGTCGTCTCGCAGGTGCGGGCCGCGATGGGCGACGACCCGCGCATCCGGTTGCTGGGGTTCGTGCCCGAGGAACGGCTCGCCGACTTCTACGCGTCCCTCGACGTGTTCACGTTGCCGTCGGTGAACGCGTTCGAGGCGTTCGGGATCGTGCAGGCGGTCGCGATGCTCGCCGGCGTGCCGGTGCTGTCCAGCGACATCCCGGGCGTCCGCCAGCCCGTGGTGCAGACCGGTTTCGGCACGCTCGTGCCGCCCGCGGACGAGCCGGCGATCACCCGCGCCCTGCAGGAGCTGTACACGAACCCGCCGGACCGCGACCGCGGCATCGCCCGCGCGCAGCGCGCGTTCTCGGTGGCGAACGTGCTCGACGCCTACGAGGTGCTGCTCGACAAGGCCGCGTCGGGCGGCCGGCCGCCCCGTCCGCTCCGGGTGACCGGCGACCCCTACGGCCCGGACTACTACCGGGACAACGGCCAGTCCGGTGACCGGCCCGCGCTGGCGTGGTACGCCCGGCTCGTGCGCCGCTACTGCGGGCCCGGGCCCTACCTCGACTACGGCTGCGGCACCGGGCACCTGCTGCGCCGGCTCGCGGCGAACGGCAGCGCGGCGGGGTTCGAGGTATCGGCGTGGTCGGTGGCCGCGGCCCGGGACACCGCGCCCGGCGCGACCGTGTACGACGACCCCGCCGCCCTGCCCACCGCGGCCTTCGGCGCCCTGGTGGCCGTGCACGTGCTCGAGCACCTCGACGACGACGCGGTGACGGCCGCGCTCGCCACGTGGCGCCGGGTGCTGGTCCCGGGCGGGCGCGCCCTGGTCGCCACGCCCGATCCGGCCGGTCGCGGACACGCGATCTCGGGCCCGCGGTGGATCGGGTACGCCGACCCGACGCACGTCAACCTCAAGCCGCACGCACGCTGGCGGGACGTGCTGGTCGCGCACGGGTTCGCGGTGCTGCGCGAGGGCAGCGACGGGCTGTGGAACGTGCCCTACCGGCGGATGCCGGGCCCGGCGGACGTCGTCCGGGCCGCCCCGGCGCTCGCCCAGTACCTCGCCGGGCGGCTCGTCCTGCCGCCGGGCGCGGGCGAGTCGGCGGTGTTCGTCGTCGAGCGCTGCGGGAACGTGTGACCTGTGACGACACTTCCGCTCTCGCCCGACGACCTGCTCACCACCACCCGCTCGGTCCGCAAGCGACTCGACCTGACCCGTCCTGTCCCGCTCGAGCTGGTGAAGGAGTGCCTGGAGGTGGCGCTGCAGGCGCCGACGGGCGGCAACTCGCAGGGTTGGCACTGGCTCGTGGTCACCGATCCGGACCTGCGGTCGCGCGTCGGCGATTACTACCGGCGGTCCTTCAAGGCCTACTTCGAGGGCGCGCGGCGCGCCACCGCGGCGTACGACCCGGACCGGCGTGCCGTCCAGATAGCGCGTCGGCGACAGTGCCCAGTACCTCGCCAACCACATGGGCGAGGTTCCCGTGCTGGTGCTGGCCTGCATCGAGGCCACCAGCGGAGCTGCCCGCGGAGAACCAGGCCGGGCTGTGGGGCTCACTGCTCCCCGCGGCGTGGAGCTACCAGCTCGCCGCCCGCGCCCGCGGCCTCGGTACGGCGTGGACGACGCTGCACCTGAACTACGAGGGCGAGGTCGCCGAGCTGCTCGGCATCCCGGCGCACGTGCGGCAGGGCGTCCTGCTCCCGACGGCCTACTACACCGGCGAGACGTTCCGGCCGGCGCCGCGGGAACCGCTGGAGAGCGTGCTCCACGTCGACCGCTGGTAGCCGCCCGTCATCGCGGGCCGCGTCGTTCGGCCGGGTTGCTGCGACGTTCATCACTCGTTCGTCGCAGCTCCGCCGCCACGCTCCGTGCGCAGTTCTGGCGTCCGGGTAGAGTTCGAAGGTCACCCGTCGCGCGTAGCGACCACCCCTCGTTGCGCCGATCGTGACGATGACGACCCCGCCCTCCCCACGCACCACCCGCTCGGGCGATCAGGTTGCTCCTCGCCCGGCTGAGTTCCGGGCACTGACCGGGCTGCGGATCGTCGCGGCGGCCTGGGTCGTGCTGTTCCACTTCCACTTCACCGGCCTCGATGGCGTCGCCGCCGCCGTCGACGTGCTCGGCCCGCTGGTCACGGCCGGTGCGCTGGGTGTGGACCTGTTCTTCGTCCTCAGCGGGTTCGTCATCGCCCACACCTACCTCGACCGGCTGGGGCCCGCCCTGCAGGTGGCCCCGACCGCCCGGTTCGTCTGGGCCCGGGCCTGCCGGATCTGGCCGGCGTACGCGGTGGTGTTCCACCTCTTCGGGATCTGGGTGATCGCGCGCCTGGTCTGGGGCTCCGACGACCGGGTCGCCTTCCAGGCGGTGCAGCCCGTCGTCAGCCTTCCGGAGTACCTGCAGCAGCTCGTGCTCGTCCAGCTGTGGGACTCCCCGTTCTTCGACGGCGTGTCCTGGGTGGGCTCGACGTGGTCGATCAGCGCGGAGTGGCTGGCCTACCTGCTGTTCCCGGTGGCGGCACTGGTGTTCCACCGGCTGCGCGACCTGCCCGTCGCCCTGCTCGCAGCCGGGTCGCTGGCGCTGATGACCCCGATCGCCTGGGCCTACCTGCTCACCGGCAGCCCGTACCACCCGTGGAGCTGGGCCGTGCGGGTGCTGTGCGGGTTCGGCGCCGGCGTGCTGGCGCACCTGGTCGTCCGCCGCCTCCAGGGCTCTGCGTCCGACCAGGACGGGCGGGCCTCGGACCGCGTGCGCCGGTGGGCGTCGGCGACGGCCGCGGCGCTGCCGCTGATGATCGCCGCGGGACTTCTGGCGGGCGAGCTGGTCGGTCCGGGACGCGGCGGCGCGGTGCTCGTCGCCTTCCCGGTGCTGGTCGGAGCCCTCGCGCTGGCCGACCGCGGTCCGGCGATGTGGCTGACGCGGCCGTGGGCGGTCCACGGCGGGCACGTGTCCTACAGCCTCTACCTGGTGCACATCCCGATGTTCGAGGTGTTCTGGCTGGCCCAGGAGCACTTCCCGCAGCTGCTCGGCCGGTCCACGCCCTGGGGGCACGCCGTCGGGCTGGCCGTGCTGCTGCTGACGCTGCCGGTCGCCGCGCTGCTGCACGGCCTCGTCGAGGAGCCGGCCCGGCTGCGGCTCACCCGGCTCTGCCCGACCAGGATGGGCATCCACCGGCCGGAGCCTGCTCCGTCGCCGACCCGGCCGATCGTGTTCATCCCGGCGCCGGTCGGCCCGATGCGCAGCGCATGGGGTTCGGCGGCCGTCGCCCCGCACCCGCGCCGGGCCGGCGCGGCGCTGCACCGGCGGATCGCCCCGGGCAGCCGCACGGTGACGGTCACGGAGTACGTGCAGCGGGTGCTGTGAGCCGCCGGCCGAGTGCGCGGGTCCCCACGCCGCGGAGCACGAACCACCCGACGCGGTACACCTGCCCCCGAACGCTCGGCCCGGCAGGACGGGACCACAGTGCTCCGATGCGCAAGCTCGTCGTCTCCACGATCATGTCGCTCGACGGCTACGTCGAGGGCCCCGGTGGCGACGTCATGGCCCTGCCGATGGACGGCTTCTTCGACGCCCACAACCTCGACCGCCAGCGCGCCGCCGACACGCTGCTGCTCGGCGCGACGACCTACCGCGTTCTGAAGGCGTACTGGCCGGCCGTCGCGGACGACCCGACGGCGTCCCCGGACGTTGCGGCCGACCCGTCCCTCTCCGAGCTGCACCGGGAGACCGGGCGACGCAACAACGAGCTGCGGAAGGTCGTCGTCTCCGACTCCCTGAACGAGGCCGACACCGCGCCCTGGACGGCGACGACGACGATCGTCCGCCGGACCGACGCCCATGCGGCGGTCGCGGCGCTCAAGGAGCGCCCCGGCGCGGACATCCTGATGTTCGGCAGCCGGACGCTGTGGACCGACCTGCTGGTCGCGGGGCTGGTGGACGAGCTGTACGTGATGGTGGGCGCGGCGGTGCTCGGCGGTGGCACGCCGGCCTTCGGGCCCGGCCCCGTCCCGCCGCTGCACCTGCTCGACGTCACGCGGCGGGAGGGCTCGTCGAACGTGCTGCTGCGGTACGCGGTGGGTCTCGCCGTCGGCTCGTGATCAGCGGAAGGGGGACATGAGGCTCGTATGTGAGCCTCATGTCCCCGAATCGTCGATCAGTGCTCAGACCGGCAGGCGGCGGAACACCGGCCGGGGCAGGTGGCGCAGCACGCTCATCACCCCGCGCAACGGCGCCGGGACCCACACCTGCTCGCGGCGGTTGCGCACGGCGTCGACCGCGGCCGCCGCCACCACCTCCGGGGTGGTCGACAGCGGGGCGGGCTTCATGCCCTCGGTCATCCGGGTGTGCACGAAACCGGGCCGGACCACCGTCACGCCGACGTCGTGGGGGCGCAGCGCCTCGGTCAGCCCCGTGTAGAAGGCGTCGAGGCCGGCCTTCGTGGAGCCGTAGACGAAGTTCGACCGCCGCGGGCGCTCGCCGGCGACCGACGACAGCGCGACGATCGCGCCGTGGCTCTGCTCGCGCATCCGCTCCGCCAGCGCCACGCCCACCGAGACCGCGGCCGTGTAGTTCACCGTCGCGAGCTCCACCGCGGCGTCGACGTCCGTCCACGCCTTCTCGGCGTCGCCGAGCAGCCCGAAGGCGACCACGGCGACGTCCACGTCCCCGCTCGCGAACGCCTTGCGGATCACGTCGGCGTGCGTGTCGACGGCTCGTGCGTCGAAGTCGATCGTCTCGACCGCGCAGCCGAGCTTCTCCACCCGCGCCTTCGCGGCGTCGAGGCGCTCCGACGGCCGGGCGGCGAGGACCACGCGCATCGGGCGGTCCGTCGCGAACGCCTCCACGATCGCGAGCCCGATCTCGGAGGTGCCCCCGAGCAGCAGCACGCTCTGCGGGTTGCCCACGGCATCGATCATGAGGTCAGCTCCAGCCGTCGTGCCATGTCGGAGACGAAGAGGCCGTCGGGGTCGGCCGCGTCGCGGACCTTGCGCCACTCCTCGAACCGGGGGTAGCCCCGCTTGAAGGTCGCACCGGTCGTCCGTGACTCCTTCGCCAGGTAGAGCCGGCCCCCGGCCTCGAGCACCAGCCCGTCGAGCTCGTCGCAGAAGCGGTGCAGGCCCGGCTCGATCGGGAAGTCGACCGTGATCGTCCAGCCGGGCTGGGGGAACGACAGCGGCGCCTGGTTCCCCGCACCGAACCGCTTGAGCACGTTCAGCCCGGACGCGTGCCGCGATGCCCCGATCTTCTCGACGATCCGGCGCAGCGCCGGTTCCTCCCCGGACGGGACGAGGAACTGGTACTGCAGGAACCCGCGCGAGCCGTAGACCCGGTTCCAGTCGCCGAACAGGTCGAGCACCTGGTAGAAGGTCGGTGATGTTCTGGATGGCGCCCCGCTGGCGGCGCGGCGCCTTGCGGTACCAGAGCTCGCTGAACGCCCGCAGCGTCGCCCGGTTGGCCAGGCCGTTCGGGAAGGCGTCGGGGAAGGTCAGCAGCTGCGGCGCCTCGAACTTCAGCGGGTCGTCGCGCAGCTTCGCCGGCAGCTGGTCGCGCGTGGCCAGGGAGCCGCGGGTCAGCACGGCCCGGCCGAGCTTCGCGCCGGTCGTCGTGGTGTCGAACCAGGCGGCCGAGTAGCCGTACGTGTCGTCCGAGCCGTCGGTGAGCAGCGTGAGCAGCTCGTCGAGGTCGCGGGTGCGGTCGGTGTCGACGACGAAGTACGCCGACTCCGTGGGCTGCAGCTGGACCGTCGCCGCGACGATCACGCCGGTCAGCCCCATGCCGCCGACGGTGGCCCAGAACAACTCGGCCTCGGGGCCGTCCGGGGTCAGCGTGCGGACGGTGCCGTCCGCGGTGACCAGGTCCATCGACAGCACGTGGTTGCCGAAGCTGCCCTTGGTGTGGTGGTTCTTGCCGTGGACGTCCGCGCCGATCGCGCCGCCGATCGTGACCTGCCGGGTGCCCGGCAGCACCGGCACCCACCAGCCGAGCGGCAGGGCGGCCCGCATGAGCGTGTCCAGGCTGACGCCGCCGTCGACGACCGCGACGCCCGTGTCGGCGTCGATCGCGGGCGGGCGGGCGAGCCCGGTCATCTCGAGCACGAGGCCGCCCGCGTTCTGTGCCGGGTCACCGTAGGAGCGGCCGAGACCGCGGGCGATCACCCCGCGCGGGCCGGCGCCCGTGACCGCGGCCACCACGTCGGCGGGCGTGCGGGGGACGGTGACGTGCGCGAGGGTCGGGGCGGTGCGCCCCCAGCCGTGCAGGCTCGCGGTCGAGGTCGGGGTGCTGGACATCGCGAGCCAGGCTACGCGCCCGCCACTCGCCCCTTCGGCCGCGGTCAGGGCTCCCGCCCGCCCGGCGCACACCTCCCGCGGTGCCGCACGGCGTCGACGACCGGCGCACCTGCTGTGCGGGGTGCGACGGCTCGGCTCGCTGTGCGGTGCGCTGCGGAGTGTGTGACGACCGCCCGGTCTCCGGCGTCGTCGACCCGCGATTGTCGGGGCTCGTCGTTACGATCCGCCCGTCCGGCGCCTGACGCCGGCAACGGGGGTCGGCAACGGGGGAGCACGTGGCCACATCGGTGCGCGCGGCGTGGGGGACGGCCGCGGCGGGCGGCGGGGCGTCGCCGGTCCGGCGCGTCGCTGCCCCGGGGGCCGCTCGCGCTCACCGTCGCGCTGTACCTCGCCGCCGCCCTCGCCCTGCACCACCGGCTGCTCCCGCAGCTCACCACCGCCACGGCGGGCTGGACCTCCAGCGACTCCTACCAGTTCGTCTGGTGGATCCGCTGGCTGCCGTGGTCGCTCGCGCACGGCGACGACCCGCTCTACACCACGTACCTGCACGCCCCGCTCGGCGTGAACGGCATGTGGAACACCCCGGTGCCCGTGCTGGCCGCGCTCTTCTCGCCGATCACGCTCACCGCGGGACCGGTCGCGGCCTACAACGTCGCGATGATCCTCGGCCCGGTCGTGTCGGGGCTCGCGCTCGCGCTGGCCCTGGGCTCGTGGGTCGAGCGCTGGTGGCCGCGCGCCGCCGCCGGGCTGCTCTACGGGTTCTCGCCGTTCGTCGATCGCGCACAGCTCGGTCGGGCACCTCAACCTCGTCTGGGCGGTGCTGCCGCCGGCCCTGCTGTGGCTGCTGCACGCACTGCTCGTCGCGCCCCACCCCCGGCCGTGGCGGACCGGCGTGTTCATCGGGCTGGCGTTCGTCCTGCAGACCGGGATCTACACGCAGACAGTCGCGCTGTGCGCCGTCCTGCTCGTCGTGCTGGCGCTGATGCTGGCGGTGCGGTGGCCGCGCGAGGCGGTGCGCCGGGCGCCGGACGTGCTGCGGGCGGCCGCGGCCTGCCTGGGCACCTACGTCGTGCTGTGCGCCTACCCGCTGTACCTGCTGCTCGCCGGGCCGGGCCGGCCGCGCTCGGAGATCCGCGGGCCGGAGACGACGAACTCGGACGCGGCGAACCTGCTGGTCCCCACGCGCCTCACCCGGTTCCGCATGGGGCTGGACCCGCTCGGCGAGAAGCTGCACACCCACTCCGGTGAGCAGGGCGGCTACGTCGGGCTCGCGCTGCTCGCGGTGGTCGTCGTCGCGGTGCTGACGGCCCGGCGCCCGCTGACCCGGGTCGTCGCGGCCGTCGGGGTGGCCGCCTGGGTGCTCTCGCTCGGGGTGAACCTCGTGGTGCTCGGCCGCGACACCGGCGTCGCGCTGCCCTGGCGTCTGATCGAGGGCCTCCCTCTGGTGGGGGAGATCGAGACGATGCGGTTCCAGGTGGTGGTCGCGCTGTGCGTCGCGATCGTCGTCGCGCTGTGGCTCGACGCGCTCGCCGACCTCCCGGCCGGCGGCCTGCGGACGCTCGCGCTGGCGGCGACCGGTGTCGCGATGCTGACCTGGCTGCCGGCGAACGAGCAGGTCGCGACTCCCGCGGTCGTCCCCACCTTCTTCGCCGCCGGGGCCCCTGGCCTGTCGAGGGCGGACGTCGTCGAGACCTACCCGCGCTCCACCGGCGTCTGGGTGGGCGGGGCGCGGCCGATGCTGTGGCAGGTCGCGAGCGGGTTCGCCTACCGGACCACCGGCGGGTACTTCATCGGGTCGGACGCGCAGAACGACCTGCTGCTCGAGTCGCCGGTCACCGCCTACCAGCAGGGTGCCCTCGACGTGGCCGGCCGGCGGCACGCCGCCGTCGGCGGACGCCGCGGCCGCGGCGCGCGACGAGCTGCGCGCGCTGGGGGTGACGGCCGTGGCCGTCGTCCCCGACGGTGCGGACGTCGGGCCGGTGCTCGACTGGACCCGGCGGGTCACCGGGCTGCCCGGTCAGCAGGTCGACGACGTGTGGCTGTTCCGGCTCGTCGTGGGGTGAGCATCCAGTGGAGACCGCCCTTCGCGCATCCGCTCCGCCAGCGCCACGCCCACCGAGACCGCGGCCGTGTAGTTCACCGTCGCGAGCTCCACCGCGGTGTCGACGTCCGTCCACGCCTTCTCGGCGTCGCCGAGCAGCCCGAAGGCGACCACGGCGACGTCCACGTCCCCGCTCGCGAACGCCTTGCGGATCACGTCGGCGTGCGTGTCGACGGCACGTGCGTCGAAGTCGATCGTCTCGACCGCGCAGCCGAGCTTCTCCACCCGCGCCTTCGCGGCGTCGAGGCGCTCCGACGGCCGGGCGGCGAGGACCACGCGCATCGGGCGGTCCGTCGCGAACGCCTCCACGATCGCGAGCCCGATCTCGGAGGTGCCCCCGAGCAGCAGCACGCTCTGCGGGTTGCCCACGGCATCGATCATTGTGCTCAGCTCCAGCCGTCGTGCCATGTCGGAGACGAAGAGGCCGCCGGGGTCGGCCGCGTCGCGGACCTTGCGCCACTCCTCGAACCGGGGGTAGCCCCGCTTGAAGGTCGCACCGGTCGTCCGTGACTCCTTCGCCAGGTAGAGCCGGCCCCCGGCCTCGAGCACCAGCCCGTCGAGCTCGTCGCAGAAGCGGTGCAGGCCCCGCTCGATCGGGAAGTCGACCGTGATCGTCCAGCCGGGCTGGGGGAACGACAGCGGCGCCTGGTTCCCCGCACCGAACCGCTTGAGCACGTTCAGCCCGGACGCGTGCCGCGACGCCCCGATCTTCTCGACGATCCGGCGCAGCGCCGGTTCCTCCCCGGACGGGACGAGGAACTGGTACTGCAGGAACCCGCGCGAGCCGTAGACCCGGTTCCAGTCGCCGAACAGGTCGAGGACCTGGTAGAAGGCGGTGATGTTCTGGATGGCGCCCCGCTGGCGGCGCGGCGCCTTGCGGTACCAGAGCTCGCTGAACGCCCGCAGCGTCGCCCGGTTGGCCAGGCCGTTCGGGAAGGCGTCGGGGAAGGTCAGCAGCTGCGGCGCCTCGAACTTCAGCGGGTCGTCGCGCAGCTTCGCCGGCAGCTGGTCGCGCGTGGCCAGGGAGCCGCGGGTCAGCACGGCCCGGCCGAGCTTCGCGCCGGTCGTCGTGGTGTCGAACCAGGCGGCCGAGTACCCGTACGTGTCGTCCGAGCCGTCGGTGAGCAGCGTGAGCAGCTCGTCGAGGTCGCGGGTGCGGTCGGTGTCGACGACGAAGTACGCCGACTCCGTGCGGTGCAGCTGGACCGTCGCCGCGACGATCACGCCGGTCAGCCCCATGCCGCCGACGGTGGCCCAGAACAACTCGGCCTCGGGGCCGTCCGGGGTCAGCGTGCGGACGGCGCCGTCCGCGGTGACCAGGTCCATCGACAGCACGTGGTTGCCGAAGCTGCCCTTGGTGTGGTGGTTCTTGCCGTGGACGTCCGCGCCGATCGCGCCGCCGATCGTGACCTGCCGGGTGCCCGGCAGCACCGGCACCCACCAGCCGAGCGGCAGGGCGGCCCGCATGAGCGTGTCCAGGCTGACGCCGCCGTCGACGACCGCGACGCCCGTGTCGGCGTCGATCGCGGGCGGGCGGGCGAGCCCGGTCATCTCGAGCACGAGGCCGCCCGCGTTCTGTGCCGGGTCACCGTAGGAGCGGCCGAGACCACGGGCGATCACCCCGCGCGGGCCGGCGCCCGTGACCGCGGCCACCACGTCGGCGGGCGTGCGGGGGACGGTGACGTGCGCGAGGGTCGGGGCGGTGCGCCCCCAGCCGTGCAGGCTCGCGGTCGAGGTCGGGGTGCTGGACATCGCGAGCCAGGCTACGCGCCCGCTACCCGCGCCCCCCGCCGCGGTCGGGGCTCCCGCCCGCCCGCGGCGCACACCTCCCGCGGTGACGCACGGCGTCGACGACCGGCGCACCTGCTGTGCGGGGTGCGACGGCTCGCTCGCTGTGCGGTGCGCCACGGCGTGTGTGACGACCGCCCGGTCCCGGCGTCGTCGACCCACGATTGTCGGGGCTCGTCGTTACGATCCGCCCGTCCGGCGCCTGACGCCGGCAACGGGGGTCGGCAACGGGGGAGCACGTGGCCACATCGGTGCGCGCGGCGTGGGGGACGGCCGCGGCGGGCGGCGGGGCGTCGCCGGTCCGGCGCGTCGCTGCCCCGGGGGCCGCTCGCGCTCACCGTCGCGCTGTACCTCGCCGCCGCCCTCGCCCTGCACCACCGGCTGCTCCCGCAGCTCACCACCGCCACGGCGGGCTGGACCTCCAGCGACTCCTACCAGTTCGTCTGGTGGATCCGCTGGCTGCCGTGGTCGCTCGCGCACGGCGAGGACCCGCTCTACACCACCTACCTGCACGCCCCGCTCGGCGTGAACGGCATGTGGAACACCCCGGTGCCCGTGCTGGCCGCGCTCTTCTCGCCGATCACGCTCACCGCGGGACCGGTCGCGGCCTACAACGTCGCGATGATCCTCGGCCCGGTCGTGTCGGGGCTCGCGCTCGCGCTGGCCCTGGGTGCGTGGGTCGAGCGCTGGTGGCCGCGCGCCGCCGCCGGGCTGCTCTACGGGTTCTCTCCGTTCGTCGTCGCGCACAGCTCGGTCGGGCACCTCAACCTCGTCTGGGCGGTCCTGCCGCCGGCCCTGCTGTGGCTGCTGCACGCACTGCTCGTCGCCCCCCGCCCCCCGCCGTGGCGGACCGGCGTGCTCATCGGGCTGGCGTTCGTCCTGCAGACCGGGATCTACACGCAGACGGTCGCGCTGTGCGCCGTCCTGCTCGTCGTGCTGGCGCTGATGCTGGCGGTGCGGTGGCCGCGCGAGGCGGTACGCAGGGCGCCGGACGTGCTGCGGGCGGCCGCGGCCTGCCTGGGCACCTACGTCGTGCTGTGCGCGTACCCGCTGTACCTGCTGCTCGCCGGGCCGGGCCGGCCGCGCTCGGAGATCCGCGGGCCGGAGACGACGAACTCCGACGCGGCGAACCTGCTGGTCCCCACGCGCCTCACCCGGTTCCGCATGGGCATGGACCCGCTCGCGGAGGAGCTGCACACCCACTCCGGTGAGCAGGGCGGCTACATCGGGCTCGCGCTGCTCGCGGTGGTCGTCGTCGCGGTGGTGACGGCCCGGCGCCCGCTGACCCGGGCCGTCGCGGTCGTCGGGGTGGCCGCCTGGGTGCTCTCACTCGGGGTGAACCTCGTGGAGCTCGGCCGCGACACCGGCGTCGCGCTCCCCTGGCGCCTGGTCGAGGGCCTCCCTCTGGTGGGGGAGATCGAGACGATGCGGTTCCAGGTGGTGGTCGCCCTGTGCGTCGCGATCGTCGTCGCGCTGTGGCTCGACGCGCTCGCCGACCTGCCCGCCGGCGGCCTACGGACGCTCGCGCTGGCGGCGACGGGCGTCGCGATGTTGACCTGGCTACCGGCGAACGAGCAGGTCGCGACTCCGGCGGTCGTCCCCACGTTCTTCGCCGCCGGGGCACCTGGCCTGTCGGGGGCGGACGTCGTCGAGACGTACCCGCGCTCCACCGGCGTCTGGGTGGGCGGGGCGCGGCCGATGCTGTGGCAGGTCGCGAGCGGGTTCGCCTACCGGACCACCGGCGGGTACTTCATCGGGTCGGACGCGCAGAACGACCTGCTGCTCGAGTCGCCGATCACCGCCTACCAGCAGGGCGCCCTCGACGTGGCCGGCGGCGGCGCGCCGCCGTCCGCGGACGCTGCGACCGCGGCGCGCGACGAGCTGCGCGCGCTGGGGGTGACGGCCGTGGCCGTCGTCCCCGACGGTGCGGACGTCGGGCCGGTTCTCGGCTGGACCCGGCGGGTCACCGGACTGCCCGGTCAGCAGGTCGACGACGTCTGGCTGTTCCGGCTCGTGGTGGGGTAAGCGCATGGTCCACGGGCGCAGCACGATGGGCTCGGTGACGGTGCGTTACCGCTACCGGTTGGTGGGCCACCGGTTCTGAGGACGGCGGGATCAGGAGGGGGCATGATCCCGCCGTCACGGACATTCTCTGCGCTGAAGAGGAGTCTGTGACCAGTTCGATGCAGGCTTACGGTGTTGTTCGGCCGGAAGGAGCTGCGCCGCCACGTGCAGTTGGTCCATTGGTGGCTACAGACCGGACAGCTCGTCGGCCAGGTCGGCCAACCCCAACGCGCCCAGTGACAGCGCCTTCGCGTGCCACTCGGCCAGGTCGAACTCGGGGCCGCGGTTCGCCCGGGCCGCCTCCCGGCCCGCCAGCCACGCCCGCTCACCGCACTCCCTCGCTGCGCTCGGTCGGCGCTTCGCGCAGGCGCTGTGACACTCGTTCGCTCGCTACGCTCGCTCACGCGAGCTTGTAGTGATCGCCTGCCCGGGCCAGCCGAGATAGCGGACGATCTCGCTGTCCAGGAATGGCGCCGACCGGCCGCAGTGCGCCCCGAGGAACCCGCGCGCCACCTCCGGTGTCCACGTCTCGCCGGGGAACTGCGCGGAGTCGTCCGGCACCCGCAGCCGCAGGTGCATGCCGATGTCGAGCACCACCCGGACGGCCCGCATCTGCTGCGCGTCGAGGTACCCCAACCGAGCACCCAGGCTCGTCAGGTGGCCCAGCTCGTCCATCAGCCGCTCCGCGTAGAGCGCCCAGCCCTCCGTCGTCGCGGAGACCGAGCCGACCGTCGTCTGGTAGATCGACAGGCCCTGCTTCGACGAGATCTGGCCAGCCAGCTGCACCCACCTGGCGAGCTGCAGGTGGTGGCCGGGGACGCCCTCGTGGTACCAGGTGCTGACGAGGTTCCACACCGGGAAGCGGGTCTCACCCAGGGTCGGCAGCCAGGTGCGGCCGGGGCGGCTGAAGTCCAGCGACGGGCGCGTGTAGTACGGCGCGGCGGCACTGCCGGCCGGCGCGATCATCGCCTCGACGCGGCGCACCGGCCCCTCGATCGTGAAGTGCGTGCCGTCGAGCTCGGCGACGGCCCGGTCCATCAGCTCCTGCAGCCACTCCCGCACCTCGGCGACGCCCTCGACGGCCGGCCCCGTTTCGTCGAGGTGGGCCATGGCCGCGAGCGGGGACGCGCCGGGCAGCACCCGGTCCGCCTCGGCGCGGATCTCCTGGTCGAGCCGGTGGAACTCCGCCCAGCCCCACGCATAGGTCTCGTGCAGGTCGAGATCGGCGCCGGTGGCCAGCCGCGCCCCGAGCCGATAGCGCTCCTCGCCGACGCCGTCCGGGGTGCCGTCGGCTGCGGGCAGGTGCTCGCCGACCAGGCGGGTGCGCAGTGCCGCCGTCGCCTCGGCGGCGGCGTCCGCGGCGCGGTGCAGGTCGGCGTCGAGCGCGGAGCCGTCGGGTGCGGCCGAGATCGCGGAGGCGACGAACCCGTGCCACCACCGGGTGTCGAGCCACTCGTCGAGCTGGGCAGCGACGGTCACGAGCTGGCGCGGGGCCGCGTGCAGCCCGCGCCGGGCGCCCTCGGCGAGGGCACCGTGCCAGCTGTCGAAGGCCTGCGGGACCCGCGCCATGCGTCGCGCGACCGTCGCCCAGTCGTCGGCGGTCGCCGTCGGCATGAGCTGGAACAGCTGGCGCACCCGCTGGTGCGGCCCGGTGATGGTGCGCACGGCCCGCAGGTGCTCGCCCGCCGCGCTCATGGCGAGCCCGGCCTCCAGCCGCTCGCGCAGCAGGCGAGCGCAGCGGCGGTCGTCGTCGTCGTCGATCCGGGCACCGGGCAGGGCGGTGAGGGCCGCCCGGGCGAGGTCGTCGAGGGCGGACTGGCCGTCGGGGGAGAGGTCGGGCACCCGGTCGTCGCCGGGGTGGGTGCCGAGTGCGGTGGCCACCTCGGTGTTCAGCTCGGCGAGGCGCGCGACGTACCGGTCGGCGAGCTCCCGGGCCGTCGGCGCCTGCTCGGGGTCGGTCGCGGGGTGCAGCAGGGTGGCCATGCCGCCATGAGATCGCAGCAGGGCGATCGCGGCAGGGCCACCCCACTGCGCTCAACCGGCGGCGGCGCCGAACCACCTGGACAGCCGGCCGAGCAGGTCCTGCTGATCCTCGCCGACCCACACCACGTGGCCGTCCGGCCGCAGCAGCGCAGCGGGCACGTCCAGCTCCTCGCTGACGTCGACGACGTGATCGACCCGATCCGCCCAACCCGCCACCGACAGCCGGCCGGTCTGGTCGAGCAACAGTCCGCGGCCGGTGTGCATCAGCCCGTAGAGGCGCCCCCGCTTCAGGCCGATGTCCCGCAGCCGCCGGCCGAGTAGGCCGGGGAGCTGAGACCGCGGCGGAGAGCTCGACGAAAGGGTCGCTGCCCGGTCCCGCGGTCTCAGGTCTCCGGGGGAGGGGGAGGGTCCCTCGCCGAAGTCGTAGCGGACCCCGATCGCGGTGATCTTCTCGATCAGGTACCGGTTCACCTCCTCGAAGTCCATCAGCTGCGACATGAGCCTGCGCACCGCCTGGGCACCCGGCTCGGGCGACATCAGCTCCATCTGGGCTCGGGTGTTGTCCAGCACGTCGGCGGCGACCGGGCGCCGCTCGGCCTCGTAGCTGTCCAGCAGCCCCTCCGGCGCCCAGCCGTCGATCTCGGCGGCCAGTTTCCAACCCAGGTTGAACGCGTCCTGGATCCCGAGGTTGAGCCCCTGCCCACCGGTCGGCGGGTGGACGTGCGCCGCGTCGCCGGCCAGCAGCACCCGGCCGCTCCGGTAGCGCTCGGCCAGCCGGGTGGCGTCGCCGAAGCGGGAGAGCCAGCGCGGCGAGTGCACGCCGAAGTCGGTGCCGGCGGTCGCCCGCAGCTGCTGCTTGAACTCCTCCAGGGTCGGCGGGACCGTGCGGTCGTCGGCCAACCTTGCGGCGGGCACGACGACGCGGCACGCCCCGTCACTGACAGGCGGCCCGACGCCGAACCGCAGCTGGGTCTTGCGGACCTCGGCCACCACGGCGGCCACCTCCTCCGGCGGTGCGGTCACCTCCATCTCGCCCAGCAGCGTCTCGACCCGGCTGGGCTCGCCGGGGAAGCCGATGCCGAGCAGCTTGCGCACCGTGCTGCGGCCGCCGTCGCAGCCGACGAGGTAGCGCGAGCGCAACTGCGTGCCGTCGGCCAACTCGACGGTCACCCCGCGCTCGTCCTGGCTCATCCCGACCAGTTCGCAGCCGCGCCGGATCTCGGCGCCGAGCTCGGTGGCGTGCTCGGTCAGCAGGCGTTCGGTGACCGGCTGCGGGATGCCGAGGACGTAGGGATGTGCGGTGTCCAGCCGCTCCGGCGACGGCTTGGGGATGGCGGCGAAGAAACCACCGATCGGGTACTGCGTTCCGAGAGCGAGGAACCGCTCCAGCAGACCGCGCTGGTCCATCACCTCGATGCTGCGCGCGTGCAGGCCGAGCGAACGGACAACCTTGGTCGGCTCCGCCTCCTTCTCCAGCACGAGCACATGTACGTCGTGCAGCCGCAGCTCGCAGGCCAGCATCAAGCCGGTCGGTCCGCCGCCTGCCACGATCACGTCGATCAAGAAGCCCCCCGTTCACCTCTGTTGCATCGGGCCGGCTCCGGGTCGGGCTCACGCATTTCGTGGATCCCCGATTTCCGCAGGTCCTGGCTCCGGCCGACGATTCTGCGGCACGACCCGGGTCTTGCCGCAAGGCCCCAGGTGCGCTATACGTTGGAAGTGGCAAGGAGTGGTGAAGCTCCTTGCCTGTCGCCATTTGTCGGCCGCTGTGGGCGGGCAAGCTCGTGATCCGGTCCCGGTTGCCCGGCGCGCCCGGAGGTCGGCTCGCTACCCTGCTCCGGTGACCGCGACCCGCCCCGCGCCCGCCGGCCTGTTCGGCCAGCTCACGCGCTTCGTCGCGGTCGGGGCGGTCTCCGCGCTCGTCGACTTCGGCGTCTACCAGCTCCTGCTGCACGTCGGCGTGTGGGTGCACGCCGCCAAGGCGATCAGCTTCATCCTCGGCACCACCACCGCCTACCTGCTCAACCGGCGTTTCACCTTCACCGCCGCAGGGGGCGGGAAGCGGCGCTTCGCCGGCTTCGTCGCGCTGTACGCGACCACGTTCGCGATCAACGTCGGGGTGAATGCCCTGGCCCTGGCCGTGCTGCCCGTCATGCCGGCCCGCTACACGGTGGCCTGGGTGATCGCCCAGGGAACCGCCACGGCGATCAACTTCGTGATGCTGCGGACGGTCGTGTTCCGGGCTTGACCCTCACCCCACGTGAGGCCGCACCCTTGCCGGCATGACCGAGAGGGCGGTGTCGGGGACGGGACTCACCGTCGGGCAGGTGGCCGAACGGTTCGCCGTGACCGTGCGCACCCTGCACCACTACGACGAGATCGGGCTGGTCCGCCCGCACCGGACGGCGTCGGGCTACCGGGTCTACACCGACGACGACCTGGAGCGGCTCCGGCACGCCGTGGTCTACCGGCGGCTGGGGTTCCCGCTCGAGGAGATCGGGCCGCTGCTCGACGACCCGCACACGGACGTCGAGGCGCACCTGCGCCGGCAGCGGGCGGCGGTCGTGACCCGGCTGGACGAGATGCGTGACCTCGTCGCGGCCATCGACCGAGCACTGGAGGCACGGATGAACGGCAACGCACTGACCCCTGACGAGCAGAAGGAGCTGTTCGGCGAGGGGTTCAGCGACGAGTACGCCCGCGAGGCGGAGCAACGCTGGGGCGACACGGACGCGTGGCGGCAGTCGCGGGAGCGGGCCGGCCGCTACGGCACGGACGACTGGCGCCGCATCGCCGCGGAGGGCGAGGAGGTCACGGCGCGGTTCGTCGCGCTCACCCGGGCGGGGGCGCCGCCGGGCTCGGCGGAGGCGATGGACGCCGCCGAGGCGCATCGGGAGCACATCGACCGGTGGTTCTACGACCTCGGGTACGCCATGCACCGGGGGTTGGCGGACATGTACCTCGCCGACCCACGATTCACGAAGACCTACGACGACCGTGCGCCCGGTCTGGCGCGGTACGTGCACGACGCGATCCACGCCAACGCGGACCGGAACGAACGGTAGATGCCCCTCAGAGCCTGTCGAACCGCTCCGCGCGACCCTGCCGCAGCAGCCGCACCCACTCGGCGAACCCCTGGGGGTCGCGCCGGGTGACCAGGAAGTACCAGGCGAAGCGGGGGAACTCCAGCAGCCCGACGCGGCGCATCCCCGGCCTGCTCACGAGGTAGCCGCGGTTGCGGTAGGTGTAGTAGCGCTTCGCGGCGTCGTCGGGGTGCTGGGCGTGCAGCCGGCCGCCGAGCATGGGCTTGAGGTCGTCGGTGCCGCGCGGGTGCAGGTAGGCCGCGGCCAGGCTGGTGCCGAACGGCAGCTTGGACCGCACCATCCGCCGGTGCAGCTCCACCTCGTCGCCGCGGACGAACAGCCGCAGGTCCGGCACGCCGATCATCTCCAGGGCCCCGGCGCGGAACAGGGCGCCGTTGAAGAAGGCCGCGATCCCGGTGAGCAGCTCGCGGTCCGCCTCGGCTGCGAGGGTGGCGCGCGAGGTGTGCCAGGTGAGCCCGCGGCGGACGGTGAACGCCAGCCGCTGCGGGTCGTCGGCGTCGACGACCACCGGCGACACCGCGGCGAGCATCCGGCGCTGGGCGACGTCCAGCAGCGTGGCGAGCACGGTCTCGTCCGCGGCGCGGCCGTCGTCGTCGCCCAGCCACACCCAGTCCGCCCCGAGCGCCAGCGCGTGCAGCATGCCCAGCGCGAAGCCGCCGGCCCCGCCCAGGTTGCGCCACGACGGCAGCCACGTCGCCGGGATCCCGCACTCCTCCACGACCTCGCGCGCGGGCTCGTCCGGCCCGTTGTCGACGACGACCAGATGCGCGATCGGATGCGTCTGCTTCGCCATCGCGGCCAGCGAGTCGACGAGCTGCGCGGACCGGTGCCGGGTGACCACGACGGCGACGACCGAGCCGGGTGGGACCGGCCCGCCGGGGATGGAGGTCACCGTCCCATCTCGGCGAGGACGTCGCGGCCCTTGTAATGGTGCAGCACCTCGCGCAGCGGCCCGTGCTCGCGGATCGTGCCGTGCTCGAGCCAGATCGCGGTGTCGCAGAGGTCCGCGAGGAACTCGTCGGAGTGCGAGGCGAACACGAGGATCCCGGAGCGCTCGACCAGCTCGAACAGCCGCGCGCGCGCCTTCGCGAGGAACTCCGCGTCCACGGCGCCGATGCCCTCGTCGAGCAGCAGGATCTCGGGGTCGATGCTGGTGACGACGCCGAGCGCGAGGCGCACCCGCATGCCGGTGGAGTAGGTGCGCAACGGCATCGACAGGTAGTCGCCGAGCTCGGTGAAGGCGGCGATGTCGTCGACGCGCGCCTCCATCTGCTTGCGCGTCATGCCCAGGAACAGCCCGCGGATGAGGATGTTGTCGAAGCCGGAGATCTCCGGGTCCATCCCCACCGCGAGGTCGAACACCGGCGCGACCTTCCCGACGACCGACGCCCGGCCGCGGGTGGGTTCGTAGATCCCCGACATGAGCCGCAGAAGCGTCGACTTGCCCGCGCCGTTGTGGCCGACGAGCGCGACGCGGGCGCCGGTGCGCAGCGACACGGTGATGCCGCGCAGCGCCTCGATGATCGGCACCTTCGAGTCCGTGCCGATCCGCCCACCGGCCCGCCCGAGGACGGCCTTCTTCAGCGAGCGGGTCTTGGCGTCGAAGATCGGGAAGTCGACGGCGGCGTCGGTGATGTCGATGCCAGGCTCAGGGGTGGCGGCGGTCGTCATCTCACACCCAGTACGCCACGCGGGAGCGGTAGTTGCGCAGGCAGAACAGCGCCACGCCACAGCCGACGACGGTGATCGCCCCGACGACCGCCCAGTGCCGCCACACGATCGGCTGACCCAGCAGGGGCTGGCGCACGATCTCGACGAAGTGCATCACGGGGTTCAGCTCGACGTAGGCCGACAGCGGGTTCGACTTCAGCCGCTCGTAGGACCACACGATCGGTGTCATGAAGAACAGCAGCTGCGTGAGGCTCGCGATGATCGGCGGGATGTCGCGGAAGCGGGTGGCGATGATGCCGCAGAGCAGCGCGAGCCACCCGCCGTTGATCAGCAGCAGCAGGAACGCGGGGACGGCGAGCAGCACCGTCGCGCTCAGCGGCTGCGGGAAGATGATCACGAGCAGGAGCCAGATCACCAGGTTGTGCAGGAAGAACAGCGTCTGGCGCCACAGCAGGCGGTACACGTGCAGGCTGATCGGGGCCGGCAGGAACCGGATCAGGCCCTCGTTCGCGATGAAGACCTCGCTGCCCTCGAGGATGCAGCCGTTGATGAAGTTCCAGATCAGCAGCCCGGTGGCCACGTACGGCAGGAACGTGTGGACCGGCTCGCCGAACAGCGCGCCGTAGAGGATGCCCATCGCCGTGGCGATGACCCCCATGCTGATGCTGATCCAGAGCGGCCCGAGCACCGAGCGGCGGTAGCGCTGCTTGATGTCCTGCCAGCCCAGGTAGCCCCACAACGAGCGCTGGCGCCAGCCGTGCCCGAGGTCGCCGAACGCGCGCTGCCAGCTACGGGACCCCGGGACGTCCGGCAACGCGGGCGCCGACGGCTGACCGCCGTCGTCGGCCCGGTGCTCACCGGTGGTCACGGGTTGCGCCACGGGGCGAGGGTACCGACGGCGTCCGACGGTCCGGCGCCGCACCCTGGAGTGCGACGTCCGGGACCACCGCACTACAGGTACTGGCCGGTGCCCCGGCCGAGTCCCTCCGGCATGGGTTGACCCGGGGTGGCGGTACCCGGCGGGAGCCCGCGGCGCATCTGCTCCAACTGCGCGCGCGCTGCCATCTGCTGGGCGAACAGGGCCGTCTGGATGCCCTGGAACAGGCCCTCCAACCAGCCCACCAGCTGAGCCTGCGCTATCCGCAGCTCGGCGTCACTGGGGGTGACGTCGGGGGCGAACGGCGTGCTCAGCCGGTTCAGCTCGTCGCGCAGCTCGGGCGCCAGGCCCTCCTCCAGCTCGCGCACGGAGCTGGACAGGATGGTGCGCAGCCGCACCCGGGAGGCGTCGTCCAGCGGGGCCGACTTCACCTCGTCGAGGAGCTGCTTGATCATCGTGCCGATCCGCATGACCTTCGCGGGCTGCTCGACCATGGCGCTGACGCCCTGCTGCTGGTCGCCCTCGTCGTCCGACGACTGCTGGGGCACCCGGGCCATCCCGAGCGGCCGCCCGTCGGGGCCGACCACCATCACGTGCTGCTCGCCGTCCGCGCCGTCCCCGCCGTTGGAGCCGCCGCCGTTGCCGTTGCCTGGCTGGGTCATGGACCCATTGTTGCCGGTCGGCGGCCGATGACGCCTACCGCACTCCCACCCGCACCCGCAAGTCGCCACCTTTGCCGCCGCGAGTCGCCACCTTTGCCGTCGCGAGTCGGCACCTTCAGCCGGCAGGCACCTCCAGCAGCAGCTTGCCCACGACCCCTCCGGCTTCCAGCTGCCGGTGGGCATCCGCGGCCCGGTTCATCGGGAACGTCGCCTGCACCACGGGCCGCACCCGCCCGTCGGCGATCATCGGCCAGATCTGCGCGCGGACCCCGGCGACCACCGCGCCCTTCCCGTGCGGGCCCGCCACCGGCCGGCCCCGCAGGCTCATCGCGGTGACGCTGGCCCGCTTGCGCAGGAGCGTGTTGAGGTTCAGCTCGGCCTTCGTCCCACCCTGCATGCCGATGACCAGCAGCCGGCCGTCGTCGGCGAGCGCCGCGACGTTCGCGGCCAGGCCCTTGGCGCCCATGTTGTCGAGGATGACGTCCGCGCCGTGCCCGTCGGTCGCCTTCTTGAGCTGCTCGGGGACGTCGTCGTGGTAGTCGATGACGACGTCGGCGCCCAGCTCCCGGCACCGGTCGGCCCGCGACGGTGCCGCGGTCGCGACGACCCGGGCACCCAGCGCCTTCGCGACCTGGATCGCGTGGGTGCCGATCCCGCTGCTGCCGCCGTGGACGAGGAACGTCTCGCCCGCCTGGAGCCGTCCGGTCGCGACGACGTTGGACCAGACGGTGCAGGCGACCTCCGGCAGCCCCCCGGCCGTCAGCAGGTCCACGCCCGCGGGAACGGGCAGCACCTGAGCGGCCGGCACGGCGACCTTCTGCGCGTACCCGCCGCCGGCGAGCAGCGCGCACACCTCGTCGCCGACCGACCAGCCCGTGACGCCCTCGCCGAGTGCGGCGATCCGCCCGGCACACTCCAGGCCGATGATCTCCGACGCGCCGGGCGGCGGCGGGTAGTGCCCCTGGCGTTGGAGCAGGTCGGCGCGGTTGACCGCGCTCGCGGCGACGTCGATCACTACCTCGCCCGCGCCCGCGACGGGGTCCGGAACCTCGGACCACTCCAACATCTCCGGGCCGCCCGGCTCCCGCACCGTGATCGCGTACATGCCTGCGGACGCTATCCGCTCGGGGGCGGCGGGCGCTCGACCGTGGGAGTCGCCGACACCCAGGAAACCGGTGTCGCACACAGGTCGTGACTCTGGTGCCAACCCGGTTTCCTGCGTGCGCGTGGGCCGAGGCGCCGCCGCTACCCCAGGTTGACGCCGCGGGCGAACGTGTCGCACTGCGCCGGGTCGCCGCTCTGGTAGCCGGTGGTCCACCACTTCTCGCGCTGCGCGGAGCTGCCGTGGGTGAACTGCGACTGGTCGACCCGGCCGCCGCCGAGGTTGGACTGGATGAAGTCGTCGCCGATGCGCGAGGCGGTGTCGAGGGCGGCGTTCACGTCGTCCTGGTTGACGTCCTGGATCAGCGGTTGCCCCGACGACGTGGGGACCGTGGTGGCGTTGTGCGCCCACACCCCCGCGTAGCAGTCGGCCTGCAGCTCCAACCGCACCGAACCGGACGTCGGACCGGAGTCGCCGGCCTGCACCCGCTGGTTGGTGCCGAGCAGGTTCTGGATGTGGTGGCCGTACTCGTGGGCGATGACGTAGGCCCGGGAGAACGACCCGCCCTGCGCGCCGAACCGGGTCTCGAGCTCCTTGAAGAAGTCCAGGTCGATGTAGATCTCGGCGTCGGGCGGGCAGTAGAAGGGCCCCACGTCCGACGACGCACTGCCGCACCCGGTGCTCACCCCGCCGCTGAAGAAGTTCAGCCGAGGCTTCTGGAACGACTGCCCGGACCGGGCGAACGCGTCGGACCAGTACCCGTCGAGCGAGTTGTCGACCGCCACGACCTCGCAGTCGAGCTGCCGGTTCGCCGACGCCCCGGTCTGGCACGCCTGGGAGATCTGTGTGTTGTCCGCGCTCTGCCCCTGCTGGACGCCGCCGAGCCCGCCGCCGCTGGGCAGCGGGATCGGGACCCCACCGCCGCCGCCTCCGCCCCCGCCGAGCGCGGAGAGCAGGAAGAAGATGATCAGGCCGACGATGCCGAGCCCACCGCCACCGATGGCGACCCGGCCACCGACGCCGCCACCACCGCCGGACCCGCGCAGATCGTCGATCGACGACGTGTCGAGGTTGGCGTTCTCGTTGAACCGCACCCTTGCCTCCCACGGCCGTCCCGTCACTGCACGACCGGGATCCCACCACACCAGTACCCGCGACGCAGTCATACCAGCCGGTCGGCGTCGGCGGAGCTTTCCACCCAAGGGGTTCATCGAGACGTGAACCGTGCGGGGTTCGGCGAGCCGGCGGAGACGGCTCGGCGGCTTGCCACTCCACCTGTGGATCTCCGCCTTGCTCCGCTGCGGCGTTGGTCCACAGGACACGCGTTAGGCTGCGTCGCGGAAGCGTGGCAGAGCGGCCGAATGCACTCGCCTTGAAAGCGAGAGACGGGCAACCGTTCGGGGGTTCGAATCCCTCCGCTTCCGCGGACCTGACCAGCACCGATGGTGCTCAGGTCGCATGCCTGTCCGGCCCCGGGCCGGTCGCGGTCTCACTTGTGGTCTCGTTCGCCGTCCACAGCAGGGCGCCGACCCGCTCGGCGACGTCGGCCCGGATCGCCGCGGTGACGTGCTGGTACCGCTTCGCCATCGCGCTGTGGGACCACCCCATGAGGTCCATGGCGGTGCGTTCAGGCACCCCGAGGAGCAGCAGGACGGTCGCTGCCGTGTGCCGAGCATCGTGCAACCGGACGTCCCGAACTCCGGCCTCCCGAAGGAGGTCTTTCCAATGCTTCGCGTCGGTGCGGTAGTGGATGGGTTGCCCGTCAGGATGCGAAGACCCATCCGCCTTCCCGCCACAGCTGACCGGCCTGATCACGTTCCTGATGCTGCTCGGCGCGGTGCTCGCGGAGCAATTCGACCAGCGGAGCCGGGAGGCCGATGACGCGTCGGCCTGCCCGAGACTTGGTCTCGGCGGCGACACTGTGCACATTGCGCCGCTGCGGACAGGAGCCCGCACGGCCGGCCACATGATCCTCCGCAGCCGTGCGCCCAGCGGGGTCGCTGGAGTGACCGGCGGACGACCAACCGCCCCGACTCCAGATCGACATCCGGCCACTGGAGTCCCAGAGCTTCGCCCTGCCGAAGACCCACGGCCAGCGCGACCGCCCAGCGAGCACGGTTCCGGCGCTTCGCGGCCGTGTCGAGCACACGCCGAACCTCGTCCAGAGTCAACGGCTCGATCTCCCAATCTGGAAGACGCGGCGGCTTCGCCAACACGGCAGGGTTGCGATGCAGGTGGCCGCGCTTCACGGCCTCGTTCAATGCCGTTCGCACGGTGCGATGGGCCTGGTGGGCGGTTGCCGGTGCCCGACCCGCCTCCAGCATCCGCACATACACCTTCTCCAGGTGCTCAGGTTCAAGACGGTCCAGTCGATGTGCGCCAACGCCCGGTACAAGGTGCTTGTTAACCGCGAATCTATATCCTGCCAGCGTAGTCGGTCTCACCGTCGGCGCCGCGATGTTCTCAACCCAATGTGTCAGCCACTGCTCAACGGTCCAGCGCTGCCCCGGCTTACGTAGTTTGCCTTCATCGTGAGCCTTCTCGATGACTCGCGCTTTTTTCCGGACCTCCTGCTCGCTTCGACCCGTGACGTGACGTCGATCAGTGCGTCCGTCATCACGAACCCCGACGGTCACACGGCCGTGCCACCCGGCCGTCAGTTCCCAGGTAGAAGCTGCCGGCCCCGTTCGGAGCCCGACGGCCCTCCCCGCGCCGTGTCATTGCACAAGATCCCGTGCGAGTTGTTGTACTGCCTCGACCGGTACACGGCGCAATCGGCCGATCCGCACCGTCGTCAGCTTTCCCGTTCTGATTAGGTGGAACGCCGTCGTCCGGCCAATCGAAAGTGCCTCAGCAGCTTCCTCGACCGTGAGCAACACTCGAACTGACTTCTCAGCTCCGACCGTCATCGCTATTTCCCTCTCATGCTTCTTTGATTCCAGTAATTCCTGACTGCTTTAAGGTCACGCGCTGCTGCGCTCCTCACGCATACGAGCGCGGTGTTCGCGGGCTCGGGCCGCGGCGGCGGTGGCGAGTTGGGCGTCGGCGGTGGTGTTCCAGCCGATGCCGGCCAAGGTGAGGTCGCAAATGATCAGGGTGGTGTCGTCATCGGTGCTCGACCACGTGTCGTCCCCGGTGCCGTGGTGTCGCTCTCGCCAGTCGGCGCGGGTGGTGCGCTGGTATTCGCGGCGGGCGGCGCGCAGCTGCTTGTGGGTCGTGGAGTAGCGGCGGCTCTTGGTGGCGAAGTGGCCGCCGAAACCGAACATGTGGGTCCAGCGGCGGAGCCGACCGAAGGTGTCGTGCCAGTCCTGGCGCTGCTGCTCGCTGGTCTGCGAGCTGGGGAGGGTGCCGAGTTGCCAGGCGTAGGCGATGAGCCGGCCGAGGTGGGTGTCGGGGTCGCTGTAGTACTCGGCGGTCTCGCCGTTCATCCGGCCGGTGACCGGCAGCCCGGTGGGTTCGACGGCCTTGGTGGCGTACTTCGCGAGGTAGGCGGCGACGGCCTCGGTGGACACATCCGGCGCGCTGTCAGCTGACGAGCTGGCGCGGATCGGGCGGATGTCGAGCTGCGGGCCCCAGGTGATGGGCCAGGAGTGGGTGGTGTCGGGGTAGTCCGGGGTGCGGAACGCGGTGGAGTGGATGGCGGCGGCGACGAGCTCGCCCAGGTCCTTAGCGGTGATCCCCGCCGGTGGCGGGAGTATCGCATCGGGGTCGGCTCGGATCGCGCAGGTCGAGGCGGATGAGGGCGTGGAAGTGGACGACGCCGCGGCGCTGGTACTCGGCGACCTTGCCGTAGGAGACGCGCAGCTTGATCCCGTGCGCTCGTTCGAGCGGCTTCAGCAACCGGCCGAGGGTGATGGTGGTGCGGCGCCAGAGTTCGCCGGCCCAGGCGTTCCAGACGACGTGGTGGGCGTGGTCGTAGCAGTCCAGGCAGATCGGTCGGCCGAGTGAGGGGTGGTTCTCGGTGTGCCGGGCGGTGCAGATCAATCGCTTGCCGTGGGGGCAGGGGGTGAGGTCGCGGCGCATCCGGCAGGGGGCGACCTTTCCGGTCTCGGTGGTTGATCTGTCGGGTGTGGACGGGCCCGAAGGACGGCGCGGTGAGCGTGGCGAACACCGCCGGATGGCTGGCGACCGATGTGGGGACGCCTTTGCCGCCGGTGAGGCCGGCGCGGATGAGTTGGTAGGTGTCGGCGCGGTAGGTCTCCGCGCAGGGGGGCAGACCGAGGCGCGGCGGTCGCCGCAGGGCACGTAGAGCACCCCGTCGGGCATGGCGGTGACGGTGTGGCGGGTGTCGATGATGCGGCCGGTGGCCTTCTCGACGGTGTGCAGTTGTCCGGTGAGCCGGACGGGCCGGACGCAGCCGCGGGTGTTGGCGGTGTGGGCGAGCCAGCGGTGGTGGTCGGGTGAGCCGGCGCGGCGCAGCAGGTCGCGGTGGTGGGCCGACATCGACCGGGGCGCGATCGTTGGGGTGGTGTCGGGGTCGCGCAGCGGAAGCTGCCCGGCGGGGGCGGGGGTTCGGGTCATCGGCGGCTACCAGGGCACGGCGGGGAACTGGCGGCCGAAGTAGTCGCGGGCGATCGCCTCGGCCCGGGCCCGGATGGCGGCGACGTCGGCCGGGGGTGCGGCTGGTGGTCCAGGAGGTGAGGTCGGCGCCGTCGAAGCGCATGACGGCGTCGATCGCGCACAGCGGATCGACGACGGCGACGTGGAGGGTGTCGCCGAAGCGGGCGAGGTGGGTGGCGAGGGCGAGGACGACCTGCCGGGCGGTGAGGGTGTAGGTCTGCGCGGTGAGGAAGACGGCCTCGCCGCGAGCGTTCGGGTAGCCGGCGGTCGGGCTCGAGGCGGTCGAGCTGGTCGGGGTGGTGGTCGGGGTGTCGAGTGCGGCGGTCATGTCGTTGGCCTTTCTCGGGTCGGTGCGGGGTTGGTGGTTGGCGGTCACCAACACCCCCGGCGCTCGTGTCCGTTGGTCCGGGGGTGAAGGTCGCCGTCAACGGCCAGGCTTGTGGCTCGTCGGTGGTCGGGAGGGTGGCGAGGGTGGCGGTCTCGGCGGTGTCGCAGCCGGTGCGTTGGCAGTAGCGGAGCAGTCCGCAGCCCCACAGGTGTTGCGCGTCGTTGATCTTGCACATGTGGCGTCATTGCTGGTGAGGCTGGTTCGGGTGTGAAGAAGCCCCGCCCGGACGGGTTCGGGCGGGGCTTTGGTGGGCGGGTTGTCGCTGCGGTGGTCAGGGTGTCGCGGATGGGGATCGTGGTTCTCGGTGACGGCGGAGCGGGCGCTGGTTTCGTCGACGAGGTTTTTGCCGGCGGCGCAGGCGGCGATGAGCGCGGAGATCGCCAGCCGGTTCACGCTGCGCGGTTTGCCGCGGCTGGCCTGGTGGATCAGCGCGATGGCGTCGTCGGTGAACAGGGGGTCGGCGCGGCCGGCGAGCTTGACGTGGT
>CAWADQ010000051.1:0-19072 GCA_963780835.1 uncultured Actinomycetota bacterium | reverse complement strand
AGGGAGGCAATCAGTGAGCGAGCTTGCGAGCGAACCAATGTCACAGCACCTGCGCCCTGCGCGCGAGCTTGCGAGCGCGCCATCAGCACAGCGCCCGGCGAAGCCGACCGAGCGCAGCGAGGGAGTGCGATGCGCCGTTCTGCTCGTCCACGGGCGTTCGCAGGAGATGGCCGCAGGCGCCGACCGGTCCGACGCCGCCGTGGCCGCCTACGTGGAGAGCCGGAAGCGGGAATGGCTGGCCGGCCTCGCCCGGGGCCTCACGCTCGCCGGCCACCCGCCGCTGCGGCCGGACGCCGTCTACTACCCGTTCTACGGCAACCTGCTCGCCGACCTGATCGCCGCGCACGAGCGGGCGGGTGGGCACGCCCCGGACCTGGAGGCGGCGCCGGTCGCGGTGAAGGCGGCCCGCACCCGGGACGACGCAATCGGCCGCGCCGTGGCCGACGGCCACCACGACCTGGTCGTGATCGCGCACAGTCTCGGCAGCATCGTCGCCTACGACACGTGTTCGGACTTCACCGCGAGCATCCGTGTCCGCCTGCTGGTCACCGCGGGCTCCCCGCTGGGCTACCCGATCGTCCGCCGCAACCTGCGCGGCGGCACCGAGGGCGTCGACGACCGCCCTGTCCCGGCCGTGCTCGACCCGATCGCGGCCACGCCGGGCCGTGACCGGGTGTGGTGGCTCAACGCCTTCGACGTGCTCGACGTGGTCGCGCTGGTCCACCCGCTCGCGTCGCGCTTCTCGGACGGCGGGCAGCGGATCCGCGACGAGCGCACGTTCAACCCGACCTACCCGCACTCGATCGCGGACTACCTGTCCGACCCGGACGTCGCCGGCCCGATCGGGGACGTGCTGGCCCACGGCTGAGCGCGGCCTGAGCTACAGATCGAACAGCGAGCCCCCGGCAAGGGTGAGCAGCATCGTCAGGAGCCCGATCCCGACCGTCCGCACCACCGTCCGCCCGACGCGCATGCCACCGAGCCGGGCGACCAGCGTCGCGGTGAGGCACAGGGCGGCGACGACGGCCAGGACGGTGAGCGGTATCCGCCAGGTCGCGGGGGCCAGTGCGCTCATCGCGAGGGGGATGGCCGCACCGACCATGAAACCCAGCCCGGCGAGCACCGCGGTGCCGACGGGGGTCGGCGAGTCGTCGGTGACGGTGATGCCGTGCTCGATCTCCGCGTGGTGCAGCAGCGCGTCCTTCGTGCTGAGCTCCTCCGCGACCCGGCGGGCCAGGTCGGGCGGGAGGCCCTTGTCCTCGTACAGCGCGGCCAGCTCCGCCAGTTCCTCCTCAGGCTGCAGCTCGTGCAGCCGCCGCTCCTCGGCGAGGACCGCGAGCTCGGCGTCCCGCTCGTCCGCGGCCTCGGTGTACTTCATCCCACCCAGTGCCACCCCGCCACCGACCATCGCACCGAGCGCGGCCACCACGATCGTGGTGACCGAGGCACCCGCCGCGAGAAGACCCTCGACCACGCCTGCGGTCGCGATCACACCGTCGTTGACGTCGACGAGGTGGGCGCGGACCGTCTGCCGGTCGAGCCGGGGCAGGATGTCCCGCCGCCCCGGTCCGAAGCCCACGGATCTTGACGCTAGTCCTGCCGCACCGCTTCACTGCCGCGGACGTCACCCGCCGTACACCCGCTCGGCGTTCTCCTCGCCGATCATGCGCACCACCCGCACCGCGTCGGCGAGCGTCCAGTCACCCTCGCGGACCCACCTGCCGAGGACGCGGGCCATCGCGCGCCGCCACAGCACCGCGCCGAGCAGGTGCAGCTCGGGCAGGCCCCAGGCGTCGGAGGAGTACAGCTGCCGGGCGAACGGTGCGAGCTCCATCGACTCGGCGACGACCTCGACGGACCGCACACCGACGTGGTTGACGGCCAGCCCGACGTCGCAGCACACGTTCGGGAAGGCCTGAGCGAGGTAGCCCGCCTGCCGGTGGAAGGGATAGCAGTGCAGCAGCAGGACCGGCACCCGCGCGACCGCCGGCTGACGCAGCAGGCCGAGCAGCAGCATCGGGTCGACCCGGTGCAGGTCGAGGTCGCGGTCGCCGAGACCGACGTGCAGCTGCACCGGCAGGCCCGCCCGCGTGGCCGCGTGGATGCCGAAGACCGCCAGCAGCGGCGAGTGCATCCGCGGGGCGCCGCCCTCCGCGGCCCAGGTCGCGACCTCGGCCGCGACGGCCGCATCCGGCGGCGCGGTCCAGTCAAGGTCGAACCCGCAGCGGTAGGCGACGATCGACTTCGCCCCCACGACTCCCGGCCCGGGGTCGGCGAGGCGCCCACGCAGCGCGTCGGGGTAGTCGGCAGGGGCGGTACCGGCCGCGACCAGCTCCTCCCCGAGCGTCTCGAGACGGACGACGGTGCTGCACGGCGCCCCCGCCCACGCGCTCAGGGTGTCCGGGTCGGTGACGACGTCCGCGCCGTAGCCGGTGTCGACGATCCACCGGCCCACCCCCGCGGCGGGCAGCAGGGCCCGCGCGACAGCGTCGGCACCCAACTGCGCGCGCCGTGCCCAATACATGTCGGCCGGCACGCCGGGCTCCAACCCGAGCAGCGGTGCACACCACCGGCGGACGGCGAAGCCGAGCTGGCTGTCGAACTGCGACATGTACGACGGAGCGGGGTCGGGCGAGCCCTCGTTGAGCAGGATCTCGAACTCGCCGCGGGTGACCGGCCCCGCGAGGCAGCCGTGGACGTGGTGGTCGACGAGCGGCTCCGACAGCGCCGCGACCAGCTCGTCCGGCAAGCCGACGAGCCCCTCGGCGAAGGCCGGGAGCATCAGCAGCTGAACGCCAGCCGGCAGACCGCCGCGACGGCCTCGGGATCGGCGTCACCGTAGGTCCGCTGCTCGTACCGCCGCACGGCCAGCACCGCGTCGACGATCTCCGGCCCCAGGAGCTCGCGAGCGAGCGGGGAGGCCTCCAGCGCGTCCAGCGCCTCGCCCTGGGTGGACGCCAGCGCCAGCGGGGCGCGCTGCGCCTCGGGCAGCGACGCCGGGTCCACGGTCACCTCGGCCGGCAGCGGGAGCGACCGCGCGATCCCGTCGAGCGCCAGCCCGAGGAACGCCGTCGCGGCCAGGTAGGGGTTGGCGCTGCCGTCGATGCACTTCAGCTCGACGTGCGCGCCGTGCGGGTTGCCGGGCGTCTCCGCGCACAGCCGCACGCCCGCCTCCCGGTTCTCCAGCCCCCAGCAGGCGAACGCCCCGGCCCAGTTGCCCGGCTTCAGACGCAGCGGCGACAGCACCGACCCGGCAAGGATCCCCTGCAGGTCGGGCAGGCCGGCGACGACCCCCGCGACGGCCGCGGCCCCGGCATCGGTCAGGCCGTACGGCCCGCCGCCGCCGGAGAACAGCGGGCCCGCGGTGCCGGTGAGCGACAGGTGCAGGTGCGCGCCGTTGCCCGCACCACCGGCGAACGGGACGGGCGAGAACGACATGCCGAAACCGTGCCGCGCCGCGACCCGGCCGAGCAGCACGCGGGCCAGCACCGTCCGGTCCGCGGTGCACAGTGGGTCCGCGGGCGCCAGCGAGATCTCGAACTGGTCGGCCCCGTACTCGGCGTGCAGTTGCTCGACCGGCATGCCCGCCGCGGCGAAGGTCACCTCGACGTCGGCCAGGAACCGCCCGACGTCCAGCACCGACCGCACCCCGTAGCCCTGCCACGTGCCGCGCGGGCGCGCCGACCCGTCGGGGGTGACGAGGACGAACTCCAGCTCGGTGCCCATCGACGCGCGCAGCCCGGTCGACCGGGCCCGCGCGAGAAGCGTCCGCAGCCGCGACCGCGAACACCCGCGGTACGGCGCGCCGTCCTGCTCGTGGAGATCAGCGGGCGCCCAGGCGACGCCGTCGTCCACGACCGTCAGCATGTCCGGATCGATCCGCAGGCGCAGGTCGCCGATGACGCCGAGAGTGGGGGTGAAGGCGACGCCGAAGTCGACGCAGAACACGTTCCACGACGGCGACGCGCCCATGCCGACCTCGACGAACGCCGTGAGCCGGTCGCGGGGAACGGCCTTGGCGCGGGTCACGCCCGCCATGTCGACGACGGTGCCGACGACCAGCCGGACGCCGCGGTCGGCGAGCATGGCGTCCGCCGCTCCGAGGTCCATCGGTGGTTAGTCGTCGACCACGCGGGTGATCACCGCGAGCGTGGCGATGACGATCAGGATGGCCGGCACGAACATCGTGACCGTCCAGTAGTGCAGGATGACGTCCCACGTGGTGGCGTTGCTGCCCATGGACCACCCTTCGCCGCGCGGTATGCGGAACGCACGGTAGCGCGCCCGCGATCACGGGTGCCAGGCACCCCGACGAAGATCCGCCACCATCCTCCGGCAGCAGAACTCGCCACGGGCAGCCGCGCGCTGGATGCTGGCGGGAGCCTGAGAAGGGACGACTGCGATGACAGTGGGGACACGCCCGGACGTCGACCTCGACACCCAGCCGATCGACCAGCTGGCCGTCAACACCATCCGGGTCCTCGCGATGGACGCGGTGCAGGCGGCGAACTCGGGTCATCCGGGCACGCCGATGGCGCTGGCACCGGTGGGCTACACGCTGTGGACGCGGTACCTCCGGTTCGATCCCGAGCTGCCGGTGTGGGCCAACCGCGACCGCTTCGTGCTCTCCGCCGGGCACGCCTCCACGCTGCTCTACGCCCTGCTGCACCTGTCCGGGGTCAAGTCGGTCAACCCGGACTACGAGACCGTCGGCACGCCTGCCGTGACGCTGGACGACCTGAAGCGGTTCCGCCAGCTCGACTCCAAGTGCCCCGGCCACCCCGAGTACCGCTGGACGTCCGGGGTCGAGTGCACCACCGGCCCGCTGGGCACCGGCATCGCCACCAGCGTCGGCATGGCGATCGCCGGGCTCTGGCAGGCCGCCACGTTCAACCGGCCCGGCTACGACCTGTTCGACTACGACGTCTACGCGGTCGCCGGCGACGGCTGCCTGATGGAGGGCATCGGCGCCGAGGCCGCCTCGCTGGCCGGACACCTCAAGCTGTCGAACCTGTGCTGGTTCTACGACAACAACCGGATCACCATCGAGGGCAGCACCAGCCTCGCGTTCAGCGAAGACGTGCAGGCCCGGTTCGCCGGTCTCGGCTGGGCGGTGCAGCACGTCAAGGACGCCAACGACCTCGGCGCACTGAGCGCCGCGATCGAGGCGTTCAAGGCCGAGACCGACCGGCCCACGCTGATCGTCGTCGACAGCGTGATCGGCTACGGCGCCCCGCACAAGCAGGGCACCCACGCCGCCCACGGCGAGCCGCTGGGCGTCGACGAGGTCGCGGCCACCAAGCGCTTCTACCACTGGCCCGAGGACGAGGACTTCCTCGTGCCCGAGCGGGTCCGCGAGCACGTCGCCGGGGCGATGGCCGAGAACGGCGGGCGGCTGCGCCGCGAGTGGGAGGCGCTGTTCGCCCGGTACGGGCAGGAGTACCCGGAGCAGGCGGACCAGCTCAACCGCATGCAACGCCGGACGCTGCCCGACGGGTGGGACGCCGACCTGCCGGAGTTCCCGCCCGACGCCAAGGGCGTCGCGAGCCGCGACTCCAACGGCACGGTCCTCAACGCGGTCGCCGGACGCGTGCCGTGGCTGATCGGCGGGTCGTCGGACCTGGCGCCGTCGAACAAGTCGCGGCTGACCTTCGAGGGTGCGGGCGACTTCAGCGCGGACGACCGGGCCGGGCGCAACCTGCACTTCGGGGTGCGTGAGCACGCCGCCGCCGCGATCTCCAACGGGCTCGCGCTGTCCAAGCTGCGCGCCTACCAGGCCGGGTTCCTGATCTTCTCCGACTTCCAGCGCGGCGCCCTACGGCTCTCGGCGCTGATGGAGCTCCCGCTGATCCACATCTACACCCACGACTCGATCGGCGTGGGTGAGGACGGGCCGACCCACCAGCCGATCGAGCATCTCGCCTCGATCCGCGCCATGCCCGGCGTGATCGACATGCGCCCCGGCGACGCCAACGAGGTCGTCGAAGCGTGGCGTGTGCTCATGCCGATCCGGCATGCGCCGGTGGCGTTGATGCTCTCCCGCCAGCCGCTGCCGACCCTCGACCGCACCCGCTACGCCCCCGCGTCCGGGGTGGCCCGCGGCGCGTACGTCCTCGCCGACCCGCCCGACGGCGACCCCGACGTCATCCTCATCGCGACCGGCAGCGAGGTCGGCATGACCGTCGCCGCTTACGAGCAGCTCACGGCCGACGGGATCCGGGCGCGGGTGGTGAGCATGCCGTCGATGGAGCTGTTCGACAAGCAGCCGCCCGCCTACCGCGAGCAGGTCCTGCCGGCCGCGGTGACGGCCCGGGTCGCGGTGGAGAAGGCCAGCCCGTTCGGCTGGGACCGCTGGGTCGGCACGACGGGCGCCGTGATCGGGATGAGCACCTTCGGCGAGTCGGCACCCATGAAGGTGCTGCAGGCCAAATTCGGGTTCACGACCGAGCACATCGTGGCCACCGCGCGGGCGCAGCTCGGGCTGGACCACGCCGCGCCCGAGGGGACGACGCTCGAGCCGGCCGACGGCTGACGGCTACCGCACCCGGACCTCCAGGATGTGCACCCCGGCCGGGGTCGGGACGTCCGCGGTGAGCCGCAGGCCGGCGGCGTCGAACAGGGCGGTGAACTCGGCGACGGTGCGCTCGCGGCCCCGCAGCAACACGAGCATGTGCAGGTCCATCCGTACCGCCGCCGGATCGGCGACGGCACGCTCGGGCAGCACCGCCTCGACGACCGCGAGCACCGCGTCGGGCCGCATCGCCGCGCGGCACGTCCGCAGCACCGCCACGGCGTCGCCGTCGTCCCAGTCGTGCAGCACGCGGGAGAGGAGGTAGAGGTCCGCACCGGCCGGGACCCTCGCGAAGAAGTCGCCGCCGACCGCCCGCAGGCCGGGGGCGTCGACGGCCGCGACCACCTCGGGCCGGTCGAACAGCACCAGGTCGGCGTCCGGGGCGCGGTCCCGGACGGCCCGCAGCAGCACCCCGCCGCCCCCTCCGACGTCGACGACCGACCCGAACCGCGCGACGTCGTACGCCGCGACGACGGCCCCGGCCTCGCGGGCCGACCGGCTCGCCATCGACGCCTGGAACGCCGCCCGCCGCGGCGGGTCGGCGGCCAGGTGGGCGAAGAAGGGCCGGCCGTGCACGATCTCGTACGGCGTGCCCCCGCCGCGCAGCGCGTCCACCAGGCCGGCGGTTGCCTGGTAGTAGACCTCCCCGCGGGCGCTGACCGTGCCGCGCAGCGACCCCGGCGACCCCGGCGTCAGGAGCGCGCCGAGCGCTGTGAGCGCGAACCGCCCGTCGGCTCGCTCCTCGACGACCTCCTCGGCCGCGAGGCCACGCAGCACCCGGTGCAGCAGCCCGGGCACGGCGCCGAGCTCCTCGGCGAGGTCGTCCGCCCCGCGCGGCCCGGCGGCGAGCGCCTCGGGCAGGCCGAGCGCGACCGCCGCATAGAGCAGCTGCGTGGCGAGGTAGCCGTCGGCGAGGCGGGCGAGCCGCGCGCCGGGGCCGTCGGGGTGCGACCGGGATCGGTCATGTCGCCTCAGAAGCGGTACGTCGTCTGGCCGTGGTCGTCGCCGAACACCATGGCCTTCGTCGCCTCGACCCGGTAGACCCGCGCGCCGCCCTCGGTGCTGCCGCCGGAGTCGCTCAGCTCGACGAACTCGTCGCCGCGGACGGCGAACCGCCAGTCGTCGCCGTACTTCGCGGACCACGCGTCGGCCAGCTCCTGCAGGGACCCGGGGTCGGTCACGCGGACCGCCGTGCCCTCGACGACGACGTCCTTGCCGGCCCGCCAGCCGTGCGCACCGGTGCTGCCGGTCGTCACCGCGACGTGCGGGTTCGCGTCGAGGTTGCGCTGCTTCTGCTCGTCTCCCCCGGTGCAGAAGGCGAACGCGCCGTCGTGCCAGACGCCGACGAGCGGCACCGCGTGCGGCCGCCCGTCCGCCCGGACCGTGATGATCCAGTAGAGCTGCGCGTCGGTGAGCAGGCGGGCGATCTCGTCCCACCCCGGAGTGCCGGCGGAGGGGTTGCCGTACCTCGGATCGATCTTTCCTGTGGTCATGACGTGGTGACGGGACCCGGTGCCGGGACTCATCGGTCTCCGGCGCTGTTGCGTCGGCGCTGCTCGGTCAACGACTTCGGTCCGTGCCACCGCTCACGAACTCTCCGCACGCGGCGCCGCCGTGGTGCCCCGCACCACGAGCTTCGGCCGCAGGACCACGTCCTTGGGCTTGCGCGTGGGCCGCTCCAGGCGTTCGACAGCAGCCTTGACCGCCAACCGGGCCATCTTCGGGATGTCCTGCCGGACCGACGTGAGCACACGCAAGCTCGCCACCGCAGCCGCCGCCGGGCTGCTCCTCACCGTCGCCGCGTGCAGCAGCCAGGGCGGCGCGCAGAACGCCCCCGGTGCGTCCGGAGGATCCGGTGCCTCCGGCGGCCCGAGCTACACGATCGCGATGGTCACCCACGAGGCCCCCGGCTCCACGTTCTGGGACCGGATCCGGGCAGGCGCCGAGCAGGCCGCCAAGCAGCACGGGATCGACCTGAAGTACTCCAACGACCCCGACTCGGGCAAGCAGGCCACGCTGATCCAGAACGCCGTCGACAGCAAGGTCGACGGCATCGCGGTGACGCTGGCCAACCCGGACGCGGTCGGGCCGGCCCTCCAGAAGGCGACCGAGGCGGGCATCCCCGGGGTGGTGTTCAACGTCCGGCATCGCCGGCGCCGCAGCCCAGGCCCAGGCCGCCGCCGGCACCAGCGCGAAGATCGTCACCTTCGACCTCAGCCCCGAGGTCGTGCAGGCGATCAAGGACAAGAAGATCGAGTTCTCGGTCGACCAGCAGCCCTACCTGCAGGGCTACGAGGCCGTCGACTCGCTCTGGCTGCAGCTGTCCAACGGCAACGACATCGGTGGCGGCAAGCCGACGCTGACCGGCCCGTCGTTCGTCGACGCGACCAACATCGACAAGATCGCCGGCTTCGCCGCGAACAACACCCGCTGAGGCGCCACCGCCGGATGTAGCGAAAGCGGCTTTCGGTGCACTCAACGCACCCAACGCCGCTTTCGCTACATCGCCGGCCCGGCCCCGCGGCTGGGGCCATCCACGCGGCCCCGGCCTCCTGCGACAAGGAGAAGTCGCCATGAGCACGCCCACCCTGCCCAACCTGCGGCTCGGCACCGCACCCGACTCCTGGGGCGTCTGGTTCCCCGACGACCCGAAGCAGGTGCCCTGGCACCGGTTCCTCGACGAAGCCGCCGCGGCCGGCTACACCGCCGTCGAGCTGGGTCCCTTCGGCTACCTGCCCACGAACCCCGAGCAGCTGCGCGACGAGCTCGGCCGCCGCTCCCTCACGCTGACCGGCGCCACCGCCGGCACCGCCCTGCACCGTGGCGCCGCTGCCCTCGACGCTGCGCTCGCCGAGTGCCGTCAGGTCGCGGCACTGCTCGCCGCGATGGACGCGCCATACCTGGTCGCGCTGCCCGCGATGTACACCGACCTGCACACCGGCGCGCTGCTCGAGCCCGCCGTACTCACCGCCGAGCAGTGGACGCGGCTGGGCGACGGGCACTCCGAGCTCGGCCGCGTACTGCTCGACGAGTTCGGCGTCACGCAGGTGTTCCACCCGCACGCCGACGCCCACGTCGACGGCAACGCCACCATCGACCGCTTCCTCGAGCTGACCGACCCCGCCACCGTGTCGCTGTGCCTCGACACCGGCCACATCGCCTACGTCGGCGGCGACAACCGGGCCGTGGTGGCGAAGCACCCCGGCCGGATCGGCTACGTCCATCTCAAGTCGGTCGACCCGGCCGTCGTGGCCCGGGTCCGCGCGGAGGGCATGTCCTTCGCGCAGGCCGTGCAGCTCGGCGCCATGGTCGAGCCGAGCGGAGGGGAGCCCGAGATGCCGTCGCTTCTCGCCGACCTCGACGCGCTCGGTGTGCCGCTCATGGCGATCGTCGAGCACGACCTGTACCCGACGCCGCCGGACGTGCCGCTCCCGATCGCCACCCGCACGCAGAGCTACTACAGCAGCTGCGGGCTGCGGACGGCCTGAGGGGCGGCCAACCCGCCCCCGACCCGACCCGCGCCGACAACCCGCACCCGGCGCCCGCTGCGACCGGCGCTCCCTGCGGAAGGTGGCGCGACGTCGCGTAACGGGCGCGGAGTGGGCCCGGGCGGCACGCAGGCGCCCTCGCGCAGCGGACAATGGCGGCATGGAGCGAGCCCTCGACTGGGACGACGGCGCGATCGCCGCCGTCGACCAGACCGCCCTGCCGGCACGGCGGGAGCTCCTGCGGCTGGCCACGGTCGACGACGTCGTCGACGCGATCCGCCGGCTCGTGGTCCGCGGCGCCCCGGTCATCGGGATCACCGGGGCGCTCGGCGTCGCGCTCGCCGCCCGGCACCACGTCGATCCCGACGGCCGCGTCGACGAGGGCGCCGTCCGCCGGGACGCGCAGCGGATCGTCGACAGCCGCCCGACCGCGGTCAACCTGCGCTGGGCCGTCGACCGGGTGCTCACCCGCCTGCCCGACGGCCCGGACGCCGTGCTCGCCGAGGCGCTCGCCGTCCTCGCCGAGGAGGAGCAGGCCAACCGGATCGCCGCCCGCCGCGCCGCCGACGTCCTGCGGGCGCAGTGCCCGGACCGCCCGCTCCGCGTCCTCACCCACTGCAACACCGGCACGCTGGCGACCATGGGCGGCGGCACCGCGCTCGGCGCGGTCCGGGCCCTGGCCCGCGACGGCCGGCTGGAGGAGGTCCTCGCCACCGAGACGCGGCCGCTCCTGCAGGGCGCGCGCCTGACCGTCTGGGAACTGCACCAGGACGGGCTGCCCCACCGGCTCTGCGTCGACTCGGCCGCGCCCGCCGCGATGGCCGCCGGGCTGGTCGACGCGGTCGTCGTCGGCGCGGACCGCATCGCCGCGAACGGCGACACCGCGAACAAGATCGGCACGTACGCGCTGGCCTGCGCCGCGGCCCACAACCGGATCCCGTTCGTCGTGGTCGCGCCACAGAGCACCGTCGATCCCGCGACACCCGACGGCGCCGGCATCCCGATCGAGGAGCGCGACGCCGCCGAGGTCGTCCGGCTGGCCGGAACGGACACCACCGTCCCCGGCACGCGGGCCTACAACCCGGCGTTCGACGTGACACCGGCCGAGCTGATCACGGCGATCGTCACCGAACAGGGGGTCTGGCGGCCCTCAGCCTGTTGATCATGCCTGCGGTGGGGCCAGGAGCGGGGAGAGCGGTAACGGGCCGCAGGACGTCCGCGAGTCCGGAGTCGTGCAGCGCGCTGCGATGTTCATCGGGGTGAGCCGCACCGGCGGTCTTCCTGCGCTGAAGGCCGTCACTCTTCTCGTCGATCACCACGCTCGCCGCCGGCGGCGGCCGATGAGGCAGCTGGTGCTGGTGCACGGGCGCAGCCCGCACCGCAAGGACGCCGCCGCACTCAAGGCCGAGTGGCTCGACGCCCTGCACTCCGGCCTCGCCGCCGCCGGGCTCACGCTGCCGATCCCGGAGTCGGAGGTGCGCTTCCCCTACTACGGCGACGCCCTCACCAACGGTTCCACCGGACCGCTTTCCGAGATCATCGTGCGCGAGGCCGACGCGCAGCGTGCGGCGTTCCTGCGGGCCGTGTTCCTCGAGGTGGCTCGGGAGTGCGGGATCGGCGACGCCGACATCGCGGCCGAGGCGGGTCCGGGCGTGGCCGAGCCGGACCGGGACTGGTTCCGCGCCCTGCTCCGCCTGGTCGACCGCTCCACCCTCGCAGGGACCGCGTCGATCGCCCTGCTCATCGACGACGTCCACCGCTACCTCACTCACGTCGGCGTCCGCGACGTGATCGACTCCGAGGTCCGGGCGGCCGTCACTCCGGGCGTCGAGACCGTCGTCGTCGGCCACTCCCTCGGCTCCGTCGTGACCTATCTGCTGCTGTGCCGGGAGGGCGTCGCGCTGGGCTGGCGCGTGCCGCTGTACGTCACGGTCGGCTCGCCGCTGGGCGTCGGCGCGATCCGCGAGCGCCTGGCCCCGATCGCGCACCCCACCTGCGCGACCCGGTGGTTCAACGCCACGGATCGGCGCGACGCCGTCGCCCTGCACCCGCTCGACGCCACGCACTTCGCGGTCGAGCCCGCGATCGAGAACAAGACCGACGTGCACACCACCACCCCCGACGGGCACGGGATCCGTGGCTACCTCACCGATCCCGAGGTGGCCTGCCGCATCCACCGGGCGTTGACGGGCTGACCTGTCGCGCCGGCCCGCGGGCGCGCATGCTGGTGCCGGCCGCGAATATCCGCGCCGCCGCCGCGGTTGTCTTCTGCGGAGGGCGGGCGACGTCCCACCCACGACCGAGGAGTGACGGTGACCGAGACCACGCAGCAGGCCATCCTCGCGGGCGGCTGCTTCTGGGGCATGCAGGACCTCATCCGGCGCCAGCCCGGCGTCGTGTCGACCCGGGTCGGCTACACCGGCGGGCAGAACGCGAACGCGACGTACCGCAACCACCCCGGGCACGCCGAGGCGATCGAGATCACCTACGACCCGAGCAGGACGAGCTACCGCGACCTGCTGGAGTTCTTCTTCCAGATCCACGACCCGACGACGCGCAACCGCCAGGGCAACGACGTCGGCACCTCGTACCGGTCGGCGATCTTCTACGTCGACGACGAGCAGAAGCGCGTCGCCGAAGACACCATCGCCGACGTCGACGCGTCGGGGCTGTGGCCGGGCAAGGTCGTCACCGAGGTGACGAAGGCGGGGCCGTTCTGGGAGGCCGAGCCGGAGCACCAGGACTACCTCGAGCGCATCCCCTGGGGCTACACCTGCCACTTCCCGCGGCCGGACTGGAAGCTCCCCCGCCGCGCCGACACCGGATCGGGCACGCCGACGACGACACGGTAACCCGCGTCCGCCTGGACGCCGCGCCCGATCTCCCCGAGCATGTGGCCGTCGGGGGTCGACCGGAGGAGGCTCGAGATGGGGCGCGACGTCGAGCGCGTGGTCTTCACCCGGGAGGACCGGCGGCAGTTTCGCGACAAGCACCGGCGTTGCCTCGACGTGCTGGCCCAGATGCTGGCCGAGTCGCAGTTCGACTTCGAGCACCCGCTGACCGGCATGGAGATCGAGCTCAACCTCGTCGACGACCGGGGCGAGCCCGCGAACGTCAACGCGCGGGTACTCGAACTGGTCGCCGACCCGGCGTTCCAGACCGAGATGGGCCAGTTCAACATCGAGATCAACGTGGCGCCGCGGGGGATCGCGGCCGGCGGCCTCGACGAGTTCGAGCAGGCCGTGCGGTCGAGCCTGAACTGCGCCGACGAGCGCGCCCGGACCGACGGCGCGCACCTCGTCATGATCGGGATCCTGCCGACGCTCATGCCACGTCATGTGCGCATCGACGCGATGAGCGCGAACCCGCGCTACGCCGCGCTCAACGATCAGATCTTCGCCGCCCGCGGCGAGGACATCGAGCTGGCCGTCGACGGCGTCGAGCGCCTGAGCACCTACGCCGACTCGATCACCCCCGAGGCCGCCTGCACGAGCTTCCAGCTGCACCTTCAGGTGAGCCCGGCGCAGTTCGCGCAGTACTGGAACGCCGCGCAGGCGATCGCCGGTGTGCAGCTGGCCGTGGGCGCGAACTCGCCGTTCCTGTTCGGTAAGGAGCTGTGGCACGAGACCCGCATCCCGCTGTTCGAGCAGGCGACCGACACCCGGCCCGAGGAGCTCAAGGAGCAGGGGGTCCGGCCCCGGGTGTGGTTCGGCGAGCGGTGGGTGACGTCGGTGTTCGACCTGTTCGAGGAGAACGCCCGCTACTTCACCGCGCTGCTGCCCATCTGCGACGACGACGACCCCGTGGCGCAGCACGACCGCGGCGAGGTGCCGGCGCTGGCGGAGCTGTCGCTGCACAACGGCACGGTCTACCGCTGGAACCGGCCGATCTACGCCGTCGTCGACGGCCGCCCGCACCTGCGCGTGGAGAACCGGGTGCTGCCCGCCGGGCCGACCGTCGTCGACGCCGTGGCCAACGCGGCGTTCTACTACGGGCTGGTCCGCACCCTGGCCGAGCAGGAGCGACCGATCTGGTCGCAGATGTCGTTCTCCGCGGCCGAGGAGAACATGCACGCGGGCGCCCGGCACGGCCTCGACGCGAAGCTGTACTGGCCGGGCGTCGGCGAGGTCCCCGCCGCCGAGCTGGTGCTCCGCCGGCTGCTGCCGCTGGCGTACGCCGGGCTCGACGCCTGGGGCGTCGACCCGACCGTCCGCGACCGGCTGCTCGGCATCATCGAGGGACGCTGCACGAGCGGCGTCACCGGGGCCGGCTGGCAGGTCGAGGTCGTCCACGACCTGCAGCGGGCCGGGTCCGACCGCCGGGCCGCCCTGCACGGGATGCTGGAGCGCTACGTCCCGAACATGCACAGCAACGAACCCGTGCACACCTGGCAGCGCTGAGGTCACAAGTGGGCGGATGCGAGCACGGCTAGCATGGCGTGCCTCACACCACGCGGCTCCGGGGGTCGAGCCATGGCGACTGCATCCGCGACAGCGTCCGAGCAGGGCACCGAGGAGTCCCAGGACGCCGGCCACGTCCACGTTCTCATCGTCGGTGCCGGGGTGTCCGGGATCGGCGTCGCTCACCACCTGCGCGACCGGTTCCCGACGCGCAACTTCGTCATCCTCGACGCTCAGGACAACCGCGGCGGGACCTGGTGGACCCACCGGTATCCGGGCGTCCGCTCCGACAGCGACCTGTTCACCTACGGCTACCGGTTCAAGCCGTGGCGCGGCCCGTCGATCGCCGCGGGCGAGGAGATCCTGAACTACCTCGACGAGGTCATCGCCGAGGACGACCTGAGCCCGCACATCCGCTACCGGCACCGGGTCACGGCCGCGAGTTGGTCCACCGAGGACCGCCGGTGGACCGTGGAGGTCACCCGGGACGACACCGGGCAGCGGTTGCGGTTCACCACCGACTTCCTGTGGATGTGTCAGGGCTACTACAACCACGCCCAGCCCTACCGGCCGCAGTGGGAGGGCATGGACCGGTTCCAGGGCGTGCTGGTGCACCCGCAGATGTGGCCGGATGATCTCGACCTCGTCGGGAAGCGCGTCGTGGTGATCGGTTCGGGGTCCACCGCGTCGACGTTGATCCCCGCGATCGCGGAGAAGGCGGCGCACGTGACGATGCTGCAGCGCTCCCCGACCTACTTCATCGCCCGGCCCACGACCCACGAGCTGGCAGTGACGTTGCGCGCGCTGGACATCCCGGTGGACTGGACACACGAGATCCTCCGCCGCGCGTACATCGCCCAGGTCAGCACGCTGGCGCGGATGACGTTCGACGCGCCCGACGAGCTGCACACCTTCCTGATCGAGCGCGTGGACCTCGTGGCGGACCTGGTGTGCCGCCTGCTCGCGCACATGCAAGAGCGGGGCGCCACCGTGGTGGTCCCGACGCTGCGCGCCACGGAGGCGGACATGGCGCGGCGGCCGTGGTGCGATCCGGAGAACTTCAACGCCGGGTACGTCATGCGCTCCCAGCACATCCAGTTCAGGCAGGGCGACCGCGAGCCATGGACCCACATGCTGGAACATGAGCAGGAGCGCGAGAGCCTGCCCATGGCCGATCTGGACGACGGAACGCTCGTCTACCGTTGAGCGCGGTCGACAGCACTCGCTGGGCGCGGCGGGCGTGGACCTGGCCGGGCGGACGGGGTTTCATAGTGCCCGTGGGCGAGGTTCGGGAGCGGTCGAGCAGCACGTGCCGGTGTCCGGCACGTCGCCCTGCCGCCGCACCGGGCGCCCGGACCAGGGCAGCGGACGTGCCGCTGCTGCGGCTGCAGGCCCAGGCCGGCAACCGCGCGGTCGCGGGACTGCTCGCGCCCCTGGCCCGGGCCGATGGTCGGCCCGCCGTCGCCCAGCGGGAGGCCGCCGGTCCGCCCGCGACGGCACGGCGGACGAGCCTGAGCTCCCCGCGCTTCGTCGGCGACCCGACGCTGGAGGCCTGCCTGCAGGACCGGGCCCGGCTCGGCGAGGGCGCCACCGGCATCTCGGTCGGCCGGGTGCAGCAGGCGCTGGTCGACCTGGGCCACGACCTGGGGGCAGGCGCGGATCAGCGGTACGGGCCGAAGACCGCGGCCGCGGTGCGCTCGTTCAAGACCGACCAGGCACTCGGCTTCACGCAGTTCGGCGACGTCGGACCGGGGACGATGGGCCGGCTCGACGAGCTGTTCCCCGGCCCGCTGCCGCCGTGCCGGCCCGACGAGATCCCGGTGACCGCCGGCCCGGAGAAGGCCGTGACCGCGGCACCCGGTGCCGAGACCACCGCCGGTGCCGGAGTCGGGATCCCGGGGCTCCGCTGCCAGATCGGCCCGGTGCCCGGACCGAAGGCGGCGATCGCGCCCGTCCGGGCCCCGTCGACACCCGGACCCATGCCCGACCGCATCCCGCCGAAGATCGACGTCCCGGTCGCCGTGACGCTGCCCGGCGGGGCCGCCACTCCGACCACTGTCAAGGCCGTCCCCACCCAGGCGGGTGGCGCCGAACCCGGCGAGGTGCTGATCGACGGGAAGCCGAGCGCGGACCTCACGGCGTCGGGCACGGTGACCGTCAAGGGAACGGCGCAGACCTTCTCCCGTTTCGTCAACCAGCTGTCCCTCGTCGCCGTGCAGGGCGGCAAGGAGATCGCCCGGAGCGCACCGTTCGCGGTGGCCGCACTTCCGGTCAGCGTCGACACCACGAAGAACAGCGACTCCGGCCGGGGCAGCCCGCTGCGCGGGATGATCGTCGACTTCACCGTGCGCTCCGACAGCGGCGACCGCGCGGACCTGGACAAGGTGCAGTCGAAGGAGGTCCTCCAGAACCGGCTGAACACGGGCTGCTTCGCGGCGTTCGACGCCCAGAAGGTGCTCGACACCAACGCCCCGGGCTACGGCCTTGGCATTCACACGCAGACCCCGCGCACCGACAGGCACCGGGTCGACGGATCGCTGCTCACGTCCCCGGGCGTGTGGCAGATCGGCCAGGTATTGCTGTTCCGCGACCTGCGCACCGGCGTCGAGGACATCCCCATCCCGCACAGCGCCTACGAGATCGCCTGGAACGTGAACAAGTTCAGCGTGGGCGACGGGCTCTTCTTTGTCCTCACCAAGATCGGTGTGGACGGATCGGCGAAGGGCTTCGCGAGCAGCTTCGGCTTCGGGACCGCCTTCACCGTCCAGGAGGTCTGATCAGAAGGTGCCCTGCAGGAGCCCCGTAGGTCGCCAGGCCGCCGACACGGCGTTGCCCCGGAGCGACAAGGTCGCTCCGGGCAACGAAGGATCCGATCGAAGGAGCGGGATCAGCCGGTCAGTGCTCCCTCCAGGGGAACTACCGGCGTGCCGGGCTCGACCTGGTTGGGGCCGGGCACGAGCAGCACCGTGTCCGGTGCCGGGCCTCGCCGTTCGTCGCGACTGCGGTGCGCGGCGTCACCCGTGGGCGCTTCCTGCACATACGCCTCGCCCGTATCGGTGACCGGCGTGGACGCCTCGGGCGGCGCGGGCACGGTGCTGGCCAGCGCGCCGTCGCCCGCGGCGGTGCTGGTGGTCGACGAGTCGGCCTTCGCCGAGCGCTGGGCCGGGGCCGCGGCGGCAGGGTCCGGAGCACCTTCTGTGTCGTAGAAGGAGTACGAGTCGGTGGTCAGCAGGCCGTTGTTGAACTGGTTGAGGCCGAAGCTGAGGCCGGTGACCCCCGAGGGAATGGCGGGCGTCGTCCAGACCGCCTGTGTATAGGTGGAGGACGTCGCGAAATACGGGCTCGACGTCCAGTAGGACCAGGTGCCGACCCCGCTGCGGGTGTAGACGGCGAACTGGGTCACCGTGTTCGACTTGTACCAGGCGCGCAACGAGTACGTCCTGCCCGCCGTCACGCTCGGCGAGCAGCCCCCGAGGTCGAAGGTGGGCAGCAGTTTCGCGTCACCTGAGACGTAGTTGGCCACCGACAGGTCCTCGGCCTTGGCGCCCTCCTGAGCGTTCGGTGCCGTGGTCGTGGTGGTGAAGGTCGGGGTGTTCTCGCCGTAGCCACCGATCATGAAGCAAGCCGGGACGTTCGGGGTGGTGCTGCCCGTCTCCAGCGAGGCGTTCTGCGCGACGCCGTTCACGCCGGGACCGGGCGGACTCACCGCCGGGCCGTTGACGGCTGCGTTCACCGGGCCGCCGATGACCTGGTCCACGGTCTTCACGACGGTGTTGTTCGTCGTGGCCCGCGGCGCGAGCCAGTTGACGAAATCGTCGAACGTCTGGACGGGCACGGCGAGCGGATCGCTTCCGCCGACGTGGTGGAATGTGATCTGCACCCAGCCGCCATTGTTCGTCTCGGCGTTGGTGACAGCGGTCTGCAGGTCTGCCAGCGTCCAGGTGTTGTCCACCTGGTCGAGGGCCTTGAGGTAGTACTTGTCATCCGGCGTCATGCTCTCGGAGAACGGGCAATCGGCGCAGCCGAATCGGCTCTGGATGTCACCGAGCCCGCGCGCGCTGTTGTAGCCGCACTGCTGGGCCAGGGCTTCGGAGTCCGCGGTGGCGGCCGCGAACGGGTAGGCGAAGCTGGTGACCCGGAATCCCCAGTTGGTCAGGTTGACCCGGTCGTCGCAGATCTGCCGCTTCGCCTCGTCCGAGGGCAGCGTGGTCAGGTCGGGGTGGGTCACGGTGTGGCCGCCGATCTCGTGCCCCATGCCCGCGATCGCGGTCAGGTCCGCGCGGGTCAGGTAGTCGGGCGAGTCGACGAAGCCGGACGGGATGTAGAAGGTGCCCTTCATGCCTGCGGCCTGGAGGGTCTGGGCGGCCGGCAGCTGGTCCGCGTTGCCGTCGTCGAACGTGAGGCTGACCACGGTCTGGGGCAGCTGTGCCGCGGCGGTACCGGGCAGGAGCGCAGTCAGCAGGCTGACGAGCAGGAATGCCGCGCAGGACAGGACGACCGGGCGGCGGCGTCGCCAGGGAGGCACGTCCGGGGACGGCGTCGCCGTCGAGGGATCAGACACGGGGTTCTCCTGAATTTTCAGAGGCAGTACGGAAATGGGGCACAGAGCGATC
>CAWADQ010000050.1:0-41711 GCA_963780835.1 uncultured Actinomycetota bacterium | reverse complement strand
GCGTGGTAAGGACCAGGGTGCGTTCGCCGACGCCGGCGACCCCATCCGCGGAAAGGCGCTGCCCGCATGAGCCTCGACATCGACGCCCTGCTGTCCGAGCTGACCCTGGAGGAGAAGGCGTCGCTGACGTCGGGTTCCTCGTTCTGGTACACGGCGCCGGTCGAGCGGCTCGGCATCCCCGAGATCATGGTGTCGGACGGCCCGCACGGCCTGCGGGCCCAGCCGGGGGCGGGCGATCACGTCGGGCTCGGGGGCAGCCTGCCCGCGACGTGCTTCCCGACGGCGTCGGCGGTCGCCTCGGCGTGGAACCCGGATCTGTTGCGGCGGATCGGGGAGGCACTGGCACAGGAGGCGCGCGCGTGCAACCTGTCGGTCATCCTGGGCCCGGGGATCAACATGAAGCGGTCGCCGCTGTGCGGGCGCAACTTCGAGTACTTCTCCGAAGACCCCTACCTGGCCGGCGAGCTGGGCGTGGGGATCGTCGACGGCATCCAGTCGCGCGGGGTGGGCACCTCGGTCAAGCACTACGCGGCCAACAACCAGGAGACCGATCGGCTGCGGGTGGACGCGCAGGTCGACGAGCGGACCCTGCGCGAGATCTACCTGCCGGCGTTCGAGCGGATCGTCACGGCGTGCCAACCCTGGACGATCATGTGCTCGTACAACAAGGTCAACGGGCTGTCCGCGTCGGAGAACCCGTGGCTGCTCACGCGGGTCCTGCGTGAGGAGTTCGGGTTCGCGGGGCTCGTGGTGTCCGACTGGGGCGCGGTCTACCACCGGGTCCCCGCGCTCGAGGCGGGCCTGGACCTGGAGATGCCGCCCAACCTGCCGCGCAGCCCCGGGCAGATCGTGGCGGCCGTCCGCGCCGGGGAGGTGTCGGGCGAGGTCCTCGACGCCCGCGTCCGCACCGTCCTCGAACTGGTGGACAAGGGCATGGACGTCCTGGAGCTGGACGAGCAGTTCGACACCGACGCCCACCACGCGCTGGCCCGGGCCGCGGCGGCGGAGTCGGTGGTGCTGCTGAAGAACGACGGTCCGATCCTGCCGCTCGCCCCGACGGCCCGGATCGCCGTCATCGGCGAGTTCGCCCGGACCCCGCGGTTCCAGGGCGCGGGCAGCTCGCAGGTCAACCCCACCCGGGTCGAGAACGCCCTCGACGAGCTCGCCGCGACGTTCGCGGAGGTCACGTTCGCGCCGGGCTACGGGATCGGCGACACCGGCGGCGACGAGGCGCTGCGGGCGCGAGGCCGTCGAGGTGGCGGCGGCCGCGGAGACGGTGGTCATGCTGATCGGGCTGCCGGGCGCCGACGAGTCGGAGGGCTTCGACCGCACCCACCTGCGCCTGCCCGCCAACCAGATCGCCGCCCTGCACGCGGTCGCGGCGGCGAACCCGAACGTCGTCGTCGTGCTCGTCAACGGCTCGACCGTCGAGCTCGGGGAGGTCACGCCGCACGCCCGGGCGCTCGTCGAGGCGTGGCTGGGCGGCCAGGCGGCGGGCGGCGCGATCGCGGACGTGCTGTCCGGGAAGGTCAACCCGTCCGGCCGGCTGGCCGAGACCGTCCCGCATCGGCTCGAGGACAACTCCTCCTACCTGAACTTCCCGGGCGACTCCCGGGTGGTGCGCTACGGGGAGGGGCTGTTCATCGGCTACCGGGGCTACGACGCCACGCGCACCGACGTCGCGTTCCCCTTCGGGTTCGGGCTGTCCTACACGACGTTCGCGCTGTCCGACCTGAACGTCGCGACCTCGGGGTCCGTCGCCGACGGCAACCTGGCCGCCGACGTGACGGTCACCGTCGCCAACACCGGCCCGGTCGCGGGCGCGGAGGTCGTCCAGGTCTACGTCCGCGACGTCGAGGCCTCGGTCGCCCGGCCGGTGCGCGAGCTGAAGGGGTTCGCCAAGGTGAGCCTGGAGCCGGGGGAGTCGCGGCAGGTGACGATCACGCTGGACCAGCGGGCCTTCTCCTTCTGGTCGGAGCTGCTGGGCACGTGGGTGGTCGAGGCCGGGGAGTTCGCCGTCGAGGTCGGGCGCCACTCCCGCGACCTGCCCCTGGCCCGCAGCGTGACGATCGACGCGCCCCCGATCGCGCCGCCGCTCACCGCGGATTCGACCCTGCACGAGTGGATGGCCGACCCCACCGGCCTCGCGCTCATCCGGGAGGCCGTCGCCGCCGGCCAGCCCGACCCGACCCGCGACGCCGAGCTCGTGTCCGTCATCGGCACCATGCCCATGTCCACCCTGGCCGCCTTCCAGGGCATGAGCGTCGATCACGACACCCTCGACAAGCTCGTCGAACGCGTCCACGCACGCTGACGGTGCCCCGCCTGCTGCTGATCAACGGGTTGCCGGGGAGCGGCAAGTCGACGCTGGCGGCCCGGTACGTCGCGGACCGGCCGCTTGCGCTGTGTCTCGACGTCGACGTCGTGCGGGGGCTCCTCGGCGCCTGGCCGGACCGACCCCACGAGGCCGGGCTGCTGGCGCGGCGACTGGCGTTGGCGATGGCCCGGCTGGCGCTCGGCGAGGGGCGCGACGTCGTCGTGCCGCAGTTCCTCGCCCGGCCCGGGTTCATCGGCGAGCTGGAGACGCTCGCGGGCGAGCTCGGGGCGGAGTTCGTCGAGGTCGTGCTCGTCGAGGCACCCGACGTGGCGGCCGCGCGGCTGCTGCAGCGCGCGGCCGGGCCGATGACGGCGGTGCAGCGCGACGCCCACCTGCTGCTGGACCGGGCGGGCGGGTTCGACACGGTGCCCGCGCTGCACCGCCGCTTGCAGCGCGTGCTCGCCGGGCGCCCGGCCGCGCGGCGGGTCGAGCCGGCGCCCGGCGACGTCGAGCGGACCTACCGGGACCTGCTCGACTGCCTGTGAGCGGCGGGTGGGCTACCGTCACCGGGCGTCCCGAGGGGAGGGCTGGACCGTGCCCGTTTTCATGATCGAGCGCCGCTACGCGGAGCAGTTCGAGTCGAGCGCGGAAGGCGTCGACGGCATCAACCGGATCAACGACGAGGAGGGCGTGCGCTGGCTGTACTCGTTCCTGTCGGCGGACCGGCGCAAGACCTACTGCCTGTACGAGGCGCCGTCGCCCGACGCGATCCGGCGCGCGGCGGCCAGGGCCGGGGTCCCTGCCGACGTGGTCGTCGAGATGGCCGAGCGCGTCCTGCCCGACGGAACCAGCGAGCAGATCTGACCAGGCCATGATCGCCGCTACCGGTGCGAGAACCGCGCGCGTGCGGCTTCTGCACCGCTCGCGGTGATCATGCCTCACGCCAGCTCGTGCTCCGTCGCGTAGCGGGCGGCCTGGGTGCGGTTCGCGGTGCCGGTCTTCATGAGGATGCTGGACGGCGCGGTGCAGCGCGTCGGCTCGGCGGACACCGCGTGGAGCCACCGCGACGTCACGTGCTCCAGGTGATCGCCGGCATCGACCCGGATCCGCGCAACGCCGAGGCGATCTCGCGCTGGACCGTCGACTACTGGACCGCGCAGCACCCGTACTCGGCGGGCGGTGCCTACGTGAACTTCATGATGGACGAGGGCCCGGACCGGGTGCGGGCCACCTACGGCGGCAACTACGACCGGCTCCGCGAGATCAAGGCCGTCTACGACCCGCAGAACGTCCTGCGGCTCAACCAGAACCTCCCGCCGGCGATCTGAGCCTGCCAGGGTGGCTGCGTGGCGTCGTTCCGCGAGCAGCAGATCCGCTTTCCCTTCGACGATGACGCGGCCCGGGTCAACCGCGTGCTGCGGGAGCGCCAGATCGACGTCGTGCGCGGCGTGCCGCTCGACGAGTGGACGCGGCCGAGCCGGTGCACCGGCTGGTCGGTGCACGACGTCGTCCGGCACGTCGTGCAGATGAACGAGGTGATGGTCGGTGTCGTCGCGGCGACGCGGGCCGGTGAGCGGTACGAGCGGATGCGGAGGTTCGACCCGAAGACGACGCCGTCGGCGTGGCTCGCCGAGGCGCCTGCCGCCGAACCGGAGGAGACGCTCGCGGCCTTCGAGCGCAGCACGCGGGCGGTGATCGACGTGGGCGACGCGGCTCGGCGTCGACGTCCTGGTCGGCAGCCCGGTCGGCCTGCAGCCGTGGCCGCGGGTGGTGCTGCACGCCCTGATCGACGCGGTGGTGCACCAGCGGGACGTCACCGAGCCGCTGGGCCGCTCCGCGCCCGCCACCCCGGAACTGCTGCCGGTGCTGGCCTACGTCCTGCTGATCGCGGCGCGCGTCGCCTGCCTCGCCGACCGCGAGTTCGCCGTGCCGGTGGATCTGGGCGGGCACGTGCTGGGCGTCGCCGTGCGCGGGGCGGCCGTCGAGGTGGTGCCGGTCGGCCGGAACGGCGAACTCGGGCTGACGAACGTGGCGACTCGCGGGGACGTCGGCGGCGACGCCGTGGTCGCCGACCCGCTGCGACTGCTCGACGGACTCACCGGCCGCGTGCCGCTCGACGAGGTGCTCCCCGCCCCGGACGACGTGCGCGCGGCCCTCGGCCTGCTCGCCCCGAGCCTCTGACGGCACCGCCCGGCCGCTCAGCGCATCGACCGCACGTGCGCACGAGCACGGATCCGGCCTGTCCCGTGACCGATGGCGCTGTCGGGCCGACGACTGCCGCGTGCGGCGCGCCCGAGTGATCTTTCGCAGTTGTTCGGCAATGTCGAACGCCGACGGTTGTTGTCCGTCGGGCCCGGCGTTACGTTGCTCACACCCGGCAGACCCCGACCAGCTTGCCGCCGCACCGCACCCGCACCACTCGCGCAGGCAACAGCCGCACCGCCCGCGCCCCGAGGCCGTACCGCGCAGTCGAAGGAGACGATCGATGGCGATCACCGCTGTGGCGCTCAGCCCGGAGAATCGGACGGACGCCCTGCGGCGTCTGGGCGAGGAGCAGTTCGACATCCTGGTGATCGGTGCCGGGGTGGTCGGCGCAGGCGCCGCGCTGGACGCCGCGAGCCGTGGGCTCAAGGTCGGGCTGGTCGAGGCACGCGACTTCGCCTCGGGGACGTCGAGCCGGTCGTCGAAGCTGGTGCACGGCGGTCTGCGGTACCTCAAGCAGCTCAACTTCCATCTCGTGTTCGAGGCGCTGCGGGAGCGCAAGCTCATCCTCGAGAAGCTGTGCCCGCACCTCGCGCGGCCGGTCGAGTTCATCTACCCGCTGGAGAAGCCCTTCGTCGACCGTGCCTGGGTGGGGACGGGCGTCGGTGTGTACGACGTCCTCGGCGCCGGCCGCGGGGTCCCCCAGCCACCTGCGGCACCTGTCGAAGAAGGCGACGCTGCGCTCCTTCCGGTCGGGCAAGCCGGGCGCGATCAAGGGCGGCATCGCCTTCTACGAGGGCCAGCTCGACGACGCCCGGCACACGATGGCGCTCGCGCGCACCGCGGCCGAGTACGGCGCCGCGGTCGCCTCGAGCACCCGGGTGACCTCGTTCCTGCGCGACGGCGACACCGTGGTCGGCGCGGTCGCCCGTGACCTGGAGTCGGGCAACGAGATCCGGATCCGGGCGACGGCCACGATCAACGCCGCCGGGGTCTGGACCGACGAGATCCAGGAGATGATCGGCGGAAAGGGGCAGTTCCGGGTGCGCGCGTCGAAGGGCGTGCACATCGTCGTGCCGCGCGACCGGATCGACTCGGACACCGGCCTGATCACCGAGACCGAGAAGAGCCTGCTCTTCATCATCCCGTGCCCGTGGAGCGACGACTTCTGGGTCATCGGGACCACCGACACGCCGTGGGACCTCGACCTGGCCCACCCCGCGGCGAGCAGCGCCGACATCGACTACATCCTCGAGCACGCGAACGCCCTGCTCGCGAAGCCGCTGACCCGCGACGACGTCGTCGGCGTGTACGCGGGCCTGCGCCCGCTGCTCGCCGGGGAGTCCGACGAGACGAGCAAGCTCTCACGCGAGCACGCGTGCATCAGCCCCGTTCCCGGGCTGGTGATCGTGGCAGGCGGCAAGTACACGACGTACCGGGTGATGGCCAAGGACGGCGTGGACCTCGCCGCCAAGGTCCTCGGCAGGCCGGTGCCGTCGTGCCTGACCGACGACGTCCCGCTCGTCGGCGCCGAGGGCTACAAGGCGCTGGTCACCACGAAGGACGTGCTGGCCGCCCGCTCGGGCCTGTCCGTCGAGCGGATCGAGCACCTGCTGGGCCGCTACGGATCGGCGATCCGCGAGGTCCTCGGCATCGTGGCCGAGCACCCCGAGCTGGGCGAGCCGCTGGAGCACGCCCCGCGCTACCTCAAGGTCGAGGCCTACTACGGGGCCTCGCACGAGGGAGCACTGCACCTCGACGACCTCCTGGCCCGCAGGCTGCGGGTTTCGGTCGACACCTGGGACCGCGGTGTCGACGTCGCGCACGAGGTCGCCGAGATCGTCGCACCCGTCCTCGGTTGGGACGGCGCGACGATCGAGCGAGAGGTCGAGCACTACCGGAAGCGGGTCGCCGCCGAACGCGACTCGCAGCACCAGCTCGACGACAGGACGGCCGACTCCGCACGGCTCGGAGCCCCCGAGGTCCGGGTCGGAGCCGGGTGAGCACCACCTGACAGATCGGTCCGCCGCGGGCGACCCTCGCGGCGCGACTGCATCGCCCGCCCGCCGGCATACCCGCGCCCGGCGGACGTGCGGAAGGGACATCCCCGGTCGGGGGAGGGCCGCACAGGTCCGCCCTCCGAGTTCGCGTGTGCCCTGTCGGGCATCGCACGACCCCGGTGGTCTTCAGCTGCGCACAATGCACGGAGGCTCGCGTGAACACGCTCACGAACGGTCAGATCTTCCTCTACGAGACGCTGGGCACCGGCATGCTGCTGCTGCTCGGCTGCGGTGTCGTCGCCACCGCGATCCTGCGCGACAGCAAGGGTTTCGGCGGCGGCTGGCTGCTCATCAACTTCGGGTGGGGCCTCGGCGTCTACATGGGCGTCTACGTCGCCTTTCCCAGCGGCGCCCACCTGAACCCCGCCGTGACGGTGTCCCAGCTGATGGTGGGCAACATCACCGCAGGTCAGTCCATCTTCTACTTCCTCGGCGAGTTCGTGGGCGCCTTCCTCGGCGCCGTGCTCGCCTGGGTCGCCTTCAAGCAGCACTTCGACATCGAGGAGGACGCGGGCGCCAAGCTCGCCGTGTTCTCCACCGCGCCGGCCATCCGCTCGTACGGCTGGAACCTCGCCACCGAGATCATCGGCACCTTCGTGCTGATCTTCCTCATCCTCATCTCCGGCGGCACGCCCACCCAGGTCGGCCCGCTGTTCGTGGCGCTGGTGGTGGTCGGGATCGGCAACTCGCTCGGTGGCCCCACCGGGTACGCCATCAACCCGGCCCGTGACCTCGGCCCCCGCATCGCCCACGCGATCCTGCCGATCAAGGGCAAGGGTGGATCGGACTGGGGCTACTCCTGGGTGCCGGTCGTCGGCCCCCTCATCGGCGCGATCATCGCCACGCTGCTGTTCAAGGCCATCGGCGCGCAGATCGCTGATCGACGCAGTCAAGGCCGCGGCCTCGTGAGTCCGCCGCACCCCCAGTCGTTCCCGCACCAGTCCCGGCACCACCGACCAGGAGAAATCAGATGAGTGAGCAGTACGTGGCCGCGATCGACCAGGGCACCACGTCCACCCGGTGCATGATCTTCAATCGGGACGGCCGCGTGGTCAACGTCGACCAGAAGGAACACGAGCAGATCTTCCCGCGGGCCGGCTGGGTCGAGCACAACGCGACCGAGATCTGGAACAACACCCGCGAGGTCGTCGCCGGCGCGCTCGCGAAGGCCGACCTCAGCGCCGCGGACATCGCCGCCGTCGGCATCACGAACCAGCGCGAAACGGCGCTGGTGTGGGACAGGACCACCGGCGAGCCGGTGTACAACGCGATCGTCTGGCAGGACACCCGCACCGACGCCATCTGCAAGCAGCTCGGCGACCTGGGCGGCGGCGCCGAGCGGTACAAGGACAAGGTCGGGCTGCCGCTGGCCACCTACTTCTCGGGCCCGAAGGTGCGGTGGATCCTCGACAACGTCGACGGCGCCAAGGAGAAGGCGCAGGCCGGCAACCTGGCGTTCGGCAACATGGACACCTGGGTCATCTGGAACATGACCGGCGGTGTCGACGGCGGCCTGCACATCACGGAACCGACGAACGCCTCGCGCACCATGCTCATGGACCTCGACTCCCTGAGCTGGGACGAGGGCATCGCGGACGAGATGGGCATCCCGATCTCGATGCTGCCCGAGATCCGGTCGAGCTCGCAGGTGTACGGCGAGGTCCGCGAGCGCGGGACGCTGCACGGGGTGCCGATCGCCGGCGACCTCGGCGACCAGCAGGCCGCCACGTTCGGCCAGGCGTGCCTGTCGGTGGGCGAGGCCAAGAACACCTACGGCACCGGCAACTTCATGCTGATCAACACCGGCACGCAGAAGGTGCCGAGCAAGAACGGCCTGCTCACCACGGTCTGCTACAAGATCGGTGACAACGCGACCGTGTACGCGCTGGAGGGCGCGGTCGCGGTGACCGGGTCCTTGGTGCAGTGGATCCGCGACAACCTGGGCCTGATCGGCTCGGCCCCGGAGATCGAGACGCTGGCCAAGACGGTCGAGGACAACGGCGGCGCCTACTTCGTGCCGGCGTTCTCGGGCCTGTTCGCGCCGTACTGGCGCGGCGACGCCCGCGGCGCGATCGTCGGCCTGACCCGCTACGTCAACAAGGGCCACCTGGCCCGGGCGGTGCTGGAGGCCACGGCCTTCCAGAGCAAGGAGCTGCTCGACGCGATGAACGCCGACTCGGGCGTGGACCTCACCGCGCTGAAGGTCGACGGCGGCATGGTCCAGAACGAGACCCTGATGCAGTTCCAGGCCGACATCCTCGGTGTGCCGGTGATCCGGCCGGTGGTCGCGGAGACGACCGCGCTCGGCGCCGCCTACGCCGCCGGGCTGGCCGTCGGGTTCTGGGAGGGCGAGGACGACATCCGCGCGAACTGGGCCGAGGACAAGCGCTGGGAGCCGAACATGGACGACGCCCACCGCGAGAAGATCTACCGCAAGTGGAAGAAGGCCGTCACCAAGACCTTCGACTGGGTCGACGCGGACGACTGAGCCACGGTGCGGCGGGCCGGGGGCTGCCCCGGTCCGCCGAAGGCGACCCCTCCGCGGTCACCGCAGCGGGCGGCCGTGGTGACACGGCTGCCCGATCGGGAACTCGACGGTGTCCGTTCGCTCATCGTGCGGGGACCTCCGGCGGGAGCAGAATCGCAGGATGACGCCGGACCACGTGGTCGCCCGCGCCGACCGCCCGGTGCGCTCGCCCCGGCAGCCGCCCCGTGCCGTCCCGACGCCGCAACCGCTCGCCCCCGGCGTGTCCGCGCTGCTCGACCTGCAGCGTGCCGCGGGGAACGGCGCCACCGCCGGGCTCCTGGTCCCCGTGCAGCGCCAGAAGAAGAAGGCCGTCGGCGTCGCGAAGTACGGCACCACGCGGCTCACGACGCGGCTGCAGGACATGATGCAGCGGGGCGTCCTCGGCGTCGCGGGCGCACCCGCCACGCTGGACCGGGAGCAGCTGTTCATGCTCCAGGGCGTCGCGAACGTCGAGACCGGTGGCATGGACAACGCCGTCTACACCCGCGACAACATGTACGTCAGCCTGGGCTTCAAGCAGGTCACCCTGGGGTGGGGTTCGCTCTACGAGATCATCGAGGCGGCACCGGCGGCGTTCGCCAAGCACGGCATCGTCCTGGGCGGCGGGACCTACACCCTCAAGGCGGGCGTCAAGCCGGCGATCGAGGGCGCACCGGACCCGGTCGCGCTGAAGACGCCTCCGTGGACGGACCGGTTCTTCGAGGCGGGCGCCGAGGACGAGGTCGTGTCGGCGATCGTCGCCTACACGCTCAAGGAGCTCGGCCGCATGGAGCGGCGCTTCGCGAAGGACAGCCCGGGCCGGTCCACTCCCTGGATGAAGGACCCGACGGCGCGGGCGTGGCTGCTGGAGACCATGAACAACCGGCCCGCCTACGCCTACACCGCCGCCAAGGGGACGTTGCGCCGGACCAGCGGGCAGGAGCTGACCCGCGACGCCTTCCTCGCCGTCCTCGAGTCGGAGATCCTCGGCGCCTACGAGGCGCGGGGCGAGCGGGTCAAGGGCGAGCACATCATCGCCAAGATCCCGCGGGTGGTGCCCTCCGGCGGACCGGCCGCGGCGCCGGGCCCGTCGGCGTCCGGCGGCTCGGCCGCCGCGCCTGTCACGGGGCCTGTCACGGGGTCGACCACCCCGGCGACCGGTGCGAAGGGGACCGAGCTGGTCGGCGACGCGGCCACCGTCCTGCCACCCGGCAAGGCGGCCACCACCGGGTCCGGGGTCGTGGCGGCGATCGGCGCCGCCGGCCTCGTGCCCGCCGCGCTGCGCATGCTCGTCGCGGCCGGGCACGGCGACGCGAACGCGCTGACCAACCTCGCGTTCTGGGCCGCCCACCCGGAGCTGTTCGGCACGAAGCTCCAGCCGTCGCAGCCCGGCTTCGCGCAGCTGTCGGCGGAGTGGATCCGGCTGCGCGACGGCATCGTGCGCGCCGCGCATTCCGCGTCGTCGGCGTCGTCGTCATCGGGGAAGCCGACGGCACCGACGACGACACCTGCCACTCAGCCCGCGCCGGGAACCGTCCCCGCGGACGTGGTCGCCGCCGAGAGCCCGCCGCCGCGGGTCGCCGCTGCGACGCAGGCCGGGAGCGGCGACAAGTACTTCGCGCAGGGCGCCGGCCACTACCGCGACGTCGCCGACACGGGCGAGAAGGCGGGCCAGGTCCGCGTCTGGCTCTACGGGTCGTCCGGCGCGAACGTCTGCAACATGACCTCCCTGACGATGGGGCTGGTCAGCATGGCGGGCGAGGACGAGGTGCGCGCCCGGATGATCGGCCTGCTGCGCACGGCGGGGATGCACGCCGGCGCGCAGGTGCAGGTCGGCAAGACGTTCGTGGACCTCGCCGCGGCGCTGGACGACCCGCGCATGTCCGCCCGCATCCGCACGCTCGACCTCGTGACCGCCGTCGCGATCGGCAAGCACGGTTCGTACAAGTCGGTGACGGACGCCGGCACGATCGCCCGCGTCGCCCGGGACGCGGGCATCGCGACGAAGGCCGCGGAGGCGACCGGGCAGATCAGCTTCACCAAGCCCGCGGTCCGCGCCAAGGCCGCGCAGATGCTGGCCGACGGCACGCGCGTGATCCTCGGCACGGTGAACCACTACGTCTACCTGACGGAGGTCCGCGACGACGGGGTGGTGGTGCACGACCCCGCCGGCGCGCGGGTCACCCCCGGCCTCGAGGGCTACCTGTTCGTCCACGCCGGCAACGGTGCGGCGATCGCGGCGGAGTTCCTCAAGATGGACGCGGGGCGCCAAGCCGCCGCCATGCGTCGGGTGACCACCAACCCCGCTGCGGCCGCGGTGATCAACGAGCTGCCGGCGGTCGCCGCGCTGCCGAAGGCGCAACGGGCGGCCGCGGCGGCGCAGGTGGCCGCCGCCCATCCCGGGCACGTCGAGACGGGAGCGTCGAACTTCTACGCGACGAGCGAGTTCGCGGCGAACGACCTGCGCCTGCGCGTGACGCTGTCCCGCTCCTGACCGGCCGGTGAGCGAGCTTGCGAACGAATCCGTGTCACAGCGCCCGCGCGAAGTGCCGACCGAGCGAAGCGAGGGAGTGCGGTGAGCACGACGGTTCCGGGGTGCTGATCGTCGGGGTGCTGATCGTCCGGGGTCTATCGGGCCGAAGTAGGCGCCCTTTCGGCCCGGACGATCAGCCCGGCTCCCGGTCACCTGATCATCCGGAGGCTATCGAGCCGGCGTGGGCGCCCGGTCGGACGAAGGGCGCCGCGGGCGTCGTAACTGCCCGTGAACGCCCCTTGTGAGCCGACGAACATCGCGGGCAGGCCGAGCGCCCGCAGCACCGGCAGCATCGCCCGTGGTCCGCGCGACGACGCGGGCAGCACGTCCACGCCGCTCGCGCGTACCCGCTGCACCTCGCGGGCGGTCGCCGGGGTCACCTCGTGGGTGGTGGTCAGCAGCGTCCCGTCGACGTCGACGACGATCAGCGCCGGCGGGGTGGGCAGCCGGGCGGCGCCGTCGAGCAGCGGGGTGTCCACGGCCCGGTCAGGCCGGCAGCTCGGCCCACACCGTCTTGCCCGCCGTATCGGTGTCACAGCCCCAGCGGGCGGCCAGCGTCGAGACGAGCTGCAAGCCCCGGCCCCGGCCCGCGTGCGGGTCGAAGGGCTGGACCTGCGGCGCGCCGGAGGAGCCGTCGTGCACGGCGAGGTGCAGCACGGAGCCCGTGAGGCGCACGATCAGCTGGAAGCGGGTGCGGGCGTGGTCCAGCACGTTCGCGACGAGCTCCTCGACCACCAGGAGCGCGTCGTCCACCGTGTCCACGGACAGCCCCCAGCCGGTCAGCAGCGTGCGCAACCGGCGCCGGATCTGCCCGGCGACCGTGGCCACCGGCTCGTGGGTCGAGGTCATCGACCGTGGCGGGCACGCGGTGTCGACCATCGCCCGACGCCACCTCCCTGTGCCCCCGTGCCGCTCCGATGGCGATCGAGAACGACCGAACTACCCCTACTACCCGGATCGAACCAGCCCCACACGACCGTGAGTCGACGGCCATCCCCGGTAGCGGAGAGTGACGTCAGCCCGACGTCAGGTGGATCGCGAACGCGACCACGTCGTCCCGGGCCTCCGGGGCCAGGACCTCGACGGCCGTGTCGACCATCTCCGCAGGTGGCCGGCCGCGCAGCCCGGCGAGGAGGAGCCGCAACCGGTCGATGCGCTCGTCGACGTCGCAGCCGCGGCACTCGACGAGGCCGTCGGTGTAGAGGAACAGCGTGCCTGGATCGCGGAAGGGACCGTGCGTCCTGGGACCGGCGGCACCCGGACGCTCAGTGGCTGAGCGCCGCGACCTGCCAGCGGCCCTCGCCCAGCAGCTCCAGCCGCTCGGCGTGGAACCGGTTGAGCGTGCTGCGGTGCCCGACGCTGACGATCACCGTGTCCGGCAGCTCCTCGCGCAGCAGCGTGTAGAGGGTGTGCTCCATGCCCTCGTCCAGCGCGGAGGTGGCCTCGTCGAGGAACGCCACCCGCGGGCGCACGAGCAGCACGCGCGCGAAGCCCAGCCGCTGCTGCTCGCCGGGTGACAGGCGGCGGGTCCAGTCGGTCTCCTCGTCGAGCCGGTCGACGAGGTGGGGCAGCTGCACCTGCCGCAGCACCGCGGCGGCCCGGGCGTCGTCGATGTCGCCGGCCGGGCCCGGGTAGGCCAGCGCGGTGCGCAGGTTGCCCAGCGGGACGTAGGGCTGCTGGGACAGGAACAGCGCGTCGTCGCCGAGCGGCCGCCGCACCGTGCCGTCCGCGTAGGGCCACAGGTCGGCGAGGCTGCGCAGCAGGGTGGTCTTGCCGGCTGCCCGACCGGCCCGTCACGAACAGGCTGTCGCCCGCGGTCAGGTGCAGGTCGAGGTCGTCGACCAGCACCTGGTCGTCGGGGAGCCGGACCGTCAGGCTGCGCACCTCGAGGCCCTCGCCCTCCTCGAGGTCGACCGTCGGCAGCGCGCGGGCCTCCTCGTCGGCGTCGAGCAGGCCGTTGAGCCGGATGAGGATGGCGCGGTAGATCGCGAAGTTGTCGTAGGCGTTGCGGAAGAACGACAGGGAGTCGTAGACCTGGCCGAAGGCGATGGCGGTCTGTGGTCAGGTCGCCCAGGGTGATCGCGCCCGCGAAGAACCGGGGCGCCTGGATGACGTACGGCACGACCACCGACGCCTGGGTGATGACGAAGTTGAAGCCGAGGAACCGCAGGTTCCGGAAGACGATCGCCCACGCGTTGTCGATGATCGCCCGAGAACCGCGCGCCGAGGGTTGCCCGCTCGATCGGTTCGCCGCGGTGGAAGGCCACGTCCTCGGAGTTGTCGCGCAGCCGGACCAGCGCGTACCGGAACGACGCGTTGAAGCGCTCCCGCAGGAAGTTCAGCTGGATGAGCGGGCGGCCGATCCGGAAGGCCACGACCGAGGCGATGATGACGTAGAGGTAGGCGAAGAACGTCATCGCCCGCGGAATCTCGACGCCGAAGACGGACAGCGGCCCCGAGAGCTGCCACAGGACGACCGTGAACGACGCCAGCGACACGATGGCGGACACCGCACCGATGGCGAGTGTCGCCGTGTTGCCGGTGAAGTTGTCGATGTCCTCCTGGATGCGCTGGTCCGGGTTGTCCACCGGTGCGGTGATGAACCGGTTGCGGTGGTAGGCGCCGCCGTCGAGCCAGTCGCCGACGATGTGGTCGTTCAGCCAGACCCGACCGCGGATCACCAGGCGTTGCTGGACGTAGTACGCCAGCAGGCTGTTGACCACCCAGATCGCCGCGAGGACCCCGAAGATCAGGATGGAGCGCATGAACGCCGAGGTGTCGAGCTGCTGCAGCGCGGTGAACAGGTCGTTGTTGAAGTAGGAGAACAGCACGGTGAGCCGCACGCCGGACGATCGTCAGCAGCAGCAGCAGCAGGAGGGTGACCAGCGGCCCCCACCCCTGTCCGCCGCGTGGTGTAGAAGTACGGGAACGCCAGCCGCGCGAACTGCCGTCCCCACACGGTCGAGCGCGCCAGCAGCCAGCCGATCAAGCCGCACGCCGACCGCGGCGGCGATCGTGACGCCGAGGATCCAGACGATGCTCGTGAACCACTCGGTCGACCAGTCCACAGCCACTGCGGCCTCCCACGTGCGTTCCTGAGGTCGAAGCGCGCAGCCTAATGCGTGTGCCTGTGGATCACCGCCGCAGCGTTGCGCCACGGGGACCCCGGTATCGACCCTGTTCACCGGGTCGGGATCCTGTGCGCACCACGCCTCGGGAGGACACGATGGACGAGCAGGTCCGGCTCAGCCGGCTGCGGGTGTCCCGGCGGCGCGCCCTCGTCCTCGGCGGCACGGTCGGGCTCGCCGGCGTGCTGGCCGCCTGCGCCACCGGGAGCGACGCGCCGTCGACGGGCGCCGTGACCTCCACCGCTCCCGTGACCGACCCCGCCGCGCTGCTCGACGTCGCGAACACCTGCGTCCTCGCCCAGGAGGAGACGCAGGGGCCCTACTGGTTCGACGTCGACAGCATCCGTTCCGACATCCGCGAGGGTCGCCCGGGGCTGACGCTCGCGCTCGCGCTGCGGGTGCACGACCTGTCGTCGTGCTCGGTCGGCGGCGCGGTCCGACCGGTGCCGAACTCGGTCGTGGAGATCTGGCACTGCGACGCGGGCGGTGTCTACTCCGGCTTCGCGACGGCGGCGACCCGCGAGCCCCCGCCGGGCCGCCCGCCCGGCGCGCCGAACCTGCGCGGGGGCGAGCGACCCGGCGGCCCGCCGGCGGGCGCGTCGTCGGACGGCTCGTACAGCAGCGGCAACCCGGAGGCGACCCCGTCGGACGACGGCACCTACCTGCGCGGCGCGCAGGCCGCCGACGCGAACGGGGTCGTGCGGTTCACGACGATCTTCCCGGGCTGGTACCCGGGCCGGACGACCCACATCCACTGCAAGGTGCACCTCGACCGGCGGACCGTGCTCACCACGCAGCTGTACTTCGACGACAACCTCACCGAGGAGATCTACCGCGCCGTCCCGCCCTACACCGAGCACACCGTCCGCGACACCCGCAACGACACCGATTCGATCTACGCCAGGACGTCGGGCTGATGACCACGCAGCGGTCGGCCGACGGCTACCTCGCGGCGATCAACCTGGGCCTGGACCTCTGACCCGCCCGCGGGTCCCGTCCGGAATGACCCGAGGGAAGTCCTGACGCGTGAAAGGCGCGCCATCGCTGCCCGACCATGATCGAACTACCATGTTGCGCCTCTCACCGGTGCGCGACCCGGCGGTCGAGGAAGGCACGCTCGACCGCGTTGCGGGTGTGGGCGGCCGCCTCGGCGTAGGCGGCCGCCGCCTCGTCGGTCCGGTTCAGGCGGCGCAGCAGGGCGGCCCGGGTCGCGTGGAACAGGTGGTGCTCCCCGAGGGCGCCGCGCAGCGCGTCGACCAGCGGCAGCGCCGTTCCCGGTCCGACGGGCTCCGCGACCGCGACGGCCCGGTTCAGCGCGACCATCGGCGTCGGCGTGAGCGCGAGCAGGTGGTCGTAGAGCGCCACGACCTGGCGCCAGTCGGTCGGCGGTTCACTGTGCACCGCCTGGATCGCCGCCTGCACCTGGTACGGACCGGGCCGGCCGCGACGCAGACACCGCCGGACGAGGGTGCGCCCCTCCTCCGCCAGGTCGCCGTCCCAGTGGCTCGGGTCCTGCTCGGCGAGCGGGACCAGCGTGCCGTCCGGGCCGTGCGGCCGGCCGGCGCGACTCGACGAGCAGCATGAGCGCCAGCAGGCCGAGCACCTCGGGCTCGTCGGGCATCAGCTCGGCGAGCTGGCGGCCCAGCCGGATCCCCTCGGCGCACAGGTCGCCGCGGACCAGCGCGTCGCCCGCCGAGGCGGTGTGGCCCTCGGTGAAGATCAGGTAGAGCACCGCGAGGACGGCCGGCAGCCGGTCCGGCAGGTCGGCCTCGTGCGGGACGCGGTACGGGATCCGCGCTTTCCGGATCTTGTTCTTGGCCCGGACGACCCGCTGCGCGACCGTCGGCTCGGGGACGAGGAACAGGCGGGCGATCTCGGCCGTCGTGAGCCCGCCCAGCAGCCGCAGGGTCAGCGCGACCTGCGCGGGCGTCGCGAGGGCGGGGTGGCAGCAGGTGAAGATCAGGCGGAGCCGGTCGTCGCGCACGACACCCTCCTCCTCCGGAGCGTCCGGGACGTGCAGTGCGGCGGCCTCGGCGTGCCGGGAGTCGCGGGACGACTCGCGGCGGTGCCGGTCGATCGCCCGGTTGCGGGCCGTCGTGACGATCCAGCCGGCGGGGGACGGCGGCAGCCCGGTCTCGGGCCACCGCCGCACCGCCGCCTCGAAGGCCTCCTGCACCGCCTCCTCGGCGAGGTCGATGTCGCCGAGGAGGCGGACCAGGACGGCGACGGCGCGGCCGTACTCCTCGCGGAAGACCCGCGCGACGTCGCCCTGGTCGAGCCGTCATGACCAGTGGAACGGCCGGACCTCGACGGGCAGCCCGGTCGCCCGTGTCCCCTTGCGGCCCCACTCCAGCGCGGCGTCCAGGTCGGGTGCGTCGACGATGCTGAGACCCCCGAGGTACTCCTTGGCCTCGGCGAACGGTCCGTCGGTCATCAGGACCTCGGCGCCCTGGAGGCGGACGACGGTCGCGGTGTCCGGCGCCTCGAGGCCGCCGGAGAACACCCAGGCCCCGGCGTCGCGGAGCTCCTGGTGGAAGTCGTCGACGCTCTTCATGATCACCTCGAGCTCCTCGGGGCGGGCGGGGTGCCGTCGGCGGGGGTGTAGACGCTGAGCAGGTAGTGGGCCATCGGATCCTCCTGTGGTCGAGGGCCGCCGGGTGGGCCCTTCACCTCCTACACGAGCGGCGTCGGCGTGGATCGACACACCCGCTGAAGATTTTCTACGCTTCGGCGATGGCACCGGCCGCATACAAGGATCTCTGTCTCGACGCCGTCGACCCGCTCCACCTCGGCAGGTTCTGGGCAGCGGTGCTCGGGCTGAAGCTCGCCGACGCCGGCGAGGGGGACGCGGTCCTGCGCGGCCCCTCGCCGCGGCACACCGTGTGGATCAACGCGGTGCCCGAGCCGAAGACCGTGAAGAACCGGATGCACCTCGACGTCCTCGGCGACGTGGCGGAGATCGTCGCGCGCGGGGCGACCGTCCTCGACGAGCAGCCTCGGTGGACGGTCATGGCCGATGTCGAGGGCAACGAGTTCTGCGTCTTCCCGCCTGCGTGAGGTAGACCGGAGGCATGATCACCACGCTGCCGACCGCCACCTCCGTCGCCGAGGCGGCCGCCGCCGTCGCCCCGCACGTCCGGCGGACACCCGTGCTGCGGGCCGAGGTCGACGGGCGGCCGCTGGTGCTCAAGCTCGAGCATCTGCAGCGCGGCGGGTCGTTCAAGCTGCGCGGTGCGGTCAACGCCCTGGCGGCGGGCCCGCGCCCGGAGCACGTCGTCACCGCGTCGGGTGGCAACCACGGCATCGCGGTGGCCACCGCCGCCGTATCGCTCGCGCCTACCCGCCACGGTGTACGTGCCGGTCACGGCGCCCGAGGGCAAGACCCGCCGGATCGAGGCAGCGGGAGCGCGACTCATCCGGCACGGAGCGACCTACGGCGAGGCCGCCGTCGCCGCGCTCGCCGAGGCACAGGCGCCCGGCGTGCGGTACGTCCCGGCGTACGACGACCCGGCCGTCGTCGCCGGGCAGGGCACCGTCACGGCCGAGGCGGTGGCCGACGCGCCCGAGGTCGACGCGCTGGTGGTCACGACCGGCGCGGGCGGGCTGTCGGCCGGGGCCGTCCGTCGCCTCCGTCGCCGAGGCGGCAGCCGCCGTCGCCCCGCACGTCCGGCGGACACCGGTGCTGCGGGCCGAGGTCGACGGGCGGCCGCTGGTGCTCAAGCTCGAGCACCTGCAGCGCGGCGGGTCGTTCAAGCTGCGCGGTGCGGTCAACGCGCTGGCGGCGGGGCCGCGGCCGGTGCACGTCGTCACCGCGTCGGGTGGCAACCACGGCATCGCGGTCGCCACCGCCGCCGCGTCGCTCGGCCTGCCCGCCACGGTGTACGTGCCGGTCACGGCGCCCGAGGGCAAGACCCGCCGGATCGAGGCCGCGGGGGCACGGCTCATCCGGCACGGAGCGACCTACGGCGAGGCCGCCGTGGCCGCGCTCGCCGAGGCGCAGGCGCCCGGCGTGCGGTACGTCCCGGCGTACGACGACCCGGCCGTCGTCGCCGGGCAGGGCACCGCCACGGCCGAGGCGGTGGCCGACGCGCCGGAGGTCGACGCGGTGGTGGTCGCGGCCGGCGGGGGCGGGCTGTCGGCCGGGGCCGTGCTCGGCGCGGGCGGCCGGACCGTGGTCGTCGTCGAGCCGGAGAACTGCTGCTGCGTGCACCGGGCGCTGGAGGCGGGGCGGCCCGTCGACTCGGCCGTCGACTCGGTCGCGGCCTCGGCGCTGGGGGCGACGCGGGTGGGGGAGGTGCCGTTCGCGGTGCTGTCGTCGGCGGATGTGGTGTCCGTGCTCGTCACGGACGCGGAGTTGCTCGCCGCGCAGGACCGGCTCTGGGAGGAGTTCCGGCTGGCGGTCGAGCCCGCGGCGGCGGTGCCGTTCGCGGCCTGGCTGGCCGGGCGGGTGCCGGGCGAGCGCGCGTGCCTGGTGCTCTGCGGCGCCAACACCTGACCTACAGTTGCAGTGACTAGAGTGACCAGGTGAGCAGGCCCTTCGACGCCGTCGAGATCGTCTTCAATCCGAACAGCACCGGCGACGCGAAGGAGCGGGCGCAGGAGCTGGCCGACCAGCTCGCCGAACGTGCCCCCGAGCTGGCGGTGCAGCTGCGGCCGACCGAGCGTGCGGGCCACGGCCGGGAGATCGCCCGCGACGCCGCCCGGGCCGGCCGGCCGCTGGTGGTGTCGGTCAGCGGGGACGGCGGCTACAACGACGTCGTGAACGGCCTGATGGAGGCCGGCGCGGACACCGCCTACGCCGCGGTGCTCGCCGCGGGCAACGCCAACGACCACCGCCGCGTCACCCGGGAACGCCCGCTCGCGGACGCGATCGTCGAGGGCGACGTGTCGCGGCTGGACCTGCTGAAACTGACCACGGACGACGACCGCGAGGCCCGCTACGCGCACTCCTACATCGGGCTGGGCATCACCCCGACCGTGGCGCTGGAGCTGGAGAAGGGCGGCAAGGGGTCGATCAGGGAGGTCATCTCCACGATCCGCACGTTCTCCCGGTTCCGCCCGTTCGAGATCGAGACCGACGCCGGCCGCGAGAGCTTCGACAGCGTCATCTTCGCCAACATCCGCGAGATGGCGAAGTTCGCGGTGCTCAGCGACGAGGGCACGGCCGGACGACGGCGAGTTCGAGGTGATCGTGCTGCGGCACACCGCGAAGTGGCGGATCCTGGCGACCGCCGTGCGGGCGGCGATCCGCGGGCTGGGCCCGCAGCCGACGGCCCGCGAGTACCGCTTCAAGACCGTGGACCCGATGCCGGTCCAGGTGGACGGCGAGGTGTCGGAGTTCGACCGCGGGGTGGCGGTGACGGTGCAGATCGTGCCGAGCGCCCTGCGGACGGTCCGCTGACCGGCGGTACCGCCGGGCCCGGGATGTAGCGAAAGCGGCTTTCGGTGCGTTGAGTGCACCCAAAGCCGCTTTCGCTACATCAGGCTCGCACCTATGGCGGCCCCGGCTCCTCGGCGAGGGCGGCGATCGCGGCCAGGCGCTCGTCCCACTGCCCGGCGATCGTCGTCATCCACCGCGCGGCCCCGGTCAGCGCCTCGGGGCGCACCTCGTGGCGCACCTCCCGGCCGTGCCGCTGCGCCCGGGTCAGGCCCGCGGCGTCCAGCACTGCGAGGTGCTGGACGACCGCCTGCCGGGTGACGGGCAGCTCCCGCGCCAGCGCTGTCGCGCTCGCCGACCCCCGAGCCGCCAGCCGGGTGAGCACCGACCGTCGTGTCGGGTCGGCCAGGGCGGCGAAGACGGGGCCCGGGTCGGCGAGGGTGGTCACGCGAAGTGCGCCGCGACCGCTTCCAGCACCTGGCGCCAGCCGTCCACGTTGCGCTCGCGGTGCCACTCCTGCTTCTCCGCCGGGCGGTCGAGCTTGGAGAAGCCGCTCTCGACCACCGTCAGCAGCGTGCCGTCACCCCGGGGGGCCAGGGTGAACTCCACCAGCGTCTCCTCGCCGGGCTTCGGCTCGACCCCGGGCTCCAGCGCCCACCGGAAGCTGAACAGCGCGGGTTCCTCGACCCGCTCGACCCGGGCCAGCCCGACGCCGTGCTCGGCCCAGATCATCACGAACGACCCGCCCGGCCGCAGGTCGATCTCGGCCTTGTCCGCGCCGAACCAGCGTCCGACGTACTCGGCCTGCGTCAGTACCTCCCACACCCGCTCCGGCGGGGCGGCGATCTCGGTCTCCCGGACGATGCTGTCTTCCACCACGGCGACTCCTCGGCTCTCCATCATGTGCAAGCCGAGACTTTCACCAGCGCGACCTGCAAGTCAAGCGTTGCTCCTCGGCCGGGCCAGGCGCAGCTCGTCGACCACCACCCGCACCCGCGGGTCGTCGCGCAGCTCCTCCAGGCTCTCGGGCAGGGGCAGCCGCCAGTTCGGGTACTGCTCGACGGTGCCCGGCAGGTTCGGCTGACGCACCTCGGCGATCACGTCGTACGGCGAGATCAGCACCAGCCGCGACCGGCTGCGGGCGAGCAGCGCGTGCATCGCGACCACGAGCTGGTCGTCGCCCGGGTGGTCCCCGGAGACCAGGCCCTCCTCGCGCAGCAGCTCCACCAGCTCCAGGCGGTCGAGCTCGGCGCGCGCCCGCTCCGCGGCCGGGTCGTCGAGCAGGCCGAGCTCGGCCCGGACGCGCACGTGCTCGCCGCACAGGAAGCCCGACGCCGTCGGCAGGTCGTGGGTCGAGACCGTCGCGACCGACTCCGGGTTCCACCGGTCCGGCGGCAGCAGCGGGAAGCCCGGCGAGTCGATGTCGCGGGTGAACCAGAGCACGGACGAGCCGAGGATGTTGCGCTCCGCCAGCCCCTCGGTCACCTCCCGCTCCACCGTCCCGAGGTCCTCGCCGATCACCATCGCCCCGGCCCGCCACGCCTCCAGCGTCAGCACGGCGAGCATGACGTCGGAGTCGTAGTGCACGTAGGTGCCCCGGTCCGGCGACTCGCCCGGCGGCACCCACCACAGCCGCCACAGCCCGGCGACGTGGTCGATCCGCAGCCCGTCCGCGGCCCGCAGGGTGGCCCGCAGCAGGTCGCGGTAGGCGGCGTAGCCGGTGGCGTCCAGCCGGTCGGGGCGCCAGGGCGGCAGCCCCCAGTCCTGGCCCTGCTGGCTGAACGCGTCCGGCGGGGCACCGGCGTGCACGCCCATCGCGAGGACGTCCTGCAGGGCCCAGCCGTCGGCGCCCTCCGGGTCGCAGCCGACGGCGAGGTCGTGCACGACCCGCACCCCGACCTCCTGTGCCACGCCGCGCACGTCGGACAGCTGACGCTGCACCTGGTCCTGCAGCCACGCGTGGAACGCCACCCGCGGGGCCAGCTCGCACGCGCGCGCGGTCGACGTCCGGCGCCGCGGGGTGCCGCAGCCCTTCGGGCCACAGGGTCCACCGGCTCCCGTAGCGCTCGGCGAACGCGCAGAAGATCGCGAACTGCCACAGGTCGTCCGGTGCGCCGATGGGCTCGGGCCGCCCCGCCGAGTGCCACAGCAGCTCGCAGGCCGAGCGCTTGGCCGCCCACACCCGGTCGTGCTCGATCCGGTCGCCCGCGGTGTCGGGACGCAGCACGTCCACCTGGGCGCGCGTGTCGTCGTCGGCGGTGCGGTAGGCGTCGAGGTCGGTGACGCGCAGCGCCAGGGGTGTCGCGAACCGCCTGCTCGACGGCGTGTAGGGCGACGCCTGCACGGGCGGCACCGGGGTGATGGCGTGCAGCGGGTTGAGCAGCACCGCGTCGGCGCCGTGCTCCCGGCCGGTCCACTCGACGAACTCGCGCAGGTCGCCGAGGTCGCCGATCCCCCACGAGGCACCGGAGTGCAACGCGTAGAGCTGCAGCATCCAGCCCCACGACCGCGGCGTCTCCGGCAGCGCGGCCGGTGCCACGACCACGGTGACCTCGCGGCCGAGCTGCTCGTCGACCAGCTCCAGGCGGTAGTAGCCGGGTTCCAGGTCGTCGGGCAGCTCGGTGACGTCGATCCGCGTGCCCTCGGCGTTGATCAGCACGCCCGGACCGGGCAGCGGCCGGACCGCGCCGACCCGGTGTCCGATCGTGCCCGGCAGGGCGCCCAGCGCCGCCTTCTCGCGGGCGCGTGCCAACGCCGCCATCCGGGCCTCGGGCTCGGCCGCGTCGACGTCGAGCAGCCCGAGGATCCGGACGACGACGTCCTCGTCGACCTCGACGACCTTGCGTTCACCGTCGCGGTAGGACGTGGCGACGCCGTGCGCGGCCGCCAGCTCGATCAGGTCGGAGTCCACGGCCCGATCGTTCCCCCTCGACCATGTCGCCACGCGACGGGGTGCGGGAGATCTCTCAGAACGCGTGGCGGGACCGGGGCCTGCGGGCGTTCGCGACACCCGCTCAGACGACCACCACGTTGTCCGCGCCGTCGCGGTGCTCCACGTCGGGGTCGTTGAACCACGTGCCGTTCTCGCCCAGGTAGCGGAAGCGGAGCCGGGTCCCGCGCGGCACGGTCACCGTCGCCGACCGGGTGCCGTTGGCCCGCTTGCGCAGCTCGTGGCTGCCCGGGATCCACTCATTGAAGTCGCCGACGACACTGCAGCGCCCCGCGGAGCCCTCCAATGGCAGCGCGAACGTCACCTTGACGCGGTCGGCGGAACGGGACATACGGATCACGGGCGTCTCCCTCAGGCTCGGAGGCTGTCGTCTTACCTGCGGATCCGCGCCGTGTCTCGCTCCGGCGACGATCCACAGGACATGTGTTTGCGGGCCCAGGATGGACGGGTACCTAGCTTGATCGGAAGTCGGCGCGCCGAGGCGGCCCCCGGCCCAACATCACATCCCCTTTTCGGTGACCGGGCTTGACATCTCTGGTTGACCAGCGCAAACACGCCGACTCGCCACAGGTGGGTTACGCCCGACCGGGTGCTACGGTCACCGCGACGGGCCACGGCGGCCCGATGCGCTCCCCGGGCATCCCGTCGGCCGTTTCCGGCCGGGTGAACACGTGGGGTGGCGCGTGTTTGCATCGTCCGGGGTGGGCAAGGAGTGAACGGTATGACCACCGTGATCCTGGTCGGGCTGATCGTCGTCCTGCTCGCCGCGGCGGCATACGTCGGTGTGCTCCTCCTGCGCCGCACGCGCTCCGCGCCGGGCGCATCCGAGTCCGGCGGCGAACCTCCCCGGACGGTCGCCGACCTGGTCCGCCGCCGGACCGACCCGGCGGACGACCTGTCCGGCCCGGAGCTGTTCGTCCCGGCCGTGCCCCGCCAGGACGGCGTTGCGGTGCCGGACGCGCCCGAGGTCGCGGAGGCCGCTCCTCCCGCGGCGGCTCCTCAGCAGTCGACGCCGGCGGGCGGCATCGAGGTCGGCGACGCACCGTGGCGGCGCGCCGCCCGGATGACGGGCGCCGAGCCGGGCGGGGCGTGGGAGACCGCACCGTTGCCGGTCGTCGCCGCGCCCGCAGCGAACGAGCCGTCTGCCGAGGCGCGGCAGGTCGCCGCGCCGGTCGCGCCGGAGGTCCGGACGGACGAGATGCCGGTGCCGGCGCCGAAAGTGGGCGCGCCGACCGGTTCGTCGCCGTCCGTCGTGATCGTGTCCCGGGCTGCCGCCCCGGTGGCGCCGGTCGCGCCCGCGTCGCCTGGACGGAGCCCGAACCCGCCCGACCCGCAGCAGACGAGCCGGCTCTCGCTCAGGTCCCGGCACTGTCGGCGCGGCCCGATCCGGCCGACGACGCGGCGTCCGCCGGATCCGTGCGTGCCGCGGACGGCGACGCCCAGCCGGCCGACCCCGCCGTGGCGGCGGAACAGGCCGAGCCGGTCTCCCGCCCGCTGAGCGACCCGGACCTGACCCCGCTCATGGGGATCCCGATCATCCGGCCGAGCGCGGTCGACGCGCCCCCTGTCCCCGTCATCGCCCCCGACGTGCCGCCTGCGCCGGAGCCCGCGGTGCCGGTCGCCCCGCCGGTCGAGTTCCCGGCCCCGTCGCCGCGCGTCACCGACACCCTCGTTCCCGACGACGACGTGGTCTTCCTCCAGCCGTCGGCCCCGACCGGGACGTTCCCGGTCGTCCCGCCGCAGGCCGCGTCCGGCAGCCCGCAGCCCGTGTGGTTCCGGGTGGTCCGCCGCGACGGCGAGCCGGTGCATGCCGCCGTCGTCGCCCTGCTCGACGACCACGGCCGCGAGGTCGACACCGCCAAGACCGCCGTCGACGGCGGTGGCGAGCTGCACAGCCCGCACGCCGGCCGGTTCCTGATGATCGTCAGCGCGGACGGTTACCAGCCGCGAGCGGCGATCCTCACCGTCGACGACGGGCCGGTCGAGTTGGCGCTGCTGCTGCCCCGCTCGGCCGTGGTCAGCGGCACGGTGCGCTCCGGGGGTGAGCCGGTCCGCGACGTCCGGGTCGCCGTCCGGCAGGACCACGACGCCGTCGACGAGGCCCTCACGGGCGGCGACGGCCGCTACCGGTTCGACGACCTGGCCGAGGGCACCTACACCGTGGCGGCGTCGGCTGCGTCCGGGAGCGCCGTGGCGCGGTTGAGCCTCGCCGAGGGCGCAGACCTCGACGTGGACCTGGACCTCGTGAGGCCGGACCACGCACGCTGACCGCATGGAGCACGTCGACGGGCGGCTCGCCGGCGTCGGGGGCGTCGAGCTCTACTGGCAGGCGTGGCTGCCCGGCGGCGCCCCGCGCGGGGTGCTGCTGATCTGCCCCGGGATGGGGGAGCACTCCGGTCGCTACGCGACGGTCGTCGACACGCTGGTGCCCGACGGTTGGGCCGTGTACGGGATGGATCACCGCGGCCACGGCCGCTCCGCCGGGACCCGCGTGCACGTGCGGCGCTATGCGGATTTCCTCGCCGACTTCGACACGTTCCGGTGCGCCGTCGCCGCGCGTCATCCGGGACTGCGCCCGTTCCTGCTCGGGCACAGCATGGGCGGCCAGATCGCGCTCGCCTACGCGCTGGACCACCAGGACGACCTCGCCGGCCTGGTGCTCTCCGCTCCCGCGCTGGCGGCCCCGCCGGTGTCCCGCGCGACGCGGGCGGCGGTGACCCTGCTCGCGCGGGTGGCGCCGACGGTGCGGCGGGCCGTCGTGGATCTCTCGACGATCAGCCGCGACGAGGCCGTCGTCGCCGACTACCGCGCCGACCCGCTGGTCCACCACGGACATCCCTCGATCGCGCTCTCCCTGGCGATGCTCGACCAGATGACGCTGCTCGCAGCGCGCGCCCGCGACCTGCGGCTCCCCCTGCTGGTGCAGCACGGCACCGCGGACCGGATCTGCGACCCCGACGGCAGCCGCGCCCTGGAGACGGCGGTGGGCACGGACGATCTCACCGTGCGCTGGTACGACGGGCTCTGGCACGAGATCTACCACGAGCCCGAGCGCGCGCAGCCGCTCGGTGACCTGCGGGAGTGGCTCGACGCGCGCCTGGAGTGACGAGCTGTCCGGACATCTCGGGCGCTGTTCGATCTCTGGGAGGGATTGGGCACGGCGCCGGGTGGTGTGGTCCTATGTGTCCGTGCAGGCCGCGATCCTCGGGGAGATCTGGGGAACCCGGCGTGCCCACCACTTCGACCAGTGCTGTCGTCCGAGCTGACTTCTCGCGTCCCGCTCGGCCCCGCCACACTTCTCGGAGTCCCCCGTGCTGCTGCACGCCCCTCGCCCTGCCCGCACCCGTTCCGGCACTGCCCCGACCCCGCTGGGTCTCCACGACCTGTCCGAGCTCACCCGCAGCGTCGCCGAGCAGGTGCGCACCGGAGCCCACGACGTCGTCCTCGACCCGCACCAGCGCTGGTACCGGCGCCTCTACGCCGACCCGTTCGTCGACGTCTGGCTGATCAGCTGGGCGGTCGAGCAGGCCACCGAGCTGCACGACCATGCGGGGTCGCTCGGTGCGCTGACCGTCGTCTCCGGTGTGCTGCAGGAGCAGCGCTGGGTGCCGGCGGAGCGTGGCCTGCGCACCCGCCGGCTGCGGGCGGGCAAGGGCGCGACGTTCACGCTGGGCCACGTGCACGACGTCGTCAACAGCGAGCCGGGACACGCCGTCAGCGTGCACGCCTACTCTCCTCCGCTGACCGCGATGTCGTACTACGCCGTGGACGCGGCGGGCGACCTGCGGCGTACCCGCACGGTGCTCACCACAGGAGGCACGGCTTGACAAGGACTTGGGCATGACCACGGTGGACGACCTGCTCGCCGCGGCCCGCGCCCGGCTGGACCGGGTGTCCCCGTCCGAGGCGGCGAAGCTGGCGGCCGACGGCGCGCTGCTCGTCGACACTCGCCCCCAGTGGCAGCGCGACGACGAGGGCACCCTGCCCGGCGCGCTGGTGATCGAGCGCAACCACCTGGAGTGGCGGCTGGACCCGGCCAGCGACGCCCGCATCCCGCAGGCGACCGACCACGACGTCACCTGGATCCTGTTCTGCTCCGAGGGCTACAGCTCGAGCCTCGCGGCGGCGTCGCTGCAGGACCTGGGGCTGCGCAACGCGACGGACCTGGACGGCGGCTTCCGCGCCTGGAAGGCGGCGGGCCTCCCGTCGGGTGAGGGAGGAGATCGCAGAACGCGCGCCGGCTTCAGAGGCCGAGGTGCAGGCGCAGGGCTGCGTCCACGTCGGCCATGAGGCGAGGAGGTACGGCGCCCACGCGGCGCCCGATCCGTTCGACGGCGATCGAGCGCACCTGCTCGGCCTGCACCTTCGAGTCGCGCGGTAAGCCGGTGTCCTCGGCCGGCCAGCAGCACCTGGAACGCGTAGACGCGCTCGGTGTTCGAGGTCAGGGGAACGACCGTCACGACGCCGCGGCCCAGGCGATCGGCCGTCGCATTGGCTCCGTCGTTGCTGACGATCACAGCCGGCCGGGTCTTGTTCGCCTCGGCGCCACGAACGGGCTCGAAGTCGACGAACCGCACCTCACCGCGCCGCATCCAGCCCGTCCGCCGAAGCCTGGTCCCATGCGGCGTTGTCGTCGTCGGCCGCCCACTCGTCCCATGCGGCGGCGTAGTCCGCGCCGAGCCGCCGCTCGCGCAGGAGCGCGAGCGCCTCGTGCAGCACGCCGGAGCGCGAGGGGATGCCGTGGGCGCGCGCGTAGTCGTCGAGGAACGCCACGTCGGCGTCCGACAGACTCACGCTGAGTTTCACACCACTCATGCTACTTGTTGCTACCCCGATAGCTACCGCGGCAGCTCGTCCAACGCCTTCTGGATCCGCTTCACCGACACCGGGTACCGGGTCCGCATCGGGTGCGCGTACAGCGCCACCCGCAGCTCCTCGATCATCCAGCGGATCTCCTGCAGCTCCGGCGACGGCTCGACGCCCACGGGCAGGGCCGCCAGCTCGGCCGCGTACTCGTCGGCGACCGTCCGGACCTCGGCCGTCCACTGCGCGTCGCGGGCCGGATCGGCGCGCAGCTTGTCGATCCGCAGCTCGGCGGCCTGCAGGTAGCGGGCGAGGTCACCGAGCCGAGCGGTGCCCGCCGCGGTGACGAACCCGGGGGCGACCAGGGCGTTCACCTGCGCGGTGAGGTCGCGGCGGGCCGCGGCCAGCACCGGTGTGGTGAGCTCGGCGATCCGCGCCTGCACCCGGTGCCAGGCCGTCAGCACGGCACGGACGGAGTCGAGCACGCGCACCGTCGTCGACTCCAGCTTCGCCCGGGTGACGGCACGCAGCTTCGCGTACGCCGCCTCGTCCCATGCCGGGCCGCCCGCGGCGGTGATCAGCGCGTCCACCGACGCCGTCACGCAGTCGTCGAGCAGCGTGTCGAGGGAGCCGTGTGGTGTCCGCGACAGGGCCAGCCGCGCGGCGTTGTCCAGGTTCCGGACGACGGTGCGGGCCGGCGACGGGGTCTCCAGCAGCAGGAGCCGCCGGACGCCGCGCCGGTGCGCCGGGTCGCGCTCGGCCGCCGTCGGGAAGACCCGCACGTCCACCGACGTTCCGCGGTCGACGAGGCCCGGATAGCCGGTGACGACGTGCGGCCCGCGCCGGACGCCGATCTCGCGCGGGAGGGTCCCGAGCGTCCAGGTGGTCAGTCCCGTCGCCTCGATACCCGCACCGGCGGTCGCCAGTTCCGCGCGGACCTTCGGCGCCAGCTCGTGCCGGAGCTTCTCCAGATCCGTGCCGCGCGCGACCTCGCGGCCGCGCTCGTCGATCACGCGGAACGTGACCGTCAGGTGCTCGGGCAGCCGGTCGAGCTCCCAAGCGTCGCGCGGGATCATGACGTTGCGCATCCGGCCCAGCTCGCGCTCCAGCCCGTCGAGCAGCGGTTCGCGGTGCCCTCGGATCGGGGGCCTGCAGCCGGGTGAGCACCGCACGGGCATGGTCCGGCGCGGGGGCGAACAGCCGGCGCAGCTGCTTGGGCAGCGTCTTGATCAGCGCCGTGACCAGCTCCTCACGCAGCCCGGGCACCTGCCAGGTGAACGGCGTGGGGTCGACCTGGTGCAGCGCGGCGACCGGCACGTCGACGGTGATCCCGTCGGTCTCCTTGCCCGGTTCGAACGCGTACGACAGCGGCAGCGTGAGGCCGCCGGCCTCGACAGCGTCGGGGTACGCCTACGGTCGGATCTCGGCGGCCGCGGCTGTCGTCAGGAACTCGTGCGTGAGGTCGAGGAGGTCCGGGTGCCGGCGGCGCTCACGCTTCCACCACGTGTCGAAGTGCCGCCCGGAGACGACCTCGGCGGGCACCCGCGCGTCGTAGAAGGCGTAGAGCGTGTCCTCGTCGACCACCAGGTCGCGCCGCCGCGCCCGGGTCTCCAGCTCCTCGACGTCGTCGAGCAGCGCGCGGTTCGCGGCGAAGAAGGCGTGGCGGGTGTCCCAGTCGCCCTCCACCAGGGCGTGCCGCAGGAACAGCTCGCGGGCCTGCTCCGGGTCGATCCGGCCGAGGTCGACGGTGCGGCCGACGACGATCGGGACCCCGTGCAACGTCACGCGCTCGGTCGCGACGGCCCCGGCCCGCTTGCGCGACCAGTGCGGCTCGGAGTACGTGCGCTTGACCAGGTGCCCCGCGAGCGGCTCGACCCACTCGGGCTGGATCTTCGCGACGGTGCGCGCCCACAGCCGGGAGGTCTCCACCAGCTCGGCGGCCATCACCCAGCGCGGGGGCTTCTTCGCGAGCGGCGAGCCCGGGAAGATCATGAACTTGGCCCCGCGGGCGCCGAGGAACTCGCGCGTCTCCGCCTCGCGCAGGCCCACCTGGCTGAGCAGGCCGGAGAGCACGGCGACGTGGATCCGGTCCCGTCCGCCGGGACGTCGTTGAGCGTCATCCCCGCGTTGCGCGCGGCGCTCCTCAGCTGGCCGTGCAGGTCCTGCCACTCGCGGATGCGCAGGAAGTGCAGGAACTCCTCGCGCAGCAGCTTGCGGAACCGGTTGCCGGTGAGCGCGGCGCGCTGCTCCTGGACGTACTCCCAGAGCTTGAGGAACGCGAGGAAGTCCGAGCCGTCCTGATCGAACCGCGCGTGCTTGGCGTCGGCCGCCTGGCGCTGCTCGGCCGGGCGCTCCCGCGGGTCCTGGACCGACAGCGCCGCGGTGATCACCAGCACCTCGCGCAGGCAGCCGGTGCGGTCGGCCTCGACGAGCATGCGGCCCAGGCGCGGGTCGACGGGCAGCGACGACAGGGCGCGGCCGACGGCCGTGAGCGTGCGCTGCCCGTGTTCGAGCGCGCCGAGCTCGTTGAGCAGCGCGAGGCCGTCACCGACGGCGCGCAGGTCGGGCTTGTCGACGAACGGGAACGCGGCGAGGTCGCCCAGATCCAGCGCGATCATCTGCAGGATCACCGAGGCGAGGTTGGTGCGCAGGATCTCGGGGTCGGTGAACTCCGGTCGTGCGTCGAAGTCGTCCTCGGCGTAGAGGCGGATGCAGATGCCGTCCGCGACGCGCCCGCAGCGGCCGGCGCGCTGGTTCGCGCTGGCCTGCGAGACCTTCTCGATCGGCAGCCGCTGCACCTTGAGCCGCCGGGAGTAGCGGGAGACGCGGGCGAGGCCGGTGTCGACGACGTAGCGGATGCCCGGCACCGTCAGCGACGTCTCGGCGACGTTCGTGGCGAGCACGATCCGGCTACCCGGGATGCGGGGCGAAGACGCGGTGCTGCTCGGCGGTCGAGAGCCGGGCGTAGAGCGGGAGGATCTCGGTGTTCCGGAAGTTCCGCTTGGCGAGCCCGTCCGCGGTGTCGCGGATCTCGCGCTCGCCGGGCAGGAACACGAGGACGTCGCCCGGCCCCCCGCGCTGCAGTTCGGCGACCGCGTCGCCGATGGCCTCGATCTCGTCGCGGTCCGGGTCCGAGTCGGGGTCGTCGGGGTCGACGACGGGCCGGTAGCGGATCTCCACCGGGTACGACCGGCCGCTCACCTCGACCACGGGAGCGTCGAAGTGCGCGGCGAACCGCTCCGTGTCGATCGTCGCCGAGGTGATGACGACCTTGAGATCGGGGCGGCGGGGGAGGAGCTGCGTGAGGTAGCCGAGGATGAAGTCGATGTTGAGGCTGCGTTCGTGCGCCTCGTCGATGATCAGCGTGTCGTACCGGGAGAGGGTGTGGTCGCCGGCGAGCTCGGCCAGCAGGATGCCGTCGGTCATGAGCTTGACCAGGGTGTTCTCGCCGACCTGGTCGGTGAACCGGACCTTGTACCCGACGACGTCACCGAGTTCGGTGCCCAGTTCCTCGGCGATCCGGTCGGCGACCGTGCGCGCGGCCAGCCGCCGCGGCTGGGTGTGGCCGATCATCCCGGTGACGCCGCGACCCAGGTCGAGGCAGATCTTGGGGATCTGCGTCGTCTTCCCCGAGCCGGTCTCGCCGGCGACGATCACCACCTGGTGGTCGCGGATCGCGGCGGCGATGTCGTCGCGGCGGGCGGTGACGGGCAGGGCCGCGGGATAGGTGATCCGCGGGACTGCGGCGCGGCGGGCGGCGACCCGAGCCTCGGCGGTGTCGACCGCGGCGACCAGTGTGGTGAGCGCCCGGGTGCGGTCGGCGGCCGCCCGCGTCCGCAGGGCCCCGTCGAGGCGCCGGCGCAGGCGTTGCGCGTCGTGGAGCCCGAGGGCGGCGATGCGCTCGCGGACGGCGGACACGTCGATGGAGGGGGCGGCGCCGCCGCCGGGGTCGACAGCGGCGCCGCCCGGGGCGGCGCTGTCGGGGGTTGCGCCGCCCGGGGAGGCCACGTCGTCGGCGGCGGGAACGCCGGACGCGGCCTGGCTGGGGTGTCCTGGCGGGGTGTTCTGACGTGTGCGCCCCCGGCCGCCGCGGCGCCGGCGCGGACGACGCGGGGCACCGTCGACCGGGGTGGTGGACCCGGTGCGGCGGTCGTCGTCCGGGCGCGCGCCGGCGGCGGGGGAGGTCATCGGGACAGCAGTGTGCAGGGTCGGAGTCTAGACGGAGCGGAGGCTGGGGGTGATCTCGTCGGCGACGGGATCGTCCGCGGCCGGGTGCTCGACGAGCGCGAGCACGCGGTTGGCCAGGAACCGGGCGGTACGGACCGTCGATCCGCCCCGCGTGACCTCGCTGACCTCGACGACCCCGCGGCCGTGCGTGACGTTGACGCGACGTCCGGCGCGGGTGGCCGTCACCTCGTACGTGCGCGTCGTCCCGCTGCCGGCGTCGATGACGATCTCGACGCGGTCGCCCTTCATGACATGTCTCCGCTGGTAGAAGGAAGGATGTCCGGACCAGGCGCTGGTCGCCTCGCGGCGAGTGGCACGACACGGTTCCAGCCGAACGGTATCCCGTGAAGGCGCTTGATATGTGAGACCCGGGGACACAGGTCGCCCGGTCCGGACACTCTTCTCAACCATCACCCCCCGCGGGACATTCCCACGGAAGTGGTGTCCGAGCCGAGCGCTGGTCGCCTCGCGGCGCCAGGCACAACACGGCTCCAGCCGAACGGTATTCCGTGCAGGCTCTTCAATAATGAGACCCGGGGACACAGATCGCCCGGCCCGGACAGGTTGGTCAACGAGCGACGGTGACCGGATGTTCCCCGCGGGGCGGCCGGGGATGTCAGCAGCGCCGCTGCCGGTCTTGAGTTGTGCCAGCAGTGTGCCCCTGCTGGCACAACTGCCCGCCGCCCCGGCGCCGCCGACCGTCCCCTGGATGCGGCCGACGAGTCCGTTCGCAGTGGTGAAGGGATGCGTGATTCCGCCCTGCGGCCGCCTGCCCAGACCCTAGAACTGCTCCCGACGCCGGGCGGACTGCCCGACCCGAGGACCGGAGCACGTCATGAGGAGAATCGCGCTGCGCGCGGGCACCGTGGTGGTTGCAGTCGTGATGAGCCTCATCGCGACAGCGCTGGCGGCTGGCGCGGCATCGGCGATGGAGCCGTGCCGGCTGAACATGGTGTGGGCCGGCAGGGTTGGTGAGGTCAACGCCAGTCTCGCCCCGAACGGCTTCGTTCAGTGGGGGGCGCGAAGCTACGTTGACGGCGGGGGCCTGTGGCTGGCGTTCGTCGTGGTCGGCAGACGCACCGTCGATCGCAAGGAACAGGGTTATCCGCCTCACGGTAGCGTCAGCCCGAAGGATCTCCGCTCAGGGCAGGTCCTCAGGTTTCTCGTCTACCACGTCGATACCAACGGCAATAAGAGCGTGAGCAGGTCAGATGCTGCGTGTCTCATCCCATGACCTCGCCGAGGCGCTAGCACGTCGGCTCGATGAGGTGGCACCCGCCCGGATCACCGTGCGTGCACAGGGCCCGGACGTGGCGGTTCTGCACAACGGCCAGGTCGTCGGCATCTCCAGCGCTCCAGCCATCCTCGAGACCGTCGAGGCGCTTCGGGAGCCGCGGGAGAACCTGGAAACGGCTGTACGGGCAACGCTCAGCGGTGTTCAGGACTACATCGCCGACGCGACGACGGAGCCCTGGCCCGGCATCGGCGGACAGCAGCCGAATCCCGACGCCAGAGTGCACGACGAGACGGTGTCGATGTGGTTCGGCGCTGAGGACGCACCGGTGCTCCGGCTCCCGCCGATCGACCTACCTGGGGCCAACTGACCGCCGCGCGTCCTACAGGGCGGCCAGCACCCGGTCCGTGAACGGCGGCCACGCCTCGATCGCCCACGGCCCGAAGTCGCGGTCCGTCAGCGCGACGCACGCCGCCCCCGCGTCCGGGTCCACCCACAGGAACGTGCCCGACTGCCCGAAATGCCCGAACGTCCGCGGCGAGCTGTTCGCCCCCGTCCAGTGCGGCGACTTCCCGTCGCGGATCTCGAAGCCCAGCCCCCAGTCGTTGGGCTTCTGCCGCCCGAAACCGGGCAGCACGCCGTCGACTCCGGGGAACTCGACCGTGGTCGCCTCCTGCAGGGTCACCGGCGACACCAGCGTCGGTGCCTGCAACTCCGCGGCGAACCGGGTCAGGTCCGCGCAGGTCGACATGGCGTCCGCGGCTGCGGAGCCCTCCAGGCTGGTCGAGCCCATGCCGAGCGGGATGAGCACGGCCTCGTCCAGGTAGTCGGCGAACGACATCCCCGCCGCCGCGGCCACCGCCTCGTCCAGCACCTCGAAGCCGCTGTTCGAGTAGATCCGGCGCGCCCCCGGCTTCGCCTGGGCCCTTCCCTCGCTGAACGACAGCCCTGAGGTGTGCGCGGCCAGGTGCCGCATCGTCGAGCCCTCCGGGCCGGCCGGGTCGTCCCAGTCGACGGCTCCCTCCTCGACCGCGATCAGCACCGCGTAGGCCGCGAGCAGCTTCGTCACGGACGCCAGGTGGAACACCCGTTCCTGCTCGCCGGTCTCGGCGGCGACCGTGCCGTCGGCCAGGACGACGGCCGCGGCGACGTGGGGGACGGGCCAGTCGAGCGCGGTGCCGACAGCGGTGTGCAGGGCGGAGCGGGTTTCCACGCACTCCATCGTCGCAGATCGTGGGATCTTGTCGCGATGGCGCGCGCATGGGTGGGGACGTCGGGCTGGCGCTACCCGCCGTGGCGCGGCACGTTCTACCCGTCGGGCCTGCCGCAGCGCCGCGAGCTCGCCCACCTTGCCGGCCTGGTGAACAGCGTCGAGATCAACGGCTCGTTCTACTCGCTGCAGCGGCCCGAGTCGTACCGTGCCTGGGCCGCGGAGACCCCCGACGACTTCCGGTTCGCCGTCAAGGGCAGCCGCTACATCACCCATCTCAAGCAGCTGCGCGACGTCCGGGTGCCGCTGGCCAACTTCCTCGCCTCGGGCGTCCTCGCGCTCGGCCCCAAGCTCGGCCCGCTGCTGTGGCAGCTACCGCCGCGGCTGCGCTTCGACGCGGCGCGGATCGACGAGTTCCTCACGCTGCTGCCGCGCAGCACGGGCGCGGCCGCACAACTGGCCGGCGAGCACGACGCGCGGCTCGACGGGCGGGCGGAGACCACCGTCGATGCCGACCGTCCGCTGCGGCACGCCGTGGAGGTCCGCCACGAGAGCTTCCGGGACCCGGCGTTCGTCGCGCTGCTGCGCGCGCACGACGTCGCGCTCGTCGTGGCCGACACGGCCGGGAAGTTCCCGTACCTCGAGGACGTGACCGCCGACTTCGTCTACGTCCGCCTGCACGGCGACACCGAGCTCTACGTCAGCGGCTATACGCCCGATGCGCTCGACCGGTGGGCGCAGCGGGTGCGGGAGTGGCTCGCGGGCGGGTCGTCGGTGGGCGAGCACACGGTGGCATCGCCGGCCGGCCCGACGCCGCGGGACGTCTTCGTCTACTTCGACAACGACGTCAAGGTGCGCGCCCCGTACGACGCGATCGCGCTCGCCGAGCGGGTCGGTTGAAAGCCTCCAGGTGGACGCCGAACCGAGCGAACGCGGCGTTGGGTAAGTCAGATCTACCGAACGCCGCGTTCGCTCAGCTCAGTTCGGGGCGGCCGCCTCGTGCGCCGTGCGGTGCGCCACCAGCAGCCGCCGGCCCAAGACCACCAGGAGCGCTGCGGCCACCATCGTCGCCGCGGCGGACAGCCACGCGGTGTCGAACGACGAGCGTGACGCGACGAACCCGAACGCGATCGGCCCGGCGAACCCGCCCGCGTAGACACCCGTCTGCACGATCGCGCTGGCCGCCGCCGGTGCCGACGGGTTGAGCCGCACGACCGCGAACTGCATCAGGCCCGGCCAGGACCAGCCCAGGCCGAAGCCGAGGATCGTGCCGATCGTGAGCGCCGGCGTGCCGGGCACCGCGAGGAGCACGAGCCCCACCGCCCCGATCGCCATGCTGCCCGCGACGAACGCGACGTGCCCGCCCGTGCGCCGATCGGCCAGCCAGCCGTGCAGCAGCCGCCCCGCGAACCCGACCATGCTGCCGAACGTCAGCACCAGTCCGGCCATGCCGGGCTCGATGCCCCGGTCCACCGCGGCGGCGACGAGGAAGATCCCGAGGGCGTTCGCCGCACCCGCGCCCAGCCCCGATCCGGCGCCGAGCACCGCCAGCGCGAGCGTCGCGCGCTCGCCGGGCGGCGGCTTCGGAACCCGGACATGCTCGCCGCCGCGGGGCGCCCCGAGCAGCGCGAGCAGGGCCAGTCCGGACCCGATCACGTAGGCCCAGCGCCAACCGACCGTCAACGCGACCGCCGGCACCGCCGCTCCCGCCAGCAGCGTGGACAGCGGGATCGCCGCCTGCTTGACGCCGAACGACAGCCCGAGCCGGTGCGCCGGCACCGACCGCGCCAGCGTCAGGTTCGACGCCAGCTGGCCCATGACGTTGCACCACGCGCCGCAGAGCAGGATCGCGACGAGCGAGGCGTACGAGTCGGCGAACACCGCGAGCACCAGCATCACGACCGCGACGCCGAGCACCGCGATCCGGCTGGTCACCGCCCCGCCCCAGCGTTCGACGAGCCGGCCGACCGGCAGCGAGCAGAGCGCGCTGACCCCGAAGTACAGCGCGACGACCAGCCCGAGCCCGGCCGGGTCGAAACCCAGCTCGTCGCCGAGCTGCACGGCGAGCGCGCCGGTGAGGAACACGGGGAGCACGGAGACGGTGGTGACGGTGATCGCGCCGGTCGCCGCCCGGACGGCCCCGACATCGCGGGACTGCGCGCGGGACGGGGCGGTCAGCGTCACCTGAGCAATGCTAACGGTTTGACCCTGCGGATTTCGTCCGAACGCGATGGACGCCACCCGGCGGGCGGGCACCCCCTGACGGAGCGAACGCGGCGTTGGGTACGTCAGACCTACCCAACGCCGCGTTCGGTCAGCTCACTCCTTGCGCAAGGACCGGCCGCAGCGCGTCCAGCACGGCCACGTCGTCGATCGTCGACGGCACCGGCTCGTCCAGCCCGTCGGCGATCCCCCGCATCGTCTTGCGCAGGATCTTGCCCGAACGGGTCTTCGGCAGCCCCTTCACCACGGCGACCTCCCGGAGCGACGCCACCGCGCCGATCCGCTCGCGCACGATCGCGACGAGCTCGGCCCGCAGCTCCTCCTCCGGCCGATCCACGCCGGCCTTCAGCACCACGAACCCGCGCGGCACCTGCCCCTTGAACGTGTCCGCCACTCCGATGACGGCGCACTCGGCGACCGCAGGGTGCGAAGCGAGCGCCTCCTCCATCCCGCCGGTGGAGAGCCGGTGCCCGGCGACGTTGATGACGTCGTCCGTGCGACCCATGACGTAGACGTACCCGTCCTCGTCGACGTGCCCGCCGTCACCCGTCAGGTAGAAGCCGTCGAACGCCGTGAGGTACGACCGCACGTAGCGGTCGTCGTCGTTGTACAGGGTCGGCAGCGCGCCGGGCGGCAGCGGCAGCTTGATGACGATCGCGCCGTCCTCGCCGGACGGCACCGGGCGACCTGAGCTGTCGACGATGCGCACGTCCCAGCCGGGCATCGGCTTCGTCGGCGAGCCCGGCTTGATCGGCAGCAGCTCCAGCCCCGCCGGGTTCGCGCAGATCGCCCACCCCGTCTCCGTCTGCCACCAGTGATCGATGACGGGGATTCCGAGCAGGTCCGAGGCCCAATGGTAGGTCTCGGGGTCCAGGCGCTCGCCCGCGAGGAAGAGGTAGCGCATGTGCGACAGGTCGTACTGGCCCAGCAGCGCGCCCTTCGGGTCTTCCTTCTTGATCGCCCGGAAGGCTGTGGGCGCGGTGAACATCGCTTTCGCGCCGTGCTCGGCGATCACCCGCCAGAACTGGCCGGCGTCCGGGGTGCCGACGGGCTTGCCCTCGTAGATGATCGTCGTCGCGCCGACGATCAGCGGCGCGTACACGATGTAGGAGTGCCCGACGACCCAGCCGACGTCGGACGCGGTGAACATCGTCTCGCCCGGTCCGATGTCGTAGAGGTTGGCCATCGTCCAGGCCATTGCCACCGCGTAGCCGCCGGTGTCGCGCAGCACGCCCTTGGGCTTCGCCGTGGTGCCGGAGGTGTAGAGGATGTAGAGCGGGTCCGTCGCCGCGACGGTCACGGGCGCGGCCGGCTCGGCGCTCGCCGTCGCCTCGGCCCAGTCGACGTCGTCCGGGCCCATCTCCGCCGTCGCCTGGGGACGCTGCAGGATGACCCGCTTGCCGGGCGTGTGCTCGGCCAGCTCGATCGCCTCGTCCAGCAGGGGCTTGTACGGGAGCACCCGCTTGCCCTCGATGCCGCAGGACGCGGACACGATCACCTTCGGGGTGGCGTCGTCGATCCGGATCGCGAGCTCGCGCGGCGCGAAGCCGCCGAACACCACCGAGTGCACGGCGCCGAGGCGGGCGCACGCGAGCATCGCGATCGCGGCCTCGGGCACCATCGGCATGTAGACGACCACCCGGTCGCCGCGGCCGACCCCGAGCCCGGCCAGCACGCCGGCGAAGCGCGCCACCTCGTCGAGCAGCTGCGCGTACGTGTAGGTGCGCTTGGTGCCGGTGACGGGCGAGTCGTAGATCAGCGCCGCGCGGTCGCCGTTCCCGGCCTCGACATGGCGGTCCAGCGCGTTCGCGCAGATGTTCAGCTCCCCGTCGGGGAACCAGCTGTAGAACGGAGGCCGGGCGTCGAGGGCCTTGGTCGGTGCCGTCTGCCAGTCGATCGCCTTGGCCGCGTCGAGCCAGAACGCCTCCGGATCTTCGACGCTGGCCCGGAACACTGATTCGTATGTGCCCACATTGTCATCCATCCGCTCGGCCTCCTTGCCAGGGGACAGTCCAGTCGAAAACAGACACTAAGTCGTCGGGACCGTCCCGCGGCACCGTCCGACCGGCCGTCCCGATACCCGACTTCACGGGCCTTTTCACCTCCCGTTCACCGCACGAAGCCTCTATTGCGCGCCGCGGCGCCGGTGTCACGTCCGTCGATCAGCACGTCGAACGGGCTCACTCGTTCGGCCCACTCACGTTCGGGTGATCCTGCTCGTTGTGCCGCACGGGGCGGACGGGCGGCAGGAGGGGTGCCGCCCGTCCGGGTACCGAGATGGGATGCCGGTCGGACGGAGGTGCCGGGTGGGTGACGGGCGGCGTGGCTGGCCGGTCGGTGGTCTGGGTGGGATCCTGCTCGCGTCGGTGCTCGGGAGCCTGGCGATCGCCGGCGGCTCCGGGTCGGGACCCACGGCCCTGCCGTACCTCCCGCCCGCAGCGGCCGACCGCTGCGGGCCCGGTTGGGTGGCGGCCTGGGAGGCCAGTCCGCAGCCCGTGCCGCCGGACGAGCCGCTCGCCGGGCGCACCCTGCGCATGATCGTCCGCCCGCAGGCCACCGGTACCGAGGTGCGCCTCCGGCTGTCCAACCGGTTCGGCATCGCCCCGCTCGCCGTCGGGCCGGTCTCGGCCGCGCGCGCGGGAGCGGGTGCGACGCTCGTGGCCGGAACCGTCCAGCCGGTCTCCTTCGGGGGCCGGCGTGCCGTCGTCGTCGATCCGGGCAGCGAGCTGGTCAGCGACCCCGTCCGGGTCGTCGCCGAGGCCGGCCGCCCCATCGCGGTGAGCCTGATGCTGACGAGCGCGCCGGATGTCGTCGCCGAGCATCCGGTCGCGCTGCAGACCTCCTATCTCTCCGGGCCCGGCGACTTCTCGTTCGACGGCGAGGGCACGGCGTTCACCACGCCGATCGGCTCGTGGTTGGTGCTGACCGGCGTCGATGTCCTGGCCCCGCGCGCGGTCAACGCCCTGGTGGCGATGGGCGACTCGATCACCGACGGCGTCGGCAGCGGGCTCGACACCGACACCCGCTGGTCCGACGCGCTGTCCGACCGCCTGGCCCGGCGCGGCGGCGCGGCGACGATGGCGGTGCTCAACGCCGGCATCTCCCGCAACGAGCTCCTCGCCGACCGCGGGCAGGTGGGCGGCGAGTCGCCGCTGGTGCGGGTCCGGCGGGAGGTGGCCGAGTTGCCGGGCACGACCGACGTCGTGCTGCACATCGGCACCAACGACATCGCCGCAGGCCGCGACGATCGGGAGATCGTCGACGGGCTCGTCCGGTTCGCGGCCATCGCCCGGGCGTCCGGGAAGCGCGTGTTCCTCACCACGATCACCCCGTCGGACGCCGGACCGCGCGGCACGCCGCGGGCCCAGGCGGTCCGGGACGACGTGAACCGATGGGTGCGCCGGCAGGGGCCGGAGCACGCGGACGGCGTGTTCGACTTCGCCGCGGCCGTCGCGGACCCGGCCCGGCCCGGCCGACTGCTCGACCGCTACGACGCGGGCGACGGATTGCACCTGTCCGAGGCCGGCTACCGGGCGCTCGCGGACGCCGTGGACGTCGCGCGGCTCACCGGGAGCCCGTGCATGGGGGACCGCAGCCCGGCGCGCGTCGCGCTCTCCGACGGCCGCGCCGGCGGCTGAGACCGGACGGGCTACTGGCGGCCGAGCCGGCGCAGCGCGTTGCGCCAGGCCGGGGTCTCGACGGCGACGTCGATCGGGAGCGGGCCCGTCTCGGTGTCCTCCTGGTCGAGCCGTTCGAGGACCCAGTCGACGGCCAGGGAGCCCGGAGAGACGCCGCGTGACGCGGCGAGGCGGCGCAACTGCTCCATGCGCAGCGCCGGCAGTCGCAGCGGGAACACCTGGGCCGACCCGAACCGCCCGGTGGCCGGGCCCGCGACGGCCTCCGGCGCGAGCGCGGCGAGATAGGAGTCGAGCTCGGGATCGTGCGGCGGCAGCTCCGGCTCCGCGCCGGCCTGGCGCTGGGCCGGGATGCGGTGCCGTGCGCGCCGGGCGTCGTCACGGGCAGTCATCGTCGCAGCGTACGGCCCGCCGTCGAGGGGGTGCCGTGCGGTGAGCAGACGGGAACGAAGGTGACGTGGCGTGCTCGTTTGCTCACTGATGGGTGATATGGATCATCGTAGGCTCACCCGGGAAGGGGCGTGCATCGGATGGCCGTGATGGGTAACGTGCAGGTCACGGCCACGGGGGTGGTCAGGACATCGATTCGGACCGGGTAGGGGCGCTCGGCCCGCCTTTCGTGTGGAAACAGGGAACGCTGCCGTTCCCGCGCTACCCCCTGCCGCGAGACGGGCGACCGAGCGGGGAGGCGTCGATGAGCATCGGAAGCGCACGGCGAGAGGTCGGCGAGGAACGTGCGGGTCCGAACGGGTCGATCCCTGGCCCACGCACGGCCGCCGACGCGTACCGCGTGTCCGACGACCAGATCCATCGCGCCCGGCTCGTCGTCGCCCGGAACTGCGGCGACCCGGACGACCTGCGCCGGCTGCTCGACATGCTCGGCCTGATCGCCGCGCACCCCGACCAGCCCCCGCCCGTCGGGCGCTGACCGGCGCGGACACCCGCTCGCCGACCCGGTTCGCCGGTGCCGCGCGAGGTGCCCTATGCTGGTGAAGCTCCCAACGGACAGCCGTTGGTGGGCGGGGACGGCTCCGGCGGTCCAAGCCCCCATCGTCTAGCGGCCTAGGACACCGCCCTTTCAAGGCGGCAGCGCGGGTTCGAATCCCGTTGGGGGTACGCAGTACGAGCAAGGCCCAGTGGCGCAGTTGGTTAGCGCGTCGCCCTGTCACGGCGAAGGTCGCGGGTTCGAGTCCCGTCTGGGTCGCTCCATCACCGGTCCTCGGGGTCGGTGCCCGGCCAGGTAGCTCAGTCGGTATGAGCGTCCGCCTGAAAAGCGGAAGGTCGGCGGTTCGACCCCGCCCCTGGC
>CAWADQ010000049.1:0-78543 GCA_963780835.1 uncultured Actinomycetota bacterium | reverse complement strand
GCGTGCGCCCATGACCGCGAGCCAGGACACGCCGCAGGCCGGCATCTTCGCGCTCGGGACCGCGTCGCACGCCTACCTCGAGACTCGACCTGCTGCGACGGTGCGGACCCGCGCGAGCTCGTGGTGCGCCTGGCCGACCTCCGCGAGCCGCGCACGACGATCGGCGGGGTCAACCTCGTCGTCGGTGTGCGGCCGAGCTGTGGCGCGACCGCATCGGGGCGACGGCGCCCGCCGGCCTGCACGGCTTCGACCAGCCCGTGGCCGGGCCGGACGGCTTCACGATGCCGGCGACCCAGCACGACGCCGCTGCTGTGGCTTGCGGGCGCGGCCTACGACGTCGTCTTCGACGAGGCCCGCAAGGCCATCGCGGCGCTCGCGCCGGTCGCCGTGGTCGCCGATGGAGACGTCGAGCTGGCCCTACCGCCACGACCGGGATCTGACCGGCTTCATCGACGGCACCGAGAACCCGAGCCTCGCCCGCGCGCCCGACGTGGCCGTCGTCCCGCCCGGCGCGCCCGGTGCGGGCGGGTCCGTGCTCCTGCTGCAGCGCTGGAGGCACGACGCGGCAGCGTGGGAGGCGCTGACCGTCGCCGCCCAGGAGGCCGCGATGGGCCGCACGAAGGACGACTCGACCGAGCTCGCCGACAAGCCGGAGAACTCGCACGTCGCCCGAACCGACCAGGACGACCTCGGCGACATCTTCCGCCGGAACATGCCCTACGGCACCGTGACGGCGCACGGGACGATGTTCGTCGGCTTCGCTGCCGATCAGGGCCCGCTGTCCCGCATGCTCGACCGCATGGCCGGCCTCGCCGGGCCCCGGGACGAGCTGACCCGCTACACGACGCCCGAGACCGGCGGCTACTACTTCGTTCCGGCCCTGTCCGCGCTCCGGGCGTTCGCCAGTCCCGAGGACGACGGCTGACCATGCGTCAACCCCGCAGCGACGTGACCCGCAACCGCCGGCTGCTGGTCGAGGCGGCGATCGAGTCGTTCCACGAGCTCGGCTGGGATGTTCCGCTCGACGCGGTGGCCCGGCGGGCGGGTGTGGGTAACGCGACGCTGTACCGCCACTTCCCGACCCGGGAGGACCTCTACGAGGCGGCCTTCGCCGAGATCCGCGAGCGTCTAGCTGCGGTTCTGGACCGCTATCGGGACGTGGACGACGGGTGGCAGGCCCTGCACGGGCTGGTCGTCGAGATCTACTCGACGGCACCGGTCGGTCCGGCGATGGGCAGCCCGGCCCAAGAGCGGCTCGACACGTCGCCGTCGCTGACGTCGGTGGTCACGGACGTTCGGGATGCGCTGGATCGTGTACTGCGGCTGGCGCAGAGCCAGGGCTCGGTCCGCACCGATGTCGACATCGAGGACCTGGGTCTCCTGCTGGACTCGCTCAGGCCGCTCGTCGCGGCGTCGGCCAAGGTCGCACCCGAGTTGTGGCAGCGTCATCTCGCGCTCGTGCTGGACGCCGGGGTGGCGCCGGATGTAGCGAAAGCGGCGTTGGGTGCGACTCGAACGCACTGAAAGCCGCTTTCGCTACATCGGTGGGCGGTCAGCCGGCGATGTGAAGGGCCCTGGCTCTGTACCGCGGGGCGTGGTCGCCGGGCCGCCGCGGCGTAGGCGGCGATCGAGCGTGGCCATCGACCCGTCCGGGTCGCGGTGGAGTTGCTGTGGGCAGCACCGGGAGCACGACGACCGTTCGCGGCCGTCATGTCCGCGGTGCGCGTGATCTCGCGGGCGTAGGAACTCGGCGTTCAGGTGCCAGGCGTGGAGTTGATCTCCCAGGCCGAGCGCGACCTCGTCGAACCAGGCGTCGGCTATCCCGAGCAGCCGGCCATGCTGGTGCGTAGACCGGGACGTTCCACCACGGTGCGGGCAGGCCGCTGCGTGCCACCAGATGTTTGGCGTCGCGTTCGGCGGTCAATCTGATCCCTTCGGAGACGTCGAGGAGGACCCTTCTGGTGTCGCGGTTCCGCGCTGGCTGCCCTCCCGCAGCTCGGCCGCCAGCTCGTGCGGGGGATGCCAGGCGACGTTACCGGTTCGGGATCCAAGAAGATCTACCTGCTCAGCCTGGCAGGGTTCACCCTCGCCTCGGCGCTGTGCGGTCTGGCGGGCGCGGCTGGGCACGCTGGTCGCCGTTCGCGGATCCTGCAGGCCATCCCGGGTCGGCGTCATCCCCATGACCTGCATGACGATGCTGCGCCGGATGGTGCCGCGGAACGCCTCGGTGCCGCGCATGGGCCTCTACCGGCTGGGCATCATCGTCGCCGGCGCACCCCGGACGCTGGGCGGCCTGCTGGTGGAGTACGTCGACTGGCGGTTCATCCTCTTCGTACGTCCCGGTCGGGGTGCTCGGCCTGATCGCCGCCGTCGCCGGTCCGCTGCCGACAGGAGATCGCCGGGCCGACGGGACCGGCCCCTGGACTTCCTCGGCTTCGCCGCCATCGCCGGCGGGCTGTTCGCCTTGCTGCTGGCCCTGGAGGAGGGGAAGGACTGGGGCCGGACGAGCTACCCGGATCCTGATCCTGTTCACCGCCGCGGTGCTCCTGCTCGCGCTGTTCGTGGTCATCGAGTTCGAGGTGGATGTCGCCGCTGCTGGACCTGCGGGTCTTCGCCCGGTTCCAGTTCACGCTCCGGCTCGTCCTGATGTCTGCGATCTCGCTCGCCATCTTCGCGTCGAGCTTCTTCATCCCCCAGTTCCTGCAAGGCCCCGCGCGGGGTCTCACCCCGGTCAACACGGGCCTCGCCCTGATCCCCGCAGGCGCTGGTCCTGGCCGTGCTCCTCGCCGCTGACCGGTGTGCTCTACGACCGGATCGGGTCCCGCTGGCTGGCCGTGCTGGGGCTGCTGGTCTGCGGGGGCGGGCTGATGATGCTGTCGCGGATCAACGTCGACATCACGACCGGTGAACTGGTCGTCGGCATGGTCGTCCTGGCCGCCGGGGTCGGGCCGGCCATGATGCCGATCATGTCCAACGCGCTGGCCGCGGTGCCCGCGGAGTCGGCCGAGTCGGCGAGCTCGCTCAACACGTTGACCCAGCGGGTGAGCCAGTCCCTGGGGCTCGGCATCGTCAACGCCTTCCTCATCAGCGCCAGCGCGCAGACCCTGGCCGACCGGTCGGGCCTGCTGGGCGAGTACGCGAGCAACGACCCGCGGATCGTCGCCATGCAGGAACAGGGCCCGGGCGGCCTGCTGGCGTTCTACCAGCAGGTGACGGGCATCGCGCAGACGCACGCATACAGCCAGGCGTTCTTCGTGATCGGCCTGATCTGCTTCGCCGGGGCCTTCTTCGCGGTGTTCCTGCGCTCGGGGAAGCCCACGCCGGGCTCCGGTCCCGCGGTGGCGCACTGAGTCGGCGGACTCCCGTCCGGGGTCAGCGCGCGGGACGGGTGTCGAGCAGGTCGGAGAGGTCGACCAGCCGGTAGCCCCGGGCCCGGAGGCCGTCGATGATCGCGGGCAGGGCGTCCGCGGTGCGCGGGGCATTGTCCTGGGTGATGTGCAGGACGACGATCGCCCCGTCGTGTGCCTGGCGCAGCACGCCGCCGGTGATCGCGTCGGTGTCGTCGTTGAACGGGTCGTCGGCGACGTCGTCGTACTGGATGACGGTCGCGTGGGTGGCGGCGATGGCGCGCAGGGCAGCCGTGTCGTAGCAGCCGCCCGGGAAGCGGAAGTAGCGGGTCTGGTGGCCGCCGAAGGGGGCCAGAACGGCGAAGGAGTGCTCGACGTCCGCGGCCATGTCCGTCGTCGGTTCGGGGTCGAGTCGGTAGCAGTGCGCGGTGAACCCGCGGTGCGCGTAGGAGTGGCTGGCGATCTCGAAGGCGGGATCGGCGGCGATGCGCCGGGTCAGCTCGGGGTAGCGCTCCACCCACTTGCCTGCCAGGAAGAACGTGGCGGGCACGTGCCGGGCCTGCAGCTCGTCGACGACGGCGGTGTTGGCGTAGGAGGCGACCTGCCCGGTGTCGAGGCGGTGCAGCATCGCGTCGGTCATGTTCGAGTCGAAGGTCAACGCGATGCGGTGCCCGCCCGTGGGGCCGTGGGTGACCACGACCGGGACGGTGGTGTCGGTTCGGTAGCCGGGCTGGTCGTGCGGGGAGGTCGCCGGCTCCGACGTCGACCGCCGGCACGGACCGCCGACGGGCGTGACGCCACGGTCGCCGCTGCTCGTGCACCCGGCGAGGACGACCAGACCCACCATCACCGCACCGACCGTGCTGCAACGCCGTACTGCCAGCATGCCCAGACCCTCCCAGGACGGCAACGAACAGCCGTGAACGGGGTGCCGGTCGTCGCGCGACACACCACCCGCACGGCAGGTGTAACGGGGAACACACGACCCGCTGGTTCGGGGCCCTCCGGCCTCTGTGTCGGGAACGCGCCGCGGCTGACCATGGTCGGCATCACATCGGGGGAGGGCGACATGGGCGGGCAGGCGACGATCGAGGCGGGCGTCGCAGGTGCCGTCTGCCGGCCCCTCCGGCGCACGCACGCGCGTGCCTCGCGCCACAGAGCAGCCGGCCGCGCCGCAGATCCCGACACCGGTCTGCTCCTGGCCGGCCGTTACCGGCTGGCCGAGGTCGTGGGCCGCGGGGCGACGGCACGGGTGTGGCGAGCCCGCGACGAACTGCTGGACCGCGACGTCGCCGTCAAGCAGGTCGACCACGCACACGGCCGGGTCGAGGCACGGCTCGCGGCCCGGGTCCGGCATCCCCACGTGACCGTCGTGCACGACGTGGTGGTGCACGACGGCTCGGACTGGCTGGTGATGGACTACCACCAGGGTGCCAGCCTGGCCACCGTCCTGAGCCGAGGCAGGCGTCGACTGCCCCCGACGGCGGTCGCCGCGCTGGGCCTGCAGCTGCTCGCCGCGCTGCGCGCCGTGCACGCGGCCGGTGTCGTGCACTGCGACGTCAAGCCCGCGAATGTGATGCTCGGCGAGGACGGGCGACCGGTGCTGGTGGATTTCGGCATCGCCGAGACCGCCGGTGGCGACCCCGCCCATCCCGCCCGCCGCACCGGCCACGTCGTCGGGTCGCCGGCGTTCATGGCGCCCGAACTCGTCCGCGGCGAGGCGCCGCGGCCCGCGGCCGACCTGTGGTCGCTCGGGGCGACCCTCTACACGGCCGTCGAAGGCCGCCCACCCTTCCCGCAGGAAGAAGCCGTGCCGACCCTCACCGCGGTGTTGCACGACGCGCCGCAACCGGCCCGACGCGCCGGCCGCCTGCAGCCGCTCCTGGCGCTGCTCCTGGACAAGGACCCCGCCCGCCGACCCTCCCACGACGCCGTGCACGCCCTGCTCACCGACGCCTACCCGCGGAGCCGGCCCATCCCGGCCTCCGCGGTCTCCGGCAGCACTGCACGACGTCGGGCGGCACGGTCCGGCCGCCGCGTCCCGACCTGCCGGCGGCGTGACGTCCACGCTGCCGAGCCCGCGCATCCCGGTCGCCGCGGCTGCCTGACCGCTGCATCTGCGACCTGACCCACTCTCCGGCCACCCGCGGAGGAGACCTTCGTGTCACGATCAGCCTTGACACGAACCTTGACCACTTCGAGGCGGCCAGTCGCTCCACCACGCGGGGCCGCCCGCTCGACGACACTGTGAGGCGGCAACGATGCAGAAGTTCGTGTACGAGTTCACCGAGGGCGGCAAGGACGAGAAGGACCTGCTGGGCGGCAAGGGCGCCAACCTCGCCGAGATGACCCGGCTGGGGCTGCCGGTTCCGCCGGGATTCACGGTCACGACCGAGGCCTGCCGCCGCTACCTCACCGACGGGGCCGTTCCGCCCGAGCTGCGGGTCCAGGTCACCCGGGCGCTGCGCGCGCTGGAAGACCGGATCGGCCGCCAGCTCGGCGACCCGCAGGACCCGCTGCTGGTGTCGGTCCGGTCCGGGGCGAAGTTCTCGATGCCCGGCATGATGGAGACCGTCCTGAACGTCGGCCTGAACGACGCGTCGGTCCGCGGGCTGGCCGACGTGTCGGGCGACGAACGCTTCGCGTGGGACTCCTACCGCCGGCTGGTCGCCATGTTCGGCAAGACCGTGCTCGGCATCGACGGTGAGCTGTTCGCCGAGGCGATGGACAGGCTCAAGCGCGAGCGCGGGGTGACCGGGGACGTCGATCTCACCGCGGCCGACCTCGAGGAGCTGGTCGAGACCTTCAAGAAGGTGGTCCACCAGGAGACCGGGCGGGCCTTCCCGCAGCACCCGCGCGAGCAGCTCGACCTGGCGATCGTCGCGGTCTTCGACTCGTGGAACACCGACCGGGCCCGGATCTACCGGCGCCGCGAGCGGATCCCGCACGACCTGGGCACCGCGGTGAACGTCTGCACGATGGTCTTCGGCAACCTCGGCGCCGACTCGGGCACCGGCGTCTGCTTCACCCGCGACCCGGCCACCGGCAAGCAGGGCGTCTACGGCGACTACCTGCCCAACGCCCAGGGCGAGGACGTCGTCGCCGGCATCCGCAACACGCTGACCCTGGCCGACCTCGCCGAGCGCGACCCCGCATCCGCGAAGCAGCTGTTCGGGGTGATGCGCCGGCTGGAGACCCACTACCGCGACCTGTGCGACATCGAGTTCACCGTCGAGCGCGGGAAGCTGTGGATGCTGCAGACCCGGGTGGGGAAGCGGACGGCCGCGGCGGCGTTCCGGATCGCCGCCCAGCTCGTCGACGAGCAGCTGATCACCCTCGACGAGGCCCTGGAGCGGGTCAGCGGCGAGCAGCTGGCCCGGTTGATGTTCCCCCAGTTCGACCGGTCCACCGACCGGACCCTGCTCGCCCGCGGCCTGGCGGCGTCGCCCGGTGCGGCGGTGGGTGCGGCGGTGTTCGACTCCGCCTCCGCGGTGGCCCGGCACGCCGCCGGTGAGTCCGTGATCCTGGTGCGCCGGGAGACCAACCCCGACGACCTCGAGGGCATGATCGCCGCGGCCGGGGTCCTGACCAGCCGGGGTGGCAAGACCAGCCATGCGGCGGTGGTGGCCCGCGGGATGGGCCGCACCTGCGTCTGCGGGGTGGAGGCGATCGACGTCGACGCCACCGCACGCATCGCGCGCGTCGGGGACGTGGTGATCAACGAGGGCGACGTGATCGCCATCGACGGCTCCACCGGTGAGGTGTTCCTCGGGGACGTGCCGGTCATGAGCTCACCGGTCGCCCGGTACCTGGAGGAAGGCCTCGACACCGTGGTCACCGACGTCGACGAGGAGACGGCCGACCTGGTGCGGGCGGTCGACGCGATCCTCGGCCACGCCGACGTCACCCGGCGCCTGCAGGTCCGGGCGAACGCCGACACCGCCGACGACGCCGCGCGGGCCCGGCGGCTGGGCGCGCAGGGCATCGGGCTGTGCCGCACCGAGCACATGTTCCTCGGTGACCGGCGGGTCCTGGTCGAGCGGCTGGTGCTGGCCGACTCGGCGCAGGCGCGCGAGGCGGCGCTGGAGGCGTTGGAGCCGCTGCAGCGGGACGACTTCGTCGCGCTCTTCGCGGCGATGGACGGGCTGCCGGTCACCGTCCGGCTGCTCGACCCGCCGCTGCACGAGTTCCTGCCCGACCGCACCGAGCTGGCGGTCAAGGTGGCCGTCGCGCACGAGCGTGGTGAGGACACCGGGCACGACGAGAAGCTGCTGGCCGCCGTCGAGCGCCTGCACGAGTCCAACCCGATGCTCGGCCTGCGCGGCGTGCGGCTGGGGTTGACCGTGCCCGGGCTGTTCGCGATGCAGGTTCGTGCCGCCGCAGAGGCCGCCGCGGCACGGAAACGCGCCGGTGGTGACCCCCGGGTGGAGATCATGGTGCCGCTCGTCGGGTCGGTCATGGAGCTGCACCTGATCCGCGACGAGACCGACGCCGTGTTGCGCGAGGTCGCCGATCGCGAGGGCGTCCGCCTGGACATCCCGATCGGCACGATGATCGAGCTGCCGCGGGCGGCGCTCACCGCGGGCCGGATCGCGGAGGCCGCCGACTTCTTCTCCTTCGGCACCAACGACCTCACCCAGACCGCATGGGGGTTCTCCCGCGACGACGTCGAGGCCGCCTTCTTCGCCGCGTACCTCGACAAGGGCGTCTTCACCGTGTCGCCGTTCGAGACCCTCGACGCCATCGGCGTCGGCCGCCTCGTCCGCATCGCCGTCGAGGAAGGCCGGGCTGCGCGTCCCGGGCTCAAGATCGGTGTCTGTGGCGAGCACGGCGGTGACCCCGAGTCGGTCCATTACTTCCACGACGTCGGCCTCGACTACGTGTCCTGCAGCCCCTTCCGCGTCCCGGTCGCCCGGCTGGAGGCCGGACGGGCGGCGATCACCTTCGAGGAGTCGGGGGAGGGGCTCGCGGCCCCGCGGTGACCGTCGTCCCCTACCGGGTGGCGGTGGCCTCAGCTTCGATGACGTCAGCGGCGCCTGCTGCGCCGCCGGCGTGTCGGAGCTCCGCACGCAGCGTGGCGCAGCGCGCGGCCACCTGCGCCGAGGACTCCAGCGCGACCACCGCCGCGCGCAGCTCGTCGGGGGTGGCGCCGGCCTCCAGCCGGTGGGCCACGCCGAGCTCGACGAGCCGGTCGGCGTTGGCGAACTGGTCGACGGCCTGGGGCACGGCGACCATCGGGACGCCGTGCCACAGCCCCTCCGAGCAGCCGCCCATCCCGGCGTGGGTGACGAACGCCGACGCGTGCGCCAGTACCGACAGCTGCGGTACCCAGCGGTGCACGGAGGCGTTGGGCGGGAGCGCGCCCAGCGCGTCCGGGTCCACCGCCGGGCCGACCTTGACGACGACGTCGCGGTCGAGGTCGGCGAAGGCGTCGAGGCAGGCGCGGTAGAACGCGGGCGGTGCGGAGTAGGCCGAGCCGAGGGAGACCAGCAGCACCGGGCGGTCCGGGACGGGCCACCGTTCCTGGTGGGCACGGACGGCCAGGGCCGGTCCGACGAAGGTGTAGCGGTGCGGGTCGACGTCGTCGGCGTGCGGTTGCATGGCCCGGGGGACCAGGACGACCGAGCGTGGCGGCCGGCCGGCGAAGGCGTCGACGTCGAGCGGGACGTCCTCGGCGGCCAGCCAGGCCGTGAACCGCTCGTGGTAGGCGGCGTAGCCGGGGGCGGCCCGCAGGCCGTCGAGGACGTCCGCCATGTCCCGCTCGTAGCTCTCCCAGGCGACGTAGGTGGGGGAGAGCTGCACGAACGGCCGGGACCACTGGTGGGCCAGCACCCGCGCCGGATAGGAGCCGATGTCGCCGAGCAGCACGTCGGGCCGGTCGTCGTCGAGGGCGGCGCGGGCCTGTGGCAGGACGTGGATCCCCTCGTCGAGGAAGCGGGCCATTCCTGCGACGGGGTCGTCGGGCCAGGTCTCCCCGCTGTCCTCGTCGGGGAGCACGGAGGTGACCGGCACGACGGTGGCGCCGGTGGCGGCGACGGCCGGCGCGAACCCGGCCGGGGTGGTGACCTCGACGCGGTGGCCGCGCGCGACCAGCTCCGCGAGCACCGGCAGGTGCGGGTTCATGTGCCCGTGTGCGGGCACACCGATCATGACGATGTGCAGCGGGGTCATCGCGGCGACGTTATCTCCGGTCGTCGCGGCGGGCACCCGGGTTCTTTGCCGACTCGTGATGTCCTTGACCCGGGCCGCGCTCGGCTACGACGCTGGCGGGTGCAGGTTCCGTCCCGCGTCCTGGAGAAGTCATGCCTTGCCGCAGTCCGTGTTCACCGAGCCTGCCCCGTGGCGGAGCCGGGGGAGTCGAGTGGAGGTGGGAGACCTTCGCCACGGCGTGCTCGGGCCCGACCTCGGTCCACGGGCCAGCGCGGACGGTGTCCCAGGCGCCGTCCGGGCAGAACTGAACGCGCCGGGGTGACCTTCGGTCACCGAGTGCGTTTGATCGTGCACTTTCTGTCAGACTGGCTAGATGGGAGGAAACCCGGTGGTGCGCCCGACCTCGTCGTCGGCATGCCTGCGGGATGACACCCGAGCCGAGCACGATGCCGTCGAGGCCGGTCTGGACCTTCGTCGCCTCCGCCATCCCGCGGAGCTGGCGGCGCTGCTGCACGGATGGACCGGGGTGTGGCACGAGGTGCAACTCGCCGCCGCCGCGCCCGGTGCCGCTGCGGAGGCGACTGCCGAACTGCTTCCTCCCGCCACCCAGTCGCTCCGCTGGCTCGAGCGCGACCTCGCCGACATCGGCGGCGCGTCGGCCGGGGTGCTCCCCCACGAGACGTCGGCTCGAACGGGCGCGGCGGGCGGGAGCCGGCTCCGCCGCTTCCTTGCGGAGACGTCGACGACCTGGGGCGTTGCCTACGTCCTCCGCGGCTCGCGACTCGGCGGCAGCGTGCTTGCCCCGCTCGTGCGCGCCCAGTTGGGGCTCACGAGCGCATCTGGCACCTGCTTCCTCGCATCGAACGGCACCGATCCCGGTCGCGAGTGGGTGTCCTTCCGGCGGCGTCTCGACGCCGCCGACCTGCTCGCGACGGACCTGGCCGCCGCCGTCGATGCCGCCCGATGGACGTTCCGCTGGGTGGGCACGGTGATCACGTCCACCGCCGCACCGCTGCCGGTGCTCGCAGGTCAGGCATCGACATGACGCGTACTGGCCGTGGAGCCGGCCCGTCCCGCAGAGCTCACGGCAGAGGGGCTGGCGGCCCTCGGCCCGGGCAATGCCTGTGACCGTGAGCCCATCCACCTGTCAGGCGCGATCCAGCCGCACGGCGTCCTGCTCGTCGTCGACCCCACCTTGTACGTCATTACCGCTGCGAGCGTGAACTTTCCCCTGCCCACGACGCACGCCCACACCCCGCTGGGTGCTGCACTGGCTGACGTGATCGGGCCCGACCTTGCCGAGGCTGTCCGTGCTGCCCACACGACCGGGAACCCGCATGACGGTCTTCCCGTGCCGGTCCAGCTGCCAACCACCGACGAGCGTGGAGAGGCGACGTATGACCTGATGGCGCACCGTCGCGGGGGGGCGCTGGTGCTCGAGCTCGAGGTGGCTGACACGCAAGACCACGCGAGCCCGGCACGGTTCTACCAGCGGCAACGTGACGCAGTGAACGCGCTCCACGAGGTCGACGGCGTACAGGCGATCTGCGCGCGGACGGTGCAACTGGTGCGCGAGCTGACCGGCTACGACCGGGTGATGATCTACCGCTTCGAGCCCGACGCGCACGGCCACGTGGTCGCCGAGGCGTGCGAGACCAGCCTGACGCCCTACCTGGGGTTGCACTACCCGGCAACCGACATCCCGCGCCAGGCCCGGGCGTTGTTCCTTCAGAACTGGATACGGGTCATCGCCGACGTCGATGCCGAGCCCGTACCCATCGTCGCGCTGGCAGACGGCGCCCCCGTGCACGAGCTGGACCTCAGCATGTGCGTTCTGCGGAGCGTCTCGCCGATGCACCTGCAGTACCTCCGCAACATGGGCGTAGGCGCGAGCCTCACCATGTCGCTGATCGTCGACAACCAGTTGTGGGGCCTCATCGCATGCCACCACGGCACACCCAAGCGGGCAGGCCACATGCAGCGGCTGGCCTGCGAGGCGCTGGGCCAGCTCGTCTCGGTGCGCCTCCGCGCCGCCCGGACGACGGAGAACGATCAGTACAGCGCCGAGCTCAGCCACCTGCGGGCACAGCTCATCGCATCGATCGCCAACAATGAGAACCTGGCTGCGGGCGCCGCTGACGCACCGGATGCGCTCCTCGACATGGTCGCTGCCGACGGTGCTGTCGTAGAGATCGAGGGCGACAGGTTCTCCGTGGGCCTGGTCCCCGGGGCGAAGGAGCTGGACGCGCTGGTGCTCCGTCTCGCCGCACGCCTGGGCGCCGCGGCAGGACCACTGGTGACCGACGCCCTCGACGACGAAGTGCTGACGAACGGTTCCGAGACGCCGGCGACCGGCGACGCGCGGCCGTCGGCACCTGCGACGGGTGCGATGTTCCTGCGGTTGGCGGGCCGACCGGACGGGTTCGTCCTGTGGTTGCGCGGAGAGCACGCAGCGACCGTCCGCTGGGCCGGGCGGCCGGCCCCCGAGGTGGACGCGCCGGATGCACTGCTCGGCCCGCGTGCGTCGTTCGCAGAGTGGTTGGAGGAGGTACGGGGCCGCAGCGCCCCGTGGCGGCCGGCGGAGGTGGCTGCCGCCGAAGAGCTCGCCCGTGTCATGCCCGAGGTGGTCTTGCACCGCACCCAGTCCCAACTGGTGCGGTTGGCGCTCCACGACCCGCTGACCGGGCTGCCCAATCGGACGCTGATGAACGACCGGCTGGTCGATCTGCTCGCCGAGCATCCACTGCGACGCGAAAGCGACAGCTCAGACGGCGGCCCCGGCGTCGGGCTGCTGTTCATCGACCTCGACGGGTTCAAGGGCGTCAACGACACCAGGGGCCACCTCGTCGGTGACGAGCTGCTCATCATGGTGGCCCGGCGCCTGGTCGAGGTCGTACGCCCGCAGGACACCGTCGCCCGTATCGGCGGGGACGAGTTCGTGGTTGTCGTGCCCAGCGCGCAGCGAGGTGACGTGGTGGCCATCGGTGAGCGGATCGTCGAGGAGTTCCGCCAGTCCTTCGTGCTGGGCGACGAGGTGATCCGCTCCGTCACCGCGAGCGTGGGCATCACGGTGGTCCCACCCGGCAGCGAGTCGGACGAGGCACTACGGCAGGCCGACTCGGCCATGTACCACGCGAAGCGCTCCGGACGGGACCAGATCGCCATCTACAACGCGACGTCGGGCACAGCCGCGACGTACCACGAGCTGGCCAAGGAAGAGCTGCAGCTCGCCATCAGTTCTCACAACCTGACCGTGGAGTACCAGCCCGTCATGCGGCTTGTCCCGGGTGCCGATCCCGTGCTGCACGGCTTCGAGGCGCTGGCGCGCTGGCCGCACCCCACCCGGGGGCGGCTACGACCGGATGCACTCATCGGGGTCGCGGAGGATAACGGGCTGATCGACGCCCTCGGCGACGCGGTACTGCACGAGGCCCTCCGTCAGCTGCGGGACTGGCACGACCCCCGCCTGACCATGGCCGTCAACGTCTCGGTACGCCAGCTCGTACGGCCCGGTTTCGCAGCGGAGGTGCTGAGCCGGCTCGTCGAGCTCGGGATCGAGCCCTCGCGGCTGACCTTGGACGCTCGGGAGTCGCAGCTCATGGAGCAGCCTGACGTGGCCTTGGCAGGCATCCGTGAGGTTCACTCCACCGGCGTACACATCGCCATCGACGACTTCGGCGCGGGCTTGACGTCCGTGACGTACCTCCGCGACCTGCCCGCGACGGCGCTGAAAATCGATCCGTCATTGGTGGCGGCGCTGTCTCAGCCGGGCCAGGACCGTGGGGTGGTCGGCGCGATCGTCAGGCTGGCACACGGCCTGGGCATGCAAACAATCGCAGAGGGCGTCGAAACCGAGGAGCAGCTGGCGCAGGTCCGCGCGGTAGGTAGCGACTTCGCACAGGGCTACCTGCTCGGGGAGCCACTCCCCGGCGCGGCGATCCGACTGCCGGCGCGGGGTCGGGGTGGCACGGGACGTGAGTGAGGGCAGGGTTCCGAGGATTGACCGGCCCGTGATGACACCCACGTGATCACGAGCCTGCGGAAGTCGTGGCCGGTGACGCGCGTCCATAACGGGAATGGTGGCGTCGAAAGTCAGCTGTCGCCCACCAGTGATGCGAGGGCGTTGAGCTCTCGGGTCAACGTCGCTGCGGTGGTGTCCGGGTCGACGTCGGGCAGCAGCGGCAAGGTCATGACGATGACGCTTCCACTCCTCGGCCGCGGAACGGCTCTGATGTAAGCGCCGCCTTCCCGTCCCGGAGCAACCTGACGGAGGTAGTCCACCGTGCCTGCGTCCTGGTTGACGGCCACCCGCAATGCGAAGTCCGTGTCGTCCTTGCTCGCCTGCCAACCCGAGCGGGCATCACCGGAAACCCGATCCGCGAAGTCGGGTGCCCACTCGGGGATACGCGTCGGATCGGCGAGTAGCGCCACGACCGCAGCGACGTCGGCGATACTTTCGATGCTCTGAGTCACACTCCGGGCAGCACCGGAAAGCTGAGCCATGGTTGAACCATGTCACACGGATGGGCGCCTTGGGCCGTTGGTGGGCGTGGGCGAGGGTGTCAACGGCTGTCGCCCGGTCATCGGGCCGCCCTGCCCCTGCACCTGAACTTGACCCGAGCCGTATCCGGCAACGACGCTGGCGGGTGCAGGTACCGTCCCGCGTCCTGGAGTAGTCATGCCTCGCCGCAGTCCGTGTTCACCGCGCCTGGCCCGTGGCGGAGCCGGGTGTTCCGGGCAGGAGCGGGCAGTCGGCCGTGACACCCCGGCCTGGTGGTCCCGGTGACCGCCCCGCGTGGCGGCGCCGCCGAGTACTTCGTCCGGGAGGCGCTCGCGCAGGCCGGCGACCGGTACGTCTTCGGTGCGGAGGCGCGTGGCGACGACCCGAACCCCACCGCGTTCGACTGCTCGGAGCTGGTGCAGTGGTCGGCGCACCAGGCGGGGGTCGAGGTTCCCGACGGGTCGTGGCTGCAGTACCGGCAGCTGGAGCAGCAGGGCGGGGCGGTCAGCGTCGAGCAGGCGCTGCACACCCGCGGCGCACTGCTGTTCTCCTTCTCCAGCCCGCCGACCGGGGGACGGCCTGCGGAGGCCCATGTGGCGATCAGCCTGGGCGACGGTCGGACGATCGAGGCGCGCAACAGCCGGGACGGCGTGGGCGTGTTCACCGCCAACACTGTGCGCTTCAACTACGCCGCGGTGATCCCCCAGCTGTCCACCGTCCCGTCCGGAGGGTTCGGCACGAACCTCGCGATGGCCCCGGGCGGGATGGCGCCGGGCTTCGGCGCCGTGGACCCGTTCGGTATGCCCGGCGCCGCGCTGCCCAGCGCCGTCCTCGGCGGCCCGGGGCAGACCGACTCCGACGGCGACGGCCTCACCGACCAGTTCGAGGGCCTGTTCGGCACCGATCCGAATCGGCCGGACACCGACGGGGACGGCCTCAGCGACGTCGCGGAGACCGCGACGTACCACACCGACCCGCTCCGGGCGGACACCGACGGAGACGGCGTCGCGGACGCCGTGGAGGTGGCTGCGGGCACCGACCCGGGCCGGGCCGCGCTGCCGCAGGGGGCCGCCGACGCCCGCTTCGGCGGCATGCAGACGCTGGACACCGACCAGGACGGCCTGTCCGACTATGAGGAACGGACGATCGGGACCCGCGCGGACGTGGCCGATACGGATGCCGACGGCCTGTCCGACGGCGTCGAACGGGGGCTGGGCAGCGACCCGAACAACGTCGACACCGACCGCGACGGCCTCACCGACGGCTTCGAGCAGCAGGCCGGCACGCTCGGCCCAGCGCCCGAGGACCCGGCGGGCGGGTTGCACCCGTCGGCCCTTCCGTTCGGGAGCGGCTCGCCCGCCGGTACCGGGTTCGACGACCCGACCTTCGGCGCCCCGCTGCTGCATTGAGCCCAATGCCGGCGTGGTGCCCGCGAGCCGGCGCCTGCGGTGCGGGTCAGCCGGGCGGGTTCACCCGGGTGAGCGCCGCCGGGTCGCGTCTCGCCGGGCGGTCGGCCGAGGCGGCGGGACCGCTGGATCACGCGATCGCCGTCGAGGCGTGGGAGGTGATCCGGACGGCGCTCGCGGGCCTGCCGGACCGGCAACGGGTGGTGGTCGTGCTGCGCGATGTGGAGGGTTCCACGTCCGAGGAGGTCCGGGCACTGCTCGGCCTGTCCGTGGGAAACCAGCGCGTGCTGCTGCACCGCGGTCGGGCGCGGTTGCGGGTGCTGCTCGGTCCGGACGCCGTCGACGCGGTGGGCGCCTGACATGCCACGTCCGGTCGCAGGCACCGTGCTGCCCGACGTCACCTTGCCCGACACGACCGGTGCCGCCCGGCGTCTCGCCGACCTCCCCGAAGGCGATCCGCTGGTCCTGCACACCTACCGCGGCTGGTTCTGCCCGAAGGAGCGGGCCTACTTCCGGCAGGTACTGCTGCCGCTGCAGGAGGTCGCCGAGGTGGGGTACGTGCGGATGGTCTCGGTGAGCGTCGAGCCGCCCGAGGTGACCGCCGCCTTCCGGGCCGGCCTCGACGCCCGGTGGACGTTCCTCTCCGACGTCGACCGGGCCTGGCAGTCCACGCTGGACCTGCGCGAGGTCACCGACACCGTGCACGACCCGTACCTGCCGACCGTGCTGATCTGTGCCCCCGACCTGACCGTCCGCCGGGTGTACGACGGCTACTGGATGTGGGGGCGCCCGTCGCTCGCAGACCTGTGGGCGGACCTGCGCGATGCCGGTGCGGCGCTGCGCCCGGACTGGACGGCGCCGCATGGCTGACCTCGCCTGGCTGGCGCTGCTCGACACGGCCGAGCCGGGGACGGTGGCGGTGACCGATCCACGCGACGGGACCGCGGCCGGCCACCTGCTGGTCACGGTCGGCCGTGCGAAGCCGCACCGCACCGCCGTGCGCGTGGAGCCGTCGCTCGTGGGTGACGGACCGGCGCTCGCGGTGTCACTCGTGCTGCCGCCGCGTGGCGCCCGGCCCTTGTTCGACGACCCGGCGGTGGTCGGCGCCATGCGCGCGGTGCTGCGCGACCCGGGACGAACGACGCTGTTGAGCACGCTGGTCGACGGGCCGACGCAGTGGGCGGGCTCGATCAGCGGAGCCGACCCGCGCCGGGTCGCCGATCGGCTTGCCTGGTGGGCCGAAGACCCGTTCGCCCGCCTGGGCCCGCAGCATCGCCTGCTCGTCCCGGCGGGCGTGCTGTGCCCGCGACCGCTGCCGGCCGGCCCCGGCCATCAGCGCCACGCCGGCGCACCGTGGCCGTGGGGACGGTTTCGAACAGCATGAGTCCCTGACGGCCGTGCGTCACGCGCTCGCCGCGGCGAGGTGAGAAAGTGCTCTTCTCCGCGGCCGCTGTTCGAAGTCGATCCATTTCGGGGGAAGGAACTCCGGTAGCCCGTCTCGTATCCGCACGATCCACTCGGTGAAGTGGATCTGCCGGTGGTGGACCCGGCACAGCATGACGAGATTGTCCAGCTTCGTCTCGCCACCGCACTCCCACGGAATGATGTGGTGGCATTCGGTCCAGGAGATCGGGCGCCCGCATCCGGGGTGGGCACATCCGCGGTCCCGCGCGGCCACGGCCCGGCGCAGCCCCTCCGGAACTGTCCGGGTCGCGCGGCCCACATCGAGCGGCTGCCCGGCGCCGTTCAGCACGATCGGCACGGCGGTGGCGTCGCAGCACAGCATGCGCAGCGCTTCCGGTGACAGGATCCCGCCGAAGTCGAGGCAGGCGGCGCGGGCCCGGTTCTCCAGGTCCTCGAGCCTGATCAGCACGTTGACGTGCGGCCGGCGGCCACCGCACTCCGGGACCAGGTTCGTCGGGGCGTGGTCGAGGACGTAACCACACACGTCGGCCAGGGCCTCGGCCTGCCGCTGCCCGGCCGGGCGCTCGTCGTCGGCGGTCAGCGGATTCGCCTTCGCGTCGATCACCGTGGCGATCGCGTCGAACATCGCGGCGTCGTCGATCCGGCCCTTGATCCTTCCTCCGCCGGTCGCCGTCCGGGTCAGGTGCAGCTCATTGACTTGCGCCGGCGGCCCGTCGTCGGGCTCGGCGCCGTCCTGATCGAGCGCCTCGACCAGCGCAGCACCCCAGGCCTGCAGCTCCGACGGGGTGTAGTCGCGGGCCTTGCCTGCCAACGCCGACTCAGCGCCTGCCCATACATCGGGGGAAAGTCGCCGCGCCGAGGGCGTGTCGAGCACGCGCGCGATCACCTCGACGTGGCGCAGGCTGGCCCGCCCGTCGGCGAACACCGTGGCGGTGGCGGGCAGCCGCGCCGGCAGCGGGGCCCCGTCCAGCCCCACCCGTGCAGTGACGTGCTCGGCAGCCACGACGCGGCGGCGGGCCTCGAAGCGCTCCAAGCCGAGCAGATCCGCCAGGGCGGAGGCCGATGACTTGTAGCCCTTCTCGGCGAACACCCCGCGGCGCTCCAGCGCGGCCACCGCGGAAACGGCAGTGCGATCGAGCCTGCGCGCCGCGTGCTCGCATCGGGTGAGAAGCGCGACGAGATCCGCATCGGTGCCGGTTTCCGCGATCGCGTCCAGCGCCTCGATTGCCTGCGTGAGCAGACCGTCGAGCGTAGCGATCGTGGTGTCTGGCACGGGTACATCATCGCGCGACCCACCGACAATTCCGGCCGCTCGATCCGCGATCGCCAACCCTTCTTTCCCGAACTCTCGGCAGGGTGGCGCAAGCCCTTACAACAACCCCAACGCCCGCGCCCGCGCCACCGCCTCCGCCCGCGACGACACGCCGAGCTTGCGGAACAGCAGGCGCCCGTGCGTCTTGACCGTGTTCAGCGACAGTTGCAGGACCGTCCCGATCTCCCGCTGCGACAGCCTGCCCGCCAGCAGGGGGAGCAGTTCGCGTTCCCGCTGGACGGCCTCGGCCAGCGGGCGGGTCGCGCCGGGGACGTCACCGCTCCAGAAGGCCGTGATGCCGAGCTGCAGGTGGGCCACCGTCGCGGCGAAGGACGCCGCACCGTCGTCCAGCTCGAGGACGCGCTGGGCGGCGGCGCGGGTGGCGCCGAGGTCACCGATCTTGAACCGGTGGGTGGCGCGCAGCACGCCAGGTCCCGGGGTCCCGCCCGGCGGCCTCCCCGCGGCGATCCACGGCCGACCTCGTCGGGCGCCCCAGCAGGAGCCAGGCCCGCGCGACGCACAACCGGGGGTCGGCCCGCACGTGCGGCTCGGGCAGCAGGTCGAGCCAGCCGGCGACCGAGCTCAGGCGCCCGGCGTTGAACCACTCCGTCCAGGTCATGGCGATGAGCTCCGCCGCCGGCCCGTTGTCCCCGGCGGCGACGTGGTGGGCCACCGCGTCCCCGATGGCCCCGGTCTCCGTCGATCAGGCCGCGGCGCGGCGATGCAGGGTGGGCACGATGGTCGGCTCGGCGAGGGCCAGCTCGTGGCGGAGCAGCTCGCCGAACAGCCGGTGGTAGCGGAACCACCGACGCCCGGGGTCGATCGCGCTGAGGAAGACGCCCGCCCGCTCCGCGCGGTCGAGGAGTGCGGCGGCGTCGGGGCGATCGGTGACGGCCCGGCACGACTCGGGCGAGAGCCTGCGCAGGATGGAGGTGCGCAGGACGAACTCCCGCAGGTCTGGCGGGAGGCCGGCGAGCACCTCCGTGCCGAGGTAATCCAGGACGTAGCGGTCGGTGCCGGTGAACGCCTCGACGAAGGCGCTGACATCGCCGTCGCGCCCGGCCAGGGACGCCGCCGCGAGCGCGACGCCCGCCGGCCAGCCCTCGGTGCGCCGGGCGAGACGGTCCACCTGGTCCGCGCCGAGATCGACCCCGGGACGCCGGTGAGCACCCGGCTGACCTCATCGGCGTCGAAGGCGAGGTCGTCGGTCCGCAGCTCCTGCAGCTCGCCGGCCGCGCGGAGCCTGCCGAGCGGGAGGGGTGGGTTCCCGCGGGTCGCGACGACGACGTGGACGTGCTCGGGCAGGCGCTCCACCAGGAGCGAGACGGTCTCGTGCACGACCCTGTCGGTGATCACGTGGTAGTCGTCCAGGACGAGCACGATCGGCCCGGGCTGCGCGACCAGGTCGTTGACCAGCAGGGGAACCGCGGCGTCGCGGATCGCGCGCCCCCCGGCGGGCAGGGCGCGCAGCGCGCGTTCCCCGATGCCGGGCAGCGGCTCCCGGAGCGCGGCCAGCACGTAGCTCCAGAACAGGACCGGGTGGTCGTCGCCGGTGTCGAGCGCCACCCAGGCGACCAGGGCGTCGTCCGCTGCGCACCACTCGGCGAGCAGCGAGGTCTTCCCCCAGCCCGCGGGTGCGTCGAGCACGGTGAGCCGGTGTGCGGTCGGCCGGAGGCGGTGCACGAGGCCGGGCCGGGGCAGCAGGCCGCGACGAGCGGGCGGATGCAGCTTCGTCGCCAGCAGCACCGGCCCGTCGACGCGGAGAGGGCCGACCACGTCGGCAGCGTGCCGCAGCACCGGTACCTGCAACAGCCCCGCGGACGAGGTGTACGCGAACGGTCAGAAGTTCGCCCGCGGCCGCGGCGTCGCCTCCTCGGCCTGCGCGATCGCCCACGCTGCGTTGATCAGGCCGATGTGGCTGAAGGCCTGCGGGAAGTTGCCGAGGAGGTCGCCGGTGGCGGGGTCGACCTCCTCGGCCAGGAGCCCCACGTCGTTGACGTAGCGGACCGCCCGTTCGAAGACGGTCCGGGCCCGGGCGACCTGGCCGGCTGCGGCCAGCGCCTGGGCCAGCCAGAAGGTGCAGAGCAGGAACGTCCCCTCCTCGCCTGCGAGGCCGTCGGCGTTGCTCCCGCTCGCCGTGCGGTAGCGGTAGACGAGCCCGCGCGCGTCGGTGAGCCGGTCCGCGACGGCCTCGACCGTCGCCACCACCCGCGGGTCGTCCGGTGGGAGGAAGCCGACCAGGCCGATCATCAGGGTGGACGCGTCGAGGTCGGGGGAGCCGAACGACTGGGTGAACGACTTCGCCGTGTCGTCCCACCCCTCGGTGAGGATCGCGGCGCGGATCTCCTCGGCCGCGGCCCGCCAGGCGGGAACCCGGTCCGTCGCGCGCAGCGTGTCGGCGAGGGCGACGGCCCGGTCGAGCGCGACCCAGCACATGAGCTTGGAGTACAGGAAGTGGCGGGGCTCGCCGCGCACCTCCCAGATCCCCTGGTCCTTCTCCTGCCACCGGCGCGCGGCCGCGTCGGCGCACGCGACGAGGAACTCCCGCCAGGCGGTGGCACCCGGATGGTCCGGGTTGAGCTGGGCGACGAGCCGGTGGGCCGAGCCCAGCAGCTCGCCGTAGACGTCGATCTGCCGCTGGGTCCAGGCGCCGTTGCCGACGCGGACGGGCCGGCTCCCGCGCCACCCCGACAGGTGCGGCAGCGTGCGCTCGCTGAGGTCGTGCTCCCCGCCGACGCCGAACATGATCTGCAGGTCGCGACCGCCCAGGACCTGGCCTGCGGAGCTGGCCGCGAGGTAGTCGAAGAACTGGTGGGCCTCGTCCGGGCAGGCGGCGATCCACAGCGCCTCGAGGGTGAAACTCGCGTCCCGGACCCAGGCGTAGCGGTAGTCCCAGTTGCGCTCGCCGCCCACCTGCTCGGGCAGCGAGGTCGTCGCGGCGGCGACCACCGCACCGGTGGGCTGGTAGGTCAGCGCCTGCAGCACCCGGCCGCTGTGGTGGACGAGATCGCGCCACGGCCCCCGGTAGTTCTGATGCAGCCGGGACCACGCCCGCCACGCGTCGGCCGTCGCGCGCAGCGCGTCGTCGAGCTCCTCGGCCGGCAGCGGACCGGGCCACGGTTCGGCCGTCGTGCGGTGCTGCAGCCCGAGCAGCATGCGGTCGCCCGCGGCGAGCCGCAGCCGCCCGGATGCGGTCGCATCGGCGACGTCGAGCGCGGTGGGGCAGGAGAGCACCAGCACGTCGGCGCCGCCCCGGGCGACCACGCCGCCCTCCACCGCCGTGACCAGCGGCTCCACCAGCCCGTACTCCGGTCGCGGCGCGAACTCCACGGCCATCTCGACCTCGCCACCGGTGCACTCCAGCGCGCGGACGAGCAGCCGGGGCGCGGCCGCGCCGATCGCGTGCGGGTCGTCCGCGCCGCCCGTGGCGAGCGCGTCGGTGACGGTCGCGGTGCCCGTCGCCGTCGTCCACGTCGTCTCGAGCAGCATCGTCTCGTCGACGTAGCGGCGGGTCGCCTCGGCGTCCGGGTCGACGGGGCGCACCGACCAGTGCCCGGCTCCCGGGGTCGAGGAGCCGGCCGAGCAGCGCGGGCGAGTCGAAGCGCGGCGCGCACAGCCAGTCCACCGAGCCGTCGCGGCTGACCAGCGCGGCGGTGCGACGGTCGGACAAGAGGGCGTAGTCGGCGATCGGCGTGGCGGTCATGATGGGGATCCTTCGGGCGGTAGTCGCTGCACGGACCCGACCACTACGCCGTCCGTTACGTGTCGCGCCGCTCCGGAAGGCGTGGAGCGGGCGCAGCGCCAGGGTGCGTCGGGATGGGGAAAGGAGGCCGCATGGACGGGGCGGTCGAGCCAGACCGGTCGCGCAGCGCGATGCCGTCGATCGCGAGCGCGGGCGGGTAGCCCGACGCCGGGCCCGGTGACCGTGTTCTCGGCGCTCATGATCACTCCACACTGAGGGACGGGTCCCTCGACTGTGTCTTCGACTGACGGCCGGTGGCGCGCGGGATCGCTTACGCGATCCTTACGGCCTCGGCCGTCGCGGGCCACCGCGGCAGGTCGTCGTTAGCGTCGGCCCCGTGCGCGTACTGATCACCGGCGGTGCCGGGTTCGTCGGGTCCCACGTCGCGGACCGGCTCGCCGACGAGGGGCACGAGCCGCTCCTGCTCGACGCGCTGCTCCCGCAGGCCCACGGCGACGATCCGCCGCCGGAGACCGCGCGGTACGAGCTGGTCCGCGGGGACGTCCGCGACGCCGACCTGCTGGCCCGGCTGCTGCCCGGGGTCGACGCGGTGTGCCACCAGGCCGCGATGGTCGGGCACGGCGTCGACCCGGCCGACGCGCCCGGCTATGCCGCGCACAACGACCTCGGCACCGCGGTCCTGCTCGCCGCCATGCACGCCGCGGGACGGCGCCGGCTGGTGCTGGCCGGCTCGATGGTCGTCTACGGCGAGGGCCGCTACGACTGCCCCGAGCACGGCCTCGTGCGGCCCGGGCCGCGCAGGCGGGCCGACCTCGACGCGGGACGGTTCGAGCCGCGGTGCCCCCGTTGCGGCCGGGATCTGGTCCCCGGGCTCGTCGCGGAGGACACGCCGTTCGACCCGCGCAGCACCTACGCCGCGACCAAGGCCGCCCAGGAGTACCTGGTCGGGGCGTGGGCGCGGCAGACCGGTGGGACGGCGTGGTCGTTGCGCTACCACAACATCTACGGGCCGCGGATGCCGCGCGACACCCCGTACGCCGGCGTCGCGTCGATCTTCCGGTCGGCGTTGGAGCGGGGGGAGGCGCCTCGGGTCCTGGAGGACGGCTGCCAGCGCCGCGACTTCGTGCACGTCACGGACGTCGCCGCGGCCAACGTCCTCGCGCTGACCACCGACCCGCCTGCGGGCGCCTCACCGCCGTCAACGTCTGCTCGGGAGAGCCCCACACGATCGGCGACCTCGCGGGCGCGCTCGCCGCGGCGACCGCCGGCCCCGAGCCCGTGGTCGTCGGCGGCGCCCGGCCCGGGGACGTGCGCCACGTCGTCGCGGACCCGGCGCGGGCCGCGTCGCTGCTCGGGTTCCGGGCCGCGGTGCGCTTCGCCGCGGGGGTGCGCGCCTTCGCCACCGATCCGCTGCGCGCTCCGGCCCGGGCAACCGACGTCACCGAACGGTAAGCGGCAGAGGGCTCTCCGCCAGGCCGTCGGCGTCCGAAGATCGGGACGTGGACGGCGATCCCGAGATCATCCTTCCGTGCCTGGACGAGGCCGACGCGCTGCCGGTCGTGCTGGCCGCGCTGCCTGCGGGCTGGCCCGTGCTGGTCGTGGACAACGGCTCCACCGACGCCACCGCGGCGGTCGCCCGCGCGCTCGGCGCCCGGGTCGTCACCGAGCCGCGGCGCGGGTACGGCGCCGCGGTGCACGCGGGGCTGGAGGCGGCGCAGGCCGAGCTCGTCGCGGTGCTCGACGGGGACGGCTCGATCGATCCCGGCGTGCTGCCGGGCATGGCCGCCGTGGTCGCCGCGGGCGAGGCCGACCTGGCGGTCGGGCGGCGGGTGCCGCAGGCCGGGGCGTGGCCGTGGCACGCCCGGGCCGGTAACGCCGTGATCGCTGCGACGCTGCGGCGCCGCGGCGTGCCGGTCCGCGACCTGGCGCCTGTCCGGGTGGCGAGCCGGGCGGCGCTGCTGGGGCTGGGCGTGGCCGACCGGAGCTTCGGTTACCCGCTTGAGCTGTTGCTGCGCGCCGGGGCGGCGGGCTGGCGGATCCGTGAGGTCCCGGTGCCCTACCGGGTCCGGGTCGGCGGGCGGTCGAAGGTCTCGGGGTCGCTGCGCGGCACGGTGCGGGCGGCCCGGGACATGGCGGGGCTGTTGCGATGAGGGAACCCGACGGGCCGAGGCTCGGTCTGCTGGTGCTCGCCAAGGTGCCCGAGACCGGTCGGGTCAAGACGCGGTTGTGCCCGCCCCTGACCCTTGCGGAGGCGGCGGATCTCGCCGCGGCTGCGCTGCTGGACACGCTCGGTGCGGTGCGTGGGGTGCCCGGTGGCCGGGTCGTTGTCGCTCTGGCCGGGCGGTTGTCCGCGGCGGCCCGGGCGGTCGAGCTGGCCGCGCAGCTGCGTGGTGTCGCGACCCGGCGTCAGCGGGGCCCGGACCTGGGGCACCGCATCGCGGCTGCGCACGGCGACGTCGCCTGTCTGTTGCCCGGCTGCCCGGTGCTGCAGCTCGGGATGGACACCCCGCAGGTCGAGCCCGGCCTGCTCACCGAGGCCGCGGGGCCGCTGCGGCGCGGTACCGCCGACGCGGTCCTCGGCCCGGCCGCCGACGGCGGCTGGTGGGCGCTGGGGCTGCGCGACCCGCGGGCCGCGGCGGCCGATCGCCGAGGTCCCGACCTCGCGCGACGACACCGGGGAGCGGACTCTTCGCGCGCTGCGGGCCGCGGGGCTGCGGGTGGGCCTGCTGCCGGAGCTGACCGACGTCGACACGGCCGCCGACGCGACAGCGGTGGCTCGCATCGCCCCCTGGACCCGGTTCGCAGCCGCCGTCGCCGGGCTGCCCGCCCTGTCCGCCGACCCGTCGTCCCCGGTCGGGAGCGCCCGGTGCTGAGCGCCGACCTGCAGCCCGTCCCCGCGCCCGCGCCGGTCCGCGCCGTCGATCCCGTTCCGCCCGTCGATCTCGTGCGGGCCTTCGATCCCGCCCTGGCCGGGGCGTCGGCCCGGCTCGTCCGCGACGACGGTGTCGAGCTCGCCCTGGCGGTGCCGCGCTGGCGCCGGTCCGCCGACGGCCAGGACCGCTGGCTGCTCGACCGCTGCACCGGCCCGGTGATCGACCTCGGGTGCGGGCCCGGACGCCTCGTGTCCGCGCTGGGGGAGCGGGGCGTACCGGCGCTCGGGGTGGACCTCTCCGCGGTCGCGCAGCGGCTGTGCCGGCGGCGGCGCACGCCGATGGTCCGCCGGGACGTGTTCGGCCCGTTGCCGGGCGAGGGCACCTGGGGCCAGGTGCTGCTGGCCGACGGCAACATCGGCATCGGGGGCGACCCGCTGCGTCTGCTGCACCGGGCCACCCGGCTGCTCCGGCCCGGCGGGAACCTGCTGGTGGAGACCGACGCCACCCCCGACCTGCTGTGGCGCGGCACCGTGCGGCTCCGCACCGCGGCCGGTACGGGCGCTCCGCTGCCGTGGGCGTGCGCGGGTGCGGACGCGCTGGTCGGCCTCGGGGCGACGCTCGGGCTGCGCCAGACCGCCTGCTACCGGGGGGTGCGCAGCTTCGTCGAGCTCACGTCGTCCGGGCAGGCGTCCGCGCCGGGCGCCGCAGCGGCAGGGTGAGCTCGAAACGGCAGCCCGGCCCGGAGTTCACGACCGAGAGCCGGCCGCCGTGCGCCTCGGTCAGGGCGCGGGCGATGGCCAGCCCCAGCCCGGCTCCGGAGTCCGGGCCGGGGGTGCGGGCGGCGGCGCCCCGGTAGCCGACGTCGAAGATCCGGTCTAGGTCGGCCTCCGGGATGCCGCCGCAGCCGTCCTGGACCCGCAGCCACGCCTCGGCTCCGGTCGTGCCGGCCGACAGCGCGACCCGGGCCCCGGCCGGGGTGTGCCGCACGGCGTTGGACAGCAGGTTGCGGACCACGCGGGTCAGCTCGGTGTCGCTGCCCGCCACGGTCGGCCAGCGGTCGGGCTCGTCCGCGACCACCTCCACGCCGGCGGCCGCCGCGGCCGCCGCCTCGGCGGCGACCGCGTCGGAGACGACCTCGCCGAGCGCGAGCGGGGCGAGCTCGAGCCGCAGGGCGGCTGAGGTGGCGCGGGAGAGCTGGAACAGGTCGTCGACCATGGCCGCCAGCCGGATGGTCTCCCGCCGGACGCGCGCGAGGTAGTCGGCGACCTCGTCGGGCCGGTGCACGACCCCGTCGGCCAGCGCGTCGACCATGCCCCGGATCCCGGCCATCGGGGAGCGCAGGTCGTGGCTCATCCAGCCCACCAGCTCGCGGCGGGCGGTCTCGGCCTGCCGCTCCGCTTCCCGGGCCTCCCGTTGCCACAGCGCGTCGCGGGCGAAGCCCCGCCCGAGCAGCGCGGCGATGGGCACGGTCACCGCGGCGACCACGCCGACCACCGCGAGGGTGCCGGCGAGCTGCGGGGTGTACATGAAGCCGCTGACCGCGACGACCCCGGCGAGCGCGGCCACGAGCGGGACCAGCGCCAGCGTGGTCATCGCGGCGGTCACCGAGCGGCGGCGCATGCGGTGCAGGAGCAGGCCGCCGAGCGCGGTCACCGGCAGGGCGAACAGCAGGGCCGCGGGCAGCGCGCGCGCCAGCTCGGTGAGCACGTCACCCGTCCCGGGCGTCGGACGTGCCGGGGTCGTAGCGGTAGCCGGTGCCCCAGATCGTGGCGATCCGCCGCGGCTGCGTCGGGTCGGCCTCGACCTTCTCCCGCAGCCGGCGGACGTGCACGGTGACGGTGGACTGGTCCCCGAACTCCCAGCCCCACACCTGCGCGAGCAGCTCCGCGCGGGTGAAGGCCCGGCCGGGGTGGGCCAGGAGGAACGCGAGCAGGTCGAACTCCCGGGAGGTGAGCGCGAGCTCCGCCCCGGCCAGGGTCGCGCGGCGGGCGGCGGCGTCCACCCGCAGGTCCCCGTCCACCAGCGGCCCGCCGGTCGCGGGCGGGGAGCCGTTGCGGCGCAGCACGGACCCGACCCGCAGCACGAGCTCGCGGGGGCTGAACGGCTTGCTCACGTAGTCGTCGGCGCCCAGCTCCAGGCCGCGGATCCGGTCGTCCTCCTCGCCGAGCGCGGTCAGCATGACGATCGCGGGCGGCTTCTGCCCGGCGCGGAGCGCCCGGCACACGTCGAGCCCGCTCAGTGCCCGGCAGCATCAGGTCGAGCACGACGGCGTCCGGGCGGTCGCGCGCGGCGGCCTCCAGGGCGCCCTCTCCGTCCGCGGCGAGATCGACCCGGTACCCGGCGTCGCCGAGGTACCGGGCGACGACGTCGCGGACGGTCGCGTCGTCGTCCACCACGAGCACGCGGTCGGCCACCCGGCCAGCGTAGCCACCCGGAGGGGCGTCGCCGGCGCACGTCATCGAACGGTAAGGGCGAGCGCGGGTCCCGTCGCCGTCCGCGGTCCTACGGTCGATTCGTGACCCGCACCGAGCCCGGACAGGACCGACCCACGGCGTCGTGGGGGGCGCCGTGGGAGCCGGCCGTCCGGGCGCTGGAGCGTCACCGCCCGCCGCTGCCGCGGTTCCGCAGCCCGCTGCGCGGGCCCTGGCTGACCTCCGTGTTCGGTGCCGTGTTGCTCGCGGCGCTGCCCGTCGTGATCGTCACGGGCCTGCTCAGCTACGTGGCCTACGGGCCGCAGTTCGGGCAGGCCATCCCGGGCGACGTCGGCGTCCTGCACCTGCCCTGGTTCGACTGGCCCGCCTCGCCGTCGTGGCTCTACCGGCTCACCCAGGGCCTGCACGTCGGGCTCGGGCTGGTGCTGGTCCCGGTCGTGCTGGCGAAGCTGTGGTCGGTCGCGCCGAAGCTGTTCGCGTGGCCACCGGTCCGCTCGCCCGCGCAGGCGCTCGAACGCCTGTCGCTGCTGCTGCTCGTCGGCGGGATCCTCTTCGAGATCGTCACCGGGCTGTTGAACATCCAGTACGACTACGTGTTCGGCTTCAGCTTCTACGCCGCCCACTACGTCGGCGCGTGGGTGTTCCTCGGCGCGTTCGTCGCGCACGTCGCGCTCAAGCTCCCGCACATGGTGCGCGGGCTGCGGTCGCGGTCGTTGCGCGCCGAGCTGCGCGTCCCGACCTCGGAGACCCGCCCCGAGGAGCCCGACGACGACCTCGGCCTGGTGTCCGAGCGACCGGGCCCCGCGACGATCAGCCGGCGCGGCGCGCTCGCGCTCGTCGGCGGCGGGTCCCTGCTCGTCGCGGCGCTGACCGCCGGCCAGACCCTCGGCGGCCCGCTGCGCAGCCTGGCGGTCCTGCTGCCCCGCGGGCGCAACTCCGCCGCCGCCGACGGCGGGCCGAACGACTTCCCGGTCAACAAGACGTTCGCGGTGTCGGGGATCGAGCCCGGTGCCGTCGGCGCCACCTGGCGGCTCGACCTGACCGGCGGGGCTGCGCTCGTCCGGCTCGACCGCGACGCCCTGGCCGCGCAGCCGCAGCACACCGCGACGCTGCCGATCGCGTGCGTCGAGGGCTGGTCCACGACCCAGACCTGGACCGGGGTGCGGCTGCGCGACCTCGCCGCGCTGGCCGGCGTGCCCGAGCCCGCGAGCGCGGTGGTGCGCTCGCTGGAGAACGGCCCGTTCGCGCAGGCGACGCTCACGTCCGGGCAGGTGCTGCACCCGGACGCCCTGCTCGCGCTCGGCGTCAACGGCGCGCCGCTCGATCCGGACCACGGCTACCCGGCCCGGGTCGTCGTCCCTGCGCTGCCCGGCGTGCACAACACCAAGTGGGTCCGCTCGATCGAGTTCCGGAGCTCCTGATGCGCCACCGTCTCGAGGCGCTCTACGGCGCCGGCCCCGGCCACCTCGCCGTCCTCCTGCTGAGCGTCGCCGTCGCCGGCTACGCCGCGTCGATCGTGGCGGGCGACCCGCTGTGGCCGTGGATGGCCGTCTGGTTCGTCGCCGCCGTCGTCGTGCACGACGGGCTGCTCTCCCCGCTTGCCGCGGTGGCCGACGCCGTGCTGCGCTTCTGCCTGCGGTGGTTCCCCCGCGTCCCCGCCCGGCCGACGACGGTCAACTACATCCGGGTGCCGGCGCTGGGGGCCGCACTGACGTTCCTGATGTTTTTGCCGGGCATCATCCGGCAGGGCGAGCCCGTGGTCGTCGGCCAGACCGGGCTCGACCAGAGCCCGTTCCTCGGCCGCTGGCTGCTGCTCGTCGCCGCGATGGCGGCGGTGTCCGCGCTGGTCTACGGGGTGCGCCGGCTCACCAGACGGTGAGCAGCAGGTGGTTGACCGCCAGCGCGAGCAGAGCCTGGGCGGCCAGCCACCTTTGCGGCCGTGGCAGCAGCGCGCAGGGCACCACCAGCCAGACTGCGAACGGCAGCCAGATCCGCTCGACCTCGGCTTTGGACAGCCCCGTCAGGTCGGCGACGACGACCGCCGCCAGCGCCGCGAGCACGAGCAGCGCTGCCGGACCGGGCAGGGTCCGCGTGGCGGCCGCGCGGCGCAGACCCGCCCAGACCGCCGGGCCGACTGCGAATGAGAACGCCGCGAGGTTCGCCCACACGAAGTAGGAGTAAGGCCTGCTCGCCGCGATGCTCGCGGCGTAGATCACGCGGACGTGGCTGAACCCGGTGAGCCACCAGAACCCGGCCGCGGTGAAGGCGACGACGACGGCGGCCGCCCCGGCTCCGGCGAGCACCGCCGCCCGCCACCGGCGCGTCACCGCCAGGACGGCGGCCGGCAGGAACAACCCCAACGCCAGCCCGTAGGAGAGGTAGAGCGTGGAGCCGAGCAGCACCCCGCCGGTGACCGCCGCCGTGTCCGCCCGCACCCCGCGGCCGGTGGCGCCCACGGCGAGCAGCGCCACGCCCCAGGCCAGCACGGCCGCGAACATGCCGTCCGCCGACACCCCGACCCACACCGCACCGGGCAGCAGCACCCCGAACGGCAGCGCCGCCCGCGCCACGTCCTCGGCGCCGAGCGCGCGCAGCGTCACCGCGACCGCGGCGCACGCCGACGCCCCGACCAGCACGGTCACCAGACCGGCGGCCCCGCCGCCGCCGAGACCGATCCGGTCGAGCACCACGTAGACCAGGAACACGCCCGGCGGGTGGGCGCCCACGTGCGTGGTCCAGTGCACCGGCTGGTCGGTGAGGATGTGGTCGGCGAACGTCGCGAGCATCTCCCGCACGCCGGCGACCCGCGGCACGTCGTGCAGGTACTCCTCGCCACTGGAGAGCCGCTCGACCACCCCGCGCTGCCAGCCGTCCACCAGCGCGAGCGCCAGCGTCCACACCGTTGCGGTCATCCACGCCGCGGGGAGCAGCCGCCGCCACGGCAGCGTCGCCGCCAGCGACGGCCCCCATCCGACGACCGCGACCGCGGTGACGACGGCGACGGGCGTGCCCGGGCCCACGTGCGGCAGCCACTGCGCGAGCAGCGGGGGAAAGGGCAGCAGCAGGTTCGCGCCCCCGGCCAGCAGCATCCGGCCCACGACCGCGGCGGCCACGACGAGCACGACCCCCGCTGCGACCGCCGCGCCGTCGCCTGCGGGGCCACGGTGCCCGACGAATCCGCGACACCGCGCGGTGCCCGGGGCCGCGCTCGCGTCAGAACCGGTGCGGGGCCCGACGGGGCGCGCGGAGTCCGGCTCGCGCGCCCGGATCCCGGTCACGGGTGGTCCGCGCGCGACCGGACGTGCTCCGCGACGGCGGCCAGCTGGGCCGCGAGCCGGGCACGCACGTCGGGGTCGTCGACGGTGCCGGCCGGCCCGACGACGTCCCGCCCGACCGGGATCCGTACGCAGGCGTGCTCGATGACGTCGGCGTCCACGTATCCCAGCACCGTCGCCAACGTCGCCTCGGCGCCGGCTCCCCGGCCCAGGTTCCCCACGTTGATCCACGCCGCCGGTGTGCGGTACAGCTCGCCGCTCCCGACGAGCCAGTCGATCGCGTTCTTGAAGCTCCCGGGGAGGGTGCCTGCGTACTCGGGTGTGCAGAACACGACGGCGTCGGCCGACGCCAGCAGCAGCCGCAGCGCGGTGACGGCCGCAGCAGGCTCGGCCTCATCGTCCGGAACGAAGGCGGGGAGGTCGACGAGCCGCTCCCAGAGGGTGGCGACGACGCCGGGGACCTCCAGCTCGGCGACGGTGCGCAGCGCGGCGGTGTTCGTTGACCCTGCCCGCGTGCTGCCCGAGATGAGGACGACGTACACGGGATCGCCGGACTCGGTCATCGGACTCCTATCGGCGGATACCCCGGCGTTCACGCCGGGGAGGAAGCCGCTCTCTCCGTGGGGGTAGACAGGAGCCTCACATGGCGACGTGCTACCGTGTGAGGCATGTCGGGGCGGGTGGTGAAGCGGGCGTTCAAGTACCGTTTCTATCCGTCCGACCAGCAGGCCCAGGAGCTGAACCGCACGTTCGGCTGCGTGCGGAAGGTCTACAACCTGGCCCTGGAAGCCCGCACCAAGGCCTGGTACACCGAGCAGCGGCGCATCACCTATGTGCAGACCTCGGCGCTGCTCACCGAGTGGAAGCGCGACCCTGAGCTGGCGTTCCTGGTCCGAGGTGTCGTCCGTGCCGCTGCAACAGGGGCTCCGTCACCTGCAGACGGCATTCGTGAACTTCTGGGGCAAGCGCGCGAAGTACCCGACGTTCAAGAGCAAGCGGCGCTCGCGGGCGTCGGCGGAGTACACCCGGTCGGCGTTCCGCTTCCGCGACGGCGCGCTGACGCTGGCGAAGATGACCGAGCCGCTCGCCATCCGCTGGTCCCGGCCCCTGCCCGACGGGGCCGAGCCCAGCACGGTGACCGTGTCGCGGGACGCGGCCGGGCGCTGGCACGTGTCCCTGTTGTGCGAGGTCACCGTCCAGGACGGTCCACCGACGGATGACGTGGTCGGGATCGACGCGGGGATCACGTCGCTGGTCACCCTGTCCACCGGGGAGAAGGTCACCAACCCGCGCCACGAGCGGGCCGACCGGGCCCGCCTCGCCCGGGCGCAGCGCGCGCACGCCCGCACGCAGCGCGGGTCGGTGAACCGGGAGAAGGCCCGCCGGAAGGTGGCCCGGGTGCACGCCCGGATCACCGACCGGCGCCGTGACCACCTGCACAAGCTGTCGACTCGACTCGTCCGCGAGAACCAAGCGGTCGTGATCGAGGACCTGCAGGTCGCGCAACATGCTCGGCAACCACTGCCTGGCCCGCGCCATCTCCGATGCGGCGTGGCGGGAGCTGCGGGGCATGGTGGAGTACAAGTGCCGGTGGTACGGCCGCGACCTGGTCGTGGTCGACCGCTGGTTCCCCTCGTCGAAGGCGTGTTCCGCGTGCGGAGCCGTCCGCGACGACCTGCCGCTGCACGTGCGGGAGTGGACGTGTCGCTGCGGGGCGCGCCACGACCGCGACGTGAACGCGGCCCGCACCATTCGTGCCGCCGGGCTGGCGGTGCTCGCCTGTGGAGACGGTGTCAGACCTGCGCGCGCGGAAGCGCACGCGGGCAGTCGTCTGTGAAGCAGGAACCCTCCCGGGCGACCGGGAGAATCCCCGCCGTTCACGGCGGGGAGAAGTCAACGATGTGCGCCCTTCGTGTCGTGTCGGGTGTCGGCTTCCACGAGGTCCTCCCTGTCCCGCTGGTTGTTCCACTGTGCCCGGAGGCGATCAGCAGGCCGGGGAACGACCGCTTACGCAAGGCTTACGGCGGGTGAACCGGGCTTGCCTACGCCGACATTCTCGAGTCGTATCCGCGAGTGGCGCGTAACGGGAGCCGTGTCCGCGGACACCAGGCAGGCACCTGACGAGACCCCGGAGGTCGAGATGGACGAGCACGCGGTGGTGGCGACCCGCCACTCCCTGCACGCGGTGGCCGAGCGACTGCTCGCCGGGCCGCAGTACCGGGAGAACGGCGAGATCCGGCTGCAGGTGACGCCGGGCGGGTTCGGGCAGTTCGCCGGGCCGCTGCGGGTCGAGGGAGTCGAGATCGTCGGTGCCGGCACGAGAGTCCCGCTGCGCGGCAGGATCGGCGACCTCGCGGCCGCGCTGGGTGTCGAGGCCGGCGAGCCCGCCGACCTGTACGCCGAGCACGCCGAGTTCGGCGCGGACGACGAGCTGGCCGTCGACCCGGCCGCGGCGGCGCTGCTGCTCGACTGGTTCGCTCGTGGCGATCAGGCGATGCGCCGGTTCGCGCCGTCCGAGGAGCCGATCCTCTGGCCGGAGCACTTCGACCTGGGCATCGCGCTGGACGAGGTCAACTACGGCGTCTCGCCGGGCGACAGCGGTCACCCGCAGCCGTACGCCTACGTCGGACCGTGGACGCCCCGCGAGGGGGAGTTCTGGAACGCGTCGTTCGGCGCGGTCCGGACGGCGGAGCAGCTGCCCGACGCCGACGCCGTGGCCGCCTTCTTCACCGCGGGCCGCGCCGCGGCGGCGGGCTGACCGGCGGGCTCACGCATGAAAGGCGCACCAGTTGGGTCGGGCACCGCGCCCGTGCCCGACCCAACTGACGCGCCTGTGACCCGGGGGAGGTTGTTCAGGACTCCAGGAGGATCACCAAGGTTTCGGGCAGGACCCCGTCATGGTCCATGGCGTCCGCAGCCGCCTGGGTCTGCATGGCGGCCCGGAACGCGTCCAGGTCGGGAACGTCCATGAGCACCGCCGCTCGCGTCGGATTCTGGGGATCGACGAAGGTGCGGATGTTGGTGATGCCGAGGGGGCCGAAGATCTCCTCGCGCCTCGGTGACGACAGCCAGTGCTGCGCGTCCTTGATCTCGTGATAGCCGATGAGGGTGGGCATCGTTCCTGGTCTCTCCGCTCATGATCGACGGGGCAGGGACGATCCTCGCTCCTCTGATCGCCGTCAAGACAGGCGATCGCGGCCGAGCCGATCGGGCGAAACCCGCGTGTGGATGAGGCATCAGGGAGCGGCATCCGTTCCCAGCGGGACGGGGGCGGTCACCGGGTAACGGGGTCCCAGCCGCGCAGGTGTCTGACGGACTGGCGGTACTCCCATTCGATGGCGTCTTTGAGCAGGTGGGCCAGCCGCCCCCCGGTGGTGATGCCGGCGATGTCGGCGACACCGCGGCGGGTCCCGACCGAGACGACGAACCCCTTGTCGTGGAATGTGAACGCCTCCAGCGGTCTGCCCTTCAGCTCTGCGTCCAGGTTTCGGGCGACCGTCTCGCCTTCCTCCAGAGCTATCTGTGCCAGCGGGGGCAGCACGTGCCCGCTGCGGGGATCCACCACCGAGGCGAGGTCGCCGGCGACGTAGATCGTCGGATGGTCCAGTACACGGAGGTACTGGTCGACCTTGACGCGACCGTTGTGGCCGGTCGGCATCCCCGAATCGACCACGACCTCGGGTGCTTTCACCCCGCCCGCCCAGACGAACACGCCGCCCTCCACCAGCCGGCCGTCCTCGAGCCGGAAGCCCTCGTCGGTCGCGGCGGCGATCGTCGCCTTGGTGCAGACCTGGACGCCGAGGCCGGCGAGGATGGCGGTGGCCTTGTCGATCAGCTTCTGCGAGGAGCCGGCCAGGATGGTGGGGCCCGCCTCGACGAGGAGAACGGCGGGCCGGTCGGGCGCCAGGCCGTGGGCGCGGGCCGCCTCGGGCAGCATCTCGGCCAGCTCACCGGCCAGCTCCACCCCGGTGGCGCCACCGCCGCCGACGACCACCGTCGCCAGGCGGCGCTGCCGGGCGGGGTCGGTGGTGGCCGCAGCGGCCGTGAGCGCGGTCTTGACCGCCGCCCACACTCGCTCGGCGTCATCGACCGAGTACAGCGGCAGCGCGCGATGGGCCAGGCCGGGGATGGCGAAGTCATTGGGCCTGCTGCCGAGCGCCAGTACCAGCCATCTCCAGCCGATCGGCCCAGCCCCGGTGAGCAGCCGCCGGCCGGCCACGTCGATAGCGTTGATCTCGGTCCGGACGAAGCGGACCTGCTTGGCCAGCACGTCGTGCAGCGGGATGCGGACCGCGTCGGCGGCGCGCGTGCCGGCGGCAACCCGAGGTAGCTCGGTGAGCGCCTGGTGGTAGTCGTGCCGGTCGACCAGGGTGAGCGCCATCTGGGGGTCGTCGCGCCGCTTGGCCGTCAGGCGCAAGGCGACGTGCAGGCCGGCGTAGCCCGCACCCGCGATCACGATCTGACCGCTGCTGCCTGCGGTGGACAAGTCCACTGCGTCCTCACTTCCGGCGAGTTCGGGCGCTCCACGGACGCGAGCGCCGCGGGCGGTGATGGAATTGCCCCGATGACGCCGCCGATGACCGACGGGTCCAGCCAGCCCTCGCCTGCCGCGCAGTGGCGGATCGCGGTGATCAGGTCGGCGGGTGCGGCGTGCTTGAGCAGGAAACCGCTGGCCCCTGCCGCCAGTGCCTGCTGCACCGCCGTCTCCTCGTTGGAGGTGGTCAGGACGAGCACCTTCGGCGGCGGGGTGCCCTCGGCCGCGCGGGGACCGGTGATCGCCGAGGTCGCCGCGATCCCGTCCATCCCGGGCATCCGCAGGTCCACCAGCACGACGTCGGGCCGCAGCGAGTGGGCGAGCTCCACCGCCTCGGCGCCGTTGCCGGCCTGCCCGAGGACCTCGATGTCCGGTGCGGCGTTCAGCAGCATGACGCACCCGGCGCGGACCAGCGCCTCGTCCTCGGCGACCACCACGGTGATGGTCACGGGCTCGACGCCTCGATCTCGTTGGGCGGGGACGGCGGGACCACCGAGCTGACCGGGGGGTGCTCGGCGGTCGGGAGTTCGGCGTGCACCAGCCAGCCGCCGTCGGCGGGTCCGGCGTTCAGCGATCCACCCACCAGACCGACCCGCTCGGTCAGGCCGCGCAACCCGTATCCCGACGACCGGACCGTGCCGGTGGTCGGACCGCCTCCGGTGCTCCGGATGTCGAGCACCAGGTCCGTCGAGCGCCAGGTCAGGGTCACCTCGACGCGGGCGCCGGGTCCGGCGTGCTTGGTGGCGTTGGTCAGCGCCTCCTGGACGACGCGGTAGGCGGCCTGGTCGATGCTGGGGTCCAGCTGCCGTGCCTGCCCGTCGACGACGAGGGCGACGTCGAGCCCACCGCTGCGGGTGCGCTCGACGAGGTCGTCCAGGGCGGCGAGCTCGGGCCGGCAACCCGCCTCGGTGGCGGCCCCGCCGTCGGGGGTGCGCAGCAGCCCGAGCATCCGGTGCAGCTCGTTCATCGCCTGGGTTCCGGCTCGCTCGACGACCCGCAGCGCGTCGTGCACCCGTTCCTCGTCCGGACCCAGCTGGGCCCGCGCCCCGGCGGAGTAGAGGATCATGGCGGTCACCGCGCCGGTGACGCTGTCGTGCAGCTCGCGGGCCAGCCGCAGCCGCTCGGCCTCCAGCGCACGTTCCGCCTCGGCCGCGAGCCGTCGCCGCTCCGCCTCGGCGTGCTGCTCGTGCACGTAGGCCAGCCGCCCCAGCCCCCACACCACTCCGGCGATGAGCGCCCAGGCCGCGGCGGCCACGACGAACTGCAGCGGCTCGTCTCCCGGGGTGAACTGTGCGTACCGGTAGCTGAACAGCGCGAACGGCACGGCGCACACGAGCAGGCCCAGCCGCGCGGCACGCGGCGCGCAGGACGTCGCCACGGCATGCAGCGCCACGAGCAGGCAGGCGAACGGTTCGTAGTGCGGAATGGCCAGGTTGACCAGGGCGTACCCGGCCTGCGCGCCGAGGACCGGCAACGGATGGCGGCGGCGCGCCAGCAGCAGCGCGCACATCAGCGCCGTCGCCGCCGGAACCACCCACACCGGCACACCCTCGGCCAGCCTGCGGTCGTCGCCCCACACCAGCAGATCGACCACGCCGGCCGTGGCCGCGAGCAGCACGCCGCCGAGCCGACGTTGCAGCCCCGGCGGCCACCGTGAGACGTCCGACGTCATCGGGCGGCTACGGACCGGGATGCAGCAGCCGGCGGAGCCGCTCGATCAGGCCCTCGACCTCGACCGGCGGGAGCTCCGGCGGCGGCGCGGCATCGGCGAGCACCGTGCGGAGCCCGGCGATGATCTCCCCGCGGCTGGGTTCGGAGAACACCCCGGGCTGGAACTCGTCCTCGGTCACCGCCACCGGAACCTGCTCGACCGGGGCGAACGAGGCGCCGGCCAGCTCCAGGAGAACCAGGTCGGGTGCCTCGTCCAGCGCGAGCGCGGTGGCGTCGAACAGCTCGACCCACGCGCCGCCGTCCATCATCACCGCGACGCGGACCGGTCCGGCCCGCAGCGGCTCCGACGAGCCGGCCGACCGGGGCGTCGGTCGCGGATCCATCAGCGCGTAGCCGGGCTCGACGAGTGTGGCCCAGCCGATGTGGTCACCCGTGGCGCCGCCCGCTCCGACCGCGTAGACCCACACGACCGTCCGCCCCGTCATGGTCCAGCAGTCTGCCGTGGTCGGCCTGCGAAGTCATCAACTCCTCTCGACGCTCACCGTTGCCGATGACGCATCGCCGTGAGCTCGCAGATCGCCGCCGCGCAGGCTGTCACGATCCCGCGGACGAACGCCCGGGGGTCCTCGTGCGCGGCGGGCTCCTCGGGGACGACGGCGTGGACGATGCCGTCGTCGAACAGGTCGAACGCCGAGGTCCGCTGCCGCTCGGCCAGGAGCGGCGCGTGGTCGGTGTCGTGGTAGACGATGGCGCTCGCTCCCTCCGGTGGGAGCGGAGACAGCCAGGCGTGCTCCGCGGCGATGACGCGGCGGGCGGGCAGCAGGGCGAGCGCGCCCCCGCCGCAGCCCTGGCCGAGGAGCACCGCGACGGTCGGTACGGTGAGCCGCGACATGTCCGCCAGGCACCGGGCGATCTCACCGGCGAGTGCGCCCTCCTCGGCGCGCGGCGAGAGGTCGGCGCCGGGGGTGTCGATGACCGTGACGAGCGGGAGGCCGAGCTCCTGGGCGAGCCGCATGCCCCGCCGTGCCTCCCGCAGCGCCGCCGGGCCCATCGAGTGGCGGGGGGACTGGTTGCGGCGGTCCTGGCCGACCAGCACGCACGGGTGTCCGTCGAACGAGGTCAGGGCGAGGAACAGCCCGGCGTCGCGTTCGCCGTCGCCGGTTCCGCTCAGGGGCAGGACGTCGTCGGCGCCGAGGGCGAGGAGCTCGCGGACCCCCGGCCGGTCCGGTCGCCGGGTCAGCAGCACCGACTCCCAGGTGGTCGTCTTCCGCCGCGCCGGGCGCGCAGCACGGACCGTCGGCGGCGGGGTCTGCGCCGCGCGCACATCGCGGTCGGTGCGGAGCAGCCGCAGGACGCGGCTGGCCACCCATGCCAGATCCTCGGGCGCCACGACCGCGTCGAGGATGCCCTTGTCGACGAGGTTCTCCGCGAGCTGAACCCCGGACGGGAACGCGCTGCCGTGCAGCGCCTCGAACACGCGGGGGCCGAGGAACCCGATGAGCGCGCCGCGGCTCCGCGACGGTGACGTGGCCCAGCGAGCCCCACGACGCGAAGACCCCACCGGTGGTGGGGTGCCGCAGGTAGACCAGGTACGCCAGGCCGGCGGCCTTGTGGGCGACCACCGCCTTCGAGATGGCGACCATCTCGACGAACGCCGGTGTGCCCTCCTGCATCCGGGTGCCGCCCGAGGACGTGGCGACCAGCAGCGGCAGCCGCTCGCGGGTCGCCCGCGTGACCGCGGCGACGATCCGTGCGGCGGTGGCGCGCCCGATGGACCCGCCGAGGAAGCCGAACTCGCCCACGATGACGGCGACCTCGTATCCGCGGATGCTCCCGGCGCCCGTGACGACGGCTTCGTCGACGCCGGACCGTGCGCGTGCCCTCGCGAGCTGCTCCGCGTAGGCGGGGTCGATGCCAGAGGTGTCGACGGGCGTGTCCCAGCCGGCGAACGTGCCGTCGTCGAGGACGAGCCGGATCAGGCCGCGAGCATCCAGACGGGCGCTCATGCCGTCGCTCCTTCGGTGAGCCAGGCCCGGACGGTAACGCCGTCGCCGTCCCGTGGGGCGGCGCCGGTGGGTGGTGTGTGTCACCTCCTGACCACCGATCAGGAGCAGGCCTCGGCGACCCGCTCAGTCAGGCCGCATTCCCCGAACGCCGCCGGGCGAGCGCGCCGGCCGCCGCGTCGCCGATGAGGAACACCAGCAGGCTGACGCCGAGGACGGGCAGGAGCCAGCCGACGGCGACGGTGACCAGGACGATCCCGAACACCACGGGTTGGGGCAGGGCGCGCAGGGCGCCTCGGCGGACCGGTGTGGTCAGCCGGGTACGGCCGCCGCGGGTGGGTCGCCGCTGCCACCACATCCGGTAGCCCCAGAACAGGACGCAGAGCAGGCCGAGCGCCATCGCCGCGAGGGCGAGCTGGCTGGCGAGCCCGAAGAGGCTGCCCATGTGCGCGAGGATGCCGATCCGGGTCAGCTTGGCCATGATCGGCCAGTCCCGCCACAGCACGGTCTCGGTGACCGCGCCGGTGTAGGGGTCGAGCGAGACGGCGTCGCGCTGGACGGGCCAGGTCCCGGCGTTTTCGGCGACGGTGACGGGGGCGCCCGGTTCGGCGGGCATAGTGATCTTCAGCAGCCCGGTGAGACCGGCCTCGTGGGCGGTGTCGACCGCGGCCTGCGCGGGGACCAGCGGGGCGTCGCGGGCAGGGACGGGTGCGGCCGCGAGCTCCGGCGTGGAGCCCTTGACGGCCTCGACCACCGCCTGGAAGCGGGCGCCGGCGTGGCTCGACCAGGTGAGGCCGGTGGCGCTGATGAACAGCAGCGCGATCGCCAGCCAGACCCCCGTGGCGGCGTGCCAGCCCATCATGCGACGGCGGCCCGGTCGCGCGCCGACGGGCGGCAGGACGGCCTCGGCGAGGCGCGTACGGCGGCGTCGCCTGCCGATCCAGAGCGCCAGACCGCCGAGAACCAGCACCCACAGCCAGCTCGCGGCGAGCTCGGAGTAGATCCGGCCCGGCTCGCCGAGCAGCAGGTTGCGGTGCAACGCATCGAGCGTGGTCTGCACCGGCGGTGTGTCGTACCAGGTGTCGAGGCTCCCGCGGACCTGCGCGGTGTAGGGGTCGACGTAGACGGTCCGCTCGATCTCGTCGGGCAGGCCGGGAACGGCCAGCACGACACCCGTGGTGCGGTCGGGGTCACCCGGGTAGGTGACCGAGGACAGGGTCCCCTCGGGATGCGCCGCCAGCGCGGCGGCGATCTGGTCGTCGACCGGACGCGGGGTGCCGCTGTGGGGGCCGACGAGCAGCTCGTGTGCGTAGAGCGCGTCGCTGAGCTGGGGACTGAAGGCGTAGGCGAGGCCGGTCAGGCAGGCCACCGCCAGGAACGGCGCGACGAACACACCGGCGTAGAAGTGCAGGCGCAGCAGCAGGGGGCGAAGCACCCGCCAGGTCGTCGTGGGTGGGGCGGCCGGCGGAACGGTGGATGCCGGGGGTCGGGCGCGGTCGGAGGTCGTGCTCACAGGAGGGCTCCTTGCCGGAGGTCGGGTCAGGGCCGCGGCGCACAGGTGCGCGCGGATCTCGCCGCGGGCACGACCCCGGCGTGGAGGCGTGCGGCGGCGGCACGGCACGGGGCCGTGCGGAGACCGGTTTCAGGCAGGAAGCGGTGGCCCGCGCCGGACGACGCTGTGGCGCAGCGGGAGATGGGCCGAGACGGCGGGCCGGTCGGTCTCCCCGACGGCGGCGGGGTCCGGGTGTGCGCTGTCCGACCACTCCGCCGGCAGCGCCAGGAGCCGGCGGCAGTAGCGGACGAGGGTCTCGGCGGCACGGCGCGCGGTTGCCCAGGTACGCCGCTCACCGTGGCGCAGCCAGATCGACACGACGACGGCGGCGAGCACGTGACCGTAGAACCAGACGTCGACGGGCAACGGCCCGGCCGCCGACGCCGGAGCGCGGTCCGCGCCGCCGGTCAGGTCGAACAGCGCGTGGGCGGCCTGCTGGCCGGCGAGCTGGACGCCGAGGATCGTCAGCCAGCCGCGCTCGCGGTCGGTGAGCGGCCACGCCAGTGCCGCCAGGAGAGGGAGTGTGGCGACGGCTCCGGCGACGGACACCGCACCGCCGCTCAGGACGTGTGAGCCGGCACCGATGACGGTGGCGACACAGGCCAGCACGAGTGCCCGGGCCGTCCGCATCGGGGGGCGGGCCTGCGGCGCGTCGAGCACCGGGACGGTCACGACGCGCCCAGTTCCGGAGCACACCGTCTCAGAGCGCACCCAGGAACATCGCCGCCATGAGGGCGCTCATCGTTCCGTGCGCGACGTGCTGGACCCTGGCCGGCGTCCGGACGGCGCTCCGGAGGCCGTCCGTCGGCGCGTCGGCGCCCGTCACCGACCGGGAGCGCTCCACGCACGTCCAGGTGTGCCACGCGAAGTAGCCCGCCAGCACCAGGGTGAGGGGCAGGACTACCAGGCTGGTCGCACCGCCGGCCGCCACGGTGTGCGCCGCATGCCCGCCGGCGCCCGCACCGCCCGGTGCCGTCTCCGACTGCCGGTGCATGACGTACATGAGCACCATCGCCGCCGAGGAGATCGTCAGATGCCGGGCCGTATGGCTGGCCCGATCGCGACGCAGGGCGAGCGCGGTGAACCACGCCCCGATCACCGTGAACCCACCGACGCCCACCCACATCGGCACCGGGTCGCCCCAGGGAGCGAACATCCCGGCCATCGCCACACCCATCGCCGCGTGGGTGAGCTGCGCAGGCCGATCGCCCACCCGGGCGATGGCCAGAGCCAGGCAGACCAGGCCGGTGCCCAGGCACAGCACCGCCGCGACCGCCGTCCACGCCGACTCGCCGATGACCCCCACCCCCGTGCGTCGACCGACAGCCAGGACGGTACGGCTCCGCACCCCCCGCGATCCATACGGTGGCGGGGTACCGGAGCGCCGTCCCGGCCGTGCCGGTCATCGCCGCGTCGGCTGTCGCGCGGCGGCGAAGCGGCGCAGGCGCAGGCTGTTGGTGACGACGAACACCGAGCTCAGCGCCATGGTCGCGCCGGCGAGCATGGGGTTGAGCAGCCCGGCGGCGGCCAGCGGGAGTGCGAGCATGTTGTAGGCGAACGCCCAGAACAAGTTGGTCCGGATGACCTGCAGGGTGCGGCGTGACAGACGGATCGCGTCGACGACCGCGGTGAGGTCGTCGCGGACGAGCGTGAGGTCGGAGGCGTGGATGGCGGCATCGGTGCCGGTGCCCATCGCCAGCCCGAGGTCGGCCTGGGCCAGGGCCGCGGCGTCGTTCACCCCGTCTCCGACCATCGCCACGACGCGCCCCTCGCGTTGTAGGCGTCGTACCACGTCGACCTTGTCGACCGGCAGCGCCTCGATGACGACCGCGTCGATGCCGACCGCAGCAGCGACGTCGCGTGCCGAGCCGGCGCCGTCGCCGGTGAGCAGGATCGGGTCGAGCCCGAGCCGGCGCAGCGCGGCGACGGCGTTCCGGCTCGATGGGCGCACGGTGTCGGCGACCACCACGACGGCGCGGGCCTGGGTCGCCCAGGCCACGACCACGGCGGTGGCCCCCCGCGCGTTGGCGTCGGCGACGGCGTCGACGAGTTCGGGCGGCATTGCCGCGTCGTGCCGGGCGAGCAGCAGCGGTCGTCCGACCAACGCCGACCGACCGTCCACGATGCCCTCCACCCCGAGTCCGTCGACGGCGGCGAAGCCGGCGAGCTGCGGCAGCGCGGGCAGGTGAGCGGCGGCGTGGCGCGTGATAGCCCGGGCGATGGGGTGCTGCGAGCCGGACTCCAACGCTCCGGCCACTCCGAGCACGTCGAAGAGTTGCTCGCCCGCGGCCAGAACGACGTCGACCACGCTCATCCGACCGGTGGTCACCGTCCCGGTCTTGTCGAGCAGGATCGTGTCGACGCGACGGGTCGCTTCGAGCACCTCCGGCCCCTTGACGAGGATGCCCAGCTGGGCCCCACGCCCGGTGCCCACCAGCAGCGCCGTCGGTGTGGCCAGCCCGAGCGCGCACGGACACGCGACGATCAGGACGGCGGTGGCGGCGGTGAGCGCCACGGCGGTTGACGCGCCGACGCCCAGCCAGAACCCGGCGGTGGCGGCCGCCAGTGTGATCACCGCAGGGACGAAGACGCCGGAGACGCGGTCGGCCAACCGCTGAACCGACGCCTTCCCGGTCTGGGCCTGCTCGACCAACGCCGCCATCTGCGCAAGCTGGGTGTCGGCCCCCACCTGGGTCGCACGCACCACGACCCGCCCGCCGACGTTGAGACAGCCACCGACGACGCCGTCCCCCGTGCTCACCTCCACGGGTACCGACTCCCCGGTGAGCAGGCTCGCGTCGACTGCGGACGAGCCATCGACAACGACGCCGTCGGTCGCGATCTTCTCGCCGGGTCGGATGACGAGGTGGTCGCCGACTACGAGCTGGTCGACCGGCACTCGCACCTCACGGCCGTGGCGGAGCACAGCAGCGTCCTTCGCGCCGAGCCGGAGCAGTGCCTGCAGCGCCGCCCCGGACCGGCGTCGGGCTCGGGCTTCGGCGTAGCGGCCGGCGAGGACGAAAGTGGTGATCCCTGCGGCCACCTCCAGGTAGATCTGTGAGCCGCCGTCGCCACCGCCCAGGGTCAGGTGGAAGGGGTGGGTCAGGCCCGGTGCACCGGCGTGACCGAGGAACAGCGCGTACAGCGACCAGCCGAACGCGGCCAGCGTCCCGACCGACACGAGGGTGTCCATCGAGGCCACCGCGCGCCGCAGGTTCGCGAACGCGGTCCGGTGGAACGGGAGCGCGCCCCACACCACCACCGGGGCCGCCAGGGTCAGCGACGCCCACTGCCACGACTCGAACTGCCACGTGGGGACCATGGCCAACGCGGCCACGGGCAGGGACAAGGCGACGCACACCAGCAGCCGGGTCCGCTGCGCAGCCAGCACCGGATCGTCGCCGTCGCCGCTGTCGTCGGAGCGGTCGTCCTCGCCGTGCTCGGGCGAGGCGGTGACCGGTAGGTCCGCGGTGTACCCGGCCTTCTCCACAGCCGCGATCAGGTCGCCGGGAACGACCGGCGCCGCGAACATGATCGAGGCCTTCTCGGTCGCGTAGTTCACGGTCGCCGTCACCCCGTCGAGCTTGTTGAGGGTGCGTTCGACCCGGTTCGCGCACGCCCCGCAGGTCATGCCGCCGATCACCAGTTCGAGGTGTGCGGACAGCTCATCCACCGAGCCGGTCGCAGCGACGGTCATCGCGGGTCCGCTTGCTGACGTACTCATCGCGGCGCGGCGTCGCGCGCCGCCACGTCGTAGCCGGCCTCGTCCACGACGGCGAGCAGGGTCTCCACGGTGACGGTGGAGGGGTGGGTCACGGTGGCCGTCGCGGAGTCGAGGTCGACCTCCGCCGACACACCGGGAATCTCGGCAAGCGCGTTCTGGACGTGGCTGACGCAGTTGCCGCAGTGCATCCCACCGACCGTCAACTCGGTGCGGAGCTCGGTAGCGGTCGGGTGTGCGCTGGTGGTCATCGGTCCTCCGGATATCTGGTGGCGGGGGGAGCGCCGGAGTGGTCGTGGGTGACGAGAGAATCGGTGCTGGGTACCAGCGGGAGTGGGAGCCCTCCGACGAGCCGCCCGAGGCTCCAGCCGGCCGTGACGGCGAGGACGAGCCCCACCGTGAACATCGCGAGCTTGGCTGCGATCTCCATCCGCTATCTCCGCCCGTCTGATCGTGATGACCCCACGACTATCGAGGTGGACGCTGAGACGCGCCCAGCCCGTATCGCGGGCTTGCGGCGCCGACGAGTGCGGCTGCCGTGGTGACGACGGCGCCGCGCACGGCGGAACGACGAAGAGAGCTGTTCATGGAAGCGGTGATCTCCGATGAGGGGCCGCCACGGGCCGGGTAGGCAGCCGTGGCGGGTGCTGAGTGGACGGGGACTCAGCAGGCGATCGGAGGACCGCGGCGGGCGTGCGCGGCGACGAGCGCCAGGCTCGCGGCCAGCGGCACGTCCGTGTCCGGGGCCGGACGCGTGGGCGGCGCGACGTCGACCGCGGCGACCCGCAGCCGACGGAGGAGGATCCGGCCCAGCGCGGCAACCAGCGAGGTGACCGCGGCGTCCGCCCGGGACAGCACCACCGCGGTGGCGAGGGTCGCGACGGCGTGCGCGGCCGGCATCGCCGACCCGGAGAAGACCGCGTCGGGCCCGATGTGGGCGTGCGCGGTCAGAACGACGAGAAGGTAGTGCAACACGAGCTGTCCGGCGCCGAGTGCCGCCAGCACGGCCAGGATCCCGCGGCAGCGCTCGGCGACCGCCACCAGGACCGTCGCCAGCAGCGGCACGAGCACCGCGAGGGGTGACAGACCCGCGAGCTTGCCGCCGCCGAGCAGGTGGCCGGTGGCTGTCAGCAGCGTGACCAGGGCAGCGAGGATCGCCCCGCGCACCGGCGCGAGCCACACCGCAGGCCGCTGTTGCACGCGCGCACCGTAGCGGAGTGTCGCCTCGCGCCGACATCCCGCACCCTGGGGGGCGTACAGCCGCCCCACCGGAGTCTTCCGATCACCCACCGTTCACACCTAACCTCCGCAGGGGTGCCCGGGCGACGGGCCGACACCGACGGGGAGCGCACATGGCGAACGAGACCGGTCTGCAGCACGTCGCGACGTTCTGCGGGCAGTGCAGCTGTGGTTGTCCCGAGCTCTACATCGACCACGACGCGCTACCCGAGCGCCGGATCATCATCACCGACGACTTCGGCCAGCGGATCCAGATGAGCCACGACCAGCTGCGCAACCTCATCGCCGACGTCAAGAGCGGTGTCCTCGACGGCGTCCTGCAGGGCACGCCCGCCTGACCCGCGCCGAAAGACCGCCACCCGCAGGGACGTCGCAGGTCACCTGACGGGAATCGAGCGGGTCGGCCGGCGCTCGTGCCGCGCTCTATGGTGGTGTCCCACGTGCAGCGCAAGTGACACTGGCGATCACGTTGGCTGAAGGAGCCATGGTCGCATGCGCAGTGTCGAGACGGTGCTGTTCCTCGTCGTCGTGGCGGCCGTGGTCGCCGCCTTCGCCCGACGGCTCGCCGTGCCTGCTCCGTCGCTGCTCGTCGTCGCCGGCCTGCTGATCGGCCTCATCCCCGGGGTGCCGGAGATCCGGGTCACCCCCGAGGTGGTCAGCCTGTTCGTGCTTCCTCCGCTGCTGTACGCCGCGGGCGAGGAGATGCCGTGGCGCGAGCTGCGCCAGGTCTGGCGGCCGGTCACCGTGCTCGCCGTCGGCTTGGTGCTGTTCACCGCGGCCGCGGTGGGGTTCCTCGCGACCGCGGTGGCGCCGCTGACCGCCAGCATGGGGTTCGTCCTCGGTGCCGTGCTGGCCAGCACCGACCCGGTCGCGGTCGCGGCGCTCGGCAGGCGGCTCTCGTTGCCCACGCGGCTGCAGGTGCTGGTCCAGGCGGAGAGCCTGTTCAACGACGCGACCAGCCTGGTGCTGTTCCGAGTGGCAGTGGCCGCCGCGGTGGCCGGCGGCGCCATCGCCCCCGGTCACGCACATCGGCGAGTTCGCGCTGCTCGCGGTGGGGGGCACGCTGGTCGGTGTCGTGGTGTCCGGGGGAGTCGCGGTGGTCCGGATGCGGACCGAGGACCCCGTGCTCGAGTCCGTGATCGCCCTGGTGACGCCGTATGCCGCCTTCGTGCTGGCCGAGACGGTCCACGCGTCCGGCGTGACCGCGGTGATCGTGGCCGCGATCCTGCTCGGCCAGCAGTCGGCGAAGCTCACGACCGCACACATCCGGCTGCAGCTCGCCGCGGTGAACGCCACGGTGATCTTCATCCTGGAGAGCGTGGTGTTCAGCCTGATCGGGCTGCAGCTGCCCACGCTGATCCGGTCGCTCGCCGGCACGGACACCGCGTGGCTGCTGCCCTCGCTGGTGATCGCTGCAGCATTGATCGCCACCCGGGTCCTGTGGGTGTTCCCGCTGGCGGCGATCGCGCAGTGGCGCAGTGGCGCGCGTCGGCCGTCCTGGCAAGTCCCCGCCGTCGTGTCGTGGGCCGGCGCGCGGGGCGTCGTCCCGCTGGCAGCGGCGCTGTCCATCCCCCTCACCGCGGTCGACGGCAGCCCGCTGCCCGACCGGGAACTCGTCCAGGTCCTGGCGACGGTGGTGATCGTGATCAGCCTGGTGGTGCAGGGGTTCACGCTGGAGCCGCTGGTGCGTCGCGCCGGAATCGCGCTGGAGCCGGCGATCGGCGCGCAAGGAGGACACCCTCGCCCGGCTGAAGCTGGCCGAGGCGAGCCTCGACCACCTGGAGCAGTTGGACGACGCCGAGGGGGGCTCGCCGATCGTGATCGAGCGCGCCCGACGCAACCTGCTCGCCCGCCGGGACCGGATCCGGACCACGCTGGACGGCGACGAACCGCACGACTCGCTGGCGCCGGTCTACCGCCGGCTGCGGCGCGACCTGCTCGAGGTGGAGCGGGCCGAGCTGCACCGGCTCTACGACGCCGGCACCATCGGCGACACGACCCGCAGGCGGGTGGAGCACCTCCTCGACCTCGAGGACGCCGCCCTCGGCGAGGACTGAACCCCTCTCGCCCGTGCCGGGCCGGTGCGGCAGGCTCTCCTCATGGACACGCTCGTCCCCGAGCGGCTCTGCACCGCGCGGCTGCAGCTGCGGCGGCCGGCCACCCCGGACGCGGCAGGGATCCTCACCCGGTATGCGGGCGACCCCGAGGTCACGCGGTTCGTCGCCTGGCCACGTCACCGGTCGGTGGCGGACTCGCTCGCGTTCGTCGTGTGGAGCGACGACGTGTGGTCCACGCAGGGCGCGGGCCCCTACCTCGTGCTCGACGGGAGCGGGCGGCTGGTCGGCTCGACCGGTCTCGACCTCGAGACCCGGGAGCAGGCCAGCACCGGTTACGTCCTGGCGCGTGACGCGTGGGGCCTCGGCTACGCGACGGAGCTGGCGGCGGAGATGGTCCGGCTCGCCGACGTCGCCGGCCTCCACCGCCTTTACGCCCTGTGCCACCCGGCGAACCGGGCGTCGGCGCGGGTGCTGGAGAAGGCGGGCCTGCGCTTCGAGGCCATCCTGCCCCGCCACGCCGCCTTCCCCCAGCTCGAGACCGGCCAACCGGCGGACGTCGAGTGCTGGGCGCGGACCCGCGCGGAGCCGGCACCCTGAACCCGTGCTCACCCGTCGGGAGCGATGGTCGCCGCGACGACGGCACCGAGCTCCCGGCAGGCGTCCCGGTCGCTGCGGTCGGGTGCTCCGGTGACCTCGACCGGAGCTGTCACGGCGGCCCAGCCGAGGGCGTCGGTGATCGACCGGATCGACCGGACGGCGCCCTCGAGGCCGAGGTTGCCGTGGACGTAGGCGCCGTAGGGCAGGCCGCGGGTGTCGGCTGCGCAGACGTAGAAGACCTGGTCGAAGAAGTGCTTGAGGGCGCCGGACATGTAGCCGATGTTCGCCGGCGTGCCGAGGATGATTCCGTCGGCGGCGAGCAGGTCGGACGCGGTGGCGGCGAGCGCGGCGCGGCACACCACCTCGACTCCGCCGATCTCCGGGTCCCGCGCGCCCGACACGACCGAGTCCAGCAGTTCCGCGGTGGCCGGGGACGGGGTGTGGTGGACGATCAGGAGTCGGGTCACGGCCTCAGCCTGGTGGCCGGTCGCGGAGCGGGGAAGCCCGGCCGGCCGTACCCTCGGGCGGCCCGCGACCACACGGAGGCTGCCCGTGGACATGAAGCTCGAGGTCATCGCGATCCCGGTGTCGGACGTCGACGTCGCATTGCGGTTCTACGTCGATCAGGTCGGCTTCGGTCTCGACCACGACGCCCGGCCGAACCCTGGGATGCGGGTGGTGCAGATGACCCCGCCCGGGTCGGCGTGCTCGGTCGTCATCGGGGAGGGGCTCCCACTGGGCGCCCCCGGGACGACGCGGGGCGCTCAGCTCGTCGTCGAGGACATCGACGCCGCCCGCGCCGAGCTGGCCGGGCGCGGCGTCCCGATCAGCGACGTGCAGCAACTCGGTCCGGAGGGCGCGCGCGGATCCCGCTTCGCCTTCTTCGACGACCCCGACGGCAACGGCTGGTCCCTGCAGGAGATCAAGCGCGGCTGACCCCGCGGCTCGCTCGGGCGGGTTGACCGCGACGTCCCGAGAAGCGGCTCTCAGCCCGATCACAGCAGGCGGCAGGCATCCTGTAAGTGACAGCATTCTCGGTTCGGGCAGGGGTGGGGGACAGCCGTGCCCGCATCACCCGGTCCAGCACGACCATGCGAACCTCCGTACCGACCGATCAACGTGCGGCGGGTTCCACGGACGGCGCGTACGGGAAGCGACGGAGAGCCAGTCATGAACGTCCGGATGAGACGGAGATCTGCCGCGGCCGTGGCTGCAGCGGTCGTGTTGGGTCTGGGAGCGGCAGCGTGCACCAGCAACATTCCTGAAGCCGACCACGCCGTGCCCGCACCGCCGGGACTCGTCCAGTTCCGTGGCGACTTCGACACGGGGGACAACTCGCAGTGGGAGCTGGAGACCGCGAAGGACTATTCCTTGACGGTCGTCGACGACGGTCCCGGCCACCCGACCGCCGCACGGTTCGAGGTGCGTGACGGGGACACTCCGGTCGACAGCGGAGAACGGTCCGAGGTCAGGGCAGAAGACCGTTTCGACGTCTCCGACGGGGACGAGCGGTGGTACTCGTTCTCCCTCAAGTTCGACAAGGGGTTCTCCAATCCCGGCGGTTGGTGCATCCCGATGCAGTGGCACGGCGCCGACGAGGACGGGGACGCCACAGACGGGTCACCGCAACTGAACCTGGAGTGTGGGGAGGACGGGAACCTGTATCTGAAGGTCGGGGACAAGACCGAACTGCTCGTCGGCCCCCTCGATCCGGGCGTCTGGCACTCGTATGTGATCCACGTCAAGTTCTCGAACGATCCCGACGTGGCGTTCGAGGAGGTGACCAGGGACGGTCAGGTGGTCATACCGAAGACCTCCCCGAAGCGGGCCAACATGGACTACCCCCGGGCCTACCTCAAGCTCGGACTGTATCGGGACCCCGAGATATCGGGCACGATGGTCGTCTGGTTCGACGATGTGACCGTGTCGATGCCCGCGGAGTAGCGCAACCGCTCGCCGGAACGTGAGAAGCGCGAGCCCGTAGCCGGGAAGTGTCTCAACGCGTCACTGCCGTGCACTCCGGCGGGTGACGGCGACACCTCATGGAGTGACCGTTCGCCTTCTTCTTGCGGGAAGTTGCATTTTCCGGCGCCGATCCGGAGAATCGTCGGCGACTCCCCGCAACTCGCGAACAAGGATGGAAGTGCACAATGGCACAGCAGACGACCGTCAGGTTCATCGACGACCTGGACGGGTCGGACGCATCGGGCACGTTCGACTTCTCGCTCGAAGGCCGGACTTACCAGATCGACCTGTCGGATGACAACGCGGCCCGGCTCCGTGACGCGCTGGCGCCCTACATCGGCGTTGCTCGCAAGGCCGGTGGCCGTGGTCGCGGGCGCACTCCGCGGCAGACCGTAGTGGCGGACAAGTCCACGCGCTCGAGCCGTGAGGAAACGGCCGCGATCCGCGGGTGGGCGCGCGAGAACGGTCACCAGGTGAGCGACCGCGGCCGCATCCCGAAGTCGGTCATCGAGGCGTACCGGGCCGCCAACTGATCCAGGTGCCATTCCTGCGGACGAGGTGAGCGTCGCCCACGGCCTCATCATCGTGGTCGCCGGCGTCTGGGCAGGAATGATCAACACGATCGTCGGCTCGGGGACGCTGGTGACCTTCCCGGTGCTCCTCGCGCTCGGGTACCCGCCGCTCACCGCGAACGTGTCCAACGGGCTGGGGCTCGTGCCGGGGTCGCTGACCGGGGCCATCGGCTACCGGCGCGAGCTGACCGGGCTGGGCGGGCGCGTCGCCCGCCTGGCCGTCGCGTCCGTGCTGGGTGCATTGCTCGGGGCCGTGTTGCTGCTGTGGCTGCCGCCCAGGGCGTTCGACGCCGTCGTGCAACTCCTGCGCTGACGCCCGGTCGTCGCGCCCCCGCGAGTCGCCACCTTTGCCCCCGCGAGTCGGCACGTTCGCAGCCGTGAGTCGCCACCTTTGCCGCCGTGCCTTGACGCAACCTCTCGGTTGCCATAATGTAGCAACCGTTCAGTTGCTACATCGGATGGAGGCAGTCATGGGATTCCCGGATCGCATCGAACGGGTCGTCGACGTCGCGCACCCGCCGGCGCGGGTGTGGGCGGCCCTCACCACGGCCGAGGGCCTGGGGAGCTGGTTCGGCGACCAGGCGACGATCGACCTGCGCCCCGGCGGCGCGGCCCGGATGACCTGGACCAGCGGATACGCCGCGGAGATGCGGATCGAGCGGGTCGAGGAGCCCCGGGTGTTCGGCTACACCTGGCACATCAACGGCCTGCCCGACGACGACCCGCGCCGCACGTACGTCGAGTTCACGCTCGAGCCCGTCGGTGCCGGCACCCGGCTGACCGTCGTCGAGAGCGGCTTTTCGCAGCTGCCGGACGACGCCTACGACAAGGCCTTCGGCGGCAACACCGAGGGGTGGGCGAGCGAGCTGGGCGAGCTGGTCGCGTACCTCGATGCCGCCTGAGAAGCATCCGGACCTGCCGGACGCCGAGGCGATCGCCGAGCAGGTCTTCGTCGCTCTGGCCGACCCGACCCGGCGGGCCGTTCTGGCCGCGCTGGCCTCGGGCGGCCCGGCGACGGCCACGGACCTGGCCGGGCGGCTGCCGATCACCCGGCAGGCGGTCGCGAAGCACCTCGCGCTCCTGGCCGAGGCCGGCCTGGTGACGGCCGAACCGGGGGAGCGGCGCCGGGTGCGCTACCGGCTGCGGTCCGCGCCGATGCAGGTGGCGCAGCAGTTCCTGGCTGCGCTGGCCCGCGACTGGGACGGCCCCCTCGGCGCGCTGCTCGACCATCTGGACCGGTGAGGTTCACACCACGAGATTCGAGGGACATCATGAGTGATCAGACTGCGATGCGGACACCCCCGGTCGTCACGGCCGAGGAATGGGACGCGGCCCGACAGGAGCTGCTGGTCTCGGAGAAGGAGCTGACGCGGGCCCGCGACGCGCTGGCCGCGAAGCGGCGGCGGATGCCGTGGCTGGCCGTCGAGCGGGAGTACGCGTTCGAGGGTCCGGACGGCCGGAGGACGCTGCTCGACCTGTTCGAGGGCCGCCGCCAGCTGATCGTCTACCGCGCCTTCTTCGAGCCCGGTGTGCACGGCTGGCCCGACCACGCGTGCCCGGGCTGCTCGCTCGTGGCCGACCAGGTCGCCCACCTTGCTCACCTCAACGCCCGGAACACGACGCTGGTCTTCGCGTCGCGGGCACCGCAGCCCGACATCGAGCGGGTGAAGGCGCGGATGGGCTGGACGATGCCCTGGTACACGATGACCGACGGGTTCGACGTCGACTTCGGCGTGGACGAGTGGCACGGCACGAACGCCTTCATCCGCGACGGGGACCGGGTGTTCCGCACCTACTTCGTCAACAACCGCGGTGACGAGGCGATGGGGAGCACCTGGAGCTACCTCGACATCACCGCGCTGGGGCGCCAGGAGGACTGGGAGGACTCGCCGGAGGGCTACCCCCAGACGCCGCCCTACGCGTGGTGGAACTGGCACGACGAGTACGACGGGCAGGGCTGACCTGCTCGGCGCGTGGGCGGGCGGGGTCGCGCAGGCCGGCGTTACCGTCTCGCCATGGCCGATCATCCGGCGCGGACCGACCTGGGGCGCCGGGTCTGGGCGCTGTTCACCCCGTACCGCCGCAGCCTCGTCCTGATCGTGGTCGCGGTGCTCGTGAGCAGCGGCCTGGGCATCGTCACCCCGTTCCTCACCCAGGCCGCGTTCGACCGCGCGCTGTTCCCCGGCGGCGGCGGGGTCGACGATCCTGCGGCTGCTGGCGTGGCTGGTCGCGGGGATGATCGCGATCCCGGTGGTGAGCGCCCTGATCGGCGTGTGGCAGACCTACCTCACGACGCTGCTGGGCAACCGCGTCATGGCGGACCTGCGCAGCCGGCTCTTCGCCCACCTCCAGCGCATGGACCTCGCGTTCTTCACCGCGACCCGGACCGGCGCGATCCAGTCGCGGCTGGCCAACGACGTCGGCGGGGTCCAGTCGGTGCTCTCGGAGACGGCGAGCTCGATCCTGTCCAACGTCGTCACCGTCGTGGCGGCGCTGGTCGCGATGCTGCTGCTGTCGTGGCAGCTCACGCTCGTCGCCGTGGCCCTGCTGCCGGTGTTCGTGCTGCTGCAGGTGCGCGTCGGGCGGGTGCGCCGCCGGCTCGCCGGGCGCACGCAGGAGTCGCTGTCGGACATGACCGCGATCACCGAGGAGTCGCTGTCGGTGTCGGGCGTGCTGCTGGCGAAGGTGTTCAACCGGCAGGCCGCCGAGGTCGAGCGCTACACCGCGGAGAACGCCCGGCAGGTCGACCTGCAGGTGCGCCAGGCCATGACGGGGCAGTCGTTCTTCGCGGTCGTGCAGACCTTCCTCGGGGTGACCCCGGCACTGGTCTACCTCGTTGCCGGGTTCCTGATCGCGGCGGGGAACGGGGTGTCGGCGGGCACGATCGTCGCGTTCACGACCCTGCAGGCGCGCCTGCTGTTCCCGACGGTGAACCTGCTGCGCGTGTCGCTGGACGTGCAGACGTCGCTGGCGCTGTTCGGGCGGATCTTCGAGTACCTCGACCTGCGGCCGCGCATCGTCGACGCCCCCGGCGCGCGCCCGCTCGACCTGACCGCGGTCACCGGGCGCGTCGAGTTCGACGACGTCTGGTTCTCCTACCCCGAGCCGGAGGTGCCGGGGCTGGAGCCCGCGGAACCGGTCACGCGCCGGTGGGCGGTGCAGGAGGCGTCGTTCGTCGTCGAGCCGGGCCGGCTGGCGGCGATCGTCGGGCCGAGCGGCTCGGGCAAGACGACGATCTCCTACCTCATCCCGCGGCTCTACGACGTCGACCGGGGGAGCGTCCTGCTCGACGGGCACGACGTGCGGTCGCTGACCCAGGCGTCCGTCGCCGACGCGATCGGGATGGTCACCCAGGACACCTACCTGCTCCACGCGACGATCGCCGACAACCTGCGCTACGCCAAGGCCGACGCCACCGACGCGGAGCTCGAGACCGCCGCGCGCGCGGCGAACATCCACGATCGGATCCTGTCGTTCGCCGACGGCTACGACACCGTCGTGGGGGAGCGCGGGTACCGGCTCTCCGGCGGTGAGAAGCAGCGCCTCGCCATCGCCCGGGTGCTGCTCAAGGACCCGCGGATCCTGATCCTCGACGAGGCGACGAGCGCGCTCGACACCACCAGCGAGCGGCTGGTCCAGCAGGCGCTGGAGAACGCGACCCGGCAACGCACGACGATCGCGATCGCCCACCGGCTCTCGACCATCCTCGGCGCGGACCTCATCCTCGTCGTCGACGCCGGGCGGATCGTCGAGCGCGGGACGCATGCCGAGCTGCTCGCCCGGGGCGGGCTCTACGCGCAGCTCTACACCGAGCAGTTCGCGGGTGGGGCGGTGGAGGCGCGGTGCGCCGACGGGGTGCGGTTCCGGGACGGCCGCACGCTCTGCGACCAGCGCGGCAGCGTCGAGCCCGCCGCCTGACTCGGCGCGCCGGTGTCAGTGCCGACCGGCCGGCGCGTGCGCGGTGACCAGCTCGGCGAGCTCGTCGCGGGTGGGTCCGTCGGGGACGGGTGGGCGCCAGCCGCCTGCGTAGATCTCGCGGACGCGGGCCTGCACGGCGTCGAGGCTGGCCGGCAGCGCGCGCATGCCGAGGTAGGGGCCGACGAGGGGGAACAGCGAGGGATCGGCCGCGGTGGCGGCGACGATCAGGTCCGACGGCAGCGGCCGGCTGAGGTCGACGTCGCCGCCGGCCCATCGGCGGGCCAGATCGGCGTCCCATGCGACGTGGTCGTCGTACCAGGGCGCGATGTTGTCGGTGCACCACCGGTCGAAGGCCAGGGTGGCGACGGCGACGTCGTGGGGGTGTTCCTCGACGAGCCGAAGCAGTTCGCGGGCCTGCAGCAGCGAGGTGGTGATACCCCGTCCGACCGCGGGGTTCGTGGTGCACACGCTGTCTCCCACGAAGATCAGCCCGGGCAGGGCGACGGCCCCGTCGTCGTCGAGCTGGCCCTGGAAGGTGTTGTGCAGCCGGGCGCCGGGCAAGGCCGGGGTGTGGGGACGGGCGCGGGCCGGGTCGGTCCAGTCGGCCAGGGCGGGGATCGCGCGCGCCGCCGCTTCGAACACCTCGGTCGATCGCAGGGCGGCGAGCGCACCGTCGTGGCTGGAGCGGACGATCGTCGCGGAGAAGATCCCGTCGTCGTGCAGGAACACGATGACCTGGTAGCCGGGGTAGAGGTCGACCTGCCCGAGTGGGGAGTTCATCGGCCCGGGCGGCGCGTCGGGGTTCAGGCGGTACTGGCGCGAGACGTACGCGATGCCGCAGTCCCCGCCCTGTGCCGGCGCGCGGAGATCCCGGCCGAGCCGGCCGGCCCGGCCGGACGCGGCCACGACCAGGTCCGCGTCGAGCGCTGCGTCGTCGACGCGGACCCCGGTTGCCCGGCCGCGGTCGATGACACGTCGTCGACGTGCCCGACGCGCAGACCACCCCCGGCTCGCGCTCCGCCGCCGCCCGCAGGACTCGTTCGAAGGTCAGCCGGCGGCACCGGATGCCCATCACCACCTGCTCGGGCCCGCCCGAGCCGTTCGGGACCTCGATCGGCTGCGCGCCCGCGGCGAGCAGGTCGCTCCACACCTCCGGCAGCTCGGCCTGCAGCGCTTCCACCACCTGCGCGCGGAAGGCGTGCGGATGGTGGAACTGCATCACCCCGCGGCGGGACCACGAGCCGTCGGGCTGCGGCCCTGGATCGCGGTCCACGACGGTGACCTCGTGGCCCCGGCGGGCGAGCGCCATCGCCGTGAACAGCCCCGTCGGACCCGCCCCGACAACGACGACCCGCATAGCCCACTCCTCGGATTGATCCCCGAGAACGAGAGTGCCGGATCGTCGACGGCGATGCACCGCCGACGGGTCGTCGCCGCGCGCGCACACACGCCCGGTCGAGCCCGCGTGCCCTCGGGCGGCGGCCGGATGGATGCAACGACGTTATGAGCGGAAGGGCGCGGAGAGGATCCCCAGGGACGGGGGTGGGTCGACCCCTGAAAAGGGGGTGTCGAGCCGCGGGTTGAGCAGCTGCGTGCCCGTGCTGCACGTCCGACCAGCGAGGAGTCTGATCACGTCATGGTTGAACGACCGGGGACGGAGTTCCGGCGGGATCGGCTCACCTGGGTCGCGTACGTGATGCTGGCGTGGTTCGCCTACCTGCAGGCGGCGCCGGGGCTGGTCATCGTGCACCTGCGCGACGAGCTCGACCTCAGCTACTCGGCGGGCGGGCTGCACGTCGCGGCGTTCGCGGCGGGGAGCATGGTCGCGGGCGTCGCCGCCGCGCGGCTCGAGCGCACGCTCGGGCGGCGCAGGCTGTTCTGGTCGGCGGCCGTGCTGATGGGCGCGGGGGCGGTCGGGTTGACGGCGGGGCGCGTCGCCGCGGTGACCATCGGCTCGGTGCTGGTCATGGGTGTCGGCGGCGGGCTGCTGCTGGTGACGATCCAGGCGGCGCTCGCCGACCGCCACGGCGCACTCCGGGCCGTCGCTCTGACCGAGGCCAACGTGGCGGCCAGCGTCGCGTACGTGGTGCTGATCGGCGTGCTGTCGCTGGCGGCCGCGGTGGACGCGGGCTGGCGAGCTGCGCTGCTCGTCTCGCTGGTGGTCCCGGCGTTCACATGGTGGGGCAGCCGGCGGCTGGCGATCGACGCGCCGCGGCCGTCGCGTGCGGCGCAGGGTCGGCTTCCCGGGGTGTTCTGGATCGCGGCCACGATGCTGTTCTGCATGGTCGCGGCCGAATGGTGCGTCACCGCATGGGGCGCGAGCTTCGTCGAGGACGCCGCCGACGTGTCGCCGGACACCGCGGTCGCGTTGATGGGCGGCTACTTCGGTGGTGTGGTGGTCGGGCGGACCCTCGGCAGCTGGCTGGCCCGGCGGCACGATCCGGCGCGGTTGCTCGCGCTCGCGCTCGCCGTGACAGCCGTGGGGTTCGCGGTCCTGTGGCCGTCGACGGGGCCCGTCCAGGCGCTGGTCGGCCTGTCCCTGCTCGGGCTCGGCCTCGGCAACCTGTTCCCGCTGGGGCTTTCCGTGGCGGTCGGGCTCGCGCCGGAGCGGTCGGCGTTGGCGAGCGGACGGGCGGTGTTGATGACGTCGTTCGCAGTGCTGATCGCGCCCCTCACGGTCGGGACGCTCGCGGACGCGACGTCGCTGACGGCCGCGTTCGGGGTCCTGCCGGTCGTCCTCGCGCTGGCGGCGGTGGGGCTCGCGGTCGTGCGTCGAGCGCAGCGCCGCCCGCCCCGCGACCCGAGCCGTCCCCGCACCGGCTGACTCGGCTCGCGTCCCTGGGTCGGCGCTCGACAGCCCTGCGCGGGCCACCTGCGCGCGGCCGGAAAGAATGGGGGAGCCCCGTCACCTGGAGGACTGACATGACGTCGCGACGCATCGTCCCGATGCTGGCCGCGGTCGCGGTCCTGCTCGCCGCCTGCGCCGGGGGGACGTCGGGCCCCGGGTCGTCCGGGGCGCCGTCGGCCGCCGCTCCCCAGGATCTGGCCCCGGTGACGGTGACCGTCCCCGCGGGGCTGGCCGCCGCGCCGCTGAACGTGCCCCGTCAGGTGCTCGTGCCGCCCGGCTGGACGATGTCGGTGTTCGCCCGCGTGCCCTCGGCGCGGCTCGCCGCCTGGGCGCCGGACGGCACGCTGCTGGTGTCGGTGCCGAAAGACGGTTCGGTCGTGCGGCTGACGCCGGACGGCCGGGGCACGGCGACCGGGTCGGTGCTGCTGGACGGGCTGAACCAGCCGCACGGTCTCGCCTTCGCCGGAACCACCCTGTACGTCGCGCAGAGCGACCGGGTGGACGCCTACTCCTACGCCGGTGGAGCCGCGACCGACCTGCGGCCCGTCGTCACGGGGCTGCCGGACGCGAAGAGCCCGGAGCTGAGGGGCCAATACGCGCACGCGCTCAAGAGCGTGGCCGTCGGTCCCGACGGTGCCGTCTACGTGTCGGTCGGGTCGACCGGCAACATCTCCGACGACGACCTCACCGCGACCCCGCCCCGGGCGTCCATCCTGCGGGTCCCGCCGGGCGGTGGCGCGCCCGAGCCGTATGCGGTGGGGGTGCGCAACGGCACGGGCCTCGCGGTGGCCCCGGACGGTGCGGTGTGGACGGCGGTGAACAACCGGGACAACATCCAGTACCCGTTCGACCGGCCGTACGGCGGCGCCGTCGACTCGTCGCAGGGGCAGGTGATCCCCGAGTACGTGCGTGACCACCCCGTCGAGCCGCTCGCCCGGCTCACCCCGGGCCGGAACCTGGGCTGGCCGTACTGCAACCCGGACGCCGACGTGGAGCCCGGGCTCGCCGGATCGGCCCAGGAGCTGTCGGACGTGCCGTTCGCCGTCGACGTGCAGACCAACCCCGACGGCCGCGCGCTGGACTGCGCGGCCCTTCCGCCGGTCGAGCAGGCCCTCGGCGGGCACTCCGCACCGCTGGGCCTGTCCTTCGTCGACGGCGGGCTGCCCGACACCTGGGCGCGGGGCGCGCTGGTGGGCGTCCACGGCTCGTGGAACGCGTCGCCGCCCCGCGCGCCGGAGGTGTCGTTCTTCGCCTGGCAGAACGGCGGGCTGGGCCCCCAGCAGACCCTGGTCGGCGGGTTCCAGGCCGCGGACGGCTCCCGGTGGGGTCGCCCGGTGGCCGCGGTGGCCGGGCCCGACGGCGCCGTGTACGTCACCGACGATGCGGCGGGCGCGGTCTACCGGTTGGCCCCGCCAGGACGGTGATCTGCCGGTCGGCCTGCTCCGGCACCGGCCGCCGGGGGAGACCGCGGTCGTCCCGAAGAGGCGCCCGCGGCGCCGCGGACCGGTCTTGTCGGTGCCGGCGCCTACCCTGCGGGGGTGGCCGACGACCTGCACCTGTTCCACATCACCTGTGGAGGGTGCGCCGCCGACTGGGCGGGGGACGACCGGGCGCATTGTTGGAGTTGCCACGTCACGTTCGACTCGATTGCCCTCTTCGACGCCCACCGCACCGGGGAGCGCTGTGCCCGCCCACGGGCCCTCGGCCTCGTGCCGACCAAGAACGGCATCTGGAGGGAGCCGATGACCGGACGGCGCCGGACGGGCTGACCCTCAGGACGAGATCCGGTACCGGAGGTGCGTGACGGTGGGCGACGCGATCACCTCCACCGGTGTCATCGCCAGCCCGCTCAGGCCGTCGAGCAGGCGCTCGCCGGCGCCGAGCACCGCAGGGACGAGGTGCAGCACCAGCTCGTCGAGCAGGCCGGCCGCGAGGAACTGGCGGACGGCGGCCGCGCCGCCCGCGATCTCGATGGGCTTGCCACCGGCGGCCTGTCGTGCCTGGTCCAGCGCCGACTCGATGCCGTCGACGACGAAGGTGAACGTCGTGCCGCCCTGCATCGGCAGGGGAGGTCGCTCGTGGTGAGTGAGCACGAACACCGGTGCGTGGTAGGGCGGCTCGGGCCCCCACCACCCCGTCCAGTCCGGGTCCCACGCACCGCGGCCCGGCGCGAACATGTTCCTGCCCATGATGTGCGCGCCCGTGTTCGCGTGCAGGTCGGCGAGGAGTTGCTTGTCGGCCTCCCGGCCCGGCTGATCGGTCTCGAACATCCATGTGGTGAGCGCGTCGGCGCCGGTGCCGAACGGATGCTCGAGACTCTGGTCGGGTCCCGCGGTGAATCCATCGAGGGAGATGGCGAGGTTCGCCGTCACGATGCTCATGTGGCGGATGCTCCACCAGGCCAATTCGGTCGGCCATCGCGGCCCGTCCCCGGGTAGGCGGAGATCGCGTTCCGGATGGTGTCGAGGTCGGCGCGGAGGGCGAGCACACGGTCGGCACCCAGGAGTTCGGTCACCATCCCCTCCACCTCGGGCACGAGGGCCTGCGCGACCGCGATGACGTCGCGCCCGCGGTCGGTGGGCAGGACGAGCTTGGCCCGTTTGTCGGTCGGGTCGGGGACGCGAACGAGGTAGCCGCGCTCCTCCAGGTGGCGGACGAGTTCGGCCATGGCCTGCTTGGTCATCTGCGCACGGTCGGCGAGCACGCTCACCGTCGTCCCGGTGTCGTCCAGGTACTGGAACACCGCCGCGTGGGCGGGGCGCACGTCCCCGTGCCCCCGTTCGGCGAGCCGGGCGATGACCAGGTCGTTGATCGCCACGAACGCCTCGCGCATGAGGACGGCGAGGTTGGCGGGGCGCTCGCGGCCGGCCAGGACCGGGATCCGCCTTGACATCGACATGCTACCTGTCTACTTTCCGGGAATATGGACATGCAACCTGTCGATTCTGGCACGGTGGAACGGCTCCGCCTCGGCGGCGACGAGATCACCGTCCTCGCCACCTGCGCGCAGACCGACGGCGCCCTGTTCGCCGTCGGGCTGCGCATGCCGCCGGGGGGTGGCCCGCCGGTCATGCACCGGCACGACCCGGGCGAGGTCTACCACGTGCTCGAGGGCGAGTTCACCTTCTACGTCGGCGACCCGGCCGGTCCGGTGCAGCGGACGGTCGCCACGGCCGGCGACGTCGTGCCGCTCGCCGGCGGCACGCCCCACACGGTCCGCAACGAGTCCTCCGCCGACGCCGTCGCCTTCGTCGTGCACGCGCCCGGCGCGCCCATGGAGAACTTCTGCCGCGCCGCCGCCGCGCTGGCCGCCGACGGCCACCCGAGCATGGCGGCGGTCCTCACGATCGCCGCCCGCCACGGCGTCGCACTGCTGGGACCCGTCCCGCAGGTGACGGCCTGACAGCACCGGGGTGCCCGCCCGACTGCCCGATCGGGCAGCGAGCCTGACACCGTCCCGGCGCATAATCGCCGGGTGGGACGGCAGGAACTCCTGGTGGGCCCGGACGTCCCGGGCCGACGGCCACCCCGCCCGGGCGTGTCGCCGCCGCCCCGGCGGGCGCCGAGCCCCCCGCACGCCCTCGATGCCGACGCGGTCGGGCACCTGCAACGCGAGGTCGGCAACCGGGCCGTCGCCGACCTCATCGTCCAGCGTGACACCAAGCGCGGCCAGAAGCCGCCGCTGAAGGTCGGCGGTGGCGAGCAGCAGCTGTGGGTCGTCCGGGACAAGTCGATCGGCCTCGGCGGACGGCTCGTCGCGGACCTCGCCGCGTTCAAGAACCAGGTGATGACGACCGCGGACGCCGACGGGTGGACCCTGGTGCTCGCCATCCACGGCTCCGAAGACCGGCTCGGCGCGCAGGCGCCACCGAACTGGCAGAAGAACGCCGTGTTCTACGAGAAGAGCGACATCGAGGCGCTGTTCGCGAACGACAAGGCGTTCGTCGCGTGGCGTGACAAGTACGGGCCCACCGGCCTCTCGCTGGTGTCCTGTCAGGTCAGCGCGCCCTTCGAAGAGGCGTTGATCACGAGCTTGACCCGGCCGGGCGACAAGGGCAGGCAACCGAAGCGCGGTCTCGGCGAGGGGTGCAAGCCGATGTCGCGGTCGCAGGCGGGCGGCCGCATGCCGGACTCGAAGGCGGTGTTCGCCAAGCTCGGCACGTCCCAACAGGATGCCGCGCTCGACGAGCTGGACAAGGTGAACCAGAAGTGGGGCTACTACGGCGCGCCTCCCGTGGCCCGGGACATGCTCGCCCACTACTACTACGACGAGGAGCCCCGAGGCGAGTGGGTCATCGTCGAGGTCGGTGCCGAGGACGGCGGTACGTTGAAGCCCACCGGCATAGCGTTCTGGAACAGGACGTTCGGGCCGGACGCCGCGAAGTTCCGCCGGCTCTGCAGCCAGGGCATCGGAACGCTGCGCCAGCACAAGGCCACGGCTCCGCCCGACACCGACGAGGAATAGCCGAGAGGAGCGAGTGTCGATGACGACCACGCGACCCACCTTCGACGCCTTCCTGGCGTGGTTGGAAGAGAACCGCCGGCTCGGACAGGTCCACTTCGACGAGAAGTCGCGGTGCTGGTACGTCCTGGGCCACCCGGAGACGAACGCCGTGCTGTCCGACCCCGCGGTGTTCTCCTCCGATCTCCGTGTGCTGCAGCCCGCCCAGGACGACTTCGCGCTGTTCCAGCGCGGCAACTTCGTGCAGATGGACCCGCCACAGCACCGCAAGCTCCGGACCCTGGTCAGCCAGGCGTTCACGCCGAAGGTGGTGGCCGGGCTCGAGCCGCGGATCGCTGAGCTGACCACCGAGCTGCTGGACCAGGTCGGCGACCGGTTCGACCTGATCGACGCGCTCGCCTACCCGCTCCCGGTGATCGTGATCGCCGAGCTGCTCGGCATCCCCACCTCGGACCAGGAGCTCTTCCGGTCATGGGCGGACGTGCTGCTCGCCCAGGAGGTCGATCCGGACCAGGCCATGGAGGAGGCGAGCCAGCAGGCGGTGGCTGCGGTCGCGCCGACGATGCGGGAGATGAACGCCTACTTCCTGGAGTACATCCGGTCCCGGCGGGCCGACCCCGGCACCGACCTGACGAGCAGGCTGGTCCGGGCCGAGGTGGACGGGGAGCGGCTGGCCGACGAGGAGATCATCGGGTTCGTCGGGCTGCTGCTGCTCGCAGGTCACATCACGACCACCGCGACGCTGGGCAACAGCGTGGTCTGCTTCGACGAGCACCCCGACGCCGTCGCCGAGATCCGGGCCGACCCGATGCTGCTCCCGGCGGCGATCGAGGAGGTGCTCCGGCTGCGCACCCCGTTCCCGCGCGTCGGGCGGCTCACCCGGCTCGACACCGAGGTGGGCGGCGTGCCGATCCCCGCGGGCCAGATCCTGCTGCCCTGGCTGGCCGCGGCCAACCGGGACGAGCGGGTGTTCGCCGACCCGGACCGGTTCGACATCCACCGCGTCCCCAACCCGCACCTGACCTTCGGGCACGGCATCCACTTCTGCCTCGGTGCGCCGCTCGCCCGGCTGGAGGCGCGGGTCGTGCTGCGGATGCTGCTGGAGCGCTTCCGGGACATCGAGGTGGCCCCCGGCGAGCAGGTCGAGCACCGCAATCCGTGGACGATGGTGGCGGTGGCCCGCCTCCCGCTCCAGGTGCGGGCGGCGTGACGGCGGCTACCCGGTCCACTCGAGCCACACCGCACCAGGGTGCGCGCGGCCCAACAGCGTCCCGGTCCTGCGTCCCGCGCGGATGCTCACGCGGCCGATCACACCGAACACCCCGCCCTCGCGGTTGTCGGTGATCCACGCCTGCGGGACCGGCAGGTCCTGCACGGTGCCCGTGGCGTGCGGGCCCAGCGGCACCAGCGGGTCGATCGAGATCCAGTCGAGGTCGCGCTCGCGCCCGATCTCGTCGACGACGGCGACGAACCGGGCCAGCTCGGGCGGCGGCAGGAACACGTGCACGTAGGTGTCGACCAGGCAGAGGAGCTCGTCCCGGGGCAGCTCGGCGACGACACGCGGCAGCACGTCGACGACGTCCCCGCGGACCATCCGGACCGGGTGGGCGCCGGCCACCGCGGCGGCGGCGGCGAAGCGCGTGACCGCGCTCGTCTCCGGCGGTACGCACGCCGCCAGCCAGGCCGCGGTGGCGGGGTCGGTCAGGTCCAGTGGCTCGCTGTCCACGCCGACCCGGGAGCCGATCGACGGCTGGTGCGGGCCGACGGGCGGGCGCCCCGCCCGGACGTCGCAGCTCAGCGAGACCGTCGAGGAGGCCGCCCCGGCGAGGAGGTGCCCGCCGTCGGGCAGCGCGTAGTCGTACCGGTACCGGTCGAGGTGCAGCCCCAGCCCGGCGCCCGTGCCGAGGTCGACCAGCGCCAGCGGGCGCGGGTCACCGGCGCTCACGAGCGCCAGCGCGGGCAGCACGTCCAGGCACCGCCCAACCTCGGTCATCTGGTAGCGGTGCTCGGCACACAGCCGGCGCAACGCCTCCCGCTCGGCCGTCGCGAAGGCGCACAGCGCAGGCCGGAACCGGTCGTCGCGCGGTGGCTGCGGGCCACCCGGACGCGGGTAGTAGCCCGCCAGCGGCTCCGGCCGCAGCTCCGTGACCAGCCGGGTGATCGCCGCGCTGAGCAGCAGCGGCGGGAGCCGCGCGGTCGGCACCTCGACGGCCAGGTCGAGCAGCACCGGCTCCTCGGCGATCGCGGTGAACGTCTCCGCGGTCAGCCACCAGCTCGCCGGGGCGCCCACCGGTGACCAGGCCGCCGCCACCGCGCGGGCCTGCTCCGCCACCTCGACCCGCAGGCTCTCGACAGTCATCACACCTCCGCCGCTCCGGCCGTCCGACGACCGCGGTTCCGCGCTCGGAGCCGGATCGGCGCTCCTCATCATGGCGGCTGCCGGGGGTCGGCGCGGGCGGTTCGGCGCGGCTGCCGGACACGCTCCGGGCATGCGTTCGACGGTGTGGCGGGCCGCCACTCGATCGTGCGATCTTTCCCATCGGGGCGAGGGGGTGCGGTGACGGCCGAGGGGGTGCGTGCCGAACCGACACGGACCGCGTGGACGCGCGGGCCCGGGGTTCCGTACGCCCCCGGGCTGGACGGCCTGCGCGGTCTGGCGGTACTGGCCGTGCTCGCCTACCACCTCGACCTGGCGTGGGCGAGCGGCGGCTTCCTCGGGGTCGAGGTGTTCTTCACCCTGAGGGAACAACGCCGTGCTCCGCGCCGCCGCCGCACGTGCCCCGCAGGTGGCGTTCGTGGACTGGGCCGCGCTGGTCGCGGCCAACCCGGGCACGCTCGGCCCGGACGGCGTGCATCCCGGGCCCCGGGGACGGGCGCTGCTGGCCCGGGCCGTCGCCGACGCGATCGGCCGATGACCCGGCCGCGATCACTAGTGCGGTGGCCGCAAACGTTCACCGGGTCCTCGCGGGCCCAGGCGGCGCCTCGCGGCGTTGTCGTCGCCGCCGATACCCCGGTATCGGCGGCTCCTCCGCCTTGCGATGCATCCGCCTGGATCCCGCGATCACCCCGGCAACGTTCGTGGCCACCGCACTCGGGTTTTCGTTGATCGGGGAGTTCCACCGCCCCGTGATCTTTGGCAGGCTTCGCGGGATGCAGGCAAGGGAGATCCGGCGGGCCTACCTCGACATGCTGGTCGCGCACGGCCACGTCATCATCCCGCGCGCCCCGCTCGTGCTCCGCGACGATCCCACGACGCTGTTCACCGGCAGCGGGATGCAGCCGCTGCTGAAGTACCTGCTCGGCGCGGAGCACCCGTCGGGCGCCCGGCTCGGCGACGTCCAGCCGTGCCTGCGCGCACAGGACATGAACGACGTGGGGGACAACCGGCACACCACCTTCTTCGAGATGCTGGGGAACTGGAGCCTCGGCGACTACTCGAAGTCCGTGCAGATCCCGATGCTGTGGCGGTTCCTGACCGACCGGGTCGGCCTGCCCCCCGAGCGGATCTACGTCAGCGTGTTCATGGGCGACCCCGAGCACGGCATCCCGCGCGACGAGGAGAGCGCCGACATCTGGACCGACCTGTTCCGCGAGGCCGGGATCAGCCACGAGCGCGTGGACCTCGGCACCGAGGAGCACGGCAACGAGGTCGGCAACCAGGGTGCGCGCATCGCCTTCTACGGTCACAAGAACTGGTGGAGCCGCTTCGGCGGCCCGGACGAGATGCCGGTCGGCGACCCCGGCGGCCCGGACTCCGAGGTGTTCTTCCACTTCCCGCAGGTGTCGCACGACCCCCGGTTCGGCCGGTTCCCGCACCAGAACTCCGACGGCGGCCAGTACCTCGAGATCGGCAACTCGGTGTTCATGGAGTACCGCAAGACCGCGGACGGCTTCGTCAAGCTGCCCCGCCACAACGTCGACTTCGGCGGCGGCCTCGAACGCATCGCGGCCGCCTCGATCGACAGCCCGGACGTGTACCGGATCGACCGGCTGTGGCCGATCGTGCAGGCGCTGGAGTCGTTGTCCGGCAAGACCTACGACGACGCGACGACCGCGATGCGGGTCGTCACCGACCACATGCGCGGAGCGGCGCTCCTGGCTGCCGACGGCGTGCTCCCCGGCAACAAGGCTCAGGCGTACGTGATGCGTCGGCTCGTCCGCCGGGCGCTGCGCTACGCGCTCGAGCTGGAGCTCACCGGTGGCCTCGCGGAGAAGCTCGTCCCGGTCGTCGCCGAGATCTACGCGGACGTCTATCCCGAGATCGGCGACCACGGCGACCACATCATCGCGGTGCTGAGCAAGGAGGAGCGCACCTTCGCGCGCACCCTGCGCAAGGGCCTCGGCCAGATGCGCCGCCGCGCCAGGGCCGGTGCAGCCCTGACCGGACAGGACGTCTTCGAGCTGCACGACCGGTTCGGCATGCCCGTCGAGCTGTGCGTCGAGGAGGCGGGCCGAATGGGGCTGGCACTGAGCTCGACCTGGCAGGCCGAGTACGACGACCTGATGGACGTCCAACGGAACCGCTCACACGAGGCCCGCGCGGCGGCGCAGGCCTGAGCCGCCGCCCGTCGCTCAGGACGACGAGGCGCGCGTGAGCCCGAGACGGGGTCCGAGCCACTCCAGCGCCGGCAGGATGACCGCCTCGGGCACCGCCCAGGAGTGTCCCTGCCCGGGCACCGTCTGGGTGTGCACGGTCATGCCCGCCTTCTGCGCGGCCGCGGACACCTCGGTCATGGCGGGGAGGAACTCCCCGTCGTCGGCGCCGACGGCGAAGAAGCCCCAGACGTCGGGGTACCGGTGCTGGCTGAGCAGCGTCAGCGGCGTGAGCGCGTCGAACGCCGCGGTGTCGCCCCCGAAGGCCGCCTGGATGGTCTGGGTCCGGACCGCGTTGATGGCCGGCTCGCGCTCGCCCGAGATGTCGATGAACGACGGGTAGAGCTGCGTGTGCCGGGTCGCCATCTGGATGGCGCAGGTGCCGCCGTAGGAGAAGCCGCCGAACGCCCAGTGCGCGTGGTTCGCGTCGACGCCGAGCTCGGCGGTGATCCAGTTGGGCACGTCCTGCGAGAGGTAGGTGTCGGCGCGGGCGATGTCGGAGTCCATGCACATCGTGATGGTGTCGTTCGGGCCGTTCGGGTCCACGACGACCGTCACCGGGGCGAGGCCGCCGTTCGCCGCGGCGAACTGGTCCAGCTGGGTCTGCAGCCGGCCGGACACGATCCAGTCCTGCGGGGCGCCGGGCTGTCCCGACACCAGGACCAGGACGGGGAGCAGCGGCGCCTGCGGGCTCGAGTACGCCGCGGGTAGGTAGACGTAGGCGTTGCGGGCGGTGAAGCCGGACACGGTCCCGGGTACGGGCGCCGTCAGGACCTGGCTCGTGCCGGTCGCCGGGCCGGTCCAGCGGTCCACGACCGGCGTCGCGACGCTCGCCGAGGGCCGCTGCTCGGTGCCTGTCAACGGGCTGACGTCGCCGTCGGCACCCGCGAGCGCGCCCAGCGTCGGGTACTCGGCGAAGTAGACGTTGATCTGGGATCCGGCAGCGAGCAGGACGGCGAGGCCGCTGCCGACGGCCAGGACCTTCCGCCCGACCGTCGTTCCCACGAGGTTGCCGACGGCCAGCACGACGGCGGCGGTGCCGAGGGAGATCCAGAGTGTCACCACGGTGGGGAGCGTCTCGGGGAACAGGCTCAGCCCACGGGTCAGCAGCCAGTTGAGACCGAGCAGCGTCACGAGGGCGACCCCGGCGGCGATCGCGACGGTGACGAGCGCGGCGCGCCCGCGCCGGGCCAGCAGGATCACCAGGGCGATCACCCCGACGATCAGGACGACGACGGGAACCGACCCGTCGATCACCGAGATGTCAGCCATGGATCTACCGGGCCGCCGGGCTCACGGTGTGGTGGAGGACCCAGGAATTGAACCTGGCGGGGCGCCCCAAGTGCGCATCCCCCTCGTCGTGCTGATCACACCGTAATCGAAGGGACATCACCCGGCAAGATCCGATTCGGTCGGTTTGCCGCGCATCGGAGCCGGTCACCGCGCACCCGCGTCGGCCTGCTCGCCGTGGGCCGACAGTCCGGCCGCGAGCAGCTGGCGAGGGGTCGCGTCGGGCAGGTAGGCCCTGGTGAGAGCCACGCCGATGCGGGGCAGGTCCGCCTCGTCGCGGAAGGCGAGATGGATGGGCTCGTACCGGGGCGCGAACTTGGCCTTGAAGGCGTGCAGCGAGCGGAAGCCGTAGAAGGGCTCCAGCGAGGCGCCGAGCTTGTCCAGCAGGCGGTCCGTGCGGTCCAGCTCCTCGCCGGACTGCTCGCTGCGTGCCAGGGGTGCACCGGACAGGGAGACGAACGCCGCCCCGTCCTGCTGGAAGGTCAGGCAGGCCGACGCGATCATGAACTCCATGACGGACCGGAAGCCGTCGTCACGGCGACGCATCACGTCGAGGGTCCATCCCCGCACCTGCCCGCCCGCGGCGTACACCGGCAGCCACGACGTCACCCCGTGGATGCTGCCCGTGGTGTCGATCGCCAGACCTACCTTGACCGCCGGGTCGAGGGCCTCGTCGACACCGCCGAGGGTGAAGCCCATCTCCGGCAACCCCTTCTCGCCGACCCACTGCTCGGAGATCGCGCGCACCTGGGCGAGGATCGCGAAGGGCTCCTCGGCGAGGGTCGTCATCCGGAACGTGATCGATTCGCGCTTGGCCTTGTTCAGGGCGGACCGCACGTCCTGCCACTTCTTGCCCTTGAAGGCGAGACGCGGCAGGTCGATGATCGTGTCCTCGGCGATCTGGACGGTCCGCCAGCCCGCCGTCCGCGCGGCGTCGGCGGCGGCGTCGGTCACCGAGAACAGGCACGGTGTGAGCCCGCCCTGCTCGGCCCGCCTGGTGAACTCCGCCACGGCGTCGGCGACCGTGCCCTCGGGCACCACCGGATCGGAGAGGGCGAGCGCGACCCCGGCGTGCCGCTCGTAGCCGACGTAGCCGCGGCCGTCGGTCATGAAGCAGTAGCGCATCTCCGGCCATGTCGTCATCCACGACATGGTCGAGCCGCCGACAGCCATGAGCAGGGCGCGGGACCGGGCCATGCTGTCGCCCTCCGTCGCCGCGACCCCGCCCTTGATGCGACGACGCAGCGGGACCCGGAACGCCCCCCGGTTGAAGACGAGCAGGCCGATCTCGCCGATCCAGAGCAACGCGCCACCGAGCGCGATGGGCGCACCGTGGGGCAGCCGACCGGAGAAGACGAGGACGAGGGCCAGTACGCCGGTGGCGACGTTCAGCAGGCCGTACCCGACGGTGAGCCACCAGGCCCATCTCTTGCCCAGCCGCAGCGCGTTGGCCACCACGACGATGATCGCCAGGTCGAGGACGACGTCCGCCGTCGGCCCGGCCAACCCGGCCACCGAGCCGAACGGGCCCCGCCCGGGGAAGAGCAGCACGACGAGCTCGGTCAGGCCGATCGCGAGCAGGCCACCGAAGGCGAGCATGCGGGTCTCGCGGCGCGTGCGCGGCCCGAATCCCGGTTCCACGCCGAACAACCGCTGCCCGACGAGGAACCCGATGGCGACCGCAATCGCGTGGGCGACGTCGGACAACGTGCCCTCGAAAAACAACGCGACGGTGACGTAGAACCACAGCGCCGCCCGCACCCGCAGACGCCAGGGCGAGCGCAACGCCGCGGTCGTCACGGCGAGGACGGTGAGCGCGCCGGTGGTGAAGCCGACATCGCGCACCTGTGTGAGGGCCACCGCCCACGGCCACGAGGTCGCCGAGAGGGCCCAGACCAGCAACGAGGCCAGCAGGATCCCACCGATCTCACCGGCGATGGCCGCGATCGCGACGGCGCGGCTGCCCAGCCGCATCTCGCAGGCCCCCACGACGAGTGCGAACATGATCAGGCCGCTGAGGTACTGGCCGGGGGTCAGGTAGAAGAACCAGCCGGTCAGCAGCGTCCAGATCTTTCCCTCGCGCAGCCCCGGCAATCCGTAGGCGACCTGGTGGAACCACGCCTTCTGCCAGATGGGGGTCCACACGGTGCGGCCGACGAGGCCCACCACCAGGGTCACGAGCACCACCGAGGCGGTGAACGGCACGCGTCGCAGTGCGCCGGGCAGTGCGCCGGTGAACCGTGAGGCCCACACCTCGAACGGGACATCCGTGACCGGCGCCGGCTGTGCCTCCGGGCGGGGCGCTGTGGCCGGTGCTGCGCGTGTCGCAGGCGCGGTGGCCGCCGCAGCAGGCTTCGGCGCCCGTGCGGGTGTCGTCCCCTGCTGCTCGCCGTCTCCCGGGCCGGAGTCGTGGCCGCCGCGCCCCCCGGACGTTCCGCTGTCGACCATCCGCTCGGTCATCGCCGTCCCCCCGCCGATTGCCGGTGATCAGCTTCTCGCGCAACCACCGATATCGCCAGTGCGGTGTCCATGAACGTGTGCTGGACCGGCGTCCCTGGACGGGACAACAGGTGTCGGGCACCATGCAGATGATCAGCAGCGGACGCTGCGCCGCGCGGGGTGCGGGGGAGACCGTCATGACCGCTCACAACGAGTACGGCGCACGATCCGGCGGGCCGCTGCACAGCGCACCGGATCCTTCGCCGGTCGACGCCAACCGGCTCTGGGCCGGTGGGATCGCGACGGCGGTCGTCGCCGCGTTGATCGCGCTCGTCGGCGTGTTGATCGTCCGGGCGGTCCTGCAGATCGCGCTGCTCGCGCCCAAGGAGGCCGCGGCGTTCGAGGACGGCGACACCGTGATGCTCTGCGTGATCTCCGCCGCGGCCGCGCTCGCGGCGACCGGACTGGTGCACCTGCTGCTCCTGGCGACGCCCCGGCCGCTGTCGTACTTCGCCTGGATCGTCGGTCTGCTCACCACCGTCGCCGTGGTGCTGCCGCTCCTGTCCGGCAGATCACTGGCGATCGCCCTGGCCGAGTCGGTGGTCCATCTCGTGATCGGCCTCGCGATCGGCAGCCTCGTCGCGGGTGCGGCGCTCAGCGCGGTCCGCGTGCGTCGCACGCCCTACGACGAGCGCTTCGCCGTCGAGTAGACCCACCGTGTTGAACGGGCCGGGGAGGCCGTGGGTGGTCGTCGTCTGCCTGGCCGCGTGCCTGGCCGCGTGCGCGACGACGGCCGGGTCGGTCGCCACCGAGCAGCCGAGCGCGTCGCGCCCGGCTGGTGCGGCGCCGGTGCGGGTTCTTCAGCTGAACCTCTGCAACAGCGGGATCGCCGGCTGCTTCACCGGCCGGTCGACCGCCGTGGCCGCCGCGGCGATCCGCTCCGGGAGACCCGACCTGGTCACCCTGAACGAGGTCTGCCGGGACGACGTGGCGGTCCTCGAGCGGGCGCTCGCGGAGGTCGTCCCCGGGGGCGGGGTCTCCTCCGCGTTCCAGCCCGCGCGCGACGGGCGGAACGGGGAGCCGTACCGCTGCCGCAACGGCGACCAGTACGGCATCGGCCTCGTGTCGCGGTGGCCGCCGGTGCCCGGATCCTCCGCCGGGGGCGGGATCTACCCGGCCCAGGACGAGGACGACCCGGAGCAACGTGCGTGGCTCTGCCGGGACGTCGCGGCCACCCCGGAGGTGGCGGTCTGCACCACGCACCTGGCGTACACCACGAGGGAGGTCGCGGGTGCCCAGTGCCGGTACCTGTTCGGCACGGTCGTCGCCGGGATGCGCGCGCGGGACGGGGCGGTGCCGGTGGTGCTCGGCGGCGACCTGAACCTCGGGAACGGCGACAGCCCGGACCTCAAGGCGTGCCTCCCCGCCGGCTCCGCGCTCGTCGACGACGGCGGCCCACAGCACGTCGTGGCGACGCCGGAGTTCGTCGTCGACGACTCCCGACGGATCGATCTGCGCGGCAGCACCGACCACCCGGGCCTGCTCGTCACACTCGTTCCGCGACCGGGACGGTGACGCGTCGACCGGCGGGAATACCTCACCGCTCCGGACGTTCCACAGACTAGTTGACCTATCAACTACTGGAGGTCGTCATGCAGTTCGGGGTCTTCTCGGTCAGTGACATCACGACCGACCCCACCACCGGTCGCGCGCCGAGCGAGGCCGAGCGGATCAAGGCGGTCCTCCGGATCGCCGCGAAGGTCGAGGAGGTGGGCCTCGACGTCTTCGCCCTCGGCGAGCACCACAACCCGCCGTTCTTCTCCTCCTCGCCCACCACGACCCTGGCCCACGTCGCGGCGCGGACCGAGCGGTTGCAGCTCTCGACGGCGACAACGCTGATCACCACGAACGACCCGGTGAAGATCGCCGAGGACTACGCGATGCTGCAGCACCTGGCCGACGGTCGGGTCGACCTGATGTTGGGCCGCGGCAACACCGGTCCCGTCTACCCGTGGTTCGGCCACGACATCCGCGACGGGATCCCCCTGGCCGTCGAGAACTACGCGCTGCTGCGCCGCCTCTGGCGCGAGGACGTGGTCGACTGGGAGGGCAGCTTCCGCACGCCGCTGCAGGGCTTCACCTCGACGCCGCGCCCGCTGGACGGGGTGCCGCCGTTCGTCTGGCACGGCTCGATCCGCAGCCCGGAGATCGCCGAGCAGGCCGCCTACTACGGCGACGGCTTCTTCCACAACCACATCTTCTGGCCCAAGGAGCACACCCAGCGGATGGTCGAGTTCTACCGTCGCCGGTTCGAGCACTACGGCCACGGCAGCGCGGACCAGGCGATCGTGGGGCTGGGCGGGCAGGTGTTCATGCGGAGGAACAGCCAGGACGCCGTCCGGGAGTTCCGGCCGTACTTCGACAATGCGCCGGTCTACGGGCACGGCCCGTCGCTGGAGGACTTCAGCCGCGAGACGCCGCTGACCGTGGGCAGCCCCCAGCAGGTCATCGAGCGCACGCTCGGCTTCCGCGACTACGTCGGCGACTACCAGCGCCAGTTGTTCCTCGTCGATCACGCCGGGCTGCCGCTGAAGACCGTGCTGGAGCAGCTGGACATCCTCGGCGAGGAGGTCGTGCCGGTGCTGCGCCGGGAGTTCGCCGCGCGGAAGCCCGCGCACGTGCCTGACGCGCCGACACACGCCTCGCTCGTCGCGGCGGCCGGTGGTCCAGCCGACGTCACCGTTCACGCGCCCGCCGACGACGTCACCGGAAAGGCGGTGAACGTGTGATGGCGACCCGCACCCTCGCCGTCGTCAGCGCCGGGCTCTCGGTCCCCTCGTCGACCCGGCTGCTCGCCGACCGGCTCGCCGGCGCGACGGTGGCGGCCCTGCGTGAGCGGGGTGTCGACGCGACCGTCGAGTTCGTCGAGCTGCGCGAGCACGCTCGCGGTCTGGCCGACAACCTCGTCACCGGGTTCCCGAACGCGAGCCTGCGGGCGGCGCTGGACGCGGTGGTCGGCGCCGACGGCCTGATCGCCGTCACGCCGATCTTCTCCGCCTCCTACAGCGGCCTGTTCAAGACGTTCTTCGACGTCGTCGACAAGGACGCGCTGAGCGGCAAGCCCGTACTGCTGGGCGCGACGGCCGGGACCGCGCGGCACTCCCTGGCGCTCGAGCACGCGCTGCGGCCACTGTTCGCCTACCTGCGCACGATCGTCGTGCCGACCGCGGTGTTCGCGGCGGCGCAGGACTGGGGCGCGGGCGACGCGACGAACCGTGACCTGGTCCGGCGCATCGAGCGCGCCGGGGGCGAGCTCGCCGACCTCGTCGCCCGCCGTCCGGCGGCCGTGGCGGCCGACCCGTTCGCCACCGCGACGCCGTTCGAGGCGCTGCTCCGCGGCGCCTGACCCGGCTCGTGACGGGCGGGGGCGACAGTCAGCGCGGTTTGACCGAACCGACCCCGTTGATCTTCCGAGTGACCTGGGGGCTGCCGATGTACTGGACGGAGCCGACCCCGTCGACCGTGGCGTTCAGGCGGGTGCTGACGCGGACGACCGCTTTGGCGGCCCCGTCCACGGTGACGTCCGCGCTGGCACTCTGCAGGTTCTCGCCGTCGTAGTTCCCGGTGCCGCTGATGGTGACGACCTGCGAGTCGACGGCGCCTGCCAGGGTGATGCGACCCGCACCGCTGATGTCGACGGCGAGGCGGTCGGCCTGGAGGTTCGAGGCCGTGACCGCGCCTGCGCCTGCGACGGCGATCGAGTTCAGGTTGGCGACGGTGAGGTGGTAGACGACCGGCGTGGTGCTCCTGATGGTGGTGCCCGGCGCCAGGCGCAGCCGCAGGACGCCACCGGAGACCCCGCTCGTGAGCTTCGGGAGGACGTCGGGTGCGGCCTCGATCGTGAGCGACTCCGTGCCCGTCTGGTCGATCTGCAGCTCTCCGAACGACGCGAGCTCCACGCCCGTGACACCGTGGACCTGGCGGCTTTCGGTCGCTTGCCCGGGTCCGGCCGTCGCCGGGCCCGGCGTGACGGGCGTCGCGGTGGGGACCGTGCTGCCCGAACTGCTCACTGTCGTTCCGGTCGCGCAGCCGGCGACGGCCACGACCGCCGCAAGGATGACGACCCACCAGCAACGGCGCATGGTGCAGGGTACGACCACGCCACCGGTCCGCGGATAGCGGCGCCGTGATCGACGAATGCGATCGGCAATCGCCCTTATCATCCCTCCCGGCATCTCACAATACGACTGTTAGGTCATTCTCATTCACGAAGAAATGTTCACGAGCGAAGGTGCGCAGACGGACGAACACGCTGTGCACGGCCCAGTCGACCGGAGGGTGTGAGTCGACCCTCGTGCGGGGGGCGGGTGCACGTCACCGCGGGTGTCATGGTTGTCTGTTCCCTGCAAGAGGGGTTGTGCCGATCAATTGATCCGGCCGTGTCCGGTCCTCCCGGACGCGGTGCGAACTCACCGTCATCGAGCGGGTGCGGACAGCGATCGGCACATGGGGCGGAACAAGGTTGATTCATGACTGTGACGATCGGTAGGGGCACGACTTCGCAGCAGCGACGTGAGTCGGCGGCGGAGCGGTTTTCGGTCATGGCGGCAGTGCTCGACGCATTCGACGCCGATGTCGCGGCGCGTCCGCCGACACACATCGGTGCTCTCGACGGATCCCGGTTGCGCCGGGTCGTGCGGGCGTTGCTGCCGCTGGCGCTGGACGACCCGACGTTCGACGTCACGGTGACGCGCCGGGCCGACCGGCGTCGCGGTGCGCGTCCATCACCCGGCCGGCCTGGGCCCGGTGGCCCGGCTCGTGTCCGGATCGGACGCCGAGCACCCGCCGGCAGTCCAGCACCCCCCGGCTGCCGAGCACTCGCCGTCAGCGGAGAGCACTGCGTCTCCTGTGGCCTGGGAGCTGGCGGAGTTGCTGCGCCGAGGGCACGTGGGACCGCGATGAGGGCTCCCACCTCCCTCCGGCCCGCTTGGGCGCAGACGACATGGGCGCAGACATCGAGCACTGCGCGGCGGATCGCCGACCAGCTCGGCCCGGGCGTGGTGGCCGCCGTCATCGCGGCGGTGGTGCTGCTCGGCGCGCTGATCGGGAACATGGCACGGGAGCCCTGGCAGCTCGTGTCGGCCGTCCTGTTGGTGCTGGTGCTGGTCGCCGCGGTGGCCCTCGTGGCCGCGCGTCTTCTGCAGCCGATCCGGGCGTTGAGCCGCGACGTCGACCGGGTCGCGACCGAGACACTGCCCGCCGTGAGCGCCGCCCTCGAGGCGGGTGCGGCGGCGGACGCCCTACCGGGCGTCGAGCCGATCGTCGCACGGGGGCCCCGTGAGGTGACCGCGCTGGCGGGGGCGGTCACGTCTCTGAACGCCGCTGCGGTGTCGCTCGCCATGCAGGAACACGACCGTCACCGGCGGACCCGCGACCTCACGACCCACCTCGCACGGCGGAACCACGGCCTGGTGGATCGGCTCGTCACCCAGATCAGCGAGCTGGAGACCGCGGAGCGCAGCCCGAGCGTGCTCACGCAGCTGTCGCGACTCAAGCACACGGCCACCCGGACCCGCCGGCACGCCGAGAGCATGCTGGTGCTGACCGGCGCGCTCCCCGACCGGACCTGGCCGCGGTCGGCAGGGGTGGCCGACGTACTGCGTGCCGCGCTGACCGGGATCGAGGACCACAGGCGGGTCGACACCGACGTCGAACCGGCGGCGGTGCGCGGCTCGGTCGTCGCTGACCTGGCACACCTGGTGGCCGAGCTCGTGGAGAACGGTGCCCACTTCTCCCCGCCCGACACCCGCGTCGGCGTCACCGGAGCACCCGACGCCCGCGGCTACCGCATCCACATCGCCGATCACGGATTCGGCATGACGGCTGCTCAGCTCGACGCGGCGAACGGCCGGGTCCGCGACGCGGCGTCGAGCGCGGCGGTGACGAAGCTGATCGGGCTGGACGTCGTCGGGCGCCTCGCCGCCCGGCACGGGATCACCGTGACGCTCGCCGCCGGGGGCGGTGGCGGGATCGTCGCCACGGTGTTGGTTCCCGAGCGCCTGCTCGTGCCGATGTCCGACCTGCCTGCGCCGCGCCGTCCCGTCAGTGCCCTCGTCGCCGCCGCGGCCTTCCGGCCGGCCCTCGCCTCCGGTGGGGACGACCCGCTCCCTCCGCTCGGAGACGACGCTCGTGTGCGGGAACCGGAGCCCGCGGCCGTCGCCGCACCGGAGTTCGTGCGCCCCGGTGTTCCGCGCCGGGTCCGAGGCGCTCAGCTTCCGGACCTCGGGCCCGAGCGGAAGGACGGCCCGCACGTCGCGCCCGACGCCGGACGCGTCCGAGGGCGGCTGCACTCGATGCAGGCCGGAATGTCCGCGGCACGCACCTACAGCATCCCACCGCTCCCGCAACAACTGCCCGGCTCGACCTCGGAGCCCGTCGAGCAGGACGGTTCTCCGCAGGCGACGCCCACTCCGGCATCAGACGGCGATGACTGACGACGCTTCGCCGTCCTCCGTGCAGATGTTCGCGCGTCCGCCCGACACCGCGGACCGCCCACCACCGGTACCCGTGAAGATCGTCGTCGGTGGCGGGTTCGGAGCCGGCAAGACCACGGCGATCGGCACCCTGTCCGAGATCCCACCGGTGGTCACCGAGGCGGCGATGACCGCGCCGTCCGCGGCCGTCGACATCGCGCCCCGGGGCAGCCGGAAGACCGCGACCACCGTCGCCATGGACTTCGGCCGCCTCACGGTCGACGACAGCCTCGTCCTCTATCTCTTCGGCACCCCCGGCCAGGAGCGCTTCGGCTTCATGTGGCCCACGCTGTGCACCGGAGCCCTCGGCGGAATCGTCATGGTCGACTCCTCCCGGCTCGCCGACTGCTTCGTGGCCATCGACTACTTCGAGAAGGTCCGGCTGCCGTTCGTGGTGGCCGTCAACCAGTTCGACGGTCGCGAGAACCTGCCGCTCGAGGATGTCCGTGCCGCCACGAACGTCGACGCTGACATCCCGGTGTTCGGCGTCGACGCCCGGAGCCTGGAGTCCATGAAAGGCGCGGCGCTTCGGCTTCTCGACCTGATCCTCGCCCGCGCCAGGCGCTGACCGGTCAGCCGCTCGGTCGCGCCCGAGGCGGCCGGGGCGCGTCGAGACCGAACACGATGCCGAGCAGACGGACGAGGAAGCAGACGCTCGCGGCGACCAGCGCGGCCACCAGCCCGTACAGGCCGAGTCGGCCGGCCGCGACGGTCATCGCGGCCCCGATCAGGGCGGGGATCGCGTACAGCCCGCTGTGCAGGACGGCCGGGACCCGGCCGATCAGGACGTCCCGCACCGTGCCGCCGCCGACGGCGGTGACCGCCCCGAGGATGATCGCCTGCCCGGGACCGAGCCCGAAGTCGAGGGCCTTGCTGGCCCCGGTCACCGCAAACAGGCTCAGGCCCGCGGCGTCGAGCAGGTTGATCGGCAGGTTCAGCCGATCCGGCAGGCCGGCGAGGGCGAAGGCGATCAGGCCGCCCGCCGCGGCGACCGTGAGATAGCGCCAGTCGTCGAAGGTGGCCGGTGGTACCGCGCCGATGACGAGGTCGCGCAGGATGCCGCCCCCGAGCGCGGTGATCATGGCCAGGGTCACCACCCCGACGATGTCGAGCCGCGTCGCGCGCAGCGCGGTCAGCCCGCCGTCGAGGGCGAACACGAACGTCCCGGCCAGGTCGAGGACGAGGAGGAGCGTCGGTGACGAAGGCACCGGCACTGCCTACCCGACCGCCGCTACGACACCCAGCGCCGGTCGGCGGTGAACCCCACGGACATCGACACGTGGTGCCCCGAGGCGGTGAGCCGTCGTTCGAGTTCGGCCCGGACCGCGTCGCACTGCCGCACCGTCGTGTCGGCGCCGACCAGGAACACGACGTCCAGGTCGAGCCGCCCGCCGACCTTGGACGTCCGCACGACGGCATCGGCGAAACCGTGCTCCGCGCCGAGCGCCCGCACCAGCGCCACGACCGGCTCCTGCACGTCCGGCGGTGCGGCCATCGTCAGCACCTCGCGGAAGCCGCTGATCATCAGCCGGGCGGGGACGGGGAGGAACGCCGCGCAGACCACGACGACCATGACGGGGTCGACGTAGCGGGCCAGGTCCGCCCGCCCGGCCTGCTGCAGCACGGCGGCCACGACGAACCCCGCGAGCACCCCGACGCTCAGCAGCGTGTCGCCGGTCCACTCCGCGGCCTCCGCCGCGCACCAGGTCCGACGCGCCGGCGCGGGCGCGCCGCCGCAGCACGACCGTGACGGCGACCCCGACGAGCGTCGCCACGACGCCGTACACGACCGCCAGCCCGACCTCCACCTCGCGTCCGCCGGCGAGGACGTCGCCCACCCCGCCGACCAGGGCGTACACACTCAGCCCGCCGAGCGCCGCCGCCTTCACGACGACGGTCAGCGGCTCCCACACCTCGCGACCCCAGGGATAGCGCTCGTCCGGGCCCCGCCGGGCCGTGCGCAGCGCGAGGACCGCCATCAGCGACAGCGCCACGCTGGCGAACGAGTACAGCCCGTCGAACACGATCAGCTGTGAGCCCGTGAGCAGACCCCAGGCCACGGCGACCACGGCGAACCCGGCCGACGTCCAGGTCGAGAGCAGCAGTGCCCGGTCGTCCGACGACC